>NZ_VJZT01000003.1:0-258082 GCF_007097245.1 Flavobacterium restrictum | reverse complement strand
GGCTCTAGAAAGGAGGTGTTCCAGCCGCACCTTCCGGTACGGCTACCTTGTTACGACTTAGCCCTAGTTACCAGTTTTACCCTAGGCAGCTCCTTGCGGTCACCGACTTCAGGCACCCCCAGCTTCCATGGCTTGACGGGCGGTGTGTACAAGGCCCGGGAACGTATTCACCGGATCATGGCTGATATCCGATTACTAGCGATTCCAGCTTCACGGAGTCGAGTTGCAGACTCCGATCCGAACTGTGACCGGTTTTATAGATTCGCTCCTGGTCGCCCAGTGGCTGCTCTCTGTACCGGCCATTGTAGCACGTGTGTAGCCCAAGGCGTAAGGGCCGTGATGATTTGACGTCATCCCCACCTTCCTCACAGTTTGCACTGGCAGTCTCGTTAGAGTTCCCGACATGACTCGATGGCAACTAACAACAGGGGTTGCGCTCGTTATAGGACTTAACCTGACACCTCACGGCACGAGCTGACGACAACCATGCAGCACCTTGTAAATTGTCTTGCGAAAAAACTGTTTCCAGTCCGGTCAATCTACATTTAAGCCTTGGTAAGGTTCCTCGCGTATCATCGAATTAAACCACATGCTCCACCGCTTGTGCGGGCCCCCGTCAATTCCTTTGAGTTTCATTCTTGCGAACGTACTCCCCAGGTGGGATACTTATCACTTTCGCTTAGCCACTGAGATCGCTCCCAACAGCTAGTATCCATCGTTTACGGCGTGGACTACCAGGGTATCTAATCCTGTTCGCTACCCACGCTTTCGTCCATCAGCGTCAATCAATTAGTAGTAACCTGCCTTCGCAATTGGTATTCCATGTAATCTCTAAGCATTTCACCGCTACACTACATATTCTAGTTACTTCCTAATAATTCAAGTCTAGCAGTATCAATGGCCGTTCCACCGTTGAGCGATGGGCTTTCACCACTGACTTACTAAACCGCCTACGGACCCTTTAAACCCAATGATTCCGGATAACGCTTGGATCCTCCGTATTACCGCGGCTGCTGGCACGGAGTTAGCCGATCCTTATTCTCACAGTACCGTCAAGACGCTACACGTAGCGTTGTTTCTTCCTGTGCAAAAGCAGTTTACAATCCATAGGACCGTCATCCTGCACGCGGCATGGCTGGATCAGGCTTGCGCCCATTGTCCAATATTCCTCACTGCTGCCTCCCGTAGGAGTCTGGTCCGTGTCTCAGTACCAGTGTGGGGGATCTCCCTCTCAGGACCCCTACCCATCGTTGCCTTGGTAAGCCGTTACCTTACCAACTAGCTAATGGGACGCATGCTCATCTTTTACCGTTGTGACTTTAATAGTAGAATCATGCGATTCAGCTATACTATGAGGTATTAATCCAAATTTCTCTGGGCTATCCCTCTGTAAAAGGTAGATTCCATACGCGTTACGCACCCGTGCGCCGGTCTCTAGTATTGCTACTATACCCCTCGACTTGCATGTGTTAAGCCTGCCGCTAGCGTTCATCCTGAGCCAGGATCAAACTCTTCATCGTATATTATATAAGACTTACGTCTCTTTGTTTATGCGACTCAAATTCTAGTGGTTTTTTAAATCTTCCGATTCTCTTACTCTCTTTATTTTTGTTTTAAGATCTCTCTTAAAACGGCTGTCAATTCAATATGTCTAGGAACGTATTCTTCTATTTTTTTTCGCTTTTCGTTGTTTCTACAAGCGGGTGCAAAAGTAGTTATTATTTTTTAACTGGCAAGAATTTTTTGAAGTTTTTTTTGGAAAAATTTTATCCCCGTTTCACTCCTCTTATCCTCCCAATCTATCAATTAACTTCTACGCTTTTGCGGGGTGCAAAGGTAAATAACTCTTTTAAATCTCACAAGCTTTTTTGAAATTAATTCGGAAAAAATTTCCTAACCCTTCTCTTTCGCTTATCAGTATTTATATGAACCCTTATCGCTGTTGCGGGTGCAAAAGTAGCAAGTCTTTTCCGTTAATCAATGCCTTTTTTAAAGTATTTTTTACCTTTCTTTTAATAACCTCTAAACCCGAGCGTTGCAAACAACACCTTAATGCCAATTCTAGCAATTTTTACCCTTTTCCTGATTTTGAACATATATTCCTTGTGTTTTCTTGGCTTTTCTTGGTGAAAACTACGCGTGAGGGGGCGAAGCTAGCTACCGAAGTAGCGCGTAGCACCCGACACCGGGAGCGGTTGGGGCAACTAACTCCAATCCTAAATAGCCCCGACCGCTCACGGGGGCACGCCATAAAGAATAACTTAATTGGGTTGAAAATCCTTTTATTATGGGTTTACAAGCGCAATGGTGGGGAAATAGGTTACTTTTGAAGTAAACTTGATAGATGAAATTCACTTTTTTGCTTTTGATTGTGTTCAATTATAGCCTATTTGCTCAAACATTAGGCAAGCCTGGTACGCAATCAAGAGATTTAGATTCAAAAGTTGCTTTAAAAAAGGATGACGTCTCCCCTACTTTGAGAATAAAACCCGTTTACACGAAGGTTTTGAGCGATTCGCTTGTAGAAACTTCGGGGTTGATTGCTTTTGATCATTTATTATGGACGCATAATGATGATCACGATACTACTATATATGGACTTGATGAGCAAGGTTTGATTAGGCGGAAAATTGCGCTGCCCAAAGTTAGGAATACTGATTGGGAGGAAATCACCCAAGACAGTACCTATATGTACATAGGTGATTTTGGGAACAATTATAAAGGGAATCGGAGAGACTTACATATTTTGAGAATCGAGAAAAACTCATTTTTGGCGAACAAGCCTGTTATTGACACGATTGGGTTTGCGTACGACAACCAAATTGATTTTAATCCTCAAAAAGAAAACACGACTAACTTTGATTGTGAAGCATTTGTAGTTTTACAAGACAGTATTTACTTGTTTACCAAACAATGGAAGCTCCATCAAACGGCAGTTTATACATTGCCAAAAAAACCAGGGAATTATAAAGCTACCAACAAAGAAACCCTTACTATTGATGGATTAGTAACCGGCGCAACAGTGTTACCCTCAAACAAAGGGATTGTACTTTGCGGGTATTCTAGCCTATTGCAGCCTTTTGTTTTTGTTTTACACCATTACAAGGCGATGGAGTTTTCGACTGGAAAGTTGCAAAAAATAACACTTTCACTACCTTTTCATCAAGTGGAAGGTATTGCCAGTTTTGATGGATTGCATTTTTACTGCACCAATGAAAGGTTTGAAAAAAAACCATTCCTTACAGTGAAACAAGAAATACACCAATTAGATTTGAGTGATTACTTGAAATATTTAGATACAAATTAGGTTGCATAGCAAATAAACAATTTTAAAATTGATATAATAGCTTACTTTTGCAAAAAAAATAGCCTTGTGAATTACTTATCTGTAGAAAATATCTCAAAATCATTTGGGGAACGCACTCTTTTTAAAGAAATCTCTTTTGGAATCAACAAAGACCAAAAAATTGCCTTTATAGCCAAAAATGGTTCTGGAAAAACAACCATTATGAGCATTATCAATGGTCTAGACGAACCCGATACTGGACAAGTCGTACTCCGAAAAGGAATTAAAATGGCATTCCTCTCGCAAAATAATAATTTACAAGACGAGTTAACGATTGAAGAAAGCATTTTTGCCTCCGATAACGAAACCTTAAAAGTAATTGAAGCCTATGAAAAAGCCCTAGAAAATCCCGAAGATGAAGATGCGTATCAAAAAGCATTTGACGGAATGGATCAGTATAATGCGTGGGATTTTGAAACCCAATACAAGCAAATTTTATTCAAATTAAAGCTTGAGGATTTTAAACTAAAGGTCAAAAATCTTTCGGGTGGACAGAAAAAAAGATTGTCATTGGCTATTATTCTCATTAATCGCCCTGATTTATTAATCCTAGACGAGCCCACGAATCACCTAGATTTAGAGATGATTGAGTGGCTAGAAAGTTATTTTACCAAAGAAAATATTACCTTGTTTATGGTGACGCACGATCGTTTCTTTCTAGAACGAGTGTGCAATGAAATCATCGAATTGGACAACGGAAAATTATACCAATACAAAGGAAATTACTCCTATTATTTAGAGAAAAAAGAAGAGCGCATTGCCTCCGAAAATTCGAGTGTTGATAAAGCACAAAACTTATTTGTGAAAGAACTCGAATGGATGCGCCGCCAACCCAAAGCCAGAACGACCAAATCAAAGTCGCGTCAGGACGATTTTTATGACATCAAGGAAAAAGCACAAAGTCGCCGTCGTGAAAATAAAGTAGAACTTGAAATCAACATGGAACGCATGGGAAGCAAGATTATTGAGCTTCACAAAATTTCCAAAAAATTCAAGGATCATGTTATCATGGATAATTTCAGTTTCGATTTTCAACGAGGCGAACGCATTGGAATCATTGGCAAAAACGGAACTGGAAAATCAACTTTCTTGAACCTTTTGACAGGAACATTGCCTCTAGATTCGGGCAAAGTAGTCATTGGCGAAACCATAAAGGTGGGCTATTATACCCAAAGTGGCATCAACCCCAAGCCGGGACAACGTGTTATTGATGTGATTAAGGAATACGGGGAATTCATCCCGTTGATGAAAGGAAAATTGATTTCGGCTTCCCAATTACTGGAACGTTTTCTTTTTGACGCCAAAAAACAATACGATTTTGTGGATCGATTGAGCGGTGGCGAATTGAAACGCTTGTATTTGTGTACGGTTTTGATTCAGAATCCTAACTTTTTGATTCTTGATGAGCCTACTAATGATTTAGATATTGTAACACTCAATGTACTAGAAAGCTTCCTTTTGGATTATCCGGGATGCTTGCTTGTGGTATCGCATGACCGTTATTTTATGGATAAAATTGTGGATCACTTATTCATTTTTAGAGGCGATGGAGTTGTGGAAGATTTTCCAGGGAATTACTCGGATTTTAGAGCCTATGAAGACAGTGCCGATGTGGCTCAAAAAGAAGAAAACAAAGCCGACAAAAAGGATTGGAAGCAAAACAATCCCGCAGGAAATCTAACCTTCAACGAGCAAAAAGAATTCCAAAAAATAGAGCGCGAAATCAAGGATTTGGAGGTTCAAAAAATAGCTATCGAACAGCTTTTCTCGGACGGAAAAGTAGCCGAAAATGATGTTTTGGCCAAAGCCAAAGAACTCGAAAACATCAATAACAAAATCGAAGATAAAGAAGAACGCTGGTTTGAACTTTCTGCCAAAATAGAAGGATAACAGTAGCTACTGGTTTTAAAAATTATTCCCGTAAAAACCATAATAGGATTAGATTTCTGTTATGGTTTTTAGGTTTATAAAACGGAGTCCCAATACTCCATCAATTTTTTTATATTTGCCCATCAAAAAAAAACAGATTCTTATGAAACACTTATTCGCTTCCTTACTTGTTCTGACACTTTTTATTTCTTGTTCCAAAGACAAAACATCAGACGGAGTTACCATTGATTATGTTGCCAAAAACGACAAAGAAATCATCGATTATATTGCCAAAAATAAATTAACAGCTCAAAAAAGCGATACGGGTTTGTACTATGTTATTAATGAGCCCGGAACAGGCGCACAACCTACCGCCACGTCAAATGTGACAGTTGCATATAAAGGTTATTTTACGAACGGAAGTGTTTTTGACCAAAGTAGTGCTGCTGGAATTGCATTTGGATTAAACCAAGTTATAAAAGGATGGACCGAGGGAATTCAGCATTTTAAAACTGGTGGTAGCGGAATCCTTTTGGTACCTGCCCATTTGGGATATGGGAATTATGATTACAATACAATTCCAGGAGGTTCGGTGTTGATTTTTGAAGTGAAATTGATTTCGATAAATTAAATCTTTAATTGATCGCTTTATCTAAAAAAAAGCAACTAAAAACCACAACAAATCTAATTTGGTTGTGGTTTTTAGTTTAAAAAAAGAACGCATTACCAAGCAATTGGATTGTAATCCTTAAGAAACTTACCGCACCAATGTTTTCCCGAATTGATTCCATCAAACAAAGGATCCATAACTCTCGCAGCTCCATCAACAATATCTAATGGGGGTTGAAAATCGTGTTCTTCCTGTTTTCTTTTAGCTAATTCTACAGGATCTTCGTCGGTTACCCAACCTGTATCCACAGCGTTCATAAAAATACCGTCCTTTGCCAAAGTTCCAGCGGCAGTATGCGTTAACATATTCAGCGCCGCTTTCGCCATATTGGTATGCGGATGACGATCTTCCTTGAAATCGCGGTAAAATTTCCCTTCCATTGCCGAGACATTGATGATGTGTTTCTTGCCCGTATTGTCTTTTTTCATCACTTCCGAAAGGCGGTTGCACAATACAAAAGGCGCTACTGAATTGACCAATTGCACCTCAATCATTTCCGTAGTTTCTATCTGACCTAATTTCAATCGCCAGCTGTTTACTTTTCTCAAATCGACTTGTTGCAAATCAGCATCGAGTTCCCCTTCTGGAAAAACTTCTTGTGCGACCAAGGCATTATCAAACGAGTACGGAATTTGAGATAATTTGGCGGAAGCCCGCAAACCAATCCCAGGTTCAGGACCGTGCCAAGTGACGGGCATATTTTCGTTGGATGAAAAACCGGTCGTTAATACTTTCAACTCCTCCAAACAATTGGTATGATCCAATAATAATTCCTGCGCTTGTTTGGGTAAAGAACCAATTGGTAGTTCTTCATTTTCCATCAAATGGGTATAAAAACCCGCAGGTCGTCTCACAGTTTGAGCTGCATTATTGATTAGAATATCCAATCGACCGTATTTTTGTTCGATGAAATTGCAGAAAATCTCCACACTTGGAATGTGTCGTAAATCCAATCCGTGAATTTTCAAACGATGTCCCCACTCCATAAAATCACTTTCTTTAGAAAAACGCAAAGCCGAATCCACAGGAAAACGAGTTGTAGCAATAACAGTCGCTCCACCCCTTAATAACATCAAAGTAATATGATACCCAATTTTCAAACGCGAACCGGTAATGACGGCAATTTGTCCATTGACATCGGCCGTTTGAAATCGTTTGGCATAATTAAAATCGCCACAATCGGAACACATCGTATCGTAAAAATGATGCATTCTCGTAAATTCCGTTTTGCATACATAACAGTTACTAGGTGTTTCCAGTTCCAATTGTTCTTTATTGGCAAGATCATTCCATGCTAATAACTTGGGTGCAACGAAAACACTCGCTTCCCGAGCCGAACGAATTCCGGTTTCTTTGCGTGCCGTTCTGTCTTTCTTTTCTTGTTTGCGTTTGGCTACCGCTTTTCCGTCTTTTTTTCGTTTTGCAAATTCGGCCCTATCAGGACGCGAGAATTGTCCCGCAGCTTTGATTAAAGCAATCCGTTGTGCTGCTGGAATCTCAAATATTTGGTCGGTATTGGTATTTAATTGTGCCAAAACAGCAATACATCTATCGATTTCTTGGGAACTTATAGCAGTTTTATTTTCTATTTCTTCGTGTAGCATTGTATAAAATAGGCATTTTTATTAGCAAAAATACCAAGAGTGCAAATATAGTGTTTAAAGTGAATAGTGTGTGTGTTTAATGTTTTTCAATTGCCTCCAGCTTTAGCTGGAGGAATTAAAGATTAAATATGAAATTGGCTTTAACCAAAAATGATATTCTTTTGGCTAAAGCCATTTCAAACAATACTAATTTTATTACACCAGCTAAAGCTGGAGGCAATTGATTATAAAAAAACATTCAATTTATTAAAAAACAACATTCCTCTTTTATCTTTGTATCTTCACTTATTTATTCTAATAATTTCTATGTTATTCCAAATCAAATCCTATCTCCAATTCCTTTGGTATTCCAAAAACGAACACGCCGTGCATTCGCCATTTGTTTTCAATTTGATAACCAAATGTTTTTATGATACCAAATCAAAACCCAACTCGAGCGGAAGCGAACGGGCGAAGCAATATAATTTTTTAAAAGAGTATCGAAATTCTCTTTTAGTAAACAAAAATACGATTGAAGTAACCGATTTTGGTGCAGGTTCCAGAGTTTTTAAATCGAATACTAGGCAAATTAGCAAGATTGCCCAAACTGCAGGAATTAGCCCAAAACGTGCGGAATTATTGTTTATAATTGTCAATTATTTTCAGCCAGAAACTATTTTAGAAATTGGGACTTCGTTAGGATTGGCAACTGTTGCGTTGGCTTTGGGAAATCCAAAAGCTGAAATTACTACGTTAGAAGGTTGTCCAAATACAGCAAATCAATGTCAATTGCAATTACAAAAATTCAATATCAAAAATGTCAATTTGGTTGTAACCGAATTTAATAGTTATTTTAAAAACGATCAACCATCAACGATCAACTACCAACTAATTTATTTTGATGGCAACCATTCCAAAAAAGCCACTTTGGATTATTTTGAACTGTTATTGTCTACGATTTCCAATGATGCTGTTTGGATTTTTGATGATATTCATTGGTCGCCTGAAATGGAAGCCGCATGGGAAATGATTAAAAAACATCCCAAAGTAACCGTAACCATTGACACTTTTCAGTGGGGATTGATTTTCTTTAGACGCGAACAACCCAAGGAACATTTTATCATTCGAGTGTAAAAAAAAATGACAGCCATTGCTGACTGTCATCTCTCCTTGAATTAGTAATTAATTATTGTTTCGCTTTTTCCATTTCAGATGATTTGGCTCCTATTCTATTGATTTTAAACATGGGCGCAAATTTGAATTTTATAGAAGCAATTTTAGCATTATCTTCGGAAGTTAGTCCTTCATTTTCAACAGTATTTTTTCGGCTATCCAATCCTTCGTACATGACCTTTACTTCGTCATAATCTTCTCTCGAAAAATTATGTTTGTTGTCCTTATACGATTGAAAAAAAGCATCATATACTCTCAAAATATTATCTTTATTTACCCAGCTAAAGTTCATGTCATCACCCACTTTACCTTCGCCAAAAAGTGTATTTCTCAATTTTTGTTTTGGTCCAACGGCAGCAACAACAACTACTTTTTTGGCTGCCATTTCGGCTTCTACTTTTGCTTTTAATGCGGCATATTTTGCTCTACTAGCATCAATACGCTCTTGAGCAGCAATTTTATCTTTTAAATTGGCAATGGCAGAGTCAGCAACAACGCTTCGCATTTCATATTCGGCATCAATCGCTTGCCAGTTGCCGTTATTGTCTAATGTGGCCGTATTTCCTAATGAATCTACATACATCACGTAGGTATCGACTGCTTTTTGAGCTTTGATTTCTTTCTCATCCTTACAAGACACAAATCCTAAAGCGACTACCGCTATTCCTAAAAATAATTTTGAACTTTTCATAATTTTCTGGTTTTAAATATTATTAAGTAAATGTAATTCAAGACTATACCTATTAAATTTTAAACCAAAAATTATGAAACTAATCCCATTAATTGTGCAATAAAACAGTCATTTCGTACCGCATTGCCTTTTATACCAATACTGTTTACATATAGTTGTATCTACTCGTTCTTTATTCCAAAACAACAACCCAATTGCTACTAAACCCTATTTTGAAAACATCTCCTTGTAACAAAAATCTATTTTAAACTACTTATGGTTAATTCAAAAGTCTTTTGTACTTTTAAAATCTAAAAAACAACTCATCAAGTACCTGTTCTAATGGCAAACCCACTTATAAAAATTACCAATATCAAACGAGATTTTGTGCTCGGTAACGAAATTGTATATGTTCTAAAAGGCATTGATTTAGAGATAAATAAAGGAGAATACGTAGCCTTAATGGGCCCCTCTGGTTCAGGAAAATCAACATTAATGAATTTATTAGGTTGTTTGGACACGCCAACATCAGGAACTTATATCCTCAATGGAAAAAATGTAAGTCACATGAAAGATGATGAATTGGCCGAAATTAGGAACAAAGAAATTGGATTTGTTTTTCAAACCTTCAACCTTTTGCCTCGAACAACGGCGTTAGATAATGTTGCTTTGCCTATGATTTATGCAGGATTTTCTAAATCCGAACGAAACATTCGTGCCACCGAAGTACTTAAACAAGTCAACCTTGCTGATCGAATGGATCACCAACCCAACCAGCTTTCGGGAGGACAACGCCAGCGAGTTGCTATTGCCAGAGCCTTGGTCAACAAACCCTCGATTATCCTTGCCGATGAGCCCACTGGAAATCTGGACAGCAAAACGTCTCTCGAAATCATGAAACTTTTTGGCGATATCCATGCCCAAGGCAACACCGTAATCCTAGTAACCCACGAAGAAGAAATTGCCGAATATGCCCATAGAATCATCCGTTTGCGTGATGGATTGATAGAAAGCGACATCACAAAATAGTTTAGATTGCAGATTTTAGATTTCAGATTGAATCTAAAATCAAAACTCTAAAATCAGAACTCTAAAATCTAAAAATGAAAGTATATACCAAAACTGGTGATAATGGCACCACAGCACTTTTTGGTGGAACACGTGTGCCAAAAGATCATGCCCGCATAGAAAGTTACGGCACTGTTGATGAACTTAATTCGTATATAGGACTCATTCGGGATCAAGAAATGAATTCCCATTACAAAGAAATACTGATCGAAATTCAAGATCGCTTGTTTACCGTAGGCGCCATATTGGCAACTCCACCCGAAAAAGAAGTACTAAAAAATGGGGAACTTCGGCTTAAAAATCTCGGAATTCTTGAAACCGATATTACCTTATTAGAAACCGAAATCGACAATATGGAAGAATCGCTTCCGCCAATGACTCATTTTGTACTACCAGGCGGTCATCAAACCGTGTCATATTGTCATATAGCACGCTGCGTTTGCCGCCGTGCCGAGCGACTAGCAGTCCATTTAAGTCATAACGAACCCGTTGCCGAGATTACAATCAAGTACTTAAACCGACTTTCTGACTACCTTTTTGTATTGGCACGAAAGTTGTCTTTTGACCTCAAAGCCGAGGAGGTAAAATGGATTCCAAGGAAGTAAGATTTCAGATTGAAGATTAACGATTTTTGATTTCAGATTTATGAAAGATCAAAAATTATATTTAGTAAAATAATCACACAATTTAAACCTGTAAAACATCATTTTTTAAATCAAAAATCGTTAATCCGAAATCAAAAATCAGCAATCAAAAATACGTTCTTAACTTTAACATAAAATAAATCATTTTTTACTTGTCTTTTTCAGTAAAAAATTTATTTTTGCACAAAACTAAATCGACAACAGATGTATTGGACATTAGAATTAGCATCCTATTTAAGTGATGCACCGTGGCCTGCTAACAAAGACGAACTTATCGACTACGCTATTAGAGCAGGAGCTCCATTAGAAGTGGTGGAAAACCTACAATCTATTGAAGATGAAGGCGAGATATACGAATCAATGGAAGAAATTTGGCCTGATTATCCTACCGATGAAGATTATCTTTGGAATGAGGATGAATATTAAAAAATAACCCAAGAAAAAGTCTCAAAAGAGGCTTTTTTTTTGGTTAAATTTACACAGTTATAAAAATAGAAATACAACTATATCATGAGTTTCATAAACAGCATATTAAAAGTCTTTGTAGGTGATAAATCACAAAAAGATGTCAAAGCGTTACAACCCTATTTAAACAAAATAAAAACTTTTGAAAAAACGCTACAAGCCTTGTCGCATGATGAGTTGAGAGCCAGAACCGTTTTTTTTAAAGAAAAAATAAAACAAGCTCGTGCCGAAAAAGATGCCAAAATCGCAGGACTGCAAGCCGAGGTTGAAACCATTGAAGACATTGACAAGCGCGAAGACATTTACATTGCTATTGATGCGCTAGAAAAAGAAGCCTACGAAATCTCCGAAAAAACACTGCTAGAAATTCTTCCCGAAGCCTTTTCGGTAGTCAAAGAAACCGCTAGACGTTTCAAAGAAAATACAACAATATCCGTTACAGCAACAGCCAAGGATAGAGAACTTTCGGCTACAAAAAGTTACATTACACTCGTAAACGATACGGCCAATTGGGCCAATACTTGGAATGCCGCAGGTAAAGAAATTACTTGGGACATGATTCATTATGACGTACAATTAATAGGTGGTATGGTCTTGCACGAAGGTAAAATTGCCGAAATGCAAACTGGTGAAGGAAAAACACTCGTGGCTACTTTGCCGTTGTACTTGAATGCTTTGACTGGAAACGGCGTGCATTTAGTAACTGTAAATGACTATTTGGCTAAACGGGATAGTACCTGGAAAGCACCTTTATTTGAATTTCACGGTTTGACTGTGGATTGTATTGACAACCACCAACCCAACTCCGAAGGGCGCAAAAACGCTTACGATGCTGACATCACTTATGGTACCAATAACGAGTTTGGTTTTGATTATTTGAGAGATAATATGGCGCATTCGCCAGCGGATTTGGTGCAACGCAAACACAATTATGCTATTGTCGATGAAGTCGATTCGGTGTTGATTGATGATGCACGTACACCACTTATTATTTCAGGGCCTGTACCACAAGGAGATCGTCATGAGTTTAATGAGTTGAAACCAAAAATAGAAAATCTGGTTAATTTACAACGCCAATTGGCGAATGGATTTTTATCAGAAGCCAAAAAATTAATTAAAGAAGGAAATACCAAAGAAGGGGGGATTTTATTATTGAGAGCGTATAGAAGTTTGCCTAGAAACAAAGCATTGATTAAGTTTTTGAGTGAAGAAGGCATCAAACAATTGCTTCAAAAAACCGAAAATACCTACATGCAAGACAACAATCGCGAGATGCATAAGATTGACGAGGCCTTGTATTTTGTGATTGAAGAAAAAAACAATCAAGTCGAATTGACTGATAACGGAATCAAATTCCTTTCTGGAGATACCGATGCTGACTTTTTTGTGCTTCCAGACATTGGAACTGAAATTGCCGCTATCGAAAAGAAAAAACTAGACAAAGACACCGAAGCCGAAGAGAAAGAGCGTTTGTTTCAAGATTTTGGAATCAAAAGCGAGCGTATTCATACTTTAACGCAACTGTTGAAAGCCTATTCTCTTTTTGAAAAAGATGTAGAATACGTAATCATGGACAACAAAATCATGATTGTCGATGAGCAAACGGGGCGTATCATGGATGGTCGCCGTTATTCGGATGGATTGCATCAAGCTATTGAAGCCAAAGAAAACGTAAAAATCGAAGCCGCCACACAAACATTTGCTACGGTAACCTTGCAAAATTATTTCAGAATGTACAGCAAATTGGGCGGTATGACTGGAACTGCCGTTACCGAAGCCGGTGAGTTATGGCAAATATACAAACTAGACGTAGTCGAAATTCCAACCAACAGAGGAATGGCGCGTATTGACAAAGAGGATTTTATTTATAAAACTACTCGTGAAAAATTCAATGCCGTAATCGAAGATGTAACCGAATTGTCTAAAGCTGGAAGGCCGGTACTTATTGGAACAACATCCGTAGAAATTTCGGAATTATTAAGCCGAATGCTCAAAATGCGTGGTGTAGCGCACAATGTTTTGAATGCCAAAATGCACAAACAAGAAGCTCAAATCGTAGAAGAAGCAGGAAAATCAGGAGTTGTTACTATCGCTACCAATATGGCGGGTCGTGGTACCGATATCAAGTTATCGCCAGAGGTCAAAGCCGCTGGAGGACTTGCCATTGTAGGAACAGAGCGTCATGATTCGCGCCGTGTGGATAGACAGTTGCGTGGTCGTGCAGGTCGTCAAGGAGATCCAGGAAGTTCCCAATTCTATGTTTCACTTGAAGACAATTTGATGCGTTTGTTTGGCTCCGAGCGAGTGGCCAAAGTAATGGACAGAATGGGATTACAGGAAGGCGAAGTGATTCAGCATTCTATGATGACCAAGTCTATTGAGCGCGCACAGAAAAAAGTAGAGGAAAACAATTTTGGTGTTCGTAAACGTTTATTAGAGTATGATGACGTGATGAATGCCCAACGGGAAGTGGTGTACAAACGCCGCCGTCACGCGTTGTTTGGCGAACGTTTGAAATTAGACATTGCCAACATGCTTTATGACACTTGCGAATTGATTGTAGATCAAAATAAAGTGACCAACGATTTCAAGAATTTCGAATTTGATTTGATTCGGTATTTCTCGATCATATCGCCTGTTACCGAAAGTGAGTTTAGCAAACTGACCGAAATGGAATTAACTGGTAAAATTTACAAAGCCACATTAGAATTTTATACCCAAAAAACCGAGAGAAGCGCTAGAGAAGCTTTTCCTATCATCAAAAACGTTTACGAAGACAAAGGCAACCAATTCGAACGTATTGTTGTTCCGTTTACCGATGGGATAAAATCATTGAGTGTGGTTACGGATTTAAAGAAAGCCTACGAAACCGAAGGGGCACAACTAGTAGCCGATTTCGAGAAAAATATCACTTTGTCTATTGTGGATGAAGCTTGGAAAAAGCATTTACGCAAAATGGACGAGTTGAAACAATCTGTTCAACTAGCAGTTCATGAGCAAAAAGATCCGTTGCTCATTTATAAATTAGAGGCCTTTAACCTGTTCCGTTCTATGCTGGACAATGTCAATAAAGAAGTGATTTCGTTCTTGTTCAAAGGCGATTTACCTGCTCAAGAAAACCAACACATTCAAGAAGCAAAAGAAGTTCGTTATGACGAGGAGTATCAGTTAAACAAAGACGAAATTCCTAATAGCCAAAGTGCGAACAGGGAAGCTGGCGAAACCCAACAACGCCAAGTAACCGAAACTATCGTGAGAGACATGCCAAAAATTAACCGCAACGACACGGTTACTATAAAGCAAGTAGCTACAGGAAAAACGGAAAGCATGAAATTTAAAAAAGCCGAAAGTTTATTAGCAACAGGACAATGGGTGCTGGTAAATGACTAATTTTTGAATTGTAATACTACTTAAAATATCCTCAATTGTGAAAACAGTTGGGGAATTTTTTTAGGAACTTAAGTAAGTAAGTCGAAAGTTTTAATGCCGTAAAGTCACAAGAAGCAATAGTGTCAATAATAGTTCAAAATCAATCTATTACTCCATTTTGTCTAATTTTTAAAACACGTCATCTTATGATGATTGTTACTGATATCCGTTGGTGGCTTGTAGTAGCGTTATGGCTTTATAGGTATACCTTACAATAAATGCTAAAACCATTAAGCAATTTCACTTTCTTTTTTTAAGGATTGGTTTTCTTGCTCTAGTCTTGCAACATATTTTTGCATGTTTTCTAGAATGACATTGTGGGATTGATTGCTTTCCTGCTCATAAATAGACTCTTTGTCTACGCCTAATGCTTTGGCAATCTTTGTCCACTCGTGGTCCATAATGGAGACAAGTCCTTTCTCTCGCCTACAGTAACTGGATTGCCCCATACCTATTAAATCAGCTACTTTTTCTTGCGAAAATCCTTTTTGAGTTCGTACGGAAATTAATTTTGATTTAATCATTTGTTTTTTTTTCTTACAATAGTAGTACATCTCAACAACATTTACAATACCGGAAATTAGTGATTTTTCATTTATTTTTACTTTTATATTTATGCGCTTAATTCGCATAAAAACGCATAAGGATTATGGGGATTCTTAACTAGTTTTGACTTAAATATTCTTACGTTCGTTTTATAAAAAAAACCAAGTGCACGTGGTGGATTGAATTTATGATTGTTTCGAAATTTTAATGAAGTGAAAAAAATATTTATTAATCATCTAAAAAAACATAAAAGATGAAAAAAATCAGTTTAAAAGATGTTAAAAACGGTCTTAAAAGAGATGAGATGAGAATGATTTCTGGAGGTTGTGGTACTAAATGTGGCGCATGTTCTAGTGCATATGATTGTGATTCTAGTTGTAATATTTGCAGTGGTGGTAAAAGTGGTCAAGGCAATTCATGTGGATCTTAGTGCTTATTATTCAATAAATTAGGCTTAAAAACAAGAAATCTTATTGAATTAAGATTTCTTGTTTTTTTATTAAAATTTTAAAATTAATATACATGAAATTAAAACTTTCAATTCTCTTTTTTGTTTTTTCAATTATTGCAGTAGCACAGCACAACTTTGTGTTAAATGGTGTCTGCTCCAAAAACGCTAACTCAAAAAATATTTATTTGACATATAAGGTCAATGGCAAAAGCATTACCAAATCTACACAGATTTATAACAATAAATTTGTATTTAAAGGAGAAATTGATTTCCCTACTAAAGCAATTATTTGTACTGACCCTAAATTTTATATGACAAAAGTAAATTCAAAGATATTTTATTTAGAGCCAGGCACAATGGATATAAAACTCGATTTTGATGATTTGAATTCTATAGTGATAAATGGTTCTAAGGCGAACGATGAATTTTACGCATTACAAAATACAACGGAAACGGAAAAAATTCACAAAAAAATGGATTCTATCCGAGAATCTAGTAGATTTTATTCCGTTAAAATAAGCGAAACAAGTGATAATTCTTTAAAAATTCAATTTCAAAAGAGCTTAGATTCCATTAATCAACTGTGGGATCAATTGGCGGATCAAAATAGAAAAAAAAGCATGCAATTGAATCTTGAATTCATAAAAAAAAATTCAACTTCATTTATAGCACCTGACTTATTATATCAAATATTAAGAGAAGAAGATGAACAAATGCCATATGATACAATTAAAAATTTATACAATAAGTTAGCCCCTGAAGTAAAAAAATCTTATAACGGAAAGCAATTAGCTGAAAGACTGTTTGATTTTAAAAACAGTAGAATAGGCAGTTTAGCCCCAGATTTTGCTTTAAAAGACATAAATCGTAACACAGTTAGATTAAGTTCATTCTATAAAAATCAATATGTTTTAATTGATTTTTGGGCCAGTTGGTGCGGTCCTTGTAGAGAGGATTTTCCGTTTCTGAAAGAAATATATACAAAATACAAAAATAAGGGATTGGAATTTATTAGTATATCCAAAGACGAAAATCTTCAATCTTGGAAAAAAGCCATAGAGAAAGAAAAAATTGAAATCTGGAAACAAATATCAATAAAAGAAAATAAAAACACTATTGAAGACACCTATGTTGTAACCGCAATTCCTGTAAAAATTCTAATTAGTAAGGAAGGAATCATCATCGGTAGATGGACAGGTAGTGGTGAAGAAAACGAGGCAGCAATTAAAAATATGATTGCTGAAATATTTGATAAGTAATTCCCGAGATTTACCTAAAAATCTTAAATAAAAATCACAATTTTATGACCAATAATTTCAACTACCTTTTCCAATATTTGGAAAAGGAAAACATCACTATTGACAAAAAAGAATTTGAGTTTCAAATTCAATCCCACCCAGACTATCCTTCTTTGTTGGCTATTGCAGATACCTTGAGTTTTTTCAATGTAGATAATGGAGCAATGCGTTTAGATAGCTCTGAAATTGAATTTTTGCCCAATCAGTTTATTGCTCTTTTGAGCGAAGAAGATCACAAACCCGAACTCAATTTCGTTGAGAGAAAAGGCAATACTTATTTTTGTACTAATGATAAAAAACCATTAGCAATATCTAAATCAGAATTAGAATCACAATGGAAAGGCATTGTGCTACTGGTAGAAAAACAAGAAACGGAAGAAGTCTTAAAGCCCCAAAAAAGCTATTGGTCTTTAGCTTTGCAAATTTTCGCTTTAGTATTGTTTGTGTTGGTGCTTTCTCAATTTGAGGCCGCTTTAACAACTAACTTCTTTTTTGTTTTTCCCATCATTGGTGTTTTGTTTTCTATAGCAGCTCTCAAAGATTTGTTTGGTACAAAAAGTGAATTACTCAACAGTTTTTGCAATATGACAACTTCCACCAGTTGTACTACTGTGGTAGGATCCAACAAATGGAAAATTTTCGAAATCGTCAATTTCAGCGATTTGAGTATGGTGTTTTTTGCTTCTCAATTCTTGGGTCTATTAATCTTCTTGCTTTCTGGCAACACAGCCACTTATTTTGCCATACAGCAAATCTTGCTTTTATCAGCTATTCCTGTTTTGTTTTTATCCATCTATTATCAAAAGTTTGTGGAGAAAAAATGGTGTCCTATCTGCTTGGTCATCATTAGTATTATTCTGTTGGAACTGGGTTATTTATTTGTTTTTCAGAACACAACTTTTACCTTATCGTTAAAGGAATTAATCGTTTTTGGGTTTGTTTTTCTCTCGGTTATGTTTGCTTGGTCTGCTTTGAAAAAATTACTTACCAGCCAAAAAGAACTAAAAGAATACCAACTAAAATCACTTCGTTTTGAACGAAATTACACGATATTCAAAAATTCATTATTGGCAAAAGACAAAGCTCAATTGCCACAAAGCCCAATTATTCTTGGCAACAAGGAGAGCAATACTATAATCACGATTATTTCTAGTCCTTTTTGTGGTCATTGCAAAGAGGCACACGAAGTAATAGAAAATATTTTAGAAAAATATCACAACAACATCCAAATACAAGTGTTACTAAAAACAAATCTTGAAGCAGAAAATGAAGAAAGAAAAAAACTGTTTAGAAGTTTGATAAAAATATACAAACAAGAGGGAGGAACGGTTTTTATAAAGGCTTTGAAAGACTGGTTTGACAACAAAAATATAACAGAATGGCTTGGTTTGTTTTCTGTAAATACAACACCCGAATTTGATGCAATATTTGATTCTCAACATAAATGGTGTGAGGAAAATGATTACAATTTTACACCAGCCATTTTTATAAACGGGTATGAATATCCACAAATGTACGACCGAAAAAACTTGCCTTTTTATATTAACGAACTTGTTGAAGATAGTTTTTAAATGAAAATAATACAAAGTTTTTGGTCTGGAAACCAAACCGATTTTACCAACAATTACGGTTGGTATAACTACAAATACAACTGGTTGAGCTGGATATTAAGTTGTCATCAATTGGTCAAACATCATAAAGAGGTAGAACTTTATACCGATCGTTTTGGGTATGACATATTAATTACAAAATTACAATTGCCTTACACAAAAGTTCACGTGGTTTTAGACGACTTAAATAGGTATCATAAAGATCTTTGGGCAATGGCAAAAATTAAAACTTTTCAGATGCAAGACGAACCCTTCTTGCACGTTGATGGCGATGTTTTTGTTTGGGAATCTTTAACCGATAAATTTAAAAACGCTAATCTAGTTACTCAAAATTTAGAAATTACAACCGATTATTATGGCAGAATGTGGAATGACATTTCGCCAAATCTAAAATATATGCCTTCAGAAATGGCAAATTATCATAACAAATTGAGCAATTTCGCTTGCAATATGGGAATTATAGGAGGCACTGACATCAATTTTTTTAAAGAATATACAAAAGCAAGTATAGCTTTTGTAGATAATAACATAGATTCTTGGTCAAGTATAAATGGTTTTAATTTTAATATTTTCTTTGAGCAGGTATTGTTCTATGAATTTACCAAAAGCAAAAATAAAAAAGTTGATTTTTTATTAGAAGAAGTCAGTGAAGATAATGATTATAAGGGTTTTGGTGATTTTCAAAAAGTCCCCCATAAAACCTATTTACATTTACTAGGTGTTTTTAAACGAAATGCATCTGTATGCAAAGCAATGGAAGTGTATATTATGAAATACTATTCTGAAAGCTACTCAAAAATCACAACTTTAATTAATGAAGCAGAAGGAAATCATAATGAAATTGAATTTCTTACAACAACTAAAATTTCAGAATTGATTACCAAATTTGGTAATGAAATAAAAACCAATGATTTTATCCCTGAAAATTTTTTATTAAAACGAGATTTATTTACAGAAGGTTTGACAAACAATCTAGAGAATTTGTTGATGAACAAATTAGATTTTACCATTGTATTAATAAAGGGTTTTGATAAAAAAGACGCTATAATTAACGACGCAAAATTCTCTTTTTTGGAAATATACGAACTTAATTCCGCACCAAGAACTTATGAATTGGATGAAATAGACGAAATAATTTTGACTGAATTGTCAAGTCCTATTCAGTATTTTGATTTTATATCTAAAATGAATAATTACTTTGAGGATGAAGACGAAGATTCTAAAACTGATTTCTTAATTTTATTAAATGGTAGATTAATAAATTATGTTGTTTTAAAAATAATAAGTATTTACAGATAATTGTGAAGAAATTTCCAAACTATAAACAAGCCGAAGCAAAAGACTGTGGTCCAACTTGCATAAAAATAATAGCAAAAAATTACGGTAAAACTATAAATACGCAAGAATTAAGAGATTATAGTGAAACTACACGTGAAGGCAGTAGCTTATTGTTGTTGAGTGATGCAGCCGAAAAAATTGGAATAAAAACACTTGGCATAAAAATTTCATTAAAACAAATAGAGGAAATTCCTTTACCTTGTATATTGCACTGGAATGGAGCTCATTTTGTGGTACTTTATAGCGTAAAAAAAGGCATCTATTATATCTCTGACCCTGCAATTGGATTAATTGAATATAACGAAACAGAATTCTTAAAATTCTGGATTGGAAACAATGCCAATGACGAAACTAAAGAAGGTATTGCATTATTACTAGAACCTACTCCAAAATTTTATCAATCAGAATTTGAGAGTGAAGACAAAAATGGATTTGGTTTTTCCTTATTGTCTCAATATCTTTTTCCTTACAAATCATTTATAATTCAATTAATTATTGGTTTAGTAGCTGGAAGTTTATTGGAACTTATTTTCCCGTTTTTGACCCAAAGTATCGTTGATGTGGGTATTCAAAATCAGAATATTCATTTTATCTATTTGATATTATTTGCACAGGTATTTTTATTTTTTGGTAAAACGGCATTAGAACTTATTAGAAGTTGGATTTTATTGCATCTTTCGGCTAGAATAAACATAGCATTGATTTCTGATTTTTTTATCAAATTAATGAATTTGCCTATTTCGTTTTTTGATGTACGCATGACGGGAGATATTATGCAACGCATTAACGACCACCATAGAATAGAGCGAATATTAACTACTTCCTCATTAAACGTATTGTTTTCGTTGATCAATATGTTTATCATGGGAGGTGTCTTGGCATATTATAACGTACTTATTTTTGCCGTTTTTTTTACGGGGAGTTTCTGTTATTTTTTATGGGTAATATTGTTTCTTAAACGACGAGAAAAATTAGACTACAAGCGTTTTGCCGAGGTGTCACAAGAACAAAGCAAAGTTATTGAACTTATTAATGGGATGCAGGAAATAAAACTTCATAATGCCGAAAAACAAAAACGCTGGGGCTGGGAATACATACAAGCTCGATTGTTTAAAGTCTCTATGAAAGGGTTAGTGCTAGAGCAAACTCAAAATATAGGTTCTAATTTTATCAATGAAATAAAAAATATAGTAATCATTTTTCTATCAGCAAAACTGGTCATTGACGGGCAAATTACTCTAGGAATGATGCTCGCTATAAGTAGTATTGTGGGTAGCTTGAACGGCCCAATTTTACAACTTATTAATTTTATTCGCGAGGCTCAAGACGCCAAAATATCGCTCGCTAGACTCTCCGAAATTCACGAGAAAGAAGATGAAACCCAACAAGAAGCAACCCAAACTCATGCTATTCCAAAAAATGCGGCTATTGCATTAAAGGAGGTAAGTTTTAGATATATTGGTTCAGATATACTAGTTCTCGACAACCTGAACTTAATCATTCCTGCCAACAAAATCACGGCTATTGTGGGTACAAGCGGTAGCGGTAAAACCACTTTGATGAAGTTATTGCTCAAGTTTTATGAACCAAATAGTGGAGCCATTTTAGTAGAAAATACAGAATTGAAAAATATAAATCAGAAATCTTGGCGAAGCCACGTAGGAACCGTGATGCAAGAGGGATATCTATTTAATGATACCATTGCTAATAATATAGCTATTGGAGTAGATATAATTGATAAAGAACGGTTGGTGTATGCTGCTGATGTGGCGAATATTGCCACTTTTATTCAAGATTATCCACTGGGTTATAATACTAAAATAGGAATGGAAGGTATAGGAATGAGTACAGGGCAAAAACAACGATTGTTAATAGCTAGAGCAGTGTACAAAAACCCTGAAATGCTGTTTTTTGATGAAGCTACCAGTGCACTTGATGCTAATAATGAAAAGGAAATTATGCGTAAACTTGACCTGTTCTTTAAAAACAAAACCGTGGTCGTTATCGCTCATAGATTGAGTACGGTTATGAATGCGGATCAAATTGTAGTTCTCGAAAAAGGTAAAATTGTTGAAATAGGAACACATTCAGCATTAGTTCAACAAAGAGGAAATTATTTTGAATTGGTTAAAAATCAATTGCAATTAGGAAATTAGGGTTTTAGATACAAACCAATAATCATCATAGCTAGAGCAAAGAAAATACCAACAACCCATTTGATAATATCAACTTTAGTTTCGGCTAAATCTTTTTTGGTAGCAATATTTGAAATTTCGTTTTCAATATTTTCTTTAACAGCAGTTTTTACAAATAATACTAATTCTTCGGCTTCTTTTTCGCCTAGTTTTAGTTTTAAGGCGTTAAACAAGTGGATTTCAGAAATTGTTGTAGTTGCCATGATTAATTAAATTTTAATCAAAGTTAAATTATTTTGTACCATAATCAAAACAAAATGCCAGTAAATAACGAAATAGAATTGCGTAGCGAAGAGGTACAAGAAATCCTTACACGAGTGCCCCATTGGATGATTCGTTGGGGATCCGTTGTGGTATTATTAATTGTAATCTCTGTTTTTTTTGTTTCGTGGTTAGTTAAATATCCTGATTTAATTACCACCCAAATAGTGATTACCACTACTATTCCTCCTGAAAAATTAACAGCAAAAGTGTCCGGGAGAATTGAAGTGATTTTAGTCAAAGACAGGGCGTTTGTTACTACAAATACGCCATTGGCAGTAATTGAAAATGCTTCCAATTATAGCACTGTGTTTTTATTAAAAAGTATTGTTGATACCATCACTATCGAAAAAACAAAATTTCCATTTGAGCAATTAAAAGCAGCACAACTAGGCGATATTGAAAGTTTTTATGCCGTATTTGAGAAAGAAAGTATAGCTGATGAACTCAATACTAAACTACAACCCTATCAAGTTGAAGGTACTGCTCAAAGTTATGAAGGGATACAACTCAAAGAGCGATTGAGTTTGTTAGAATCTCAAAAAAGCTTGAATCAAAATGAGTTAATTTTACAAAAGAGTGATTTAGATCGCTATGAAAGCTTGTATAAAAAAGGAATTGTTGCTACGCAAGAAATAGAGAAACAACAATTGATTTATTTGCAATCTCAAAGGAATTACAAGAGTGTTTTAAGTACTATTTCGCAATTGAAATCATCCTTAAATGAACTTTCCAGAAGCAGTAAAACCACTCAAATTAACGAAAACAAAGAGCATGTAAATTTGCAAAGTAATAGGATTCAGGCTTTTTATCAGCTCAAAAAAGCAATTAAAGATTGGGAATTAAATTATGTTTTGCGTTCGTCCATTGATGGAAAAATTAGTTTTTTGCAACTCTGGTCAGCAAATCAAACTGTAAATGCTGGCGATAATGTGTTTGCTATAATTCCAACAAACCAAAGTGATTATATAGGCAAAGTAAAAGCGCCTGCACAAAACGCTGGTAAAATCAAAGTGGGGCAAGCCGTAAACATCCGACTAGCAAATTATCCTGACCGTGAATTTGGAATCGTAAAAGGAGTTGTAAGTGCTATTTCACTAACTCCTGACAAAGATGG
Organism: Flavobacterium restrictum; assembly: GCF_007097245.1. GTDB lineage: Bacteria > Bacteroidota > Bacteroidia > Flavobacteriales > Flavobacteriaceae > Flavobacterium > Flavobacterium restrictum. The sequence goes on along the minus strand of NZ_VJZT01000003.1, from coordinate 234,349 downwards.
TAATTTACTGCTCAATATTTCGTTGCCTAATGGACTACAAACGTCGTATAAAAAACAAATTATTTTTCAACAAGAAATGTCTGGCACCGCTGCTATTGTAACCGAAGATTTGCGCTTAATAGAACGATTATTATACCAATTTCGGGATGTTTTTAAGCGGTAATTGATTCTTTCGATTGATTTAGAATTATTTTAAATTCTTTGCGTGTCTTCTTGAACACGAATGCCCCGTAAAACATAGCAATTCATTGTAAGCAATACTATATTCACCGTTAGAAATACTAAATTCATTGTAAGGAGTAGTACACTTATAACAAGGAATACTATCTTCATTATAAGGACTTATAAATTAGTAATAAGGAATAGTGAATTCATCGTAAGGAATAGTAAATTCAAGGTAAGGAGTATTAAATTCATCGTAAAGGATATTAAATTCACAGAATTTAGACTTAATTAATGATAATTTATCACTAATTAAAACAAATAAAGATTAACTATTCAATAAAAAAAATAAACAGCTAAAAATCAAATAGTTAGAATTAATCGTTTTTAACCATTTATCAAAAAAAAGCACAAAATAAGTTTTTCATAAACTATTTTTTGTTAAATTTGATTATACAATTGTAGTTATAACCTTAAAAACAAAAACATTATGCCTAAAAAAGAAGTTACTTTAACCAATTTTGCCTTTTCGTTTGCTTTTTTAAAACAATTAGCTGACAGCACCCTTTTGTTGATTGATAGAGACACTGTACAATTCACCGACCGAGGTTTTAACCCAGCCAAGCGAACCACCTTTGTCAATGCCCTCAATGCCTTTGCGGCTTTCCCTACCGATGAGCAAATGACCGCTCTAAAAAGTGACATTACCGATACCAAACAAGCCCAAAGAAACAATCTCGAAAAACTCATGCGCACCATGCTACTGGCTGCCAAAAACTCGCTGGGCGAAAACAGTGCCAAATACCGAGAATTTGGGAATACCGATGTGAGCCGAGAACTCGATTCAGATTTAGCAAGAATGGGTAAAATGATGGTAACAGCCGCCACTAAATACCTGACTACATTAGCTACCGAAGGTATCACAGCTACCAAAATCACAACACTTACTACCGCAGTAACCAGCTTTGATATATCGATAGATTTACAAACCCAAGCTACCAATAATCGAGACAATAGCACCGAGCAACGTATCCTTTTAGCCAATACTTTATATGCTTTAATCATCAAACATTCTGAAACTGGAAAAGATATTTGGGTTGAAGAGAGCGAAGCTAAATACAACGATTATGTTATTTATGACACGCCCAGTGGAACTCCAGAAGTGGTAACACCTCCAGTTGTACCTCCAACGGCTACCTTGTAAAAAAACTGTCCAAAAAAAATTTCCTTCTGTTTTGACAAAAGGGATTTTTTTTTGGACTACGATCCCGTTTCTTGTACCGATTTTTAAAAAAGGAACAGTGATAGCGAGGATTCTAAAGGGTTATTTAGCATTTTCAAAAAAATACCGCTCTTCAATTCGTTTTATGTCTTTGATGGAATTCTTGGCCCAAGATAGGCGTTTTGCCACTATTTCGTCTTCTGATAAATGCCAATCGATTGTGGAATTGCGTAAGCGACTGGTTAGGTTTTGGATGATTATGGCGGCCGAAACGGAAATATTCAAACTCTCCGTGAAACCTACCATGGGGATTTTAAGAAAACCATCGGCTTTTTGAAGAATCTCTTGAGATAGTCCGTCGCGCTCGGTCCCAAAAAACAAGGCACTAGGTTTAGTAATATCAAAATCTTCTAGCAAACAATCCTTTTCGTGTGGTGTGGTAGCTATGATTTGGTAGCCTTTGTTTTTAAGGCTGTCGATACAAGTAGTAATGCTGTCAAAGGTGTTGATATCGACCCATTTCTGGGCGCCCATGGCAATTTCCTTATCGATACTTTTGCCATACCGCTGCTCGATTACGTTTAATTCTTGAATTCCAAAAATCTCACAACTCCGCATAACAGCACTAGTATTGTGCATTTGGAAAATATCTTCGACTGCTATGGTAAAATGTTTGGTTCGGTTTTGCAGGACTTTTAGAAACTTTTCTTTTCGGTTATCGGTTAAAATGTTTTCGAGAAAATGGAGGTAATCGATGTTGACCATTTTTGGATTGTTTTTTTGGCAAAAATAGTAAAAAGACTGTTTTATTGAACCAAATAAGGATATTTAAGATGAGTCTGGTAAATTCTATTTGAAGTGTATTCTAAAAATGAAAAGACTTTTTATTGAACCATTTAAGGCGTTTAAGAACATGTAAGAAAGGAGATTACTGCAAATACTTTAAAAAGTATTTCCATTTTTGGTTAAAAATACTTGAGGAGTTCACGCATCTATTTTTCTATAACTAATTAGCTCATCACCCAGAAACTGAATTGCATTGAGCTTTAGCCTGGGGGTTTAGGGATAATATCAATTTGCTTTAGCCAAAAAAAATGCAATTCTTTGGCTAAAGCCAATAAAAACCCCCAAATCTCATACCTCCAGCTAAAGCTGGAGGCAATTGATTTTTTGAAAATAAAACAGGCTAAACAGTTACATTTTTCTTTTTGCTTATTTCAATTTTTTAGATTTTTTAAATTTGTTCATTTTTTTTTAGATTTTAGAAACCGCAGAATGTTTATAAAACGGTATTTTTGGTGTAGGCTAGTCCCGCATGAGGGATAGGAGCAAGTACCGAAGTACTGCGGAGAGCCCGACAGCAGTATAAAAAGGGGCTTCTAGCACGGCTCGTGAATAGCCCCTTTTTATACTGGTGGCACGCCCAAATAAGGAACAGTGAGTGAGAATTTGGATTTTTTAATACAAAAAAAAGCATGAAAAAGAAACTTGTAGTATTGACGGGTGCTGGGATTAGTGCCGAAAGTGGGATTAAAACCTTTAGGGATAGCGACGGATTGTGGGAAGGTCACAACGTTATGGATGTGGCAACTCTGGAAGGGTGGCACAAAAATCCAGGTATGGTATTGGATTTTTACAACCAAAGACGGCAGCAATTGAAGACGGTTCAACCTAATGCTGCGCACCGGATTTTAGCCGAATTAGAAGCGGATTTTGAGGTGCAAATTATTACTCAAAACGTGGATAACCTGCACGAAAAAGCGGGAAGTACACGTGTATTACACCTTCATGGCGAGCTGTTGAAGGTGCGAAGTACTCAAAATGAAGGGTATGTATTGGAGTGGGAGGAGGATTTGAATTTTGGGGATTGTGACGATATGGGACATCAGTTGCGTCCGCATATCGTGTGGTTTGGCGAGCAAGTTCCTGCCTTGGATTTAGCAGTACAAATGACACAGGAGGCAGACTATTTTGCGGTAATTGGCACTTCGTTGCAGGTGTATCCTGCTGCGAGTTTGATTGATTTTACTGCGCCCGAAATTCCTATTTTTTATATTGATCCAAAACCAATACAACTGGCCATGGGTCGCAAAAAAATTGAAATTATTGCTAAAATTGCCTCCGAAGGAACGCAAATTATGAGCGAACGATTAAAATTGATTTAAAAATGGAAATCGTTTTTAACCCCAAAACATACAGCACTGGATAAATTTGCCCACAGATGATATGGATTTATTTGTTTAGCATGTCAAAAATGGAATTAAATATGTACAAAATCCGTTTTATCAGTTAAATTCGTGGCTCACTTTATTAAAAGCGAATGGCTTGCTAAAATTCTGATTTTAAATCTCTAAATTCTGCTTATATTTGTGCCTTTCGAACAAAAAACACAACAATGACTACTTTAAACGAATTGAATGCCATCTCCCCAATTGACGGAAGATATAGAAATAAGACGCAATCTTTGGCTCCCTTTTTCTCGGAAGAGGCACTAATAAAATACCGCGTACTGGTTGAAATTGAATATTTTATTGCTTTATGCGAAGTGCCATTACCGCAACTTGCAGCCGTAAACCCGACTTTTTTTGATAGTTTGCGCGCCATTTATAAAAATTTCTCTACCCAAGATGCGCTTTGGATTAAAGAAACCGAAAAAGTGACCAATCATGATGTAAAAGCAGTTGAATATTTCATTAAAGAAGCTTTTGAAAAACTAGGACTATCCACTTACAAAGAGTTTATTCATTTTGGGTTGACGTCTCAAGATATTAACAATACGGCTATTCCGCTTTCGACAAAAGAAGCTTTTGAAAAAGTGTATATGCCATCATTAATCACTTTGACCTCTAAATTAAAGGATTTAAGCGTGGAATGGCGTGACATCCCGATGCTAGCAAGAACGCACGGACAACCTGCTTCACCAACTCGTTTAGGTAAAGAAATTGGTGTTTTTGTAGAGCGATTGGAAGAGCAAATGCGGTTGTTGTTCAATATTCCTTTTGCAGCCAAATTTGGTGGTGCAACTGGAAATTACAATGCGCACCATGTGGCGTATCCACAAATTGACTGGAAAAAATTTGGAGGTACTTTTGTGGAGGAAAATTTGGGTTTGCACCACTCCTTCCCGACTACTCAAATTGAGCATTACGATCATTTTGCCGCTTTTTTTGATGCGTTGAAAAGAATCAATACAATTATAATCGATTTAGATCGAGATATTTGGACCTATGTTTCCATGGATTATTTCAAACAAAAAATCAAAGCAGGAGAGATTGGTTCCTCGGCTATGCCTCATAAAGTAAACCCCATTGATTTTGAAAATTCGGAAGGGAATTTAGGAATTGCCAATGCTATTTTTGAACATTTATCGGCTAAATTGCCTTTGTCAAGATTGCAACGTGATTTGACGGATAGTACCGTTTTAAGAAATATTGGGGTGCCAATTGGGCATACACTAATTGCCTTTGAAGCTACCTTGAAAGGATTGAACAAATTGTTATTAAACGAACCCAAATTCCACGAGGATTTAGAGAAAAACTGGGCCGTTGTTGCCGAAGCAATTCAAACTATTTTGCGTCGGGAAGCGTATCCAAATCCTTATGAAGCATTGAAAGGGTTGACTAGAACGAATGAAGCCATAACCAAAGATTCTATTCATGCGTTTATAGCGACTTTGGAAGTTTCGGAGGTTATAAAAGCCGAATTAATGCAAATTACACCGAGTAATTTCTTGGGAATTTAGGGTCTAAAACTGTTTAAAGTGATGACATACGTTACTTGCACCAATTTTGAAAATGGGACACGGATGACACGAATTTAAGCGGATAAAAACAGATTTTTATATAGTAAAATGTGAAAATTTGCCAAATCTGCGTCGCATTATTGCCTTGTTAGTCCGCTTATCGTATAGTCATATAAAGTTATATAATCTCGTTAAAAATCTAGAAATAGGTTTTAACGAGATTTTTTATGATGTCCTTTCCGTTTGTATTTATAAACTCAAGTCTTTTTTTTAACTTCACAAAAAATCAAAAACTAATGAACAATCCTGAAACAGTTACGGCAACTATGAATCACCTAGAACCTTTGATTGCTGATTTAGGATTGATTCTAATGACTGCTGCGGTGGCAGTTTTGCTTTTCAAAAAATTAAAACAACCCTTGGTTTTGGGGTATTTGATTGCGGGTTTTTTGGCTGGAAATCATTTTGATTTTTTTCCATCGGTTACGGATATGAAAAGTGTCGAAGTTTGGGCTGAAATTGGGGTTATCGTTTTACTTTTTAGTTTAGGACTCGAATTTAGTTTCAAAAAATTGATGAAAGTGGGCGGTACGGCTTCGATTACCACTTTTACACAAATTATTACGATGTGCATTTTGGGCTATGCCGTAGGTCGCTGGATGGACTGGTCGACTATGAATAGTATTTTTTTAGGCGTTATTCTCTCCATTTCTTCGACTACCATTATCTTAAAATCATTTGAAGAATTAGGTGTAAAAACCCAAAAATTTGCAGGAAACGTAATTGGTGTACTCATTGTACAAGACATTGTTGCCATATTAATGATGGTTTTATTAGCAACAATAGCTGTTAGTGAACATTTTTCGGGATGGGCATTGGTACTTTCGGTTTTTAAACTGCTCTTTTTCCTGATTCTATGGTTTTTGGGTGGGATTTTTATAATTCCTACGATTCTAAAAAAAATAAAGCCGCTATTAACGGATGAAATGCTGCTCATTCTGTCTTTATCTTTGTGTTTTATGATGGTAATGCTGGCATCAGCTGTTGGTTTTTCTCCCGCTTTGGGTGCTTTTATCATGGGTTCCATCATTGCCGAAACCACACAGGCAGAACACATTGAACATTTAGTAAAACCCGTAAAAGATTTATTTGGCGCAGTTTTTTTTGTATCGGTAGGAATGTTAATTGACCCTCACACTTTGTATGCTCATGCCGTTCCAGTAATAGTATTGGCTGTAGTTACTATTTTGGGGCAGTCTATAAGTGCTACATTTGGATCTTTATTGTCTGGACAACCGCTAAAAGAGGCTATTCGAACCGGGATGAGTTTGTCGCAAATTGGTGAGTTTTCCTTTATTATTGCCACATTGGGATTGACACTTCAGGTGACCAGTGGGATTTTATATCCTATTGTAGTAGCGGTTTCGGCAATTACTACTTTTACAACGCCTTTTATGATACAATATTCACTGCCTTTTTCCGAATATGTGTCCAAAAAACTACCCCGAAAATGGAACAAACGAATCGAACGCTATAGCGCTAGTGCGCAAGCTATTAACACCGTAAGCAACTGGAAAACAGTTATCAATGCCTATTTGATACAAGTGGTGCCCCTTTCTATCATTATAGTGGCCGCCATAGTGCTTTCTTCCCGCTTTATATTGCCTTTGGTCAGGGATTTCTTTTTAGGAAATGCATTGGGAGCCTTACTTACATTGGTGCTTTTGTCGCCATTTTTATGGGCACTTTCGTTCCGTCGTGTTGCCGTTGAACAAGTTGACATTTTAATGACCGAACGCAAATCTCGTGGGCCATTGGCTATGCTGTTTCTAATTAGGGTTTTGCTTTCCGTTTTCTTTATTGGATTGTTGTTGAATATCTTTTTTTCGCCTAAAATAGCCTTTTTTGCTTTGGTGCTTTCGATTGTTATTTATTTGCTTTTTCAAAAAAAACTCCACATCCAATACCATAAAATAGAAGATCATTTCTTGCTGAATCTACATGACCGAGAAATTAGTAAATCCAAACGAAGCCGCAGTGATTTATCGCCTTGGGACGGGCACATGGCAAATTTTGAAATCGCAGCAGAGTCCAATATCGCTGGAAGTACTTTGAAAAAATTAAAAATACGAGAGCAACTCGGAATTAATATTGCCTCGATAAAAAGAGGCGAAATTACGATACACATCCCAAATGCCAATGAGCGTTTGTTTCCTGGTGACGAAATAGCCGTAATTGGCACCGATATTCAAGTGCAAGAATTCAAAAAATACTTGGATTTACATGAAATTAGCCTATCGCCAGAACGCGTAGAACCGGATATTGTCTTGCGCCAAATCGAATTAAAGAACCATCTTTTTCATGGTAAAAGTATCAAAGAATCGCAATTACGAGAAAAAACAAAAGGATTGGTTGTGGGAATCGAAAAAAAAGGAAAACGCATCTTGAACCCAGAATCTACGATTATTCTAGAAAAAGACGATATTCTTTGGATTGTTGGGGATAGGAAATTATTGAGCGATTTGGTTCATGATTAATACCATTTAAAATTTGAATTTACTGTAACGAAAAGAAACTTTTTATTGCCGTAAATTCAAGGGTTAAATGGATAAGCATAAAAAGGCGCAAGAACTCAATCTTGCGCCTTTTTAGGTAATTATTATTTTCCGAATTTTTGTGTTTTTCAACAAAAAAACTATCTCGAATAATTAGGAGCTTCTTTCGTAATGGTTACATTGTGTGGATGGCTTTCGTTGATTCCGCTGGCAGTGATGCGAACAAAACGTCCTGTTTCTTGCAATGTTGGAATATCTTTAGAACCACAATACCCCATTCCTGCGCGAAGTCCACCTATGAATTGTTGCATGCTTTCGTTTAGCTCGCCTTTGTATGGCACACGACCAACGATTCCTTCGGGAACTAATTTTTTAACATCGTCCTCAACATCTTGAAAATAACGGTCTTTTGAACCTTCTTGCATGGCTTCTACAGAACCCATTCCGCGATAGGATTTGAATTTTCTTCCTTCAAAAATAATAGTTTCTCCGGGAGATTCCATTGTTCCTGCTAATAATGAACCTAGCATCACACAATCGGCACCTGCGGCAATTGCTTTTGGGATATCGCCCGTGTAGCGAATTCCACCATCGGCAATAACGGGAACTCCTGATCCTTTGATAGCTGCAGCCACTTCTAACACCGCAGAAAATTGAGGAAAACCAACCCCTGCAACGATACGTGTGGTACAAATTGAACCTGGGCCAATTCCTACTTTTACACCATCGGCGCCATTTTCGACTAAATATTTAGCCGCTTCTGCAGTTGCAATATTTCCTACGATTACATCTAATTCTGGGAATTTAGCTTTTACTAACTTCAATACATCGACCACACCTTTGGTATGTCCGTGAGCGGTGTCAATAATTACGGCATCGACACCAGCATGAACTAGAGCAGTTGCTCGTTCAACAGCATCGGCGGTTACTCCTAAAGCAGCAGCAACTCGCAAACGACCGTATTTGTCTTTGTTGGCATTTGGTTTTTGAGTTAACTTGGTTATGTCTCTAAAAGTGATTAAACCTACTAACTCATTTTTATCGTTAATAACGGGTAGTTTTTCTATTTTGTGTCCTTGCAAAACAACTTCGGCTTGTTCTAGCGAGGTGCCCTCGGCAACCGTCACCAGATTTTGACTGGTCATAATTTCTACAATAGGTCTTGAGCTGTTTTTTTCGAAACGCAAATCGCGGTTGGTAACAATTCCTTTTAGGATTCGGTTTTCGTCAACAATTGGAATACCGCCTATACCATATTCTTTCATGGCGTTTTTGGCATCGGCAACGGTAGATGATAAGGGCAAAGTTACAGGATCAATGATCATTCCTGACTCGGCACGTTTTACTTTACGCACTTTGGCAGCTTGTTGCTCAATGGTCATGTTTTTATGCAAAACGCCTATTCCACCTTCTTGAGCCATTGCAATTGCCATGGCACTTTCGGTTACAGTATCCATAGCTGCGGATACAATAGGTACGTTAAGTGTAATGTTTCTTGAAAATTTTGATTGAATACTCACTTCGCGGGGAAGCACATTCGAGTAGTTGGGAACTAATAATACATCATCGTAAGTTAAACCTTCGCCGATAATCTTGGTGTTGTGTGCTATCATGGTGCAATTTCTAGTTGAATTGCGTGCAAATGTAGTAAATTATTTTGATTATATATTTAAAAATGGCAAAGAATCCTATTTTGGGATCTTAAAATTATGAAAACGAATTTGTTTGTTACAATCATCCGCTTTGAGTACTACTGCTCCCCTAGCCCAGATAGAAATGGAAAGCCCGGACTGAAAAAAAATAATTTTTCTAGTCCTAAAAGAGCGACCAAAGGAAGCTCCTTTTAGGGCATAGAAAAATAGTTTTTTTGAGGGAGGACTTGTAATGAATAGCTGGATTAGCTCCTAAAAAAATCAATAGGGATCCGAACTGTCCTTTAAAATAAAATTAAATCCCAATTGAAAAGAGGCACTATTGGCCTTGCTGATGTCACGGTATTCGAGGATATTATCGGCAAGGACATAGAAATGAAAGAGACCAATTTTGCTGGAAAACCCCAAACCAATGTTGGTAAACGAGTACGAATCGATTGTATAAGTAGCTTTTAAGGCAACACCCTTGAGGAGTTGGCGGGTATAAAATCCTGTCAAAGCGACCATAGGCGTTCGTGGAGTTGTCCGCACGAAGAGCTGTCCTCCTACTGCGTTTTTATATTTTATTTCGGAATTTTGTCCTGTACATACGCAATCATCGGCTCGGTCTTCGCCAAAAGAATATTGTAGGGACGCATTTATTTTGGCAGGACGCCAAGTGGTGTATTTTTTGTACAAGGTGTCTAACGGAATCGCATCTTGAAATTCTTGCGAGATGTTGTTCGTACCATTTCCAGTGAAAAAATCTGGGTGAATACCCTGATAATTATAGGTTCCTTTCATTCGTAAGGTTTGGACTTCCTTGCTGTGGCGAATGAAACCTACATCGAGCAAACTGGCGGTAAACTGAATGTTTTTTTGGGGATAATAAGTCAATCCTATATCAAAACCTAGCCCTAAATTACCTCCCAAAAAGGCTCTTTTGGTAATATCTTTGGCAATATCTGGGGTATAATTTTTATCGTCATATTTTGCAATTCCCGAGGTTTTGAGTTCCAAATTAGCTTCGATTACTTGCTCGTAAATAGTACTTTGAGAACTTGGAATGGTGTAAATATACCCTGAATTTTTAGTAGAAGTGGCATTGTAAATACTAGAATAAATTTTGCCTCGTGCGCCTAAAATTAGGGATTCACTAACTTTTTTATGATAGCCTAGATGAAAAACAGTTAGCATTTCGGCTCGAAGATTTACGTCGGATAAATCAAATGATTTTCCTAAATAATTACTGTTTCCGTCTAATGCGAGAATCGCAATATCCTTGGGCATGTAACTCAAAAAATCAAATTCTTGGTACATTCCAAACGACACATACGAAGTACCTTGCCAGCCTCCAATTTTGAATCCCGCATCAAAAATATTCAGTTGCTCATTGACTGTGACTTTATCGTTTCGAGAGGAGGAAAAAATAACGTTTCGCAATTTGGTATTAAAATCAACGCCATTAGCAGCAAATAAATCATAAGCCGAAAATCCGCTCGAGCCTACATTTGCCGAAAATCCGGATAATAAAGGCACTCCAAAATACCATTTGTAAGCAATATCAGCACCCGGATTTGTGAGTCCTGATTGTGGGATTCCGTTGAAATTATACAAAACTTGTTTGTTTTGAGCAAAACAAATCCCAGATATCATTGCGATTAAAACTAAAAGTGTTGTTCTCATTTTACAATAAAATAAGCGGTTACACTGGAACGCAATTGTAAACTTCCCAAACTAGTTTCGGTTAGTGGTGGCCCTGCAAGCATTTTGACTACAAAAGCTATTTTTTTGGTGTTTTTTAAAAAATTCAAATTAGTTCCCTGAAAAGTCTCGGTTTTAGTAACTAATTGCTCGGTACCTGAATAAGCTGGAACGGGAATTTTGATGGAATATAGCGGTGCATCTTTACTGTTAAGGAAATACATTTCTACCGTATATTTTCTATTTATGGTGTTGTTGATTTCAAAAAACAAGTCAGTTTTATCTAAATTATCTTTAAAAAAAGCAGTACTAAAGAGGTCTACCGTGGGCACATCGACACCAATTGGGTTTTCAACTCCATTGGTCACAAACTGATGTGCTGGAACATCAAAAGCGGCTAGATTGGCCACAACTATAGGTCGCAATTCAAGCGTATTGGCTTGGTTAAAATCCAAATCGCTAGAACACGAATAACTAAAAACACCTAAAGCTAGGAGTCCTAAAAGTAGCCTAAAACTTTTTTTGAACATCATATAAAATGGATTAACAAAGAAAAAAAAAACCAAATAATGCGTATTTATAAGAACGCTAAAAATTGACTATTAGTATTGAAGTCAGTAACAAAAACAAGGGATTAACACCCTAAAGAACTCCTAATCAATGCAATCAAAGGAAGCTTTTTTTAGCGCTTCGTTCATTTAGGAAGTGAAGTAGGATTAAAAGTCTAATGACACCCAAAAAAACAATCTTAATTCTTAAAAACCAATTGTTACTGATAGTCTTTAAACAATTGAGAAGCCTCGTTGTAGGCACTTTCAAAACTCATGGGACGCAAATTCGTGTTTTGTTTGTGCGCCGTAAAAAAGGAAAGTAATTTCTCCGTAGGCATATTTCCTGTCAAATGATCGGTAGCCATTGGGCAACCACCAAAACCTTGAATCGCACCATCAAATCGGCGACAACCTGCAGTATAAGAAGCATCAATTTTTTCGAACCATTTATCGGGAGTGGTATGAAGGTGTGCACCAAATTCTATTTTGGGATATTGGGGAATTAAACTTGAAAATAAATTCGAAATCACAGCTGGTGTCGAAGAGCCCACAGTATCCGAAAGGGACAGGATTTTGACTCCCATGGCAGCAAGTTGCGCAGTCCATTCGCCTACAATTACTTCGTTCCAAGGATCACCATACGGATTACCAAAACCCATCGAAAGGTAAACAACAACTTCTTTTCTATTTTGTTCGGCTATTTCTAAAATTTCTTGCAAGGTGACCAAGGATTGGGCAATGGTTTTATGGGTATTCCGCATTTGAAAATTCTCCGAAATCGAGAAAGGAAACCCTAAATATTGAATTGCATCGTGCTTTGCAGCCTCTCTAGCACCTTGTGTATTAGCAATAATGGCGAGTAATTTACTGGTCGTTTGGGATAAATCAAGCTGGTCCAAAACCGCTGCAGTATCCTGCATTTGCGGAATGGATTTAGGCGATACAAAGCTTCCAAAATCAATACTATCAAACCCCACACGCAACAAGGCTTGAATGTAAGCTACTTTCCTTTGTGTAGGAATAAAAGGCTTGATTCCTTGCATGGCATCCCGAGGACATTCGATAATTTTTATTGGTTCCATATTTTCAAAGATACTAAACAATTGCAGGGTACAAAATGAGTTTTAATAAAATTGAAGTAGTTTTTTTGGCAAGTAATCGGATTTTTATTCGCAACAAAATTTAGGTTTCATTTGAGCCATTTCAAAAAAGAAAATCAGCTACAAATGTATTGAATTTTAAGTCCTAACCCTTCTTTTGGAAGAACCAAAACCATTACATTCTGTTCAAAATAGCCTTGTTGATTGCTTTTACTAAATTGGGGCCTTCGTATATAAACCCTGTATACAACTGAATCAAGCTTGCGCCAGCATCTAGTTTATCCAACGCATCTTGAGCCGAGTGAATGCCTCCAACCCCAATAATTGGGAAAGCATTGTTACTTTGCTGCGCCAAAAACCGAATCACCTCGGTCGCCCGATTGGTCAATGGTTTTCCGGATAATCCACCCATTTCTATTTTGGCTTCGGATTGCAAACCTTCTCTTGATAAAGTCGTATTGGTTGCAATTACACCTGCAATTTTGGTCTCTTTTATAATTGCAATAATATCTAGCAATTGCTCATTGGTTAAATCAGGTGCTATTTTCAACAAAATAGGCTTTTGCTTTGGCATCGTTACATTCTTATTTTGCAACGTTTGCAACAACTGCGTCAAAGGCTCTTTGTCTTGCAACGCTCGTAAATTAGGTGTATTAGGCGAACTCACATTGACCACAAAATAATCTACATAATCATACAAAGCATCAAAACAAATCTCATAATCCAAGGCAGCTTCCCCGTTAGGAGTTACTTTATTTTTGCCAATATTTCCGCCAATTAATACATTCGAATTGTTTTTCAAGCGTACTACTGCCTCTGCTACACCACCATTATTAAACCCCATTCGGTTAATAATTGCAGCATCGGCTTTGAGACGAAACAAGCGTTTTTTGGGATTTCCTTCTTGGCCTTTGGGCGTTAATGTTCCTATTTCGATAAATCCAAAACCTAAATTAGAAAGCTCTTGATACAATTTCGCATCTTTATCGAAACCAGCTGCTAATCCTACTGGATTCTTGAAGGTAAGCCCAAAAACGGTGGTCTCTAAACGAGCATCTTTGACTTCATAAAGCGATCTAAAAAGGAACGGAACTCCTGGAATTTTGGAAAGTATCCTAATTAAAGAAAAGGTAAAATAATGAACTTTCTCTGGATCAAACCAAAAAAGGATGGGGCGAATTACTAATTTGTACATATAATGAATCTATTTTGCAAAAGTAAAGAATAGAATTTACATTTTAGTACCTGTTCCCAAAAAAGCAACACTCAATCTAACCCATCCCAAGCCGCTTTCAATTCCTCAAAAGTGGCAACAGCATTCAAATCCTGATTGTCAATTTCATACAAATCAGCAAAAGTTTCAAAACTCGTTCCGTCATATCGAGTCCTCATCGTTCCCTTGGGATAAAATCTGCGTTTGGCTACAAAATCCTTTTTTGCAATCCAGCCACAAACTGTTACTTCCCTTTTTAGTTTGTGATAACTACAAAAAACATAGATTTCGGTCTCTAAATAATCCTGCAATTGCAAGAAATTATTCGTGTAGGACAAGCGAACGTCTGTGGTACGCCCCATGGTTTTTATATCAATTTTATGGTTATTGTACACCATATCAATACCATTATCAAAACCCAAAGTACCGTCAATCCAATCAAAACCAAATAAATCCATGACCACACTTTGCCCAATAACACCCGTAAGTTGCTGGTCTTTACTCCCATTTGCAACACGGCGTTGACCAAAATTATAGTTCTCAACTTGCTCTGAACAATGATTCCAAACCGTTTCGCTGACTTTTAAAGTAAACATAAGCAGGGGTTTTTATAATTATTTTTATCCTAAATTAATGTCCTTTGGGCGTGACCCTCTCAAAAAGGTCGGGTCGGGCTGTACGTTCCCGCTTTTTTTTGGGCTACCCAGTCAGGGTTTTGAACCCTGACTGGGTAGCCCAAAAAAAGAGCTCCACTGCCATCCCTCACGCAAAAAAAACAAGAACTTTCCTAAAAGTAAAGAGTGTCAATTTACGACTTTTATTGCTTTAAAAACTAAAAAATTATAGCAACAGTATCCTTTTTTTTAATTATATTTGTAATCAAAATCCTTAATTATGACAACAGAGATTACTTCCTATTGGTGGGTAGCACTACTTATTTTTTCAATCATTTTCTACAAATTTGTATTGCGCGTTTTCTTCGGAATGGTCATCGTTCCCGAAGACAAAATTGGTTTGGTAACCAAAAAATTCGTGCTCTTTGGTGCCGAAAAATCCCTACCTGATGGCCGAATTATTGCCACCAAAGGAGAAGCAGGATTTCAAGCCAAAACACTAGCACCCGGATTGTACTGGATGATGTGGCCATGGCAATACTCCGTAAACATGGCGCCGTTTACCATCATACCAGAAGGCAATATTGGATTATTATTGAGTAAAGATGGTGCCGAAATACCTACAGGTCGCATTCTGGCTCAAAAAGTAAGCTCCGATAATTTTCAAGATGCCACTTTATTTCTTGACAATGGCGGGCAAAAAGGACGTCAATCCGCATTTATAACCACTGGTTCCTACCGTATCAACACCTTTTTATTTGAAGTGGTAACCTCACCTCAAATTGTCATTTCCGAAAACATGGTTGGTATTGTGACCGCAATGGACGGCGAACCCATTCCTATTGGACAAATAGCTGGTAAATTTGTAGACAATCATAATAATTTTCAAGATTTTGACCAGTTTTTAAAAAATGGGGGAAATCGTGGATTACAACCTCAAGTCATGCTGGCAGGATCGTATTACATCAATACTTGGGCTGTTCAAATCGAGCAAACACCTATGACCGATGTCCCTATTGGGTACGTAGGAGTTGTGATTTCTTACATTGGCGAGGACGGAAAAGATGTGACTGGCGACACCTTCAAACACGGGAATATCGTTTCCAAAGGGCAACGTGGGGTTTGGATGGAGCCTTTTGGCCCGGGAAAATATGCACTCAATAAATACACCACAAAACTAGAGGCTGTACCTACAACCAACTTGGTTTTGAATTGGGCAAATGCCCGCAGCGAATCCCATAACCTAGACAAAAACCTCTCGACCATTACGGTACGCTCCAAGGATGGTTTCCCATTTAATCTCGATGTAGCTCAAATTATTCATGTTCCGGCTAACGAAGCACCCAAAGTAATTGCTCGTTTTGGTAGCATGAACAATCTCGTTTCGCAAGTTTTAGAACCTACTATTGGAAATTATTTTAGAAATTCAGCACAAGACAGCGATGTGATTTCGTTTCTTTCCACCCGAAAAGAACGCCAAGAATCTGCCAAAAATCACATCAAAACCGTTTTGGATGAGTACAATGTAAATGCCGTTGATACACTCATTGGTGATATTGTTCCACCTGATTCGTTGATGAAAACCTTAACCGATAGAAAAATTGCAGAGGAAGAGCAAAAAACCTATCAAACGCAACGAATGGCGCAAGAGCAACGCCAAGGAATGGAAAAAGAAACCGCTATTGCTGATATGCAAAAAGAAATTGTAAAAGCCTCCCAAAGTGTCGAAATTGCGCAACGAACTGCCGATGCCACTGTAAAAAAAGCCGAGGGTGATGCTACCAGTTTAAAACTAAACGTAAACGCCGAAGCCGAAGCAACTAAAATGCGTGCCAATGCCGAAGCCGAAGCCACCAAAGCTAGAGCTGGTGCACAAGCCGAAGCCACCAAACTTACCGCAAGTGCCGAAGCCGAACGCATCTCAAAAACGGGTTTAGCCGAAGCCGAAAAAATTATGGCTATAGGAAAATCAACTGCCGAAGCGTATCAATTACAAGTTTCAGCAATGGGTGGCGATAATTTTACCAAATATAAAATTACCGAAGAAATTGGCAAAGGAAAAATCAAAGTCATTCCAGACGTACTCATTTCTGGCAGCAACGGCACCGATGGCTCCATGAGCGGTTTGCTTGGTTTAAAACTTATGGAAATGATGGACACCAACGCAAATAAAGAAATTCCAAAAAAGTAAAATAGTTGCGCTACTTTAAAAAAAATCTGCTGTAATAAGCAGATTTTTTTGTGCTTAAAAACCAAAACATGTTTTGGTTATAAGCTGTTTTTGGCAAACTTGCAATCAGCGCATACGGTGTTTCAATAGGGCTTTCGCTTTTAAAAAGACTGCCACAGATTCACAGATTTCAATAGCTTAAAATGAATTAAATTGACACTGATTTTTGGATTTGTGCAATCAAACAGCATTATTTTGGTTTTAAAATCTGTGACCCGAGCGATAGCGAACAGGCGAAGCAATCAGTGGTGTATTTTCTTTTTTTATTTACAATTGTTTTAAATGCGAACGCCCTGGTGTTTCAAAGTCACCAAAAAAACTTTTTAAAAAAGAAGTATCTTTACCCCAAAACAAATACCATGCAACACCTCATAGACCGATTTATTGGGTACGTCACCATTGACACCGAATCCGATCCCAATTCCCAAACTACTCCAAGCACTAACAAACAATGGGACTTGGCCAACCTATTAGTCAAAGAACTAAACACCATTGGACTACAAGATATTACCATAGACAACAAGGCCTACATCATGGCGACTTTGCCAAGTAATGTAGCGCATGAAGTGCCCACTATTGGGTTTATATCGCATTTTGATACGTCACCTGATTTTAGTGGCGCACATATAAAACCGCAAGTTATTACTAATTATGATGGGAAGGACATTGTGCTAAATGCCGAACTCAATATCGTTTTGTCGCCATCGTATTTTAAAGATTTATTGCAATACAAAGGACAAACCTTGATTACAACCAACGGAACAACGCTTCTTGGTGCCGATGACAAAGCTGGCATTACAGAGATTGTTACCGCCATGGAATACCTCATCAATCATCCCGAAATTCCCCATGGAAAAATTCGAATTGCCTTTACCCCTGACGAAGAAATTGGTCGAGGTGCACACCATTTTGATGTCGAAAAATTTGGAGCCGATTGGGCGTATACTATGGACGGAAGCCAAGTGGGTGAACTAGAATATGAAAATTTTAATGCCGCTAGTGCCAAAATAACCTTCAAAGGAAAAAGCGTTCATCCCGGCTACGCCAAAGGAAAAATGATTAATTCGATGTTGATTGCCAATCATTTTATCAACGAATTACCCAAAGAGGAAACCCCAGAAATGACTAAAGGTTACGAAGGTTTTTTTCACATACACCACCTTTCTGGAAGCATTGAAGAAACGGTTCTTGAATTAATAATCCGTGATCACAACAAGCGAAAGTTCGAAAACAGAAAAGAGTTAATCGACAAAATAACCAAAAAAATCAATAAGAAATTCGCAAAACAATTTGGCGAAGATATTGCAATCGCTGACATACAAGACCAGTATTACAACATGAAAGAAAAGGTTTTACCCGTAAAACACATTGTTGATATTGCCGAAAAGGCCATGAGAACACTCGGAATAAAACCGCTCATAAAACCCATTCGTGGCGGTACTGACGGTTGCCAACTGTCCTATAAAGGATTGCCTTGCCCTAATATTTTTGCTGGAGGACATAATTTTCATGGAAAATACGAATATGTCCCTGTCGAAAGTATGCAAAAAGCAGTTCAAGTAATTGTAAAAATAGCCGAACTTACTGCTGAAAAAAAATAATATTTTGATATTTTTCGCTTTACAAAAACCATCTTTTTGATGGTTTTTTTTTTGATTTGCAAAATAATTCTTAACCAGCAAAAGCTTAACATTGGCGAATACTTTTAATGCTTACATTTGTTAACAATACAGTAACAATTAATTTACATTAAAATACAACACGCATTATGGAAGAAAATAAAGAAGAGATTGGAGCAGCAATCACACCCGAAACAACCGAAGCAGCAACCACTCCTAAAGCAAGAAAACCACGAGGAGTTAAAGCAACAAACGAAGTTGTAGATGCTATTGAAAGTCCAGCTGTGGCCGAAAACACTTCGGTTGAAGCAATTACTGAAGAAGCTAACCAAGAGGAAATAATCGTTGAGGAAACGTTTATAGTTATTGAAGAAATAAAGAAAAACAAGAAAAAAAACAAATCAAAAATGAAAGAAAAGGAAAAAGAGAAAGCGAAAAAAGCAAATGCCAAAGAAAAAGCCAAAGCGAAAGCCAAAAAAGCTAAAAAGGCTAAAAAAGAAAAAGCCAAAAAAGCAAAGGTAAAAGCAAAAGCAAAAGAGAAAAAAGCGAAAGCAAAATCAAAAAAAGCAAAGCAGAACAAAAAAAATAAGAGCAAGAAAAAATAATAGTTTCGAATGACTCCAAAAAAAACAGGCATAATTGCCTGTTTTTTTTATGCTTTTTACTTACCTTAAGGAACTTACAATTTCAAAAAAGGAATAAAAAATAGTATGCAATGACAACAATACTGACAGAACAATATGCTACGCAGTAGGCTCTTTTTTGGCAGTAATTACAAAATATAATCCCACAAGTATAAACGGAATACTCAACCATTGTCCAGTAGAAAGGACGTTCCCTAAATCACTTTCGAAACCTCCTTGACTTTCTTTTACCGATTCTACAAAGATGCGCACGGTAAATAATAACACTAAAAATAAACCAAACAAGTATCCTGATTTTTGTCTTGCATTGGTTTTCCAATACAAGAAAAATAAAATCGCAAATACAAAAATATAACAAAACGCTTCATACAATTGTGCAGGATGTTTGGCTGGAACTTCTTCAAGCAAATTAGCAAATTGTGGATTGCTCACAATAGCTTGATAAGCCTCTTTTGGATTGGGTATTTGTGTCGCATTTACAGCATCTCTAGCGCTAAAATGATCTTTTACAAAACGAACTCCAAGGGACGACGTGGTTTCTTTTCCTACTATTTCCGAATTAAAAAAATTACCCAAACGTACAAATATAGCACCACTCGCTACTGGAATTACAACTCGGTCTAAAATCCATAATTGGGGTCTTTTCAAAATATTTTTGCTATAAAAATACATAGCAATAATTATCGAAATGGCCGCACCATGACTAGCTAATCCCTGAAATCCTGTAAATTCAAGTTTGGGTTCAAAACGAAAAGGCAAGAATATTTCTAATAAATGATTGCGGTAATATTCCCAATCATAAAACAAAACGTGCCCCAATCGAGCTCCAATTAAAGTAGCAAGTACTGTCCAAATGAATAGCGAATCCAATTTATCAATAGATTCACCTTCACGTTCAAAAATATTTTTCATAATGTACCAGCCCAATCCAAAAGCCACCACAAACATCAAACTGTAATACCGAATTACAAAAAATCCTAAATCAATTCCTTCTGATGGGTTCCAAACAATATTTAAAGCGTGTATCATTTCAATTTTTTTTGGTGTAAAAATAAATATTTTTAGTACAATGGTATTGTATAAAAAGTTAATGTTTGTGTAAACATTCATTTTGTTTTGCATCGTCCTTTTGTGGCAAAGGTGGCACTGGGTCGTAACCACTTTTTCCCCAAGGATGACAACTCAAAATTCTTTTGATTCCCAAGAAACCACCGTAAAACAACCCGTGTACTTGCAACGATTCTATCATATACGACGAGCAAGTAGGCTCAAAACGGCATGCTGCGGGAGTAAATTGTGATATTGCCCCTTGATAAAATCGAACCAGCAAAACAAACGGATAGATGAGAATCTTGTTGCCCATATTTTTACAAACAGTTTTGATTCGGGTTCAGGATGAACACGAAATCAAATTACTAAATACTGAACGTCGTACCTTCTTTTCCGTCTTTCAACTGGATTCCTAATGCAATCAATTGATCTCGGATTTGATCTGATAAAGCGAAATTTTTATCTTCTCTAGCTGCTTTTCGCATCGCAATCAGCATATTGATTGTGCCTTCTAATTTATCCGTATTGCCATCATAAACGGTTTCGTTTTCTAGTCCTAAAACATCATACACAAAAGCGCGCATGGTTTGTATCAAAAGATCTAAATCGACCGTATTCAAGGTTTCTTTACCTTCTTTGAGCAAATTGATATACCGAACGCCTTCAAATAAATGGGCTATCAAGATGGGACTATTAAAATCATCATTCATAGCATCATAACACTGCTGTTTCCAACTCGCAATAGCAAGTGTCGAAGTAGTATTAGCGACAATTTCGGTACTAGTAGCTATCGCTTCCATCAATCTTTTATAGCCTTTTTCGGCGGCAACAATGGCATCGTCAGAAAAGTCAAGAATGCTTCTATAATGAGCTTGCAACATAAAAAATCGTGCCACCGATGCCGAAAATGCTTTACTCAAAATGGTATTATCGCCAGTCAAAATCTCTCTTGGCAGGATATTATTCCCTGTAGATTTTGCCATTTTTTTTCCATTCAAAGTCAGCATATTGGCATGCATCCAATAGTTGACAGGTGTTTGTCCTGTGCAAGCTTCGTTTTGTGCAATTTCACATTCGTGGTGTGGAAATTTTAAATCCATTCCACCGCCGTGAATGTCAAAATGACTACCCAAATACTTGGTGCTCATAGCGGTACATTCCAAATGCCAACCAGGAAAACCATCGCTCCAAGGCGAAGGCCAACGCATGATATGTTGGGGTTCGGCTTTTTTCCAAAGTGCAAAATCTTGCGGATTTCTCTTGTCTGATTGTCCGTCAAGTTCCCGAGTATTGGCAAGCATGTCCTCGATATTGCGGCCACTCAAAACACCATAATGATGGTTTTGGTTGAACTTGACCACATCAAAATATACGGAACCATTTACTTCATAACCTATTCCTTTGTCAATAATGGTTTTGATAATCTCAATTTGCTCAATAATATGTCCCGTTGCAGTAGGTTCTATGCTGGGTGGCAAAAAATTAAAAGCGTTCAAAATATCATGAAAATCAACCGTATACCGCTGAACCACTTCCATAGGTTCGAGCTGTTCCAAGCGTGCTTTTTTGGCTATTTTATCCTCGCCTTCGTCCACATCATCTACAATATGTCCCACATCAGTAATGTTACGCACATAGCGAACTTTGTAACACAAGTGCAAAAAATACCTGAAAATAATATCAAACGACATGAACGTACGCACATTCCCTAAATGCACATTACTATACACCGTAGGGCCGCACACGTACATGCCTATATTTCCTTCGTGAATTGGCGTGAAATTTTCTTTCTCGCCCGAGAGCGAATTGTAAATTTTTAGGGATTGCGTTTTGTATAATGGCATAAGGGTTAAATCGTTTATTTGTTAAATCGTTTATTTGTTTATCGGATTAACGAATAAACGATTTATTGTTGTGAAAGATAATATTTTTTTAAGCTATTAATTTGGTTACAAATTTTTTCAAGTTTTTCTCTACAAAGGGAATATTCTTCTTTAGTGATATAATCAAGATCTTTTGAAATTATTAAATGATTTAAAGTTTCTGTTGCCGAAGAATATGAAATAGTAAGAAAGTGAGCTTTATCTTTGTTTGTATTTCTAGAAGTGCCTTCGGCTATATTCGTTGCAATAGCTGATGAACTTCTTTTTATTTGAGAGGTGATACCATAAATTTCGTTTGACGGAAAATTATTTGTCAATTTATAAATTGTCAAAACAAATTCTCTAGAATTTTGCCAAACGTCGAGTTTTTCAAATGAAAAGACGTACATATTTAATTCGATTTAACAATTAAACAAATTAGCGATTAAACAATAATTTAAAACTTTGTTTCCATTTTTATATAATCCAAAAACTCTCTTTTGGTTTGAGGATCTTTGAATTTTCCACCAAATTCAGCGGTTACAGTGCTGCTTTCGATGTCTTTTATTCCTCTTGAATTCACACATAAATGTTTGGCATCAATAACACAAGCCACATCCGCAGTACCCAATGCTTGTTGCAATTCTTGCACAATTTGCATCGTCAAACGTTCTTGAACTTGAGGTCTTTTGGCATAAAATTCTACAATGCGATTCATTTTAGACAAGCCAATTACTGTACCTTTAGAAATATAAGCCACATGTGCTCTTCCTATAATGGGTAATAAATGATGCTCGCAAGTGGAATAGAGTGTGATATTTTTTTCGACCAACATTTCACCGTATTTGTAGTTGTTGTCAAAGGTAGAGGCTTTGGGTTTTTTGGCAGGATTAAGGCCTCCAAAAATCTCTTTCACAAACATTTTTGCCACACGATTTGGTGTACCTTTTAAACTATCATCCGTCAAATCCATTCCAAGGGTGATTAGAATATTTTCGACATCTTTCTTAATTTTTTCTATTTTTTCTTCATCCGAAATGGCAAAAGCATCCTCCCGAACTGGGTTTTTGGCAGTATTACTAATGTGGTTGTCTCCTATTTCGTCTTGAAATTCTTCGTTATTTGTCATTAAAAGGTACTAATTAGTGCGTAAGTAATTTTAGGGAGTAAAGATAATTAATAAAAAGCAAACAATTTCTATCGCTTTGACTATTAATGGTATTATTTGGGACTTTTTTTTGTTTTAAAAAAGAAAAAAGGAACGCTCCTTTCCATAAAAAAAGCAATAACCGAATGAAGTTATTGCTTTTGGTTTTAATCAAAAAAAATGGATTTCATTTACAACGCATTGTAAACACGTATAGCTTCTTTTAATACTTGAACTGCCCTAATTAAATCTTCTTTTTTGAGTACATACGCAATTCGGACTTGGTTCAATCCCATCCCAGGAGTCGAATAAAATCCAGCAGCTGGTGCCACCATAACGGTTTCGCCATTGAATTCAAAATGCTCCAAAAGCCATTGTGCAAATGTATCGGCGTTGTCTATTGGCAATTGTGCGATGCAATAAAAAGCACCTTTTGGCTTGGTAACTTGTACCCCTTCTATTTTATTTAGTTCGGTTATTAACGTGTCACGGCGACCTCTATATTCCGAAATAACTTCGTCAAAATAACTTTTGGGCGTGTCTATAGCCGCTTCACAAGCAATTTGTTCTACTGTAGGCGGACTTAATCGCGCTTGGGCAAATTTCATTGCTGCCGAAATTACTTCTTTATTTTTGGTAACCATACAACCAATTCGTGCCCCACACATACTGTATCTTTTGGAAACTGAATCGACCATAATAACATTTTGCTCTAATCCTACAAGATTCATAACGGAATAATGAATGTCGCCATCGTACATGAATTCCCGATACACTTCATCGGCAATAAGGAATAAATCGTGCTTCTTGACTAACGTTCCCAACTGCAAAATCTCGGATTCCGAGTACAAATATCCCGTTGGATTATTGGGATTGCAAATTAAAATTGCTTTGGTTTTTGGGGTAATTAATTTTTCGAAATCAGCAATTGGAGGCAAAGCAAAACCCGTTTCTATGGTAGAGTTTACAGGAACAACTTTGGCACCTGATGCCGCCGAAAAAGCACTATAATTAGCATAAAAAGGTTCTGGAATAATAATTTCGTCATCGGGATCCATGATGCTGCCCATGGCAAATAGCAAGGCTTCGGATCCTCCTGTGGTAATAATTACATCTTCTATGGCTACAGCAACATTTTGATCAACATAAAACTGGGTTAGTTTTTTTCGGTAACTTTCGTAACCTGCAGATGGGCTGTATTCTAGAATGCTTAAATCAATATTTTTTATAGCATTAATGGCAACTTCGGGCGTTTTTATGTCCGGTTGTCCTATGTTTAAATGGTATACTTTAAGTCCTTTTTTCTTGGCAATATCTGAAAAAGGAGCCAATTTACGTATTGGTGATTCGGGCATTTGTTTGCCTCTCTTGGATATTTTTGGCATTTTATTATTATTGAGGTGCAAATTTGCAATTTTTTTTTCAACTTTAATGTAATTTATTACCGTATTTGTTGTCAAATACGCATAAATATGTTGAATTTTTTGTAATTTTATAGAAATGATTTTCAATGAAAAAACTAATTTTCTTGTTTTTCTTTCTCTTGGGATTCCAATCGCCCTTTGCTCAAGATGGTTTTACGATTGATTCAAAACTCGATAAAGTGACTATTCCTTTTCAGTTAATTAACAATTTGATTTTTATACCCTTACAAGTCAATGGTATAGAACTCACTTTTTTATTGGATTCGGGCGTAGAGGAGACTATATTATTTAGTTTAGAAGACAAGAAAGATATTAATTTTTACAACGTCGAAAAAATAGATCTTCGCGGTTTAGGTAGTAATGCAGCGATAGAAGGTTTAAAATCAGCTCATAACACATTGGATTACAACGGACTCAAATCTACAAACGAGTCATTGTATGTTATTCTAGATCAGAGTTTTAATTTGTCAGCACATGTAGGAATTCCTGTAAATGGGATTATAGGCTATAATTTTTTCAAAAACAATTTAGTCGAAGTGAATTATGCCAATAAAAAGGTAATTGTCTATCGGGCAAATGCCAAAAATTTGAAAAAATTTGACACTAAATTCGAAAAAATCCCCATTTCAATAGAACGTGCCAAGCCGTATGCACAAACTAATTTGACACTCAACGGCAATCCAGTTCAGGCAAAATTACTACTCGATATTGGCAATAGTGATGCCATTTGGTTGTTTCAAAATCATTCTGATGCGATACAAGTGCCTGCCAGAAATTTTGAGGATTTTCTTGGCAAAGGTTTTAGCGGCGATGTAGCGGGTAAAAGAGCCATGATATCACAATTCAAAATAGCTCGTTTTCAATTTGATAATCCTATTGTTGCGTTTCCAGATTCAAGTTCTATCAAGAATGTAAAAATGGTTCCTGGACGATTGGGTTCCGTTGGAGGGGAAATATTGCGAAGATTTTCGCTGGTTTTTGATTATCAGCAAGGCAATTTATACCTAAAAAAGAATGCTTCCTATCATGCTCCTTTTACCTATAACAAAAGTGGAATTGAGCTGCAACAAAATGGAATGCAATGGGTTGAAGAGATGGTTCGGTTAGAAAATGTTCCCCTTTCGTCTGGCACATCGGATTCAGGCGGGATAAAAGTGACCCATGATTTTAAATACAAATTCAACCTAAAACCAATTTATGAAATTGGGAATCTTCGAGAAAATTCGCCTGCTGCCAATGCTGGATTGTTAGTAGGCGATATTATTATAACCATTAACAGAACGCCTGTTCATAAATATTCATTACAAAAAATCAACACGCTTTTAAAATCCGAAGAGGAAAAATGGATCACACTCGAAATTAAAAGGGGGAATCAAAATTTAACATTTCAATTCCAATTGCTGAATGTATTGTAAGGAATTAATTTACGTCACCTTTTATTTTTAAAGCAACTCTACCCTCTTCGTAATTTACAGCATTGGTTTCGACCGTAATCGTTTTTCGGATTGGCCCAGGTGTCATGTTGTATTTTACTTCAATTTTACCTGATTTACCGGGCAAAATCGTACTAGTTTGTTTAGACAAAATAGTGCAACTTGACGTAGATTGAATCGAAGTAATTTGCAAGGGCGCATCTCCCGTGTTTGTAAATTCAAAAGCTCTAATTCCAGAATCGCTCCCTTTGGACACCGTACCGTAATCGATGGTGTTGTCCTTGGCCGAAAACGTTATTTTGGGACCACTTTGTGCAAATCCAAAGGAACTAAATGCTACTAATGCTAGTATAATAAGGCTATTTTTCATGTTTTCTAGGGTAAAATCGTGAGTAGTAAATGTACTTTGTTTTTATTAATGTACAATTCTTTATTTCGCTTTTTATACTGTACATTATTATTTACTTTTGTTGCCCATTCAAATTACAAAAATCAGACCAAACTATAAAAGGCAATGGTTTATCCATTTTTCCAAAACATAAAATCCATAACAAAATGACTATTCCAGCACAATTTGACGCCAAAGCTATAGAAAACAAATGGTACGCCTACTGGATGAAAAACAATTATTTTCATTCTAAACCCGATCATAGAACACCTTATATTATTGTAATTCCGCCACCAAACGTAACTGGAGTTTTACACATGGGGCACATGCTGAACAATACCATTCAAGATGTTTTGATTCGTCGTGCGCGGTTAAAAGGTTTTAATGCGTGTTGGGTTCCGGGAACGGATCATGCCTCAATTGCTACCGAAGCCAAAGTGGTTGCCAAACTAAAACAGGAAGGAATTAATAAATCGGATTTGAGTCGTGCCGAATTCTTGAAACATGCGTACGACTGGACGGACAAATACGGAGGAACCATTCTAGAACAACTGAAACAATTGGGTTGTTCTTGCGATTGGGACAGAACCAAATTCACGATGGATCCCGATATGTCAGCATCTGTAATTAAATCGTTTGTTGATTTGTACAACAAAGGCTTGATTTATCGTGGGTATCGAATGGTAAACTGGGATCCCGAAGCCAAAACGACTTTGTCCGATGAAGAAGTAATTTACGAAGAACAGCAAGGGAAATTGTATTTCCTAAAATATAAAATCCTTACCCCAGCCCTCTCCGAAGGAGAGGGAGCCGAGACTCTTAACTCTCCGCCGTCGGAGGGGTTGGGGGAGGATTTTTTGACCGTTGCCACAACACGTCCAGAAACTATTTTTGGAGATACCGCAATTTGTATCAACCCAAACGACGAACGATTTGCTCATTTGATAGGAAAAACTGTTGTTATACCTATTTGCGGTCGTGAAATTCCTGTAATTGCAGACGAATATGTAGATATCGAATTCGGAACAGGTTGCTTGAAAGTGACTCCTGCTCACGATGTAAATGATAAGGCATTGGGCGAAAAACACAATTTGGAAATTATTGATATTTTCAATGAAGATGCTTCGCTAAATAGTTTCGGATTACATTACCAAGGAAAAGATCGTTTTGTGGTTCGTACTGAAATTGCTCAAGAATTAGAAGAAATTGGCGCTTTGGCAAAAACCGAAATCCATATGAATAAAGTGGGAACTTCCGAAAGAACCAAAGCCGTAATCGAACCTCGTTTGTCGGATCAATGGTTCCTGAAAATGGAAGATTTGGTAAAACCAGCCATACAATCGGTTTTGGTTGATGGAGATATTAAATTGCACCCAGCTCGTTTTAACAATACATATGCGCATTGGTTAAACAACATTCGGGATTGGAATATCTCCCGTCAATTGTGGTGGGGACAACAAATTCCGGCTTATTTCTATGGCGACGGAAAAGAAGATTTTGTAGTGGCCGAAACTATAGAAGAAGCTTTGATTTTAGCCAAAGAAAAAACTTTAAACGTGAAACTTGAAACAAAAGATTTAAAACAAGATGTTGATGCCCTTGACACTTGGTTTTCGTCATGGCTTTGGCCGATGTCTGTTTTTGGCGGAATAATGGATCCTGAAAACGAAGATTTTAAATACTATTATCCAACGAATGATTTGGTAACGGGTCCGGATATTTTATTTTTCTGGGTGGCGCGAATGATTATTGCGGGTTATGAACATACGGGTAAAAAACCATTTACAAATGTATATTTGACCGGTTTGGTTCGTGATAAGCAAAGACGTAAAATGTCGAAATCATTGGGAAATTCGCCAGAACCATTAGAATTAATCACAAAATTTGGTGCCGATGGCGTTCGTGTGGGCTTGCTTTTAAGCGCTTCGGCAGGTAACGACATTATGTTCGATGAAGAATTGTGCAATCAAGGAAAAGGGTTTACCAATAAAATTTGGAATGCCTTTAAACTGATAAAAGGTTGGGAAGTTTCGGATGCTATTCCGCAACCCGAATCTTCAAAAGTAGCGATTGAATGGTATGAAGCCAAATTGCAACAAACACTTTTGGAAATCGAAGACAATTTCGAGAAATACAGAATTTCCGATGCTTTGATGGGAATTTACAAACTCGTTTGGGATGATTTCTGTTCTTGGTTTCTTGAAATGATAAAACCAGCCTACCAACAACCCATTGACAGCGTAACATTTGCGAGAGCGATAGAAATGCTCGAAAACAACATGAAATTGTTGCATCCGTTTATGCCATTTTTGACCGAGGAAATTTGGCAATTATTAGCAGAAAGAACACCGCAAGAAGCATTAATAGTTTCGACTTGGCCAGAAATAAAACCATTCAACGCGCAATTAATAACTGATTTCGAGAATACGATTGAAGTCATTTCAGGAATCAGAACCATTCGTAAAGACAAAAACATTCCGTTCAAAGACACAATCGAATTGAAAGTGGTAAATAATGATAAAGCGTCGACTTATTTTGATGCGGTGGTGACCAAATTAGGAAATATCACTTCACTGGAATATGTTTCGGATAAAGTGGATGGCGCTCTGTCTTTCCGTGTAAAATCGAACGAATATTTTATCCCTATTACAGGAAATATCGATGTGGAAGCTGAAATAGAAAAACTAACTGTTGAGTTAATTTATACGCAAGGTTTCTTGAAATCAGTTCAAAATAAATTATCTAACGAGAAATTTGTAAACGGAGCACCAGAGAAAGTTTTGGCAAACGAAAGACAAAAAGAAGCCGATTCTTTGTCGAAAATTGCCACATTAGAGCAGAGTTTGGCTGGATTGAAATAAGAGCCATTATCGTTTAAACATAAATCCCAACCTTGAAAATTTTTCGGGATTGGGATTTTTTTTGTTTTCTCGCAAAAAACAGTTTCAATCTTTATTTTGTATCTGGAAATAATATACTTTTAATATGATTTTACAGTTGCATAAAACCGCCATTTCCTATGAAAAAAATCCTGTTGTTTGCCTTTATTTCTGCTTTATTTTTAGCTTGTTCCCAAAAAGAAAGCAACGTACAAAATGTGGAAAGAGCTTTTTATTACTGGAAAAGCAAGACAGATTTTGGTAATGAAACTATCAAAAAAATGAAAAGCTTAAAGGTCAAAAAAATATATCTAAAACTTTTTGAGGTTGATTATAATGAAACTATGGGTAATTTTCCTTATGAAAAAAATACTCCAAATGATTATAATTTTCGGGATTTGGATTCTATAAACGTGGTGCCAACTCTTTTTATCAAAAATGAAATTTTTCAATACAATACCGAAAAATCATTGGATATATTGGCAGACAATATCGTTTTTTTGGTTAATAAATACCACAAAGGGTATGGCGAAAAAGTAATTTTTGACTATTCCGAAATTCAAATTGATTGCGATTGGACTAAATCGACCAAAGACAACTATTTCTATTTATTGAAAAAAATAAAGCAATTGTCAGGCAAGCAAATTAGTTGTACGCTGCGATTGTATCCGTATAAATACCCCGATATTATGGGAGTTCCGCCAGTGGATAAAGCCATGTTAATGTGTTATAATTTGATAAAACCATTATCCAACAAAGACAAAAACTCCATTTTGGACATCCCCGAATTAAAATCTTATTTGGATAAAAGACGCAGTTATCCCCTGCATTTGGATGTGGCTTTACCAGTTTTTTATTGGACACAATGGTACCAAAACAATAGATTTTCGGGGTTATTAAACCTTAATTCGGCTGATATCACGGGATTTGCCAAACCAACCAAACCCATGTGGTACGAAGTCACGCAAGACAGTACGTATCAATACGATACTTTTTTCAAAAAAGGCGACCAAATAAAATGTGAAGAAGTAGACACGGCAACGCTAACCGAAGCCATTTCGATTATTAAAAAAAATGTCGAATTAGACAAAAATACCACAATTTCGTTATTTCATTTAGACGACAGCACTTTCAAAAAATACGACAATGAAGCAATTTCTAGTTTTTATAGTTCTTTTAGCAAGTAGTTTTTGCAAAAGTCTGGCGTGTGGGTATTCGCCTTATGGAGAAGACATTCGGTATTGCTTGTTCAAGCCCGACTATTTTGGTTATTCACATTACAAAGCCTTTTATTACAATGCTAATTTATGGGGATTTGATTACGACCAAAACCCCAATAATTACAAGCCTCATGTGGATGCCAACATCATGGATTGGTATTATTTTACTCAAGAAAAAGTCTCGCTGGATGCCATCGAGGACTTTAATACCAATTTATCACTCACGGATATTCATCCAAAAAGCACTAATGCTTTTCTTGCCTATTTGTATCAAAACAAGAAAACAGAGGCAATTGAATATTTGAAAATAGCCAAGAATTGCGAAGCCATAAACAACTTTTTTACCGAAGATACTTGGGAGAGAAATGCCGTTGCCAACAACAAAGACCGTAGTATTTTGATCCAAAAGTTAATCCGAATTACTGAAAAGCAAAAAAATCCATACTTCAAACGAAAATATGCTTTTTTGACCATACGGTTGGCGTATTATGCTGGAAAAATGGAAGTTTTGAAAACAGTTTTTGAACAAAATTTCAATTCAAGTACCAAAGATTATCTGTACAATTGGGGCTTGTTTTTTTATACTTTTACAAAATCAGGCGGTGAATTAATGGTTAATGCGGCCAATTTAATGGCGAATTGTCCCGAAAAAAATTATGCGAGTTATTATTATTTTCACGTAGATTTTAAAATTCAAGTAGCTTTGCAATACGCCAAAACCAAGGAGGAAATTGCCAATGTATATGCTTTTGCTTCAGTCCAAAAAGTAGATAAAACGTTGGATTATTTGAAAGAGATTTATAAAAAAAATCCAAAATCTGAAATTCTTGGCTTTTTGCTATTGCGGGAAATCAACAAAATAGAAGATTGGGTTTACACACCTTATTATTCAAACTATCTACCATCAACCCAATATAATTTATGGAGCGACTACAATGATAAAATTACTACCGAAACATTACGAAATCGTTCCGAAAATGATCGTTTATATGCGCAGGAAGTATTGAATTTTATACAATCTATAGATTTAAAAACAACTCAAAACCCTATAATTTGGGAAGCAGCTCAAATCAATTTGCAATTTATAACCCGTAAATATGAAGATTGCTTGAAGCAAATTACATTGTTTGAAAAAACGTATAAAGGCAACAACATTCTAGAAGAAATCGAGAAAATAAAAGCACTTTGCTTTACGGCGAATCAGGAAAATGGTAAAGCCATTATCAAGCCTGAAATTCAAAATGTGATTTTGAAATACAAAAAAGATGAACGCTTTATTTTTGCATTGGGAAGAGAATTAGAATTCAAAGGTAATATCACGGATGGAATAGTGCTGATTTCGTTATTAGAAACTAATTATGGAAATGGTTATGATGCCAGCGATGTAGAATGGCAAGCCAACAGAATCAATACGTCAGGGAATTTACAAGTGTTTTATTCCTACTTTGATTATTTGGATTTTGTGTATGCTGCCCAAGATTTGCAAACCATTGTAACTAAATTTAAAACGGGTTTTACAACTGAATTTGAAAAAGTTATTTATGGCAAATTGCTCAAGGACAAAGACTACTTAACGGATTTATTAGGAACCAAATACATTCGAGAAAATGAGTTGGACATGGCTTTACTCACCTTTAAATCCATCGACAAGAAATATTGGCAAGACAATTATAATGCTTGGGAAAGAGGAAATTATGGCGAAGAATATTCTTTTGACCAAAATCCGTTTTATGATTTTAAATACACACAAGACTTTATAAAACACAAAGATAAATTCCTGGTTACTAAACTTGCTATAACCCAACATTTGATACAATACACTAATTTAGCATACAATTCCAAAACCAAAAACCGAGACTATTACTATTTTCTCTTGGCAAATTGCTATTATAATATGTCGGATTATGGCAATTCCTGGATGATGCGGCGGTATTCGAGCAGTTCATCGTATTACGGGCAAGAATTTGAAAAGGAATCCTATATCGACGAAATCGAATACCGAAATAAAATCAAAGCGGTTGCTTATTATAAATTGGCTTTTCAAAATGGAAAAACAGCAAAATTTAAAGCACTCTGTTTGCGAATGATGGATTATGCCGAGAAAAATACCTTTAGCACTTCCAAAAGGGTAACGGAACAATTTCCAGAATTCAGTTCGGATTTGTCTGGTTGCGAAAATTTAGAAAACTATTTTAAATCTAGATAAAAACATAAAAATCCCAACCTTGAAAATTTTTCAGGATTGGGATTTTTGAGTAATGCAACTATATTTTTAACCAAACAAAATTAAAAACAACAGCGGAAAAACCACTCCTGCAACGGCTAGTTTCCAACCTCGATTTCTCCAGCTGAACTTACCTGCTTTGATCATAATGGTGCCCGTTAAGGCAATAATGATTAAACTTATGGCAAAAATATCCGAATAATAAATCCAAAAATTAGAGTTGCCTTTGTGCAGTTTCATCATTTGGCTAACGATTGGCGTTTTGTTGAAAGTGACCACTTCGCCTTTTCCCGTTTTGATCTCAATTTCGACATCGTGATTTTCAAACGAGATTTTGAATGTTCCCTTTTTTATCATTTGACGGCGTATTTTATCCTCAATACCCAATTTATGACCTAACTCTTGGGCAAAATCGTCGTTGATTTCGCTTTCGGCGGGGAGTGTTACAGTAATGGCTTTGGTTTGAGTAGTGTATTTTTCGGGATGCCAATGTTCTCTATGATTCATCAATAGCCCCGAAAAAGCAAAGGAAACAATAAGTCCAATGTAGAAATACCCTAAATCACGGTGTAGGTTTCTGAAATTTATTTTTTTCATTTGGAGGATAATAAAGGATTTAAAATTTCCTTTAGAAAACTAAAAAAGTAGTTCTCTAAAGGCATAATTATAGTTTTTTAGAATGTATAATTCAAAGCAACGGAATAATTTCTTGGCGCAATAGGATTTAAACTATTGTCATCGTGCATGTTGTAACTCAATTCATTGGTAAGATTACTCAATTTGGCTCGGATCCCAAAGTGGTTTATCACGTACCCCATAGTTGCGTCCATTTGAATGTATTCGTCTAATTTTACGGGTTTTCTAGCATCGTTTTGTACTTGAATTCTTGTTGATCTCCCTGCATAACGGGTACCCACATACGAGTTGATTAATCCAAAATTAAATCCGTTTAAAATTCCCGATTCAAATTTATAATTCACGTTTAAATTGGCGGTATTTTTTGGATTGTACAACAATTGACTTCCTACAATATAGGTGTTGCTTTCTCTGTATTTGATTTCATTAAAACTATATCCCGCTAGAATCGAAAGTCCTTTTGCTGGGTTGTAAATAAAGTCTAGTTCAACTCCTTTACTTTGTGTTTTACCAGCAAGTTCCTTGATATTGGTATTGGCATTTCCGTTTTCTAATGACGTTTGTGCCAAGTTGCTATTCGTAATTTGATAAACAGTTACATTGGCATACAAGCGTTCTTTGAGCAATGTGTTTTTGCTACCCAATTCAACTTGGTCAATTAAGGAAGGGTCTAGTGCGTTTCCGTTGATATCAGTCCCTGTATTTACTGTAAATGAGTTCGAATAACTGGCAAAAAGCGAGTTCATTTTTGTAGGTTGAAAAACAAGTCCAACTCTAGGCGAAAAGGCACCATCGTAATTATTAGTGACTACTGCTTTTTGAGTGGTGTAGGTATAAACTGTAGATTCAGTATCTTGATAACTGTAACGAACACCTGCCAAAAGTTTGATGTATTCATTAAAAGAAATCAAATCTTGCACATAAAACCCAACACGATTAATAGGCGCTGTTGTTAGTGTGTTTTTAGCCAATTCTGGAGCTGGTTTTTCTAATGCGCTGTTGTAAGGTTGAAAAATATTGATGATATCATAATAAGCTTGTCCATTATTATTGGCTTTGGTTAAACCAAAATAAGCAGTTGTTAGGGTTTTGTATCGTTCTGATTCTACACCTACCAGTAAGTTGTGATCGATAGTCCCAGTTTTGAAATTTCCTTTCAAATCCAGTTGTTGGATAAAGTAATTGTCCTTTATTTCGGAACGCTGTAGGTTTCGAGTGTAGGTTCCATCAGCGGTGATTAAGGTTCCGTTATTAGGTCTTGTGGTACTAAATAAATCCGTTTGATAATAGCGAAGTGCGTTGATAAACGAAAGATTCCAGTTGCTGTTTATTTGGTGTGTCAAAGTTGCAGTTGCTGAACCTTGTTTGGCATCATAATGCCCCCAAGTAACACCTACAAAACGGTCTCTTGGAATAGCAACTAACTCATAATTGATGACACCTGCGCCAAAATCAGGAGTTGCTGTTGATTTAAGATAATCCCCTTCAACAAGAAGTTGGGTTTTGTCATTGAATTTAACCAAAAGCGATGGGTTTACATAGTACTTTTCGGAGCTTACTTCTTTGCGGAAGCTATTGGCTTTTTCAAAAGTTCCATTCACTCTAAATGCTATTTTTTTACTTTTTCCAATGGGACCATAAAAATCCAATTTAGGATTTACAACTCCAAAACTACCAAAGCGGTATCCTACTTCGCCACCAAAATCGAATTTAGGTTTTTTGGTTACTATATTCATCACACCACCTGCAGCAACGTTTCCAAACAAGATGGCGGCACTCCCTTTTAGGAATTCGGCTTTTTCAACACCACTCATTTCTACAGGCATTCCGTTAAAATAACGCACACCATTTTTGAACGTATTCGAGCTTCCTAATGCGTACCCACGAGAAGCAATTTCTTCTTGATACCCACCAGTTGTCCCCATAATGTAAACACCATTGGTGTTTTTTAACAAATCGGTCATGGTTGTAATTTGTTGGTTTTGTATGGTTGCTTGATTAACAACGGCAACACTTTGTGGCAAATCCATAGGTTTTATGCCCGCTTTACCAATAGTTACAGGATTTTTTTGTTGGCTCGAAGTAACTATAACTTCTTGCAGGATTTCGCCTTTTTTGTTTTTTACGGTATCCAAAACTGCTTTTACACTATCGGTAACGGCATATTGAATTTCATTATAATTATTGTTTTTAGTAAGGCTTGCCATATCTTGGGCTTGGCTATTGTAGGAAAACAACAAGGCTAATGTGGGTACTAAAATATATTTCATGATTGTTTATTTGGAATAATTAAAAATAACAGTGCAAATATAGAACGCTATTTTAATTTAACAAAATTTATTTAGATTAAATATGAATAATAAATTGAATTGCTCTTTAAGTTCAATAAAATCAAGCTATTGCATACAAAAAAAGTACTTCCCATTTTTGATGAAAAGCACTTTGATTAGAGGGAAATGTTAAATTCTATATTGGTTCGTGCGTTTTGAATTGGAAATAAATGATTAAAAATCAGGTATTTGTTGCTCCTTTTGCTTTCTTATTGCGTCCCCACCAAATATAAAATCCGGAAACTGGGAGAGTGGCTATTAGTAAGCTAATTAAAAAAGCGACTATTTTTCCAGCTAATCCAAATACAGCTCCTGTATGTAAGTCATAATTCATTCGGATTAAGTTGTCTGGAATTTTGTTGTTTTTATATTTGCCATAAAGGTGTTTTACTTCCTTTTCTTCTAACGTATATTGGTCAAAATAGCGGTACTCTATTTTCCAGTACGTCGCTTTATCAGGATTTGCATTGGCGGCTATTGGTGCTGTTGGTTTTTCTGGAGGATGTATTTCTATTGATTCCGCTTGAGGATATTCCTTTTGCATTTGATACCAAACTTTGTCTAACGGGTTTGTTATTCGAGTCGTTTCTTTTGTTTTCGAAAGCGGTTCTTCGTAAACTAACGATTTTTGACCACCAACCACTTTATAATAGGAGTAGGCAAACCATTGGAAACCAAAAACTAAACCCGTAATCGCAAAAACAAGTGCAATACAAAGCCCATAAAAACCAGTAATGGTATGCCAATCATAATTTTTTCTTTTCCATGTTGTTCCTTTTTTCCATCGAAACCAAAAACGCTGTTTGATTGCATTTTTATTTCGAGGATACCATAAAATAAATCCAGAAATAAGCAACACTAAAAAAACTAAAGTAGCACTTGCCACAACAACTTGCCCAATTTCATTAGGAAGCCATAAATAAAAGTGTCCATCTAGTATAAAAGGAAAGAATCCTTGTTGATTATTTACGGTTTTCAAAATTTTTCCCGTGTATGGATTTATAAAAACGGTATAGTAATAGGTAGGTTCATAATGAAAAAATTCAGCAACAGCGGCATTATTTTTTTGATTGTACTTTATGGCATGGAGTTGTTTATTAGGAAGCTCTTTTTGGGCAATTTCAACTAATTTTGAAGGCGGCAAAAAAGGGCTATCTTGTTCTAAAACAAAGCGATATTCTTGGGTATAATTTTGTATTTCTTCCTGAAAAGCATACAAACAGCCTGTAACGGCCACTATAAAAACAATCAT
The DNA here is from genome assembly GCF_007097245.1 of Flavobacterium restrictum. GTDB lineage: Bacteria > Bacteroidota > Bacteroidia > Flavobacteriales > Flavobacteriaceae > Flavobacterium > Flavobacterium restrictum. The sequence continues at coordinate 197,517 of NZ_VJZT01000003.1, read as the reverse complement.
GCCCGAGGCTAATCCTAGCCAAAGATGGAGTTGACCAATTCTTTTTTTGAAACTATTATTTTTCATTTATAAAAGGATAAAAACTCCTCATAAAAATGAGGAGTTTAAAGAAACAAAACCTAAAAAAACCTAACTAATTTGTTTATTAAAATTTATAAGTCAAACCAGCAATTAAGCTTCGTAACTTTTGTGCGCTAACAGTTGACCATCCGGTATAATATTTCTCGTTAAGTAAATTGTTTACTTTTAATGTAAAATTGAATTTATCATTGTTGTAGGATAAAGCCGAATTTAAAACTGTGGATTCAGGTAATGCAAAAGTGCCTGTTGTCGTTGAATTTAATGTTTTGTTTTCGCTGACATAATTGCCACCAAATCCTATTCCAAATCCTTTTAATTTTCCTTCTGGGATAGCATAATTTGCCCATAAATTAATCAGAGTTTCTGGTCCAGCACTATCTGAACGTAATCCTATACGCCCACTTCCAGCAGTATCTTTTAGGACTATGTTCTCGTTGTTACTATACCCTGCAATAATATTGAATCCTTTTGCTGGATTGGCGGTAAAACTTAATTCAAACCCTTTGCTTTCAATTTCTCCACCTTGAATAGAATTATTTGGATTACTTGGGTCTGTCATTAATTTATTCGTCACATCAATATTGTAATAACTAATAGTTGCCGATATAATGTCCTTATACAAATTAGTTTTTAATCCAAATTCATATTGATTAGCGTGCTCTGGATCATAACTTTGCATTCTAGTATTTGTACCATCAACATCCGAAACTTGTACAGGAGCCTGATTTATGAATCCATTCATGTAGTTGGTAAAAACGGAAACTTTGTTTTCAATTATTTGATAAACCGCTCCAAATTTTGGAGAAAAAGAGGTTTGGCTTTTAACTTCATCAGTTGACCAATAAGACACTCTTCCTTTAAAATTATCAACACGCAAACTTCCCATAACCGAAAATTTATCGGTAATATTCAATACATCCGAAAAATAAGCACTTAAAACTTTGGTTTCAGCGGTTGAATTTCCTTCAAACGAACCTACTAATAAGTTGTCAACACCAGCTTGTGTTACATCTCCAGTATCAGTTTGATTTGTCAAAGACACAGTTCCGTTGCCAACCCATCCTGAACTTCCATTCATAATGTTGGACACATAGTAATCAACACCTGCTACTAACCGGTTTCTTAAATTACTTATTTTGAAATCTCCAATAAAATTTTGTTGAATATCTGTGCCTAAAGTTTGACCATTTCTTTTCGAAACATATCGTGTAAATTGATCGTTATTGGCATAATCCCATAAATAAGAATAATAACCGTCTGTTTTACTATTACTTCTTGATAGTACGGTTTGCGAAGTCCATTGTTCAGATAATTTATAACTCATTTGGGCTTGTAAATTGAAAGTAGGATTACTCATTGTAAGCTCATTCGAAGTATATGATTTTTTATAATTTTGGTCAAAACGATCCATAGATTGAGCGGGGGCTTGAGTGCTTCCGCCTAAAAATAGCATCGGAGCATTAGCAGCTGTTCTATCGGTAAATTCAGTATTTATAAAGAACGAAAGTCGATCACTCACTTTATAACTCAACGATGGCGCAAAGAAAAAGGATTTGCCAAAACCTGCATCCTGAAACGAATTCTCATTTTGATACGCTGAGTTTACCCGAATCGAAACATCTGTATTCAATGGAATATTCACATCCGCAGTAAGTCTATCCATTCCATAGGTGCCGGAATTATAACCTATTTCCCCGCCAAATTTTGAATACGGTTTTTTGGTAACAATATTGATTAAACCGCCGTACGAAATCAAACTACTTCCATAAAGAGTTCCCGATGGTCCTTTGATAACCTCAATAGTATCAACATTGGCAGGATCTACACTTCCGTTATTTATTCCTGGTAATCCATTAATCATTGTAGGTTGTACCGCAAAACCTCTCATCGTATAAAATTCGGCACCATCACCACCTCGACCAGTGGATTCCCAAACGCGAGTAATACCAGTGGCATTTTTTAAGGCATCGTTTAAATTGGTAACCACTTGTTCTTTCATTAATTCACTAGTAACAGTGTTGTAAACTTGAGGATTCTCGATGTTCGTCAATGGCATTTTAGAAACCGTTGAGCTTTTTTCTCGTTTGTATTTGTATTTGTTATTTACAGCAACTTCTTTTAGATTACTAATGGTGTCTTTTTTGGTTTCTTGCCCAAAACCTACCATCGAAGTACATAATACGGTGAATAGAATCAGTATTTTTTTCATTTTATTTAGATTGATTAAAAATAATACCACAAATGTAATTCGTTTGATTTTATTTAACAATATTTATTTAGAATAAATAAAAACAATAGACCTAAACCATTGATTTTATATAGTTTACGACCATAAAAAAACCTTGATTCCAGTGAAATCAAGGTTTTTTATGTATTAAAAAGAATACTAATTCATTCCGTTTTGCTCATGGCTATCGTTTCGGAGTTGGGTTTTCCGTCTTGAATTCCTGAAATTACGAGCTTTAAACTCGTTTTAGAAATGGGGGAATAGCTAATTTTTTTGGGGTAATCATTTTTGGAATTCTCAAAAACCAATTCTTTTTCAGTTTCCGATGTTAACAAAAAAGCTATTGCTTTATCCTCATTTTGTCCTTTAATTGTTGCGTTGTACAGCAATTGCTCCCCATTTTGTTGCAATTGTATGGATTCAAAATGCAAAGTATCCTTTCCTTTTATAAAATAGGAAGTGGCTAGAAAGGTGCTGTCGTTTGCTTTGTTCCAAGTTTCTTCCAGGATGCCATCGTCCGTTTTGCTTTCCCATTTTCCTAGCAGCCATTGTGCTGATTTTATTTTTTCATTTTTTGAAGCTTCCGAATTTTTGCAGGAAACAAAAGCCAGCAAAAGCAGTATAAGTATTGATTTTTGAAACATGATTGCCTTTTTATGGGATTATTTGGAAAGGATAAAAGTATATAAAAAAATTGATTTTTGAATTAATGCCCTAAAACAGCAGGGCATTCGCTTTTAAAACATTTGCCACTGATTCACTGATTTAAAATACCTAAATCTATTAAAAAAAACTGATTTTGTTAATTTGTGTAATAAATACCCAACCTATTTTTTTAAAATCTGTGAATCTGTGGCAAACTTTTTCGTTCAGCTGGCATTATAGGTTCTTCGCCATAATTAATGGAAAATCAATTTTCGGTAGCTATGGGATTCGCTAAATCTGCCAAATCTGCGGGATAAATTTTAAATTGCTTCCCGCAGATTTAGCAGATTTTTTTATGTTTCACTAATAAATTGCCTTTTTTAAATTCCACTGTTTTTGGCGAGGAACCGCATTATATTTTAAAAGCATATATCCCTGGACAATCCCTTTTGGCAAAACCCAAAAAAAATAATTACCTTTGTCGCACACAATACAAATCAGTTCATGAGTTCAGCTACTTCAAAAAGATATGCACAACGTGGTGTTTCGGCATCCAAAGAAGATGTGCACAATGCCATAAAAAACATCGATAAAGGATTGTTTCCACAAGCCTTTTGTAAAATTGTTCCTGATTATTTAACCAATGACACGGATTATTGCTTGATCATGCACGCCGATGGTGCAGGTACAAAATCGTCTTTGGCGTATATGTATTGGAAAGAAACAGGAGATATTTCAGTCTGGAAAGGCATAGCACAAGATGCACTTATTATGAATATCGACGATTTGTTGTGCGTAGGTGCAACGGATAATATCTTGCTTTCGTCCACCATTGGCCGAAACAAAAATCTTATTCCTGCCGAAGTAATTTCGGCTATCATCAACGGTACCGAGAAACTTATCAAAGAGCTAGAAACCTTTGGCGTGACCATACATTCTACTGGCGGCGAAACCGCTGATGTGGGCGATATTGTACGTACGATTATTGTCGATTCAACCGTTACAGCTCGCATGAAACGCAGCAAGGTAATTGATAATGCAAATATCAAAGCGGGTGATGTCATTGTAGGATTGGAATCCTTTGGTCAATCCACTTACGAAAAAAGCTATAATGGCGGTATGGGAAGCAACGGATTAACATCGGCACGACATGATGTTTTTGGGAAATACCTAGCCACCAAATATCCCGAAAGTTATGATGCCGCCGTGCCCGAAGATTTGATTTATTCTGGTCAAGTTCAACTTACGGATGCTGTCGAAAACTCGCCTATAGATGCTGGCCAACTTGTACTTTCACCAACGCGAACCTATGCTCCTATTATCAAGAAAATTTTGGATAACTATACCGCAAACGAGATTCACGGAATGGTGCATTGCAGTGGTGGCGCACAAACCAAAATCTTGCATTTTATAAACAATTTGCACATTATAAAGGATAATTTATTTCCAATCCCTCCATTATTCAAGCTCATACAAGAACAATCCAAAACCGATTGGAAGGAAATGTACCAAGTATTCAACTGCGGGCATCGTATGGAATTATACGTTCCCGAGGCTGTGGCGCAAGAGATAATTGCCATTTCTAAATCGTTTAACGTCAATGCTCAAATCGTAGGTAGAGTCGAAGCTGCCAATGCCAAAAAACTAACAATTACAAGTGAATACGGTACTTTCGAGTACTAAAAATTGTTTAATTTTTCAACCTTTCAACTTCTTAAAATGTACGAATTATTTTTTTGGAAATACCACGATGGAATCTATCTGAATCATCATTTGGTTTATGAAGCTTTAGTTGAACAACAAGAAGTAGATGGACTCGAGACGCTTCCCGTTGATGTCATTCTAAACCGAATTCAAAAAGTATTTGCCCATTGGGAAAAAGTCGATGAAAATAGCTGGAAAAACACCAATGGCAAAGGTGCTTTTCAAGTAAAAACTACCCTGCAGAGCATTCAAATAGATTGTTATGGCACCGAAGGAAAAACCATGAATCTACTTGCAACTACCCTAGAAGAGTTCCAGTCTCCGCTCTACGATCCTCAAATTCCGGCACGTTACGACGAAATCAATGAGTAGATTTTTAAGGAGCTAATCCAGCTATCCGCTACAAGTCCTCGCTCAAAATCCTATTTTTCTACACCATAAAAGGAGCTTCCGCTGGTCGCTCTTTTCTGGCAAGAAAAATAGGGTTTTTCGCTGTGGGCTTTCCGCTACTATCTGGGCTAGGACCTAGTAGTACTCAAAAAAAATCTATTTTATTTAAAACCTATTTCAAATAGCAAAACCATAAAATCCAAAATCAACAAGGATAGCATTTATAAATTTCAAAAAAATTAAGCACTATACTTTCTTTTTTAAATTGGGCAAAAAGAACGCAATTACACCTATCAAAGGCAAATAAGCACACAAATAATACACATAAGTAATACTGGTATGATCCGCTAAATTTCCCAATAATGCTGATCCTAAACCGCCCATTCCAAAAGCAAAACCATAAAAAAGTCCAGATACCATTCCGAGTTTTTTGGGTAATAATTCTTGAGCATAAACCAATATGGCAGGAAAAGCAGAGGAAATAATAATTCCAATAACCACAGATATAATTCCTGTCCAAAACAAATCAACAAAGGGCAACAATAATGTAAAAGGAGCCGCCCCAAGAACAGAGAACCAAATCACATATTTTCGACCAAATTTATCGCCCAACGACCCACCTATCAAAGTACCTACTGCACAAGCCGCAAGAAACAAAACCAAATGAAACTGCGCATCCTGCACCGATAAATGGAATTTTTCTATCAAATAAAAAGTAAAATAACTAGACATACTCGCCATGTAAAAGAACTTTGAAAAAATTAAAACCATCAAAATCACTACCGAAACAACAATTTTGGTTGGAGAAAGATTGGGCAAATCAACAACTGCTTTTTTGGTAGCTCTTCCGCTCAAATGGCTTTGGTACCAAAACGCAATTCGGCTCAAAACAAGCAGAGCAAGTATCGCCACAATGGCAAACCAAATAATATACCGCTGCGTGTTTGGGACAACTATCAGCGCCACCAAAAGCGGCCCAATTGCCGTTCCAGCATTGCCTCCCAATTGAAATATAGATTGTGCTAATCCACGCTTGCCTCCTGAAGCCAAAAACGAAATTCGAGACGCTTCAGGGTGAAAAATAGAAGAACCAATTCCAACCAAAATAACCGCCCAAATAATCATATAAAAACTGGACGCATAGGACAATAATACAATTCCTGACAAGGTAAATAGCATCCCAAAAATTTGAGAAAACGGTTTTGGTTTTTTGTCCGTGTACAAGCCAACCAAGGGTTGCAGGATAGAAGCTGCCAATTGATAGGCCAAAGTTATCAACCCAATTTGAGTAAAATTCAAATGAAAATTATCCTTCAAAATAGGATAGGAAGCAGGAATAACCGCTTGCAATAAATCATTCAGCAAATGGGCAAAAGCAATAGCAAATAAAATTGGATATACCGTTTTTTGAACCACAGTAGCGGTATCATGTGGTAGAACAGACTGGTTTGAATCACTCATAAATAAAAAATAAATAAAATTTGTTTCTAAAAAAACCTAAATAAATTGCACTATAAAGTACCAAAAAAACAATGTTATAAACGATATTGGTATTCCAAAACCAACCATCATACTACACAACCTTGGTTTTAAACCATGTGACGAAGCTAGAATACAACCCGTAATCATGGGTGCCATAGCCGCCTCCATAATGGCCACTTGGATAATAGCTGACCGTTGATGCAAAACTACAACATATACAAAATAGAGTATTGCTGGTGTCAAGACTAATTTATACAAAAGCCCCAGCCCCAAAAATTTCCAATGATTGCTTTTTCTATCAAAATGCAATTGCAATCCTACCGATAGTAAAGCCAAAGGAGTTACAGCAGTTCCTGTTTTTTGTAAAAAAAAAGAAATTGGTGCATACAAATCATAATGCATCACGTTAAGAAAACAAGCCAAAAGAAAGGTGATGAATGGAGGAAAAAACAAAATCTTTTTGGCAATAGCCACTCCGTTTGCCTGTTGACTAGAGTACAAAGTAGCCATCAAAACACCTAGTGTAGACAGCACGACAAACGTACCTGGTTGATCTACAAGAATAGCCACTTTCAAGCCTTGGCCGCCATAAAGCGCCTGCATAATAGGAAATCCTAAAAAAGAAGTGTTGCCTAAACCCGCAGTAATAATGAGACAACCCGTTAGTTTCCTAGACCAACCAAATTGTTTTCCTAAAATCGAAAAAAACAAATACGAAAGGATAAATCCAATCCAAGTTACCAGAATGGGGTACAACAATTGCGTATTCCATTTTATTTTAGGGATGTAATACAAAGCCAAAGCAGGAAGGCAAATATGAATTACGATCCAATTCAAAATTTGATGGGCGTTTTTAGGAAACCCTTTTACATATTGCAAAATAATTCCAAGAAGTAGAAAACCAAAAATAATAACAAACTGGTACATAAATCAAAATGAAATACAAAAATACCATAAAAATGACTAGCCAATCTGCAACTGTTGCAAATTTTTAAGTCACAATATTCAATTATAACAGGTTGTTTTATTTTTTACTTTTATATTTATTTTGTTGGTATAAATTTCCTGCAGTAATTACGTGTGCCAAAGCATCTTTAGCCAGTTCTTGGTCAACTGCGACAGGAATCAAAGTAGTATCATTTTGCACTTCAAATTGCAATGGTTTTAGATTTGGCTGCATGATGATTACCTGATTTTCTACCCGAAACGCATTAATGTCATTAAACTGCATAATGGCTCTTCCCTTGGTCCTTGCTTTTAAGGTTTTTAGATTTCTACCGGGCATAGGCGTTTGGAACGAAGCCCCCAGATAACCCAATAAAGTAGGCGGAATGTCTATTTGACTGCACAATTGGGTATACACTTTTCCTCTGGGAACGCCTGGTCCTAGTATAAAAGCTGGAATATGAAATTTATTTATAGGCACTAAATTTTTGCCGTACGTTCTAGTATTGTGATCGGCAATTACGATAAAAATAGTGTTTTTGAAATAGGTTTCTTTTTTGGCCAAAGCAAAGAATTTCCCAATCGAAAAATCGGCATATTTCATGGCATTGTTCACCGTGGCGGCTTTTTTGTCAAAAGGAACAATTCTACCCGATGGATATTCAAAAGGTTCGTGGTTTGAAGTAGAAAACAGCAAGGAGAAGAAGGATTTATTGCCTTTTGATTTCAAATAATTATTTGCCTTTACAGCCAAATCCTCGTCAGAATAACCCCAAGTTCCTTTGAAAGCGTAGTGGTTGCCATCAGACTCGAAATCGTCTTGATCCACAATATCTTCAAAACCATTCCCATTAAAAAACGAAGCCATATTATCAAAATTAGCCATACCGCCATATATAAAACTGGTGCTGTATCCCTTGGCTTTCAAAGCATCGGCCAAGGTAAAAAAGCCTTGTTGCGAATTCCCTAATTTTACAACACTCTCTGATGGGGAGGGCAAAAAACCAGTAACTACCGCTTCGATCCCGCGAACACTCCGAGTACCAGTGCAATACAAGTTGGTAAAAAGCATGCCCTCTTTGGACAAAGCATCAAAGTTGGCCGTTAAAGGCTTACCGCCCAGAATCCCAACATATTCGGCACCAAGACTTTCCTGCAAAAAAACCACTAAATTACAGGGCTTTTTCCTAACAGTATCCCCTTTTTGGTTGTGAAGCAACGGAATTTCAGGCGTTATAAAATCAGTTTCGGGAACATCCATGTACTTTTTGACCCGTGCATAGGCTTCGGCTTCATCCATTTTGCCATACATTTGGGTATTCGCTTCATTTTTCATCGAATAGGCCGCAAAAGCCACAGTATAAAACGAATTCAATCCCAAACAATTCGTGAGTTGATCTGTCGAAAAAACGGCATTACTCGCATTTATAGGTCGCTTTGAAGTTAGACTGGAACGTGCGCCAAAAAACAAGAAAAAAGCAAGAATTGGAAAAACCAAAAGCTTGGTTTTATAAGCTTCCCCTTGGGTTTGAAAGAGCTGCTTTCCTGTTTTAAGTCCCACATACAAAGCAATTCCTAAAATAAAAAAAGTAACGACAATCGAAGTCAAATAGCTTTTGAGCAACATCCCGACTACTTCCTTTGGATACATTAAATAATCCAAAAAAATCTTGTTGGGGCGAGTGTCGTATTGCTTGATAAAATCTGGCGTTGCTAATTCCACAAAAAGAATCAAAAACAGAAATAAAAAACTATAAAATACTAAAAAAGCATTCGTAAATTTCAATGCCTTTTGCGGCAAAAAAGTAATTAAAACGGCCGGTAAAAACGACAAATAACACAATAAAATCAAGTCCATTCGCAAACCAATTGGAAAAATCAACCCATATTCTGGCGTGGCTTCAACCCGTTCTTTGAATAGCCCAAACAAGAACAAGCGACTTACTGTGGTCAATAGCAATCCAATGGCTATAAAATTAAATATCGGTTTTAGAAAAGCGATTTTTTTCATGGAAGAACACGAATGATATATACAAAATAAAAACAGGGAAACGGTTTTTTGATTACAGCTTTTGTTCTACTAAATAAAAACTACTATCAAAAATTATTCCTCATACCTCCCTATTTCTCGGTCGTAAAATTCATTGGCGAGCACAATAAGCCCTTCCATTTCGGCATTCAATTCGGCTTCGTCAAGGTCTTCGGCTTCTTCCATAAACTCAACTTCATCATCTTTTAGATTGATAATGAATCGAGGGTAATCCAAGTGAATGATAAAAATATCCTCTGGAAAATCAGTATTGTCGCCTAGTAAAAATTTTGGTAATTCCATTTTAAAAAGTTATAAATTATGAATTATGAATTATGAGTTAACTATTTTAAGTAGCTTATAGCAATTAGCTGTTCGCCATTAGCTTTAAAGTCACTATTTTAAACTTTAAAATATATTATTAAATTATTTCAGGTACTTACAACGTAAACCCCAATGTCATTAAGTTAAGAAATTGCTCTTTTTATTTTCACGCAGATTTCGCCGATTTACTCACAAAAACAGGAAAAAATCTGCTGAATCTGCTGAATCTGCGTGCTAATTTTATAATTCCTTCCTTAACTTAATGACATTGACGTAAATCCATAACGCCAAACTAATTTCTTTTTTATTTATCCGATAAAATTACGGGAGCACTGCCTCTTCCCATAAAAATAATTTTGGTATTTGGCGAAGCGGCTAATTCTTTTTGTGCTTTTATTTGTTCGTACTGCAATTGCTTGTCTGATAATCCAGTCGAAATAATACGTTGATAATCCGCAATACCTTGTGCTTCCACTCGTTTACGCTCGGCTTCTTGTTTTTCTTTTTGCAAAACAAAAGTCATTTTTTGAGCATCTTGTTCGGCATTAATTTTGCTTTCGATGGACGCTTTTACGGATATAGGAAGGTTAATGTTTCTAATTAAGAGTTGCTCTAAAATCAATCCTCTCGTTTTGAAATCAGCCTCGATAGTCTTGAAAATACGCTGTTGAAATTCGTTTCTTTTAGTCGAATACAAAGCAACAGCATCATAATAAACAGCGTTGTCACGAATACGAGTTCTAGTTACGGGACGCACAATCTTATCTGAATAATCCACTCCAATTTGTTTAAAAATTTTAGGTGCATCCTGTGGTGATACTCTGAACAAAACCGTCAAATCAATTACCACTTCAAGTCCATCATTTGACAAAACTCGAATCGCATCGTCTCCCTCTTGAGCTCCTTCACCATGAACAGCTGACATGGTGTAATTTTGGGTTTGAATATCATAATCCGTCACATCCAAAAGCGGATTGATTAAGTGCAAACCACTCTCTAATACATCGGGTTGCACGCTTCCATATAGCGATTGCACGCCTACTTTCCCCGCATCAATTTGCTTGAACATAGACGAAAAAAGTCCTAATGCTACCAGTAAAATCCCTATAATTTTGAGCAGATTAGAAAATTTAGAAAAAGGATTTACATTGTTTTTCAATGAAAAACTAACGATTAACAAAATTATTCCGAGAATAATAAATAGTATCATTTTTTTATGGTTTAGTTGATATGCTTATTATACGAGTAAATGGAGTATAAGTTACACTTAATAAGAAAAATTTTAATTCCCATTACAAGCAACAACCAATTTTCGAGTCAAAATAACAAACCGAATGTATAAAAAAACGGCCGCTGTAGAAAGTCCCGCCAAAAGCCCAATCCAAACGCCAACTGCTGCTAAATGGGTGTACGTTCCTAAATAAAAAGAAATAGGAAATCCAACAACCCAATACGCCACAAAGGTAATGTACATAGGGATTTTTACATCCTGCAAACCACGCAAAGCCCCCAAAACGACCACTTGTATACCATCCGAAATTTGAAAAACAGCCGCTACCAATAACAATTGGGCGGTTATCAAAATAATCTCTTGGTTATCTATACTTTGACTCGCATCAGTCATGTTCAAAAACAAATGCGGCAAATAGTTATGAAAAACAACAAATACAACTCCAAAAAATGTTTCTAAAATAATCGCCAGCAAAAAAATAGATCGTGCCACTACAATCAAATTTTTAAAATCTCCCATTCCCTTGCTATGACTCACCCTAATCATTGCCGTAACACTCAATCCCATCGCCACCATAAACGTTGACGATGCCAGCGTTAAGGCAATTTGATTGGCCGCTTGATTGTTTTTGCCCAATGATCCTGATAGCCAAATCGCAGCTGTAAAAAGCGTTACTTCAAACAACATTTGCATCGCCGAGGGCAAACCTAGATTGATAATCTTCCTTAAAACTGATTTTCTAATTTCCTTAAAACTAAAATTTTGAAAATACCTTTGGAACGCAGCATTCTTTCGCAACAGCAAATCCATAAAAACCACCATCATAATCCTAGAAATTACCGTTCCCAGTGCCGCTCCTAAAATTCCCATTTTCGAAAAAATCCAAAAACCATAAATCAACACATAATTAAAGAAAATATGCACCACATTTGCCATAAAAATAGCATACATCGAGTATTTTGTTTGCGACAAACCGTCCGCAAACTGCTTATACCCCTGGTAAATAATCACCGGAATTAGCGAGAACGCCACCCAATCAATATAAGGCGCAGCCAAGTCGGCTACCGCTTTGGGCTGGTGCATAAAATACATAATTTGCTTGGACAAAACCGTAAGTATAAACAATCCAACACCCAAAATTGTACACAATAACAACCCGTGATGAAAAGTGGTTCGGATTTTTTTATCGTCCTTTTCGGCATCCGCCTCGGCAACCAAAGGCGTAATCGCAGTCGAAAACCCAATCCCAATCGACAACGCAATAAAAATAAAACTATTCCCTAACGAAACTGCCGCCAACTCCGTAGAACCTAAATTACCTACCATAAAATTATCGACAATTCCAATCAAAGTATGCCCCAACATTCCCAAAATAACAGGATAAGCTAATCGTATATTGTATGAAAATTCTTTTATATATTGCTGCATCGCCACCTCTTTTTTTTAGCTGGCAAAGGTAAATCATTTCGCCACGCTTTGACCACAAATGAAAATATAAATCCATTTTCACCAGCCAAAAAAATACACTATTTTTGGGGAGCTATTTCCAGCTGTACGTTACAATCTTTTTCAATCCCTTATTTTTTTCTACGTCCTAGCAGGAGCTTCCTCTGATCGCTCTACTAGAACAAGAAAAAATATAAGGGCTCTTCAAAAGGATTTTCACTTCCATCTGGGCTACGGCACTCCTTTTAAAAACAACACTCACATGGAAAAATTCTCACTCGAACTCCTTTTTCAAATCATTGGAATAGGCTCTGCATCAGGACTCATTTACAAAGACAACACCTTATTCCTCATAGGCGATAACAGCGGATTTCTTTACGAATACACGCTCGATTCCAAAAACCTACAACGGCATCAAATCATAGAAAATGCCACCGAAAATATTCCCAAAAAAGAAAAACCTGATTTTGAAGCCATCACCCATTTTGACAACAGCCTCTACATATTTGGTTCTGGTTCTACCAAAAACCGAAATAAAATGATTGAAGTCAATACCAAAGAGAAAGAAATTACCACTAACGACCTAACAGATTTATATGCCGTAATGCAAAGTTTTGGCGAAATAAAATCCGATGATTTCAATCTAGAAGGCGCCATTTATACAGGTGAAGAATGGTTTTTGCTCAATCGAGGCAACGGAAAATCAAAGAAAAACGTACTTTTTACCATTCAAGGAAAAAACTTAATCAACGAATTCAACATTCTATCCAACGACTACAAACTGCCTAAAATCAATGGCGTACGCAGTAGTTTTACCGATGCGATTTTAGTCGATAACAAAATCTACTTTCTAGCCACCGCTGAAGAAACGGATTCTACTTACACCGATGGCAAAATTCTAGGCAGTTTACTGGGTCGCATCGATATCAAAACCATGAAAATAGATTTCACTCAAAAAATCAGTGACACCCATAAATTCGAAGGACTTACCGTGTATCAAACTACTGATCAAACCATCGAATTCCTGCTTTGCGAAGACAACGACACTCAAGTTCTAGAATCTGCTATCTATAAATTGACCATTGACAAGTAAAATAATTAGAACTTATTTCCAAAAAAATACGGGAATTAAGAACAAACAACGGCATTCGCTTCTATAAAGTTTATCACAGATTTTAAAAATAAAACAATGCTGTTTTATTACACTAATACAAAATGTGCGGTATGTTTTCTATTTAATGTGCCTTTTGTTTTAAAAGCCAATATCCTGCGATAATTATGCTACAACATAAAACTTATTTTGTTAAATTAGCTTTAGCAAAATAAGTTTCATTATGAAAAAAACATACTATTCACTAGTAATCTGCATTTTGATTGTTTTTTCTACAAAAGCACAAGATATAAAAGATCAAGAAAATCCATTAAGCGAAGCTCGTTTTAATTATTTCAAGGAAACCATTCTTGTTTTTAACGAATATTTAGACACGGATAACGGCTCTTTTAACACCACCAATTTAAGGGTTTTACATCCAATTGGGAATCGCTCTTGGAATTTACGCACCGATATTCCTTTAATTTCAACCAACACAGCCGCTGTTAATAAGAGCGGTATTGGCGATGTGGCGGTGGCGATTTCATACATTCCCTATTTAAGTGCCAAAAATGGTTTTGCCATTCGAACTAAAATCACATCCAATTCAGCCAGTGATTCTAATTTTGGATCTGGAAAATGGGTATTATCTACGGCACTTGTTTATGGGCATTATTTGAGCAATGACAAGAAATTGCTTTGGATGGCTACAGTAGAAAACCAATCTAGCTTTGCTGGATCGAGTACTCGAAGTACGATAAACACTAGCGTTTTTGAGAACACACTGCTGTATTCTTTTGGAAAAAACTGGGTTGGAACTAATATGGCTTTGCGCTACAATGCCACATCAAAAGGATTTCCCAATTCCACTTTTATAGAATATGGACGAAAATTTACTCCAAATTCTATGTTTTATATCCATCCAAGTCTTGGTTTTGGTTACCAAAAAGCCTACAATTCAGGAATGGAATTGGGATTGGTCATTTTATATTAAAATAAAAAATATGCTTTTTTTGATTTACAAATATTTTTTGGCGGGTCAAAAAAGTAATTTTCCGAATCAAATACACCACAAAACCAAGAATTATAGGAACACAATAACTATAAATCAACGATTTGTTTTGTAGTTTGATACACCTTTACTACCTTTCGCACTCAAAAAATAGAAACCTTATACATTGAAAAAATGTTAGAAGAAAAGAATGATAACCTGCTTGAAGCAGATGGAAATTTAGAAAACCATGCAGCCGAATCTATTTCGACTGAAGCAGATGGAAATTTAGAAATAGTGGCTACCGAAGAAGCCGTTACCGAAAGTGATGCGCCAATTCTTGAGGAAACAACTCCCACGCCCGAGCTCAATATTCCTGATGAAAATCAAACCATTCTGGATGCCATTGCCGAGACAAATGCCGAGGAAAGTGAAGACGAAACGCTAAAAGAGCGTCACGATATTCCGATGCAGGATTACGAAACACTATCGATGGAAGTACTTGTTGAAGAACTAAAAAATTTAGTTTCAAACGAAAAAGTAATGTCCGTAAAAGAACATGTTGAGGAAATAAAAAAAGCATTTCTGGCCAAATACAATCATTTAATCGAGGAAAAGAAAGAGGAATTCAATGCAGAAAATACGGATCCAAACGAGACTTTTCAATACAATTCGCCATTAAAAACCAAATTTGACCAATACTATTCGCTTTTTAGAGATAATAAAAATACGCATTTCAAGAGTTTACAAACCAATCTAAAAACAAATTTAGAAACCCGTTTGGCGATAGTTGAAGAGTTAAAAAACCTAATCGATCCACAAGCAAACATCAAGGATACCTTAAAACATTTCAATGAATTAAGAGAACGATGGAATGCTGCAGGTTCGATTCCAAAGGATAAATACAACCACGTTTGGAATAATTATCATTTTCATGTAGAAAATTTTTATGATTATTTGCATTTAGACCGTGAAGCGCGCGACATTGATTTCAAGCACAATTTAGACCAAAAATTAAAAATAATTGCTCGTGTAGAAGCCTTGGTTCAAGAAAGCGATATCAATAAAGCATTCCGAGAATTACAAGATTTACACCGCATTTGGAAAGAAGATATTGGCCCTGTTTCTAGAGAACATCGTGACGAAATTTGGAACACCTTTAGTGCTTTGACCAAACAAATGCATGACAAACGTGAAGTTTTGTTTGAAAAATTAAGAGGAACGGAACTCGAAAATTTAGAAAAGAAAAAAGAAATTATTGCTAAAATAGAAGTACTAGCCACCGAAAAAGTAACAGCACATGCATTATGGCTAGCACAAATAGACAAAGTAGAAGCCTTACGTAATGCTTTTTTTGCAACTGGAAAAGTGCCTTCGGAGGTAAATGAAGCCACTTGGTCATCGTTTAAAATCGCTGTTAGAAATTTTAATACTTTCAAAAATTCTTTTTACAAAGACATCAAGAAAGACCAAAACGACAATTTAAGCAAAAAAATAGCGCTCGTAGCCAAAGCAAAAGAACTACAAGAAAGCCTTAACTTTGCTGCCACAACCCCAATCATGAAGCAAATTCAGGAAGAGTGGAAACAAATAGGTCATGTTCCAAGAAAGTATTCAGACAAAATTTGGAAAGAATTCAAAGAAGCGTGCAACCACTATTTTGACAAATTAAAAGAACAAAAAAACGAGGAAAACAGCGACGAAGTCCTCTCTTTTGACAACAAAAAAGCGTATTTGGACACCTTAAGAGCATTTGAACTAACGGGTGATCATAAAACAGATTTGGATGCCATAAAATTGCATATCGAAACCTGGAAAAATTTTGGAAAAGTACCATTTGCTAGAAGACATATCGAAGGGAAATTCAATAAAATACTAGACGCTCTTTTTGAAAAATTAAGTTTGAGTAAAAAAGATACTGATATGATGCGTTTTTCAAATCGAATGGAAAACCTATCCGAAAGTAATGATACCAGAAAATTAGACAATGAGAAAATTTTCTTGATGCGCAAAATCGAAGAAGTACAAAATGAAATTTTTCAATTGGAAAACAACATTCAGTTTTTTACCAATACTCGAAATGCAAAAAAAGAAAATTCAATTGTATTAGAAGTTCGCAAAAACATTGCCATTCATAAAGAAAGTCTGGATGTTTGGAAAGATAAATTAAAACAATTGCGAAATTTAAAAACAGAATAAGTTTTTTAAAACGCACACAAAAGCAGCCTCGAACTACAATCTAGTTCGAGGTTTTTTTATAAAAAAAATGAAATACCATGATAATTATCATTTTAATTTTTGGCAACTGCACTTACATTTGAATAAAATATACTGCATTATGAAAAACTCATTAATCCAAAAATACAATGTACCTGGTCCACGTTACACTAGCTATCCCACGGTGCCTTATTGGAATGAAACTGACTTTTCGTATGCCATTTGGGCTGCAACGCTCAAGAAATCATTTGAAGAAAGCAATACATCAGAAGGAATTAGTTTGTACATTCACTTGCCTTTTTGCGAAAGCATGTGCACCTTTTGCGGTTGCAACAAGCGAATTACAAAAAATCACGAGGTAGAACATCCTTATATTGAAGCAGTTTTGAAAGAATGGACGCTCTATTGCCAGCTAGTAGAAGCAAGACCCGTTATAAAAGAAATTCATTTGGGTGGAGGTACGCCTACTTTTTTTTCGACAAAAAATCTCGAAGATCTTATTAATGGCATTTTAAATCATGCTACCAAAGCCGAAACGTATGAATTTAGTTTTGAAGGTCATCCCAATAATACAACTCACGAACATTTAAAAAAACTATACGATTTGGGTTTTCGCAGAGTGAGTTTTGGCGTTCAAGATTACTCCGAGAAAGTTCAAAAAGCCATTCATAGGGAACAATCTTTTCATAATGTGGCCAAAGTAACTTTTTGGGCACGAGAAATTGGGTATACTTCTATTGGTCACGATATTATTTTTGGCTTGCCTTTTCAGGAAATTGAAGATGTGGTTGACACTATTGAAAAAACAAAATCATTACAACCCGACCGATTAGCGTTTTACAGTTATGCGCATGTACCGTGGATAAAAGGAAACGGACAACGAGGTTTTAAGGACGAAGACATTCCAAAAGATGGTGAAAAAAGAGTTTTGTACGAAATAGGCAAAAAATTATTGTCAAAAAACGGGTATTATGAAATAGGTATGGATCACTTTGCGCTAGCAACGGATAGTTTGTACCAATCCTTTCAAAACGGGAAATTACACCGCAATTTTATGGGCTATAGTTCGTCTAAAACCCAAGTAATGATTGGACTAGGGGTTTCGTCAATAAGTGATAGTTGGTACAGTTTTGCCCAAAACGTAAAAAATTTAGAGGATTATTATCAAATGCTGGAATGGAATCAATTACCAGTATATAGAGGTCATTTATTAACGCAAGAGGATTTAATTATTCGAAAACACATCCTAAATTTAATGTGTACGTTTCAAACTTCTTGGGCAAATGAAGCGGATTATTGCAAAGAAATCCCCGAAATTATTCTTCAATTAAACGAAATGCAACAAGATCAACTGCTACGCATTGATGAGAAAAAAATTATGGTTTTGGAAGCTGGAAAACCATTTGTTCGCAATATTTGCATGGCTTTTGATTTGCTTTTGAAAAGAAAAGCACCACAAACCGAGTTGTTTTCGATGACGGTTTAAATCCTAATGACAATTGGGATTTTGCTGAACAAACAAACTCATATTGGTAGGAGAAACATAGGGAATTCCTAAACCTAAACCACGCAGTATAAATACTATTCCTAGTAAAACCGCCACATAAGGAATCACTTTTTGAATTTTATTGCGGGTGCTAATAGTCAAAAAAGAGTTAATATACACCACGCTGCTCATCATAGGAACCGTACCTAAACCAAACAAACCCATATACAAAACTCCAAATCCAGCACTTTGCATTGCAATGGCACCGAACAAAGCAACATAGACCATACCACAAGGTAAAAATCCGTTCAATAGTCCAATGGTAAATAAGGATTGGTAACTTTGATTTTTGAATTGGCTTCCTAATCGAGTTTTTATTTTGGAAAGGAATTTAAAAATGGGTTTCGAAAAATTATACGAAGCCATTCTTTTTTCGGGAGTTAGAATTACCACTATCATGGCTACTCCTATAAATATGGATAATTTTTGCTGTATTCCAGCCATAAAAAAACCTTGACCGAGTAATCCAAATAACAATCCTATTGTTCCGTATGCGCTTAATCGCCCAAGATGATACGTTATAATTTGTAACACTTTTTGGGTTGAATTATTTCTAGCCACAGGCAATAGCAATGCTATGGGACCGCACATCCCAATGCAATGAAAACTGCTAATTAACCCAAACAAGAAAGCGGTATACAGCATTTAGTTTTTGAATTTTTGGTAGATAGAAAATACCTTATTGTATGTAAATAACTTCTTTTGTCAAATACGCTTTGCCTGCGTATTTCCATTCCATATTAATGTCCCAACGACCGCCTACCAAATTTGTTTTAGGTATAAGCAAAGTAGGATTAGATAATGAAATTGGGACTTCAAAATCTAATTTCTTGTTAGACGGTCGGTAAAGAGACACTGTTCCTTTTACTTTTTCGGGGGAAAATGTTTCTGGAAAAACAATTGTTATTCCGCTACTATTTGCTGTTATAATCGGTTTTTGAACCAAATCATGGGCATTTTGAATGCGCACCATTTCATCCCCAAAATGCACATCATGTTTGTAATACTCCTCGACAACCAGATCATTATTATACTTACTATCCGATTGTACTTTGATTACAAAATACAAAATAAAGGTCATAAACAAGGCAAATGCAATGACAATAGAAGTTCCCCAGTTAATTTTCATAGGTTTATTTAGTTATTAAATTGAAATGATTGCATTAAAAAAAAATAGCATCCCTAAAATTAATCAAAAGTTCGTGGACTCAAAAAATTGGTAGCCGTAGTTTCAATTTTGGTTTCCCCATTATAAATGGCAATTTCAATTTTGGTTTTATCCTGTTCTAATAGATTTTGATTAATTTCTATAAATAAAGTACCACTACTAATGGCCTGTTTCTTAATTATAAATTCCTGCTGCCCCACTACCTTTATTTGCCCTTTGATGCCGTGCAATTTAAAATGAATAGCATTAAAATCAGTATTGGTTTTGTTTATAATTTTGAACGTAAAAACATTACTAATAGCATCACCTTTGTGCTGATACAATTGCCCTGGTAAGCGTAAAATGGTAGCTTCAACTTCGGTTCTTAAAAAAAGAAGTCCCGTAAGTAAGCCCACCAAAATGAACAATACCGCCGAATATCCTTTCATTCTAGCCGTGAATTTAAACGGTATTTTTCGTTCAATTTCATCCTCGGATGCGTATCGAATCAATCCTTTGGGCAACCCAACACTGTCCATAATAGTATCACATTCGTCAATGCAGGCGGTACAATTCACGCATTCTAATTGCGTTCCGTTCCTGATATCAATTCCTGTAGGACACACATTAACGCACTGTTTACAATCAATACAATCGCCTTTGCCAGTGGCAGATCTATCCTCTTGCTTGTTGAATTTAGCTCTTCCTAATTCTTTTTCTCCTCGAACAAAATCATAGGCAACATTTATGGATTTATTATCTAATAAAACCCCTTGCAACCTGCCGTAAGGACACGCAATAATACAAACTTGCTCTCTAAACCACGCAAAAATAAAATAGAAAATCCCTGTAAAAATAAGCAATGAAACCAGTGTACTCTGATGATTTTCTGGTCCTTCTTCAATCATGCGAAACAATTCGTCACTACTAATGAGATATGCCAAAAAAACATTGGCAATAAAGAAGGAAATGATGAGAAAAAGGAACCATTTAATGCCTTTTTTTCTAATTTTTTCGGCATTCCATTCTTGTTTGGAAAGGCGAATTTGTGCCCCACGATCTCCCTCAATCCAATATTCGATTCTACGAAAAACCATTTCTAAAAATATGGTTTGTGGGCAAATCCAACCACAAAAAATTCGACCAAAAATAACCGTAAACAAGATAACAAAGACAACTCCAATAATCATAAAGAGCACAAAAAGATAAAAATCTTGTGGCCAAAAAGGAAATCCAAAAATATTGAATCTACGTTCCAAAACATTAAACAGCATGAATTGGTTGCCATTTATTTTGACAAACGGATTGGCGACCAAAACAATTAATAAAAAATAGCTTACCCATTTCCGGTAGTCATAAAAAATCCCAGACGGTTTTTTAGGAAAAATAAATTTCCGATTCCCCTCTTTATCAATCGTCCCGATTGTATCTCTAAAAGCTTCGTCTTGTAAATTTGACATTTCTTTATTATTTAAAATAAGTACCCCAAAATTGGGATTCCATGATTACTTTCAGGAGCCAAAACACTGGTTCTTTTCAGGAAACATCGTCCCGCTATCCGCTCTATCTTTTTCTGTCTAAAGAAGCCAGAAAAAGGATGCCGCTACTATCGGGGCTATAGAGAAACAGTGGGGATTTTTGCAAAGAATAGAAATTTCAATCAAAAAAATATTTTTATTTTTGAACCTTTGTACTATCTCCGGTTTTGGTGGCAACAACTGCTGTTTTAGGTGCACTAGGATCAATCCAAATTTCTCCATCCGGTGCTTTAGGATCTTTAGGATTACTACCACGAAGCGATAAAACATAACTGGCCACTTTTTGCATTTCTTTTGGTTTCAAAGTTCCTTTCCAAGAAATCATTCCTTTTCCGTCCCGACCTCCATTGACTAATGTATGAAATATGTTTTTGATACCACCACCCAAAATCCAATACTCATCGGTTAGGTTAGGCCCAATTTGTCCTCCAGCGTCAACTCTATGGCATGGTATACAATTGGCGGCAAAAATACTTTTCCCTTCGGCTAAACTTGGTGCATCTGTTAGTAAGACAACTGTTTTTTCGTCCATTAAATCGGGTGCTGTTTTCATGTATTCGGCAACATCAATTTTGGCTTTAGCCATCTCGTTTTTGAGTTCGGTTTCTTGATTGTCACCTCCCATTATTTCAAATCTCACTAAATAAACTACCGCAAAAACAATACACGCATAAAACAAATACACCCACCAAGGCGGCAAATTATTGTCTAATTCTCGAATACCATCATAATCATGCTCTAGTAATAATTGGCTTTCGTTTTCTATTGGTTGGGTTTTGGTCAGCTTTTGCAAGAGGTTTTTGTACCACTCGCTTTCTTTAAAGCCTACGGAACTCACTGCTTCTAATGTTGCTTTTTGGTCTTCGGTAAGCAGCTGATAGGTAATGGCATCAATGGCACTTGCGGTAATCTCGATGGCAATCAAAAGAAACAAAAAAACAAATAAAAACACCGAAACCATAGGGAATTTTATAAAGGCAGGTTGGTCTCCAGAGTCAATGAAGTATTCCATTGCACCAAAAACGGCAAAGAAAATAACTGGAACTCTAACGTATACAGGAATTATTTTTTTCATTTTCTAAATTTTAAAAAATTATACTTTTTGATTGTCATTTAACGGTATTTGGCTCATTTCCTGAATGGTATCTTTTTTATACGAATAGACCCAAAATCCCAATCCTAAAAAAAAGACAAAGAAAATAACCAAAGATAAAATGGGATAGATTGCAACTCCTGCAATGGTTTCCAGATTGTGTTTTATTTGTTCGAACATCTTTTTTAGGTTTTAATTCTTTACTTTAATATCAGTTCCTAACCTTTGTATGTACGCAATCAAGGCTACAATTTCTCTTTCGTTCATTGGAACAAATTTTTCTCCTTTCGCTTCGGCTTTTTTCTTGCTGTCGGCATAGCTTTTTACAAAATCAGGATCATTTTTCAAACTTTCCTCAATTTGAATGGCTTGTTTTCTTAAATCTTTCAAACCATTAGCTACTTGAGCGTCACTATAAGGAACGCCAAGAGTGACCATAGCTTTCATTTTCTTTTGGGTCAATGAAATGTCTAATGGTTTATTGTCAAACAACCATTTGTAACCCGGCATTATAGACCCTGCTGATATACTTTGTGGACTCCAAAAGTGGTTAAAATGCCAATTGTCATTGTATTTTCCTCCAACTCTTAACAAATCTGGACCCGTACGTTTAGATCCCCAAAGGAATGGGTGATCGTAAACAAACTCCCCAGCTTTGGACTGTGGGCCGTACCGTTCTACTTCGCTCCTGAACGGACGAACGGATTGGGAATGACAACCCACACAGCCTTCGCGAATGTATAAATCACGTCCTTCGAGTTCCAACGGCGAATACGGTTTCACGCTAGCTATAGTTGGAATATTGGATTTGACCATAATAGTAGGAACAATTTGAATAATCCCTCCTATCAAAATAGCTACTGTTGCTAGAATTGCCATTTGAATTGGTTTTCGTTCCAACCAAGGATGAAATTTTTCTCCCTTAATACGACCAGAACTAATTACTTGTAGTGCAGGAGCTTCGGCTAATTCGTCTTCAATGGTTTCACCAGCTCGAACCGTTTGAATAATATTATAAACCAAGACGAGCATTCCAACTAAATACAATGATCCTCCTATAGCTCTCATCCAATACATGGGCATGATTTGAGTTACCGTTTCCAGAAAATTCCCGTAGGTTAATGTCCCGTCAGGATTGAATTGTTTCCACATGGAAGCTTGCAAAAATCCTGCAACATACATAGGCAAAGTGTACAATATGATTCCTAAAGTGCCTATCCAAAAATGAAAATTAGCCAATTTAGTAGAATACAAAGTACTTTTGGTCATACGAGGAATCAACCAATAGATGATACCAAAAGCCATAAATCCATTCCATGCTAATGCACCTACGTGTACGTGAGCAATAATCCAATCCGTATAATGGGCAATTGCATTTACGTTTTTGAGCGACAACATTGGCCCTTCAAAAGTAGCCATACCATAGCCCGTAATAGCTACCACAAAGAATTTCAAAACAGGTTCTTCCCGTACTTTATCCCAAACGCCTCTCAAAGTCAAGAGTCCATTTATCATTCCGCCCCAAGAAGGCGCAATCAACATAATAGAAAAAACAACACCTAAATTTTGAGCCCAGTTAGGCAATGCCGAATACAATAAATGGTGTGGTCCTGCCCAGATATAGATAAAAATAAGCGACCAAAAGTGAATAATTGATAGTCTATAGGAATACACCGGACGATTGGCCACTTTGGGCACAAAATAATACATCAATCCTAGAAATGGTGTGGTCAAGAAAAAAGCAACTGCATTATGACCGTACCACCATTGTACCAAAGCATCCTGAACGCCTGCATAAACAGAGTAGCTTTTCATGGCCGAAACAGGCAGTTCTAAACTATTAAAAATGTGCAAAACGGCTACTGTTATAAATGTCGCCAAGTAGAACCAAATGGCAACATACAAGTGACGCTCTCTTCGTTTAAGCATGGTTCCAATCATATTGACACCAAAAGCAACCCAAATCAAGGCAATGGCGATATCAATAGGCCACTCTAACTCGGCATATTCCTTGGAAGAGCTATATCCCAGTGGCAAGGATATCGCTGCTGCGACAATAATTAATTGCCAACCCCAAAAGTTTAAATTACTCAAAAAATCACTGTACATTCTAGCTTTTAAGAGTCGTTGCAAGGAATAATAAATCCCAGCAAACATGGCGTTACCAACAAATGCAAAAATTACAGCATTGGTATGTAAGGGTCTTAAGCGTCCAAAACTCAACCACGGAATTCCATCGGTCATATTGGGAAAAAGAAACATAAAGGCCAACGTAAGCCCCACTAACATTCCTACGACACCAAAAACGATGGTTGCGTAAATGAATTTCTTTACAATTTTGTTGTCGTAATAAAATTGTTGCATTTCCATAATTAAATTTGTTTTTCTTTAGTTATTTGTACTGATTTTGGTTTTTCTTTTTTGAGTTCATCGTCAAAGAGCATCCTGACTGAAGGCGTATAATCATCGTCGTATTGACCGCTTTTTACTGCCACTATAAAAGCAATAAAAAACCCAATAGCAACTACTATACTAATGGTGATTAATAAATAAATAACACTCATACCTTAAAATTATGTTAACAAAATTACTTTTATGAATCCTTTAAAAACATGATTTTTATCATATTCCTACCATTCTGTTAAATTTATGCGAAAAACGAACAAAAAAACTTTCAGAATTTTATTTTTTTCTTGCATAATACATACTCATTAGCGTTACAAAACTCACTATCGTAATGGTACTCAAGGGCATGATAATAGCGGCAACTAACGGCAATAGATTTCCCGTAATGGCAAATGACAATCCAACTACATTGTATAAAAGGGATAAAACAAAACTCATTTTGATGGTTTTGATAGCATTTTTGGATAATTTCAAAAAATAATCCAACTTTTGAAACTCATTTGCATCTAAAATAGCATCGCAAGCGGGCGAAAAAACATTCACGTTCTCGGAAATGGAGATTCCTACATTACTTTGTGCCAAAGCCCCAGCATCATTAAGCCCATCGCCTATCATCATGACGTTCTTGCCTTCGTCCTGTAATTTTTTTATAAATGCTAATTTTTGCTCTGGCTTTTGATTAAAAACCAATTCGGTTCCAGCTGGCAAAAGCTGTTCTAGCGTGGCTCTCTCTCCCGCATTATCGCCTGATAGGACTTTTATTTGGTAATTTGCTTTTAATTTTTGGAACAAATCAGCCAATCCATCCCGGTAATGATTGTTAAAAATATAACAGCCAAAATAAACGCCATCAATCGTGATGTGAACGGAGGTGTTCTCCACCCCAGATATCCCCAAAGGAAAGGAAGCCAAAACTGGATTAATAGCATTTTGATTTACAAATTCATAGGAACCAATTTTAATTTCTATAGCACCAATACAAGAAAGTATTCCTTTACCAGCAATTTCTTCAAAAGCATCCATTTTCAATGGGTTAGCTTCAGGCAAAAAGGCATACAACATCCTGCTCAAAGGATGATTTGAGGCTCGAAGCACGTTTTTTATAATCCTTATATTTTCATTATCGAGCGGTTGACCTTGGTACGAAATATTCGATTTCATATTGGTTGTAATTGTTCCTGTTTTATCAAAAACAAGTGTATCTACTTTGGCCAATTGCTCGATTACAAGCGCATTTTTGAGGTAAAAATGCTGTTTTCCCAGCAGTCGCAACACATTCCCAAACGTAAATGGTGCAGTCAATGCCAAGGCACAAGGACAAGCTACAATTAACACCGCCGTAAAAACATTGAACGCTATGGTTGCATCTATAAAAATCCAATAGCCAAATCCCAAAAAAGCTATCAACAGTAAAATGGGGGTAAAATACCGACTGATGCTATCGGTTATCGTTTTGTGTTTTTGTTCGACATTTTTCTGGAAAATAGCATTGCTCCACAACTGCGTCAAATAACTTTGTGAAACGGTATGAAGGACTTCCATTTCGATAATTTTACCCATTTGTTTGCCGCCTGCAAAAATTTTATCACCTGATTTTTTGGTAATCGGAATGGCTTCACCAGTTACAAAACTATAATCAATTTGAGCTTTTTCGCTTATTAAAATCCCATCAACTGGAATTAATTCTTGATTTCTAATGAGTAAGCGGTCGCCCTTTTGAATATCATAAACAGGAATACTTTCTTCGGTAGTATTGCTATTTATTTTGGTAATGGCAATAGGAAAATACGATTTAAAATCCCTTTCAAAGCTTAAAAAACTGTAGGTTTTTATTTGGAACATTTTGCCCAAAAGCATAAAGAAAATCAATCCCGTTAAACTATCAAAAAAACCAGACCCATAATCCATAACAATATCAAAAGTACTGCGCCCAAACATCACAATAATCCCTAAAGCAATGGGAATATCAATATTGAGCATTCTTGATTTTATACTTTTGTACGCCGAGACATAATACCCATTTGCCGAATAGAAAAAACTAGGTAAAGATAACGCAAAAATTAATCCCCTAAAAAAACCGCGATATTGGTCGAGCCAAAACTCTTTGACTTCAAAATATTCGGGAAAAGAAAGCAACATAATATTACCAAAACAAAAGAAAGCAACGCCTAATTTATAAGTCAAACTTCGGTCAATTGTGGCTGTACCCGTTTCATAATTATCCAAGCTTATATAGGGTTCATAGCCTATGGAGCTCAATAAACCGACAATCATTTGTAACGAAACTATTTGGGGATTATAAGTAATCCGAACCTTTTTCTCGGGAAAATTGACTTGTGATGTGTTTATTCCTTTTTGAAGACGCTGTAGATTTTCCAAAATCCAAATACACGAGCTACAATGAATATGAGGAATGTTAAGTGAAACAATTGCCGTGGAATCCTCATGGAATTCCAGTAGTTTTGAAACAATACTTTCGTTGTCAAGAAAATCGTATTTGCCATTTATATCCAGTGGTGTTGCTCCAGGTGATTTTTCGAAATCATAATAACAAGACATATCGTTGAGACTAAAAATTTCGTAAACAGTCTTGCAACCATTACAACAAAATAGTTTATCATCAAAAAAAATTTGATTCTCCCACACGATTTCGCTGGGTTTCTTCGTCATTACAATATCCAAACCACAATGAAAACAGTTGTGTTTGCTCATAATTATTTGCTCCTTATACCTATGACAAAAGTCACAAATTGATTCCTTTAAAAACATGACAATTGTCATAATAAAGTTTAATTTTGTATAAAATATTCCTACTAACTATGAGTAAATGTGAACAATGTATCGTTAGAGAATTTAGTTCGTTGAAAGCGTTGAACAAAGAGGAGCTTTTGAAAATTGCAGATTGCAAAACGTCCTACACGATAAAAAAAGGAGAACCATTATTTGAAGAAGGAGAAACTGTTAACGGTATTTATTGTATAAAAGAAGGAATTTGCAAACTATCCAAATTAAGCACCAATGGAAAAGACCAAATAGTAAAATTGGTAAAAGCAGGCGAATTATTAGGACAACGTTCTATGGTTAGCGATGAACCAGCCAACTTAAGTGCCATAGCCTTGGAGGATATGGAAGTGTGTTTTATTCCAAAAAATGATGTTTTAGGTTTTTTTGACAAAAACAATAAGTTCTCTTTGAATATGATGAAAAGCATTTGTGGCGACTTGAAAGAAGCCGATGAGCACATGGTTTCTATGGCGCAAAAAACCGTCAAAGATCGTCTCGCCGAAACTTTATTGTACCTGCATACCACCTTTGGAATCAATGATGATAACACCCTGAAAATACAGCTATCACGTGAAGAATTAGCCAGTTTAATAGGTACCGCTACCGAAAGTTGCATCCGTTTGTTATCTGAATTTAATAAATTAGGATTAATTGCTTTGATTGGCAAAAAAATCCTTCTTAAAGATATTCCCAAACTAAAAAAAATGGCGGAGTAAACTGTTTTTGAAGCTACTAGTAAAATTTTGATCTACAACTTTTTCGCCTCTTCCCAAAAAACATCCATCTCGGCTAGAGTCATGTCCATTAATGGTTTGCCTAATGCTCCCGCTTTGCTTTCGAGATATTGAAAGCGTTTGATGAATTTTTTGTTGGTTCGCTCCAGTGCATCTTCGGGATTTATATTCAGGAATCGGGCGTAATTAATCATCGAGAACAGGACATCACCAAACTCGGCTTCCATTTTATCTTGATCGCCAGCATTGACTTCTACTTGTAATTCTTGCAATTCTTCTTGAACTTTGTCCCAAACTTGATGTGGCTCCTCCCAATCAAAACCTACTCCTTTTACTTTATCCTGAATTCTACTGGCTTTTACAAGTGCTGGTAAACTTTTAGGAACACCTTCCAAAACTGACTTTTTGCCTTCCTTCAATTTCAGTTTTTCCCAGTTTTGTTTGACTTCTTCTTCGTCTTTTACCACGACATCACTATAAATATGCGGATGCCGATGAATGAGTTTCTCGCAAATTTCGTTGCAAACATCAGCTATGTCAAATGCACTAGTTTCGCTTCCTATTTTGGCATAAAAAACAATATGCAACAATAAATCGCCTAATTCCTTCTTAACTTCTTCGAGATTATTATCTAAAATAGCATCGCCTAATTCATAGGTTTCCTCAATGGTTAAATGCCGCAGGGTTTGAATCGTTTGCTTTTTGTCCCAAGGGCATTTCTCACGCAAATCATCCATAATGGTCAGCAATCTATCGAAAGCTTGAAGTTGAAGGGCTCTAGAATTCATTGTATTTGTTTTTTGTGTAAAAATAAAAAAATCCTGTTAGGAAATCATCTTAACAGGATTACTATAAATTAAAATCGGAACATTTATACTTTTTCTACCGCAACTGGAGCTTCGTCAGCTGGTGTTTCCGGAGCTTCTGCAACAAGTAATCCTTTGTCATGAAGCGTGTTGTACCAATTCAGTATTTTTTTAATATCCGAAGGATACACTCTTTCTTCATCATAATCAGCAAGCACTTCTCTAAAATAGGCAGCCAAAGTTGCAGTATCCTCTTTATGCGAAATGGCCGATCCGTAGTTTTCTTTGGTAGCGATTAACTGCATTATTTCGGCTAATGGTTTTTCGCCTTCATACGTATACACCGAAATTTCAGACAATAAACTAACATTGCTTTTTAAACTCACACTAATTTTTTTTCCATCTAATAATGATTCTGCAACAAAACCAGTTCTAGTTTGTACTTTCAAAACATACAAACCCGGTTTCCCAGAAATAGACAATACTTTTTCTAAATTCATTTTATTTAATTATTAAGAATTCTTTTTTATTTGTAATTTATTAGCGACCAAAAATTATACCGAAAAAAGTGTTTCGGTGTTCTTTTTGATTTCAAAATCGGCTTTAATTCAAAAGAAAACAACTATTTTATCTTCCTTTCTTGGCAAAAAATTTCATTCTATAGTCTTGAAATGTTTTTCCTTCGGTAATATTTTTTAATTTCTTTTGAATCAAACGCTTTTTTAGAGACGAAATTTTATCCGTAAATAAAACACCTTCAATATGATCGTATTCGTGCTGAATAACTCTGGCAATCAAACCGTCAAAAACTTCGGTTTTCATCACAAAATCTTCTTCGCAATACTGTACTGTTATGGTTGGATTTCTAAAAACATCCTCACGAACATCAGGAATACTCAAGCAACCTTCGTTAAAACTCCATTCTTCCCCTTCTTCTTTGATCATTTTGGCATTAATAAAAGTTCTTTTGAACCCTTTTAATTTTTCTTGATCGGATGATGGCAAATCCTCATCATCACTAAAAGGAGTCGTATCGATAACAAATAAACGAATTGATAAACCTACTTGCTCTGCAGCAAGCCCTACTCCATAAGCATTGTACATGGTTTCATACATGTTAGCAATTACTTCATTTAAATTGGGGTATTCTGGGGTAATCTCCTCTCCTATTTTTCTCAAAACAGGATCTCCGTATCCTATAATTGGTAAAATCATGGTTGTTGTATTAAGTAATTTTGTATTATAATAAATGGTTTTAATTTATTTATTGGCGCAAAAATAGTAAAAAATCAACAAGGAATAATTGACAATTGCTTTTTATAACATAATGTTTGTAAAATTCTACTATTCTCAAAGGGTTTACAAAGGATTCTCTTTTGAACTTTTTACCAAAAACGGTACAAAGTAAACGGGTTAAAAATGGAATGCTACAATTTTTTTTATTTTTCATGAAATGTCTACATTAGAACCACGAACAATTAACCGAAAAAAATTAAAAGAGTTTGTCGAGTTTGGACTAGCTTTATACCACAATCAAAATTTACAATTCTTACCTTTGCAATCAATTCAAAAAATATGATTGCTAAAATTCGAAATTTTACTGACAGCACTTATTTTACCAATGCGCTAAAAGTTACCATTGCTGCCGTTTTGCCTGTTTTATTGTTCTCGTTTTTAGGGCATTTTCAAACGGGTTTTACCATTGCTTTGGGTGCATTTTTTACCTATCCTAGCGACATTCCTAGTAGTTTAAAGCACAAAATCAACGGTATTCTTGTCACCGCATTTTTGGTGGCGGGCGTCAATTTAGTGGTTAATATTGTGTATCCGCTGCATTGGTTTTTTTATCCGTTTTTGGCGCTCTTAATTTTCTTCCTTTCTATGATTTCGGTATATGGACAAAGAGCGACTATGGTTTCTTTTTCGGCATTATTAACCTTTTCATTGGCATTTGCTCACATTCATTCGGGGTTAGAAATGCTCCAATATTCAGGATTATTACTTGTAGGAGGGCTTTTTTATCTCTTGATTTCATTGTTATTTTATTATATTAGTCCGCATCGCTACGCCGAATTACAAATTGCGTCTTGCATTAGTTTGACTTCGAAATACTTAAAATTAAGGGGCGATCTTTGGAAAATTGATGCCGATAAAAAAACAATTATCGACAAACAGTTGCACCTGCAAGTGGCCCTAAATACCATTCATCAAAACATTAGAAAGGTACTTCTAGGAAATCAATCTACTGTGGCAGCATCGGCTCAAAACCGAAAAGTGCTAATCGTTTTTATTGCACTTGTCGAGATATTAGAATTGGCTCTTTCAACTGCTTTTGACCATGATAAACTCCATCAAAAATTTGATGCGCATCCAAAAGTGCTTGTTACGTATCAAAATCTGGCTTACAATCTAGCGTCAACTTTGAAAAAAATTGCCAAAAGTGTCGAAAACAGAACCAAATATACCTACAAACATTCACTGCTTCAAGATTTAAATGCGCTGGAGCAAGCCATTTTAGAATATGAAAACAATCTAGGCAAAATAGAAGCTTCCGAGGGCGTATTCATGCTCACCACCATGCTGGAATACGCTGAAAAGCAAGTCGAAAAAATAAAAATTGTCGAAAAAGCATTTAGCCTGAAAATTAAAGAAAGTGATTTTAAAGGAAAAGATAAAGATTTAGAAAAATTTTTAAAACCACAATACTATCCCATTAGCACTTTGATTGAAAATTTTAGTTTTTCGTCTACGCTTTTTAGACACTCCTTGCGATTAACGCTGACTATTTTAATTGGTTTTGTAATCGGGCAATTGCTTCCTTTTCAAAATATTTATTGGATTTTACTCACCATAATTGTGATTATGCGACCTGGATATGGACTGACCAAGGAGCGTTCCTATCAGCGTACTTTTGGCACAATTCTAGGAGGATTAATTGCTTTTGGCATTATTTTATTGGTACATAATAGCATTTTAATTAGTCTTTTTGCGATTATTTCTATGCTATTGGGCTTTTCCTTTACACACATTAATTATCGAATAAGTGCCACATTTGTAACGATGTACATTGTTTTTATTTACGGAATTTTGACACCAAATATAGGCGACGTTATACAATACCGCATTCTCGATACCATTGTTGGCTCACTATTGGCATCGATGTCTAATTACTTTTTTTGGCCTTCGTGGGAATTTATGAATATCCCTATTTTTTTAGAAAAATCAATACAAGCCAACAGGAATTATTTACAAGAAATCTCCCTTTTTTACAACCAAAAAGGAACTGTTTCAACGACATATAAATTGGCTAGAAAAAATGCTTTCATCGAAATTGGGAATCTTATGGCATCGATACAACGCATGGTGCAAGAGCCTAAATCAAAACAAAAATTAGTCCCACAAGTCTATAAATTGGCGGTTTTAAACCACACGTTACTCTCCTCAATGGCCTCAATGGGAACGTATATTCAATCCCATAAAACAACATCGGCCTCCGAAGCGTTCAATGCGGTAGTGAATACAGTACTTAAAAATCTAGAAGAAGCAGTTGCTATTTTGAAAGAAGAAAACACCGAAAAAAGCACCGAAAATCCTGTAAAAGAAGATATTGCCAAGCGATTTACCGAACTTAAAAACATCCGATTCAAAGAATTAAAGGAGGGAAACACCAGTACTGACGCCGCTTTTTTATTAAAAATGCAAGAAGCGCAACTGGTAATTGAGCAATTGGTTTGGCTCACCAACTTATCCGAAAACATCTTGAAAAACACAAAAGCAGTAATGGAAACTTAAAAAAAGAATCCGTTTTTACTAGTTTGCGAATGGCAAAATAATAAAAACGGATTCTTGAAAATCCAATACTGCTTATGAAGCAATATGGCTATTAATTATTTAGTTTCAAAACGGCTGCTGTATTTTTTCTAATAGTATCCAATAATTCTGGTTTGTCGTTCAAAGTTTTCCCATAAGAAGGAATCATTGCCTTCAATTTAGTCTGCCATTCTGGGGTGTTTATTTGATCCTTAAAACAGTTGTGCAATAAATCCAACATGATAGAAACCGCTGTCGATGCGCCTGGAGAAGCTCCTAGTAAAACAGCCAAAGTCCCATCTTCGGTGTTGATAATTTCGGTACCAAATTCTAGGATTCCACCTTCTTTCTCATCTTTCTTGATTACTTGAACCCGTTGACCAGCGCGTTCTAGTACCCAGTCTTTGGATCGTGCTCCCGGAACATATTCGCGTAACGCATTAATTCTATCTTTTGGCGATTGACGCACTTGCTGAATTAAATATTTCGTTAAGGGAATGTTTTTTATTCCAGCGGCCAGCATGGGCAAAATATTATCCGCTTGTATCGACAAAGGCAAATCCGAATAAGAACCATTTTTTAAAAACCGAGTCGAAAATCCTGCAAAAGGGCCAAAAAGCAATGCTTTCTCGCCATTAATCATTCTGGAATCGATATGAGGAACTGACATTGGTGGTGCGCCCACGCTCGCTTTACCGTATACTTTGGCTTGGTGTTTTGCAATTACTTCTGGATTGGTACATTTTAACCATTGTCCGCTCACAGGAAAACCGCCATATCCTTTTCCTTCTGGAACATTGGCTTTTTCTAACAATGGCAATGAACCGCCACCAGCACCTATAAATACAAATTTGGTGTAAACTTTTCGTTTTTGACCCGTAGCCAAATCAACAATTTTAATTCTCCACGATTTGTCTTCTCTTTGTTTTAGTTTCTGAACTTCGTGATTAAAATAAAGGGTAACTCCGTCTAATTTAGACAAATGATCAAACATATTTCGTGTCAATTCGCCAAAATTTACATCCGTTCCAATGGCCATATTGGTAGCCGCAACTTTCTCCAGAGGTTTTCTTCCTTCCATAACAAGTGGCATCCATTGGGCAAGTTGAGCAAAATCAGTACTAAAAACCATTTGTTCAAAAAGAGGATTTTCATGCAATGCATCAAAACGTTTCTTGAGGTATTCTACGTTTTTTTCGCCCCAAACAAAACTCAAATGTGGGATACTTTTTATAAAATTTTCGGGAGAAGATACATATTCATTTGCTACCAAAAAAGACCAAAACTGTCTGGAAACTTCAAAAGATTCCGCTATACTTATTGCCTTCTTGGCACTTACTGTTCCGTCCTCGCTTTCGGGTGTATAGTTTAATTCACAAAAAGCCGAATGTCCTGTTCCAGCATTATTCCAAGCATCTGAACTCTCGGCAGCTGCAACATCTAAACGTTCGTAAATTTCAATTTTTAAATCGGGTTGCAATTCTTTTAAAATTACGCCAAGTGTGGCGCTCATAATTCCTGCGCCAATAAGAACTACATCGGCATTTGAACGTATTGTTGTGTCAGACATATCAAAAAAATTTAAGGTGCAAAGATAGTCCTTAAAATGCCAAAAAAAAACTTAAAATAACACAGAAAAGTTATGGATTGCGAAAACGATTTAGCTATTAAAATAGGTACTAAATCATTTTTCGAGTCAAATAATCCTGAAGCATAATTGTGGCCGAAATTTCGTCGATGAGTGCTTTATTTTGCCTTTGTTTTTTATTGAGACCGCTATCAATCATGGTTTGAAAAGCCATTTTTGAAGTAAAACGTTCGTCTACACGAATGACTTTCATATCGGGAAAATGGTTGGTAAAATGCGTGACAAAACCTTTTATAATCGAGGCACTTTCGGAGGGTTGCCCGTTCATTTGTTTGGGTTCGCCTATGAGTACGGCGGCAACATTTTCCTTGGAGAAATAATCCTTCAAAAAAGCAATAGCCGTTTGAGAAGGAACAGTTGTCAATCCCGAAGCTATAATTTGCAATTCATCGGTTACGGCAATTCCAGTGCGTTTTTGTCCGTAGTCTATAGCGAGGATTCTTGGCATTTATAAGGAGTTTTTATATTTTATGAAACCGAAAATAACGATACAATTTTGTTCGACATCTATTTCGTAAACGCAAGTATATACTTTAAAAACATAATCCCTAATATTTTCAAAATAAATTGATTTTTTGAATAGAAAAGGTTGTGTCAAATCTTTTTTTAATTTAGCAATCAAATCACTTTTAAATTTCCTTGCAGCTTGTGGCTTATCTTTTGAAATATAACGCACTTGATCATTCAATTTTTCTATAAATGTTTCTTCAAAACTAACTTTCATATTCCGAAATTGTTTTTTCAAGAATTGCATCTAACTCTTCAAATGAGTATAATTTTGCTGTACCATTATGAATTTTTTCTAAAGAAGAATCTAATTCTCTTTTAATCGCAATATAATTTTCATCTTTAGAAACTATTTTCAATTCATCCGAAGAGAACGAACTCAATAATTCTAAAATTTTGTGTTTTATATTAGGCTGAAATTCTATTGTAATAGTTTCCATAATTTTTTATTTATATTGAATTTCGGTGTTTCAAAATCGCAACAACTGAAACAAGTTCAAGTTCAGCATCAACCATAAAGACAACTGTATATCCTTTAAAAACATAATCCCGTATATTTTCATCTTCAAAATAAATTGATTTTTTGAATAGAAAAGGTTGTTTCAAATCTTTTTGTATCTTTTTAATTAATTCAATTTTGAATTTTCTGGCAGCAACAGGTTTATCTTTTGAAATAAAATTAATGATATCTTTCAAATCATAATTAAATTCAATAGTTAATTTAATCTTCATATTGTGATATCGTTTCTTCCAGTAAAATATCCAATTCCTCAAAAGTAGCATACACAACAGTTCCATCATGAATTTTATCAATTCTGGACTGAAGCATACTTTTTTCTTCTTCAAAAGTTACTCTTTCAGGAACTATTTTCAATTCATTTGAAGAGAACGAACTTAATAATTCTAAAATTTTGGCTTTTATATTAGGCTGAAATTCTATCGTAAGGGTTTCCATAATTCGAAATTAGTATACAAATATATAACATTTTCAATTCAATTTGGATTTTTGCTTTTGGTTAAAAATGGTATCTTTGTCAAAAATTTTTAAAAAATGAATCCACTACAACCCCTTATAGAGCAAGCTTGGGAAAACCGTGCTTTGTTGCAAGAAACAACCACAACCGATGCCATTAGAGCAGTTATCGAATTATTAGACGCAGGAAAACTACGCGTTGCCGAGCCTGTTGAAAACGGTTGGCAAGTTAACGAATGGGTAAAAAAAGCCGTTGTTATGTATTTCCCGATTCAAAAAATGGAAACATTAGAAGCTGGAATTTTTGAATACAACGACAAAATGTTACTCAAAAGAGACTATGCCGAAAAAGGCGTTCGTGTCGTTCCTGGAGCTTCTGCTCGTTATGGTGCTTACATTGCGAGTGGTGTTATTATGATGCCAAGTTATGTCAACATTGGTGCGTATGTAGATGCTGGTACTATGGTCGATACATGGGCAACTGTGGGCAGTTGTGCGCAAATTGGCAAAGATGTTCACTTGAGTGGTGGTGTAGGTATTGGTGGCGTTCTAGAACCGTTACAAGCAGCACCCGTAATCATTGAAGACGGTGCCTTTATTGGGTCACGATGTATAGTTGTAGAAGGCGTTCATGTGGGCAAAGAGGCTGTTCTTGGTGCCAATGTTTGCTTAACGGCATCAACAAAAATTATTGATGTAACTGGCGAAACTCCCGTAGAAATGAAGGGATTTGTACCAGCGCGTTCCGTAGTAATCCCCGGAAGTTATACCAAGAAGTTTGCAGCTGGCGAGTTCCAAGTACCCTGCGCTTTGATTATAGGTACTCGAAAACCATCAACAGATTTGAAAACATCCTTGAATAATGCGTTGCGTGAATACGACGTAGCGGTTTAAAATATAAATGCAAACCATTTTAATTCCAAATACCAATTGATCAATCAATTGGTATTTGGATTTTTTTATTTGAAAACTAAATTCTAAAAATTAGTTTTTTTTGCTTCAATTTGTAGTATTAAAAATTGATTTCTTTTCCCAGATGAAAATACTAGTGATACAACAAAAAATGATTGGAGACGTATTAATAAGCAGTATTATATGCAACAACTTGCGTAACGCTTATCCTGATGCTCAAATTGATTATTTAGTTTACCAAGCCACAACTCCTGTCTTGCAAGGAAACTCAACTATAGACAATATCATTCTGTTTCAAGAAAAACACCGCAAAAGCAAAAAAGAATTACTGCGTTTAGCGCTACAAATTAGGGCTAACCAATACGACTTACTAATTGATGCGTACTCAAAGCTCGAAAGTTGGTTGCTTGTATTATGTAGCGGAGCCAAAAGAAAAATCTCTTATGAAAAATGGGGACGTACCTTTTTATATACCGATACCGTTCCTCTTGAAAAAACACTAAAAACAAATCTAGGTTTAGCTATAGAAAGACGTCTTTCCTTATTGGAACCTCTGGGTTTAAAACAAAAAATTGATCCTTTCCCGAAATTATTTGTGACCGATTTCGAAAACCAAGAAGCACAAGCAATTCTCCATACAAATGGTGTTCGCAAGGACAGAAAAATAGTAATGATTAGCCTTCTTGGTAGCGAAACTATAAAAACGTATCCGTTAGACTATATGGCAAAAGTCGTTGACACCATTCCCGATAATCAAAATGTGAGTATTCTTTTTAATTATTTTCCAAAACAAATCCAAGAAGCAAAATTCATCTATGATTCTTGCAAAACGACTACGCAGGAAAAAATATATTTTAATGTTTTGGGTGGTGATTTAAGAGGTTTTATTGCCTTAATGAACCAATGTGACCTCATTATTGGTAATGATGGCGGCGCAATTAATATGGCAAAAGCATTGCAAAAACCAACTTTTATTATTTTCTCTCCTTGGATTGAAAAGAAAATCTGGGCCACATTTGAAGATGGCAAACAACATGTTGCAGTACATTTGAATGATTATAAACCCGAATTATTTGTTTCCGTTTCAGAAAAAGAACTTAAAAAAAACAGTCTTTCGTTGTATCAAAAATTCGAGCCCGACTTATTTAAGGAACAAGTAGTACTTTTTTTGAAAAGCAATCTTTAGGAGAATTACGATTTCCAAAATTTAAGTTTCTTTTTTAATTGCTGCTTTTTTGCAAATTCTTCTTGAAACTGAACAGTCTCATGCCACATTTTTTCGACTATTTCCGCTTCACTTTTTGCCGTGTAGCATTTTGAATATTCGTTACTCATTACTGCAATCATTTCTTTTTTTGGCGTCAAGCGACTAAAATTTTGCATTCTAGACTCAAAACTCATTTGATCGTGAAAAGCCATTCTATTTAAATCGACCAGATAAAAGGAGTATTTCCCGTTAGCTTCTTTTTTAATCAAAGTATTGCCTGGTGAATGGTCAAGAAATGCAATTCCGTGTTGATGCAAATCAAAAGTAAACCGTGTAAATTGCCTTAAAATAGTCTCGTGATTGGGATAATCTGGAATTTCTACAAGTTCTCTATAGGTCAATTCAACTTGAAGATGTTCGCTTATATAGTAACTTTTTTCCAATCCCAGCCAATTAAAATTTTCAAAATAAGCCATGGGTTGTGGCGTTCCAATTCCTTTCTCGAGCAAAAGGGTTGCGTACTCATAGGAGCGTTTTGCTTTTGATTTTCTAAAATATTTATAGACTACTTTATTAATCAAATTGGGCACTTTAAACGATTTTATATTAATTGTTTTGCCCTCAAATTCAAAAAGTTTTATGGTATTGCGTTGTCTATTGTCAAACAATTTTCCTGAAGAATTAAAATTAGCTATCCGTTCTTTTAACTCTTTTTCTTTCGAAAGAAATAATGCGTTAATAACAACTTCCATGAAATATATTTTATAAGTTTATGCTACAAAAATAAGAAAATGCGTTTCCTAAACGATAATATAACGGTACATTTATAAAAAATAGTTATAAAACGCTATTTTTGCTTTACGCTAAATTGTTCTTTATAACAAATCACTCGTAGCTAAATGAATATACTAAATATTACTTCAATTACGGAATTACGAGGTGGTGATATGCAATTGTACACGATGTATAACTTACTGAAAGCAGAAAATGACATTAAACAGTTTATCTTATGTCCTTCAAATTCAGTTTTAGCTACAATTTGTGAAACAGATCAAGCAAATTATTTTACGTATACTAAAAACAATTTAAAACTTAAGAATTTAATTCAAATGATTCTTGAAGTTTGCGAAAATCAAGCGATAGAAATCCTTCATGTACACGATTCAAAAGCATTAAATGCCGCATTGATAGCCGTTACAATTCTAAAAAAACCTCCAATTCTAGTATTAAGCAGGAAAAGGAACAATCCCATAAAAGACAAATTCCTGAACAGGTATAAATATTCGCACCCAAGTATTGCCAAGATAATTAGTGTTTCTAAAGCTGTTGAATCCATTTTTGACACTATAATTACCAATAAAGACCGTTTAACCACCATTTATGATGCGATTGATGTGGCAAAATTTAGTCAAAAAACTAACAAAAGCTTCATTCACCAAGAATACAATCTCCCCCATAACACACTGCTTATTGGCAATATTGCAGGACTTACCGATCAAAAAGATCTCTATACCTTTATTGATGCCGCCAAAAAAATTAAAGAAAAAAACAAAACCAATTTGCCCATTCGCTTTGTTTTGATTGGTGACGGCCCACTTAAGAACGATTTAACTGCCTATGCCCAACAAAACGGTCTAGAAAAAGACCTTATCTTCATGGGGTATAGGAACAATGTCGCTGATTTATTGCCTGAATTTGATGTTTTTTTAATTACTTCCATCACTGAAGGATTGCCACTTACGGTTTATGAAGCTATGGCCTGCAAAATACCCGTTGTAGCCACTAAGGCAGGTGGAATTCCAGAAGTAATAATTAATCAAGAAACCGGTTTTTTGGCTGCATGTAAAGACTACGAAACCCTTTCGGATTTGGTACTAGAAGCCATAACTAATAAAGTTTTAATAGAAAACATAAAAAACAAAGCCTTTGATTTAGTTCAAAAAAACCATGACTTGTATGTAATGAAAGCTAATTATTATTCGTTTTACAAAACGTTATTAGAATAATTTTTTTCTTCCAAAGGTCACTTTCTTTTTAAAATCTTCCATACTGTCTAATCCTCTAATGTCGATACGTTGCATTTTATACCGGTTTTTTATAGGAAGTATATTAATCCTGTTTCCTATTCGCAAAGCGTATTGAATTCCATATTTTTCAAGCAATTTGAAAAATGCCTGTTGCTTTGCTCCTTTTTTTCTATAATATCCTCCAAAAGTATATGCCAAAGCAGGAAAAACAGTCAATTGCTCTTTTGCAATTATTTCGTGACATAACTGCAAATCTTTTTCTATTTCATCAAGTGTCAAAAGTGCGTAATTGTCATGTTTAAAGGTATGAAAGCCCAACTCCACATGAGAACCTATTGCCAGTAATTGCTCTTTGTTCATTAAAAACATAGCGTCATTGATAAATTTTCCACCCCAATCTACTTTTTGACCTATTCTACCTAAAACCATAAAACAAACGGCTTTAAAATTGTAGTGCTGCAATAATGGATACAACTCGGTATAATTGTCAACAAAACCATCATCAAAAGTTAGAACAATTGATTTTGGTGGTAATTGTTGTTTGTTTTTTATCAATTCATCAACTTCGGATAACCAGAGCGTGGTGTACGAATTGTTTTTAAGGTATTCAAATTGCGCTATTATCTTTTCCTTCCTAATTGTTATTTGATCCTCAAAACCATTTGTAGAAATAGAATGATACTCTAAAATTCTTAATTTTTTAGAGGCTGGAAAAAAAAGCTTGTATTGAATATTCAGGAAAACTAAAAAAACAATTAAAACGACCAATAATAAGAGTAATGTATATAGCATATTAAATTTTAACTTAAATTATTCATAACTTCATTCAAAATATTGAAGATTTTTGCCCCAATGATTAGTCGTGTAGAAGTAGCCATCAAAAAATCATATCCATTGGCTGTAAACTGCTGTTGCTTGTTGACATCCCCAATGAGTTCCTCTACTTTATTTGCAAAATCAATTGGATTACCTACCTCTGCCAATAAGCCCGTTTCATTATCTATCAAAACCGTAGGAATTCCTCCTGCCCTTGCTGCTACTACAGGAACTTTGCAAGCATAACTTTCTAGAATTACGCCTCCTGTTGCTTCACTTTTGGAAGTAAACAAGAACAAATCCAGCTCTGCCAAACATTTATTGACATCTTTTCTAAAGCCTGCAAAAATGATTTCGTTTTGCAATCCTTTTGCTTTAACATATTCCTTAATATCGGACTCCAATGCCCCATCGCCTATCAAGATATATTTGGCTTTCAACCCTCTTTCAAAGAGCTCACCTACGGTGTCAACCCAAGTATAATGATCTTTAACTTTTGAAAATGCCGAAACATTGCCTATAATTTTATAATCTAAAGGAATATTAAATTCTTTGTGAAGAAATCCAGTTCTCCTGTTATGAACAAAATTTTCAGTATCCACAACACTTCCTACTACAGTCATCTTGTTGTGATCCGTAATTGCTGATTTTAATATTTCGACAACGGGTTGAGAAATACAAACAATTTTTTTTATTCCTTTATAATTGTATTTGTATTTTCGAAAAAAGTTAGTACCTACATTTTTAATTAACGTTCTAAATAAAATCATTGGCACTTTCAAACCAAAAAAAGTAGCTGATAAAACCCCAATAGTATGCGCTTTGCTATTGTGAAGCAAAATTACATCGGTTTCAAAATCCGCTACGAGCTTTTTGAATTTTTTGGCAAATTTAAGACTGTATTCTGATTTAAAATCAAATGTCATTACTTGCAAATTTCGTTCTACTGCTACTTTATAAATTTCTGAATTCGTTGCACATACAATTACCTGATGTGTTACCAAGGAATTATCCCGTAACGATTCATAAATATCTACAATCATTTGTTCGTGACCCCGCCAAACTTTAGAAGCCGTAAAATGTATCAGTCGCATTTTTTTTGGTTTTAATATTGTAAAAGTAATTCAAATTTTAAATTAAAAGATAGTAAAATACTTGTTTTTTATTGCGCCACGTCAATTTCAAAAACTTTCAAAATCCAGTTTTTCAAGGTATACTTTTCTAGAATTTCAGGTTTTATAGGTATGTATGGTGTTTCGAAAAAAGCTTTAGGAATTTCGTAATTCTCCTCTGAAATGACAAAAATATTATTTGCGTTGTAAAAATCATAATTAACAATATCCTGATTATTGGTTATTAGTTTTTTGCTGTAACCAAGCGCTTCAAAAACACGAAAACTCAATCCACATTGGTTTTTAAATTGAAGATCAACCAACACTAAACTAGCCGAAATTATATTTTTTACCTCCTTGATTGTCAAATAAGTATTCGTTACTTCAATATTTTTATGTTCGCAGAATTTATCGGTTTTAACTATAAACTGAAACAGTATCTTATTTTCAGAGAAATAGCAAGCTAGTTTTTCTAGAAAAGGAAATCTTGAATCATACGATGATATATTAAACACCTTATTTCTAATTTCGTTACAATCAATTGTATCGTCAAAAATATA
This sequence comes from Flavobacterium restrictum, assembly GCF_007097245.1. GTDB lineage: Bacteria > Bacteroidota > Bacteroidia > Flavobacteriales > Flavobacteriaceae > Flavobacterium > Flavobacterium restrictum. Next base: position 155,089 of record NZ_VJZT01000003.1, on the reverse strand, counting down.
ATTTGTCAAAAATGTAAAATTATATTTGGCTACATCCTTTTTATCATAACTGTAAATAGTGTCAAAATAAGGAATTGTCTTTTTTTGCTCCTTATAATTTTCGATTCCATCAAAAAGGAAACAAGACATTTTTAGGGCATGCTCTCTTAAAAAAAGCAGTGTCTTGCTTTGAATTTTATCGGGTCTAATTACAAGAATTTGATCCCAAACGGTTTCCCCAAGAAGCTCTTGTATTACTTTGGTTTTATTTTGTTCCTTTAATCCTGCAAACAAAAACAGTTTCAAAAATGAATTCGCCAGTCTCGAAAAACTATTTTTATATGAAAACGGAATCGCATCAATATTAATATACGTCAAATCAACAGCATTCGAAGCTTGCAATTTCTCGACCAAAAAATCAATATATCCAAAAGAATGAGTTGCTAGTATTGCTATTGTTTTAGTCTTTGACATTATTGTTATCTTTGCAAAAAATTATACCGCACAAAAGTAGAAAGTTATTTAACAATTACTCAATAATGACCCAAGAAATCCACAACGCCCTCGAAATCATAAAAAAAGGTGGCCTCATTCTCTATCCTACCGATACCGTTTGGGGAATAGGCTGCGATGCCACAAATCCCGAAGCAGTTGCCAAAATATACCAACTCAAACCTGTATCCTAGAAACAGGTCAGTTTTTCGAAACATATTCAAAAATAGTTACAGGAATAAAAAAACAGAAATCTAAATTATAGCAAAAAAAAGATTATTTTTGTAAAACAAATATTTAATTATGAATACTGTAAACTTAAATTTATATCAGATATTAAAAACCGATTTCAAATTATCTGATGCAAAAGCGAAAGAATTTGTTGATGCTATTAGAGAAGAAGTGCAGAATGATATCAAATATGAAAACTCTGATTTTAAAAGTTCTGTCAAAGAAGACTTTTTGAAACTGGAATTAAAATTAGAACAAGTCAACACAAAAATAGAATCCATAAAAGGAGATCTGAAAAATGAAATAAAAGAAAGCAAAAACGACATGCTAAAATGGTTTGTTGGGATGTTTTTTGCATTGGCATTGATGATTATAGGATTGTATTTGAAAAAATAATTTTGAAAATAAAACTTAAAAAGTTTGAAATAGGATTTGTATCTTATTTCGAACTTTTTTGTTTTACGAAAATTAATCCAATGTCAACTGCACCATTTCGTTTAATTATTTCCATACCCTTTGACTCCAAATAAAACACCTTTGTCAATTATAAAAAACCCAAAATGGACATTAATCAAGAAATCCACAACGCCCACGAAATCATAAAAAACGGTGGCATCATCCTATATCCTACCGATACCGTTTGGGGAATAGGCTGCGATGCCACAAATCCCGTAGCAGTTGCCAAAATATACCAACTCAAACAAAGAGCCGAAACCCAAAGCATGATTTGCCTGATGAATGGCGAAAAAATGATGTACAACGTTTTCAAGGACATTCCGGAAGTGGCTTGGCAAATTCTAGATATTTCCGAGAAACCAACAACTTTAATTTTGGACAATCCACGAAATGTAGCCCCAAACTTAATCGCTCCAGATAAAACACTAGGAATACGAATTGTAAAAGACCCTTTTTGTTTCAAACTTCTAGAACGAATGAAAAAACCACTCGTTTCTACCTCCGCAAATATCTCTGGACAGCCCACTCCTATTGCTTTCAAAGACATTAATCCCGAAATTATAAAAGGTGTCGATTATGTTGTAAATTTGCACCGTGAAAAAATAGGAGGAAAACCATCTACGATTATAAAACTCACAAATGACTCGCAGGTAAAAGTGATTCGGAAATAAAGTTTAACCACTAATTTGAAATATTTTTTGCCGCAGATTCGCTGATTTTAGCTTTATAAATTAATATGATTTTTTATATTTATGGCTCAATATTTATTTGAAGAAGAAACATATAAAATAATAGGTATTTTATTTGAAGTCCATAAAAATCTTGGAAAAGGATTTTCGGAAATTGTATATAAAGATGCATTAGAGTATGAATTTAAAATAAATAATATTCCGTTTGAACGAGAAAAAGAATATGTGGTAAATTATAAAACCACTGTTTTAAATCATAAATTTTATGCTGATTTTGTCGTCTTTGACTCTATAATTCTTGAAATAAAATCTTGTGAATCTTTTAGTAGCAGTCATATTTCACAATGCTTAAATTATTTAAAAGTTTCAAATAGTAAATTAGCTCTTTTAGTAAATTTCAACAAAACCTCTTTAGAACACAAACGAATAGTAATGTCAAAAAATTAGCTGAAAATCAGAGTTTACAATATAAAATCAGCGAATCTGCGGCAAAAAATAGTGCCAAATCGAATGAACTACAAATCAGCTTTAAACAATACAATTTTCGAAGTAATCGCTCAAGCTTCCCAAGAACTTAATGTAGACAGTTACGTGATTGGTGGCTTTGTTAGGGATTTACTATTGAATAGAAACTCCAAAAAAGACATCGATATTGTTGCCGTAGGCAGTGGTATTGAATTGGCTTTGAAGGTTTCGTCACTATTACCTAACAAACCAAAAGTGCAAGTTTTCAAGACTTATGGCACGGCTATGCTCCAGTTTGAGGGTGTCGAAATTGAGTTTGTTGGTGCTCGAAAAGAGTCCTACAATCTCGAAAGTCGCAATCCAGTTGTCGAAAATGGAACCTTGCAAGACGACCAAAACCGCAGGGATTATACCATAAACGCACTTGCAATTTCTTTAAATCCGCATAATTATGGCGAATTAATAGACCCGTTTGATGGGTTAAAGGATCTTGATTCCAAAATCCTCCAAACGCCTTTGGATCCGGACATCACTTTCTCTGACGATCCTTTGCGAATGCTTCGTGGGATACGATTTGCCACACAATTGGGTTTTGAGATTGAAGAAAAATCTCTGAATTCGATTACCAAAAACGCCGAGAGAATCAAAATCATTTCCGGAGAACGCATTGTAGAGGAATTGAACAAGATTCTTTCTACTGAAAAACCTTCGATTGGATTTTTATTGCTTTATAAAACGGGGCTTTTGGATATTATTCTTCCCGAACTTACAGCACTAAATCAAGTCGAAGAAATAGAAGGACACACGCACAAAAACAATTTCTACCACACGCTTGAGGTAGTTGATAATATTTGCCCCAATACCGATGATGTTTGGCTACGTTGGTCAGCATTGTTGCACGATATAGGCAAAGCTCCCACCAAACGTTTTAACAAAAAACAAGGTTGGACGTTTCACGGTCATGAATTTTTGGGCGGAAAAATGGCCAAAAAAATATTCGAACGTTTACACATGCCTTTAAATCACAAAATGAAATTTGTGCAAAAAATGGTCATGATGAGTTCCCGCCCAATTGTTTTATCGCAGGATACCGTGACCGACTCGGCAGTGCGTCGCTTGGTTTTTGATGCTGGCGAGGATGTAGAAAATCTAATGACGTTGTGCGAAGCTGACATCACCACCAAAAATCCTCATAAATTCAAAAAATACCACAGCAATTTCGAAATCGTCCGCAAGAAAATTGTGGAAGTCGAGGAGCGTGATTCGGTGCGAAATTTTCAACCGCCCATTACGGGAGAGGAAATTATGGCACTTTTTGATTTAAAACCCAGTCGTGAAATTGGCGTTTTGAAGGAAGCCGTAAAAGAAGCCATTCTAGAAGGTGAAATTGCCAATAATTATGAGGAGGCGTATGCTTTTATACTAAAAAGAGCCGAGAAAATGGGTTTGAAAAATTAATCAACTTCAGGTTCACCGTTTTTCAATAATTTTCGATAATTTTACTAAAAACTAGCCATTATGACGATTTCCGAATTAAAAACAGCACTAACAGCAAAAATCAGTGCGACCAATAATATTGATTTACTAGTGAAACTAAATGAGGTATTGAATTCAAAAAATGAGCCCGAATTAGAAAACCATTTAACGATAGTCAATGAACCCGTTGCAATTTATGAAAAAACGAGTACCGAGGCAGTCTATATTTTTAACGAATGGCAACAAAAACGAATTGATATTGCTTTGAAACAAGTTGAAAATGGCGACTATATTTCTGACGAAGAAGCACAAATTGAAATAGAAAAATGGTTCGAGGAACAAGAAGAAAAATAGTTTGGACAAGTTTTGCTAGAGCATCAAGAGCTTCCATTTTTGCCTATTGGAATAAGAGAAACAAATCTACTCTGTATAGCAAGAAACTCAATGTGCTATTTCAAGAATCATTGCAATTACTACTTACTTTTCCAGAGAGTTCCATAAAATCTAGCAATCAAAATGTTAGACTAAAAATCGCAAGTCATTTCGAAATTATTTATTCCGTTTCAGATACCCAAATTCTCGTTCTAGACATTTGGGACACCAGACAAAATCCATCACATTACCCAGTAAAATAACACTGAAATTTGTTTCAGCATCCATGAAAAAATACTTCCTCAAAACCGCAAAAATCGCACTCGTTTTAGTTTATTTCGTTATTGTAGCAGGAGCGCTTGTCCGCATGACAGGCTCTGGAATGGGTTGCCCCGATTGGCCAAAATGCTTTGGATATTACATTCCGCCAACTGATATTAAAGAACTTACTTGGACTCCCAACCGTGCTTTTGAAGAAGGGCAGGTCATCATAAAAGACGAAAAATTGTGGGTAGCCAAAACCGATTTCAAAACCGAAACAACTTTTGACGAAAGTCATTGGCGACCGTATTCCAAACACGATTATGCCATTTTTAATGCCGTAGAAACTTGGATCGAATACATGAATCGTCTAGTGGGAGCATTGGCCGGAATTGTTGTTTTTGCAATGGCAGTTTTGTCTGTTTCTTTTTGGAAAAAAAACAAAAAAATCACAGTATTATCTTGGAGCACCGTATTGCTGATGGGATTTCAAGGATGGCTGGGTGCGAGAGTGGTTTACTCGGTGCTGAATCCCATAAAAATAACCATTCACATGATCGTAGCCTTACTTATTGTAGCGGTTTTACTTTATATTATTAGAACCGCAACAGGAAAAATAACTACTTTTAAAACCGATAAAAGGGTCCAAAACATACTACTTATTACGCTATTTTTAACGGTAATACAAATTATACTGGGAACGCAAGTGCGGCAATATGTTGATGAACAGATAAAAGTTTTGGGCTATAACCAAATGCAATTGGTGCTCGAAAACCCAACCGTTACGTTCTATATACACCGTTCGTTTTCGATTTTGATATTGGCTTTGAATGCTTTTTTATGGTTCAGAAACAGCAAAATACAATTGGGTTTCGCCAAAATAAATTGGGTACTATCCTTTATTGGAATCGAAATTATAACCGGAATAGCGATGTATTATTTTGATTTTCCGTACACATCACAACCCATTCATGTCGTTATCGCATCGTTGCTCTTTGGAGTTCAGTTTTATTTAATTTTAGAAAGTCGAGAATCAAAAATTTAACTAGTGTTTACTGCTTTTCGTTTTCAAAATAGCGGTACATTTGCCAATTGACTATATTGTCACGTTACTCTTTGTTCCTATAAATGTCTAAACTTGCAGCTCAAGATAAGTTCCTAGATTTATCAGATTACGGTCGTCCTTTTGGTAAATTTTTTGCCAATAAACTAAAAAATACCCGGTTCACGCCCATACACGTCACCTTCCTTTTTGGGGTTTCGGGGCTGATTGCTATATACTGCATTTTGCAAGGGCATTACTTTTTTGCAGGTTTTTTTATTGTTTTAAAATCAGCAATTGATGCTGCCGATGGCGAATTGGCACGACTCAAAAACACGCCTTCGTATGTGGGGCGTTATCTGGATAGTGTGTTTGACATCGTTCTCAACTTTCTGTTTTTTATGACGATTTGTTATGTGTCAAAAACCACTTTTGGGTTTACTATTTTGGCTTTTATTGGCATTCAATTGCAAGGGACTTTGTATAATTATTACTACGTTATTTTGAGAAACAAATCCGTAGGAGGCGATACTACAAGCAAGATTTTCGAGTATAAATCGCCCCGTGCTTTACCTGGCGAAAGCCAAAAGTGGGTCGATATTTTGTTCCGAATATACAGTATAGTTTATGGCACTTTTGACAAAATAATTCACGCATTGGATCCCGAAGCCTACAAAGTAAAAACCTTTCCTAACTGGTTCATGACGCTCTTGTCGGTTTATGGATTGGGCTTTCAGCTACTCATTATTGCAGTCATGTTGCCCCTGCATTTGATTGAGTATATTGTACCTTTTTTTATCGTTTACACCTTGTTTATTTTTGTTCTAATTGGAATCCGAAAAATAATTTTACCTGCTTAAAACCATCATAGAAATAATCTATACTTGGAATTTATGCAATTAACAATCAGTATTTTAAATAAAATCATTTAAACTATTTTATAACTTTAGAACACAAAAAAAACAGGTTTACTTTTGTTTATAAAGGTTAAAAAAAGAAGCACTATTTTAAATTATTTTTTGATTATGTTTGAACAACAATCGCTTATCTTTGAATAAAAAACTATGAAAAACGCCTATCTAGCACTACTCTTCTTTTGTATTCAATATTCGTATTCGCAAGGAAAACAAAATCCATTAATTGTATTAGACGCCAAAAAAATAGGATTTATGCAGGATTTGTCTAAAGAAATGGAAGCACTAAATCCCAATGATATTTCGACTGTAACGGTTTACAAAGACAGTATTGTTTGCCAAAAATACGGTTCGAATTCTGGAGTGATTGTCATCACTACAAAGAAGTTTATTCTGGATACTTTTTATAAAAACTACATCGAAAATTCAGGACTAAAAAACGACATTCATGTGCCAGATGATTTGCTTAAAATTGGAATTGTAAGTCATAAACCAGATAGTAAAAATCAACCGTATGATGAATTTTACAACTACATTGACACTTATACTTTGAGTGAAAAAATAAAAAAAATAGCGGCTATAACTTTTTTAAAACCCGAAGACGCGCTGAAAATAAACCCCGAATGGAAGTTGGGAGCATTAGAAATTAAAGGAGAAGAAGAGTATTAAAACTACCCAATCCAATTTTTGAAATCGGATACTTTTTCTCTACTCACCACAACCTCATCGTCCTTGTATGTGGGCAAAATAACCTTTAGTCGGGAGTTACTATACACCACGATTTCCTTGATTGCCTGAAGCGGAATAATAAATTTACGGCTAATGCGGTAAAAAGCTGCAGTGTCTAATTCTTGTTCCAAAAGCTCTAAAGTACTTTCGATTAAATAATTTCGGTTGTCGAAGGTGTGTATGTACGTTCCTTTATTTTCACTAAAAAAGCATTCAATTTCCTCGGTAGCAATTACCTTTAAATGTTGTCCAATTTTGACAGTGAATCGCTTTTTGAAACTTTTTTCAAATGGGTTTGCCAACATTCGTTTTATTTGATCAAAGTCCAGTTGTACCGTTTCTTTTTTGGGCAATCTTGCTTTAAATTTAGAAACTGCCTCCGCTAAATCCTCTTCGTCAATGGGTTTCAGTAAGTAATCAATACTGTTTAGTTTGAAAGCGCGTAAGGCATATTCGTCGTAAGCGGTGGTAAAAATCACGGCACTCTTGATGGTTATTTTTTCGAAGATTTCAAAGGATAATCCATCGGACAGTTGAATGTCGAGAAAGATTAAATCAGGGTGTTCGTTGCTACTAAACCACGCGATTGATTCCTCTACAGAATGCAGCATTTTGCCTACTGAAATGTTCAGTTTTTCTAGTTTGCGTTGTAGCAATCGGGCTGCTGGTTTTTCGTCTTCAATTATTATAGTTGTCATATTTAAAATTAGAAGTTAGAGAATTGCAAGTTGAATACTATTTTCATTCCCAATTGTCGCTTTTATCCTTGTTCATGAGTTCTTTAATTTTCTTTTCTTCCCAATTCTGACCTAAAAAAACAGTACTCCCAAAAACCGATAATCCATGCGCTAATAATCCAATTCCCCAAAATAAGGCTGTCGAAAAAGTTTCCCATCGAAAGAAAATTTCATTACCAAGCAAACTCCTATTGAAGCTTGAAATAATGATAAAAGTATTCACGAGTACATAAACCAAGACGTGAATATAAAACCCTTTGATTTTTTTCACTCGTCTATAGGCTAAATTATATTTCTCGTCTGGAGTATCTGCTTGATAATCCGCAAAATTTCTTTGTGTAAATCGTCCCATTGTATTGTTTTTTTAAATTATTCCCAAGTAGTTTTGGATAGTTCATCTTTTGCCATGAATTGTTTTATTTTTTGCTCTTCCCAGTTTTTATTGAAAAACGGAATGTAGTTGAATACCTTCAATCCGTGAATGACAACTCCGATTGCCCAAATTAATACTTGCCAATAAAACCAATAATCAAACCACAATTGATTGGGAAAAGTAATTATGTTGAAAAGGAATAAACCAGCATTAATAACGATGAATGCTAATAAATGACCATGAAATCCTTTGATTTCTTCCACTTTTTTTCTGGCTTTATGATAGCGTTCTTCGTTTTGAAAATTATTTTCCATACTTATTTCCATGTTTGATTATTAGCTTCTTTTTTCAAAATCGCATGAACTTTTTCTTCTTCCCAATTAGCGTTAAATGTAAAAACTTTTAAAGCATGAATCAACAAGGGAATTCCACCACCAATAACTGAATACCAAAACCATTGAAATTCTGGATTATATTCCAAATTAATTAAAATCACAATAGAAATCATACTAAAATATAGAATCAAATGCCCCCAAAAGGCCTTGATTTTCTCTAATTTTTTTCTTGCTTTTAAATAGCGTTCTTCGTTTTCTTGACACTCATTTTCCATAGTCCCGAATCTAATTCCAATTTTGTTTTTGTTCCTCTTTGCTCAAAATTTCTTGGATTTTTCGTTCTTCCCAATTCGAGCTATAGCCAAAAACCTTAAAAGCGTGCATAATTACCCCAAATCCCCAGCCGCCAGCCGAGAACCAAAACCATTGAAATTGAGGTGAATAGGTTAAGTTTATAAAAATTAAAAACGGAATCACACAACAATACGAAATTACGTTTCCGTAAAATCCTTTGAGTTCCTCTACACGTTTTTTGGCTTTGTAATAGGCATTATTTTGACTGAAATTTGCAGTAGTTTCCATGACCGTTACTTGTTTGGTTAAAATGGGTATTTTGACGGTAAAAAATGCTTCGTTTTGTTCTATCAATACTTTTCGTTTGGTGATAATTCCGTATCGATTGATAATGTTTTGCAAGCCAACACCTTGCCTGTCCTGCAACACTTCTTTCTTTTGAAAATTGTTTTGAATACACAAATAGTCTTTGGCAATAAAAATATGGATATGCAATGGTTTTTGTTCCGAAACGATGTTGTGTTTCACGGTATTCTCTAACAAAAGTTGCAGCGATAAGGGTACAACCTTGGTTTCTGGATTAATGACTTCTGGCAATTCATAGGTTAAACTATTCTCAAAACGCATTTTGAGCAAATTCATATAGGTTTTGGCAAAAGCCAATTCCTCCTCGACTGATACTAATTCTTTGTCTTTTTGTTCCAAAACATAGCGGTAAATTTTGGATAATGAAGTCGTGAATCGTTGCGCGTTTTCGGGATTTTCTTCAATTAAAGAACTTAAAACATTCAAACTATTGAAAAGAAAATGCGGATCTATTTGATTTTTTAAACTTTCGAACTTTGCCGAAGCTGTTCCTGCAATGATTTTTTGTTCGGTAATTTCTAGTTTGGACGCTTGTTTCCATTTGCGCATAAAGCTTCGTGCGTGCATGAAAGTCGAAACTCCCAAGGATAATATGATATAAAAAAGATGCACCCAAATCATTCTTTCATTAAAAAAAGTAGCCGGATTTGATTTTTGAAAAACGATAAATGTAAAATAGTCAATGACCAAAACAACGGGTATTGTGTACAAAAGAGTGGCAATAATTCCAAAATAGACCCTCAAATTAGTTTGTTCTAACCAATCCCATTTGCGGTCAAGAAACACATTTATAATGCTGTTCCCAAAACCAATTCCAAACGAATACAAAGCACTCACATAAAACGTAATAATAACATTTTTAGGCTCATAACTGCCTTGCATTAGCGAAAAAACCAAAGTAAAAATCAACGAAATCTTTAAACAATCCAAAGTTCCTTTTTTGATTTCTTCGAGTATCGATTTGCGTTGATTTTTCATTTCAGAATGCTTTACGGTTGCAATTTATATTATTTCCCACAGTTTTTTTGTGCTTCGAGTGCTCTATCCAATCCCCATTTTGGCGAAAAAGGGGTTTCTGGTTTAAAAGTAGCAAAAAGAGCAATAGCTTTATCAATTTGGACACACAAAGGTTTGGTATCAATCCCTGACCACTTCGCACCTCCTATTTGGAATTCAGCTTTAGACAAAATAACTCTAGGATTAGTAGGAGCAATCGCTTCGGCTTTGGCATATAATTCCATGTTTTTGGGAGATAGTAGCATTCCGTTAGTCATAGGATCATAAACAATCCAGGCGGTATTAATCATGGCTTGCATGACCAAAAGTTCCGCATTATCCGGCGTTTTAGCCAGTTCGATATTCAAGGCGTTTTGGGCTTTGGTCAATAATAAATTGATTTGTTCTTTGTCTTTTGTACCAAAAGCGGTTGTGGTATTTACCAAGGCAACATAATAATTAGGTAGCCAAGAGGTTTTTTCGGCAGCGGCAATTCGTTCGAACATATCCGAAGCTTCTGTGTTTTTTCCGGCTCCCCAAAGTTGAAATGCTTTTCCCATTCCCTGTTCGAATTGTCCTTGTGCGGATAATAGACTGCAAATAAATAAGGCTGTTGCTGTAAAAATTTTAATCATGATTTCTAGTTTTAAAGGGTTCGTTATTTTTAATTTAATTATTTTTTGAAATTGTTTTCATTTCTGATGTAAAAGTAGGTTGCCATTTGTTGTTTTAAAATTCATTCTGACTGAACTGTCGATTTTAAAGACTGAATTGTATGGGTTATTCCTTTATTTTGTATTTTTTAATACCTCAAAGTCATCAACATAGCCCAATTAAAACTAAATCCACATCACAAAATGACGTTGTTAATTGGTGAGCACTCGTGGAATCCAATACTTGTTTTATAAAAAAATTGGTAGTCCAATCCATTTTAATCTTTATCCATAAATTGCAGTTTAAGCTACAAATTCTTTAATTGATTGTCTTTTTTATCATTACTAATAGTCCAAAAGAAACCCACAAAAAAGAAACGATCTGCTGTAGGAACTATCGCTTTACGGTTATAGATCCCGCTGGCATTTGGATTTTTGGCATAATCATACCCGTACACATTTTGCGTTCCCATAACATTCGAAACCGAGAAGTACAAAATCTTTTGTTGTGTTAACAAATACGCCCAATTAAAACTCAAATTGTTGTAGGCTTTGGTTTTGCCATTCATAAATTGGGTTTCGTTCGGGTTGTTGTAAGGTCGCCCAGTTGCAAAGGAATTGGTAAAACCGATTTGTGATTTCCAATCCGAAATCCAATATTTAGTCACAATTGACAAACTGTGATCTGCAACAAAACTAGGTGTGGCTTGTATGGGGAAGTTTTTATACTCTCTTTGCGTATCAATATACGAATAGGAAATCCAGTATTCTAAATTCTTAAAGGATTTTCCGTCTCGCCAAAAAAGGTCAATTCCCTTAGCATATCCTGAACCCGTATTGGCATAAACCGAGTTGTAAACGGGACTCGATGTATCGTATTTTACTAGATTCGAATAGTCTTTGTAATACGCTTCGGCTCTAAAGGTTTTGCCGCTTTTGTTGTATTGAAAATTCAATATATAATGAGACGCTTTCTCACTTTCGAATTGGTGGTATTTCGAATATTTAATATAATCAACACTTGGTGTTTGGGTAAAATCGCCGTAAGCAAAGGAGAATTGACTGTTTTTGGCCATTTTGTACGCAAACGAAATCCTAGGTGAAACCGTTGTTTCGTTTAATAAATCATTGTTCGAAGCGCGCAAACCAACTTTGGCTGCTAATTTTTTGGAAAAGAAAATATCGGCTTCGGTAAAAACTGCTGCTATAGCTGAATTGTATCCACTTTGAGATGTTGAAGCTAAATTTGGAGTAAAATTCTCGTTGAATTTGGTTATAAAATAATCCGCACCAAAAGCAATTTTCACGCGATCCGAAAAACTTTTTTTGAGTTTGATTTTCAAATGAGAGGCATTTTCATCATTGGCAACATCATCTAAATCCAAACCGATTTTGTTTTTAGAATACCCATAACTCAATCCGGATGTCAACTGCCAATTAGTTCCAAAACCGCCTTTGTACGAAGCATTAAAATAGAAGTTATTGTTGTTCAAATCGACTCTAACTTTATCCGTATAGTTAACGCTTTCTTGATTCAAATCAAATTTTGAAGCGTCGAAAGCGGCATACACTTTTAGAATCCCACTATTAAAATTGTAGCGGTACACCGTTTCACCAGATAAGGATTGAAAAGGACTATTCCAATCTACATTTTGAGGAATTGCAGCTTGATAAGGCGCCAGATTAATATAAGCGGTATTGACACTCAAGGAACTTTTTTTCCATTTTTGGGTATTGCCAAGACCTAAACCTACTGTCATAAGAGAGATTTCGGTTTTGTTTTGATCGGGTTCATCTTGTGTATTCAATAACAAAACACTCGATAAAGCCTCACCATATTCCGCCGAATACCCACCTGTAGAAAACGAAATACCACTAAACAAAAACGGAGAAAAACGACCACGAGTAGGCAAATTATTAGTCGATGCACCATAGGGTTGTGCCACCCGAATGCCGTCAACAAAGGTTTGAGTCTCATTTGCCTCGCCACCGCGAACAAATAACCGACCGTCCTCACCCACATTTTGAGTCCCAGGTAGGGTTTGCAAGGCGGCAATAATATTTCCTGCCGAACCTGCTGTGGTCACAATATCCAGCGGTTTTAGCACCGAGACTCTAGCTTTATCGCCCGCCTCCAGTGTTCCTGCCGTGACCACTACGGCGTCTAGTGAATTGACATTTTCCCGTAATTTGATGGTTTTATTGGTAAAATGCGCTACCTCGATGGGTGTTCTTGACGTTTCGTAAATCAAGAAACTCACCACCAAGATTTGATTGCCCGCAGCAGTAGTTACAAAGGTAAAATCCCCCGTTTCAGAACTCGAGGCACCGTCGTAAGTTCCTTCAATATAAATATTAGCTCCTGCAATGGGATTTCCTTTTTCGTCTACCACTTTTCCCGAAAGCGTGCTTTGCGAAAAAAGAGTTGTGGTACATACTAAAATAATAAAAGTAAAGATTTTCTTCATGGCTTTTGATTTTGATGCAGCAAATATATTTGGAACATTTGAAGTTCTAAATTTTAATCCACCCAATTGTTGTAATTTTGGGATGAACTGTAATTAGTAAAAACGATGCTTACCTTAAACAAAGTACACCACATTGCCATAATTGTCGCTGATTATGATAAATCCAAACATTTTTACACCCAAATTTTGGGGCTGACGAGTATTCAAGAAATATATCGGGAAGAGCGAGAATCCTATAAGTTAGATTTGGCACTCCATGGTGTTTTTGTCCTGGAACTGTTTTCATTTCCCAATGCTCCTAAACGGATTTCTAGTCCTGAAGCGTGTGGTTTGCGCCATTTGGCCTTTGAAGTTAATGACATTCAAGCGACTCGTGACTATTTAAGAGCTCAAAATCAAGAAGCCGAAGCAATCCGAATTGATTTATTTACTCAAAAAAAATTCTTTTTTATTGCTGACCCAGACGGCTTGCCCATTGAGTTTTACGAAAAATAGCCAAAATATTTTCAACAAATCGCAGTTCGGAATTCGGAATTCATAATTTATAATTTACCTTTGAACTTTCAATAAAAACAAAGATTATGGTTTACAAATTCAGAGTTATTTTAGACGCCGAAGAAGACATTTTTAGAGATATTGCCATACTGGAAGACGATACTTTAGAAGATTTACACAATGCTATTTTCAATTCTTTTGGATTTGATGGCATGGAAGTCGCCTCGTTTTATACCTGCGATGAAACTTGGAATCAAGAAGATGAAATCCCTATGTTTGATACTGGCGATATTCCTGGCGAACAAAAAACAATGAGCGATTACATCTTATCGGAAATTTTAGACAAACAAAATACCAAGATTATTTACGTGTACGATTTTATTAACATGTGGACTTTCCTAGTAGAATTAGCCGCTGTAGAAGATCAAGTTGCAGGAAATATGTATCCTGAAACCATTTTTTCGCACGGAGAAATGCCTGATGAAGCCATGGAGAAAAACTTTGAAGCCGATATGCACGATGATATTTACGGCGAATTTGAAGATGATTTAGATGAAGATGATCTGGATATGTTTAGCGGTGACGACAGCTTTGAAGATTTTGGGTTTGAAGAAAATTGGAATTAACCAGAAATAAGAGATTAGAGGAAAGAAGCAAGAAACAAGAGGAGAGATTTAGAGAGTCTTACCTCTTGTTTCTTGCCTCTTTTCTCTTAATTAGTACATAAAAACAAAAAAAATGATCAACTTATTTAACACGCACATCGACACGTTATCCATTCACCGAGTGGGAAATATAAGCAAAAACGAACCGTTGTTCTTATCCGAACAAACGTTTAATTTAAACGATGAAATTGTGCCTTTGATGAAGGAATTTTTCTTTAAACCCTTTAGAGAAAAAGAAGAGAACTACTTTCAGTTTGCTCATGAAGTTGATTTAGACTACAATGATATGTTTAAATATGCTTGCGAAATTTTTGACAAACCAGATGCGCTGCACGAGGTTTCCAAAAAAATAACCAAACATTTATACGAACAATCGAACCATCCACATATTAAAAACGGCGAAGTGTACGTGACTTATTTGACCAATTTAAGTATCGATAACAATGTTGTAGATGCTATTGGGATTTTCAAAAGCGAAATTCAATCTGATTTTTTACAATTCGAAGAGAAAAGCACGCATCTAGAAATGATCCTGCAACAAGGCGTGAGTTTGAATAAACTAGACAAAGGTTGTTTGATTTTTAATTACAAAAAAGAGGAAGGCTTCAAGATTTTATCTGTAGACAGCAACCGCTATGATGCCCGCTATTGGTTGGAACATTTCTTATCTGTAGATGCTTTTGAGGATGAAAATTTTATCACCAAAAAATACTTGAAATTTTGTCAGAGTTTTGCCAAAGACGTTGTTTTTCCTGCCGAAGACAAGAAAGAAGAAGTAATGTTCATGAACCGATCTGTAAATTATTTTGCCAAAAATGATCAGTTCGAGGAAACCAATTTCTTGAATGAAGTATTAGACAATCCCGATTTGATTCCTGAATTCAAAAATTACAAAGTAGACAAAGGCGAAAAATACAGTATTGAAGACGTAACCTCGTTTCCTATTGCCAACGCAGCCGTGTCTGACGCTAGAAAATCTATAAAAAATGTCATCAATTTAGATACGCACATTCAAATAAAAATGGATTTCATCAATCCCGAAAGCGCCGAAAAATATGTAGAAAAAGGTTGGGACGAAGAAAAACAAATGTATTATTACTTGGTTTATTTTAACAAAGAACAAAAAAGTTAATACCGTTTTATTTTTTTTCTAAATCAATTAATCCCCAATTATCAAAATAGTTGGGGATTTTTTAATGAATAAAAAACCAAATTTACTCCTGCTTTATTTGTAAATTTACTTTCAAAAAGTTAAATAATGAATACAATTGTACTCAAAGAAAGCCCTTTTAAAACCCTAATTTCGTTTCATAAACTAATCGAATCATTGGAGCAAATTGCGGCTTCGGATGTGGATTATCGTTCGAATTACGCTACTGCTTTATTGCAAGAAACTACGGCTTTTCCTGAATTTCGAGAAGGAATTCAAGATTTGAAAGTCCTACAAGAAAACGAAACGTTGGTTCGGAATTTATTAGCCGATTTGTTTCCTACCGCACTGACAAATAACGAGATAAAAGCGGTTACCATTCCGTTTCAGGATTTGACTTTTAATTATACGGAACGCTTCAAAAAAATACTCCAGCAAGATGGATTTTCCTCGGAAATTTCGATTCGGGACATGAGCGACAACCAATTGTATGTTTTAAATTGCACCTTGATTTTGAATGCTTTTTATGGGCAAAATATCAACTTCAACAAACCTTTGTTTTTTGATATCACAGATCAAAATGGAATAATGAATCATTACCGAATTCTCTACAATGCCGATTTTATAGAAATTATTCCCACCGAAAAATCAGTACCGCTTTTGCCCGAAGAAATCAACGCCTTATTGGATAATTACGACGATATTGCGCTTTGGAAAGAAAAATTTCCTAAAGAAAGCTGGATTCTAAAAGGTTTTGGAATAGTAACCCTGTACGATGCCACAACGGAAAGTGCTATTTCTAATTTGAAAAGCAATTTGCTAAAATCCGAAACCGAACAAGCCGAACTGAAAAGTACTTTTGAATCTATTTTTAGATCAGTTTTCAAAATTCCTGATTTACGAATTGGCTTTATTATGTACAATCAAGAGGACGATTCTTTTGTTAGACCACCTTATATTGACAACAATTTATCGAGCTATTTGCTCCATAGCGGTCAAGAATTAAGTTGTACAAATAGCATATTCGGCTCTTGTTTTAAAGAAGCATTAGAGGACAAAAAAGCTCTAATTATAGCTGATGTGAATCACTATATTTTGGATTCCAAGAATGAAAATCTAGGCAATCATTTGTTGCGACAAGGCATTCAAAGTGCCGTTTTTGCCCCTATTACCAAGAACAATGTACTGCTGGGAATTGTCGAATTAGTCGCCTCTACGCCCAGAGTCCTCAACAGCCTCAATGCCGAAAAACTAGAACTGATTTTGCCCTATTTAGTCGATACCATTGAACGCTATAATACGGATATGTTGCACCAAGTTGAAGCCATTATTCAACGAGAATATACGGCTATTCATCCCAGCGTGTACTGGAAATTTAAGAGGGAAGCCTATAAATATTTTCAAACCAACAACCACAACAAAGAATATATTTTTAAAGAAATTGTGTTCAAAGAAGTGTTCCCATTGTATGGTCAAATTGATATAAAAGGCTCCTCGGAACATCGAAATGAAACGGTAAAAGAAGATTTAAAAAACCAATTAAAATCATTATTGGCCATTTTTGAAAACCAAAAATCAAATCAAAATTTAGTTTTATTAGAACAACGCCAATTTGAGTTGCAATCGTTTTATAACGAACTTGATTTTCCGTTAAAAGCCGACTCTGAACAGCAAATTCAAAACTACATCGAAAAGGAAATCCATCCCATTTTACGCAATACCAAAATGGATTTTAACAGCGAACAATTAGAAACAGAATACTTTAATACGCTGGACGAAAAAACCGGTTTGTTTTATCAATCTCGAAAGAAATTTGACAACGCCATGTCGATTATCAATAAAAAATTAGCCATGGTTTTGGACAAAAAACAACTTGAAGCGCAACTCATTTATCCGCATTATTACGAGCGTTTTAAGACCGATGGCGTGGAGCACAACCTTTATATTGGTGCTACAATTACGCCTACAAAAGCTTTTGAAATCATGTATTTGAATAATTTACGACTATGGCAATTGCAAACCTTGTGTGAAATGGAACTCGAACACCACCAACTCAAATCCTCCTTGCCCTACGAACTCGATGTTACTTCGCTGATTTTGGTTTTTAGTTCGCCACTTTCGATTCGATTTAGAATGGACGAAAAACGTTTTGATGTTGACGGCACTTACAATGCGCGCTATGAAGTGGTCAAAAAACGAATTGACAAAGCGCACATCAAAGGAACGCAAGAGCGCATTACGCAAAAAGAAAAAATCACGATTGTCTATTCCCACAACAATGAACAACAAGAATACTTAAAATACATTAAATATTTGCAGTTCAAGAAAATACTGGAACCAACAATAGAACAATTTGAGGTTGAAGATTTACAAGGCGTTTCGGGTTTGCGCGCTATTCGTGTAAAAGTGCTCAATACTATTGAAAACGAAGCCTTTAAAAGTTTTTCGTATGAAGAATTATTAGAGGAAAATTAATTTCCAATCATTTTGAAGGCAATAATAAAAGATAAAACCGTGATTACAATTCCAAACATAAAAAAGTTGTAAGCCACACGCAATAAACGATATTTTCGTTCCAAAACAACTCCTAAAAAATACAAATCTTTAATCATTGTGTTGTAAATATACTCTTTGTCTTTCATCATTTCGTTCATAGCCCATTGGTATTCTTGGAGAGGCATTTTATAAAAATTACCAAAAAACAAGAGATTTACTTTTTTTTCTTCGATGTCCTGCCTGGTAAAAATACCTTTGGTTACTTTAGGTCGGGTAGAAAGAATGGCAAAAATGATAGTCGTGACACTTGAAACTATCATAATTAAAGTAGGAATCATTAAATGAACGTATTTTGGATTGTCTAACTTTGGGATTATAGTAGACAAAGCAATCGAAATAATAATAGCATTTACCGATAAAAGAATATTAGCCTTACTATCAGCAATACCACTCAATCTTGTATGATTGCCCAATGTTACTCTAAATACAGTATCTATGCCACGTTCTGATTTTTCGGGCTTCTCTGTCTTTTCTGTTTTTATTTTTTTGGCTTTCTTTTCTTTTGTAATCGATTTATCTGCTTTGGCGTTGATTTTTTGCTGAAGCGCAATACAATTTTTATCTTTCAAAGGTTGCCAATTAGCGATAGCATACTCCGTGTAAAATTGATGCACATTGACCATAAAATCAAAATTGAGCAACGCCCATTCTTTGTCGGTGAAGGTTTTATTTTCGGTGTTTTGCCATTCTTTTCGCAATCCTTCACAACTAAACAGATAATCGGAACCAAAAAGATGGTAATAATCAGCGTCTTTTATGATTTTTTCCAACTCATTCTGGGGAACATATTTTTTTTCGGTAGCCTTAATCAGTGCTACAATTTGGGTAATAGAATCTGTAGCTACTTTTTTTTCAATCAAAAAAGAAGTAGCAATAACCGCACTATGTACTTCATGGTTTTCGGCATCTTTCGTGTAACCCGTATCGTGAAACCAAGCGGCAATTACCAAAAGTTCTTTATCTAAATCACTTACGTTTTCCTTTTCGCAAAGCGTCTCCACCGCTTTGACAACGCCTTGAGTATGATTTAAATTATGGTAGGTATATTCGCTAGAAAGTTTATCTTTGAGTAACTTTGAAACAAAGTCTTGTGTTTTTTCTATAAGAGTCATATAAATAAATTATTATACCACTAAATTATGGAATTGTTTTGGAATAAAATTTTTATTGGTGCTAAAAGTACGTATTTGACTCTGCTAGCTATTTTTATTTTCCAATCTTGTGCAACACACCACGCACAATTTGGGAAATCAAGCCACACGGAAGCCACTACAAACGGTGAGGATACAGCTAGAATTGCGCATACGTTCTACCTTATTGGCGATGCCGGAAATGCGGACGAAGTACTACCGCAACAAACGCTAAATTTACTTACTACAAGATTAGGCAAAGCCAATAAAAACAGCACCTTACTATTTCTAGGCGATAATATTTACCCCAAAGGAATGCCTAATAACGACAATCCAAAAGCCAGAAAAATTGCCGAAACCAAACTAAACAATCAATTAAAACTAACCGATAATTTCAAAGGAAATACCATTTTCATTCCTGGAAATCACGATTGGTACAGCGGCATCAAGGGATTAGAGCGACAATCAAAAATAGTGACCACGTATTTGAAGGATAAAAAAAGTTTTTTGCCTCAAAAAAATGGCCCAATTGAAAGTGTAAAAATCAATTCCAACCTGTTGTTAATTGCTATCGACAGCCAATGGTTTCTAGAAGATTGGGACAAAAATCCCACCATAAATGAAGATGTGGACATTAAAACCAGAGAAGATTTTTTTGATGCATTAGAAGATCTTTTGAATAAAAACAAAGACAAAAACGTGGTTCTCGCCATGCACCACCCGCTGATGAGCAACGGCACTCATGGCGGACAATTTTCGGTAGCAAAGCAACTCTTTCCATTGGAACAAAAAATTCCGTTGCCAGTTGTAGGTTCGTTTATCAATATTTTACGAAAAACATCTGGAATTAGTCCACAAGACATTCAAAACAAGCAATATACTATTTTTGTAAAACGCATCAAAACGCTGCTGCAAAGTTATACAAATGTTGTCGTAGTTTCTGGTCACGATCATAATTTACAATACATTGACCATGATAATGTGAAACAAATTATAAGTGGTGCAGGGTCAAAATCAGAGGCGGCAAAAGCTGTTTTTCCTAACGATTTCTCCTATGGAGGAAATGGCTATGTAGCACTTTCTATTTATGAAAATGGAGGTGCAAAAGCCGCTTTTTATGGCAATGCCCATCAAAATGAAAAATTACTTTTTGAAACCACTATTTTGCCTTCCAATGAAGTTTTTGTTCCGTTGCCAACTAATTCGTTCCCAAAAACCACTACGGCAACGATTTACAGCGCAAAACAAACTCAAAAAAATGGTTTTTACCGCTTTTTATTTGGCACTCATTTTCGCAAAGTTTACAGCACTCCTGTAACCGTACCTACCGCTACGCTGGACACTTTGTACGGCGGACTACAACCCAAAAGAGCGGGTGGCGGACACCAGTCAAATTCCTTACAACTCGTTGACAAAGACGGAAAAGAATACGTGATGCGTGCCTTGAAAAAAAGCGCCACTCGGTTCCTGCAATCGGTAGCGTTTAAAGACCAATATGTTGTAACCGATTTTGAAAACACGTATGCCGAGGATTTTTTGTTTGATTTTTATACCACTTCGCACCCCTATACGCCTTTTGCAGTTGGCAATTTAGCCGAAAAAATTGGTGTCTATCACACGAATCCAAAACTGTTTTACATCCCGAAACACAATGCTTTAAAAGGATTTAATGCCACTTACGGCAATGAATTATACCTTCTTGAAGAGCGACCAAGTGACAGCCAAAAAGCAGGAGAACTGTTTGACAATCCCAATAAAATAATCAGTACCGAAGACGTATTGAAAAATTTACATAAAGACGAAAAATACAAAATCGACGAAAATGCCTATATCAAAGCCCGTTTATTTGACATGTTAATAGGCGATTGGGATCGGCATAGCGACCAATGGCGTTGGAGCGAATTCAAGGATGGTGACAACAAAATATACAAACCCATTCCTAAAGATCGGGATCAGGCGTTTAACAAATACGACGGGAATTTGCTTTCGTTATTGATGAAAATGCCCGCATTACGCCACATGCAAACCTTTGATGCTGATATTAAGAATGTAAAATGGTTCAATCGCGAACCCTATCCCCAAGACTTGGCTTTGTTGAAAACTGCTGTCGAAAAGGATTGGATTGTACAGGCCAAATACATTCAAGACAACCTCTCGGATGCGGCTATTGACCGAGCTTTTGACAATTTGCCAAAAGAAGTGCAAGATGCCACTATTGAAAAAATAAAAGCACAATTAAAAGTTAGAAAACTACAATTACAGCGGTATGCCAAAGAATATTATGCAGTTTTACAAAAAACAGTATTGATTGTGGGCACCAATAAAAAAGACAAATTTATTCTTTCATCGCCTGCCAAAAACCAACTTGAAGTTGCCGTTTACAGCATCAAAAAGGACACGACAACACTTGTATACACCAAAAAATTTACCGCTCCAAAAACCAAAACCGTTTGGATTTATGGATTGGACAACGAGGACACTTTTGAAGTAAAAGACAATTCAAAATCAGGAATAACCGTCCGATTACTCGGTGGTGCTGATCCTGATACTTATACAATCAACAACGGAAAACAAGTTGTTGTTTATGATTTTAAAACCAAAAAAAACACCTTCGAAATCGATGCTAAAACCCGAAAAATCCTAACCGACGATTACGAAACCAATTTTTATAATTACGAAAAACCAAAATACAATGCCATTGCTGGATTGCCTTTTGGAGGTTATAATCCCGATGATGGGGTAAAATTAGGTTTTATTTCCAGCTATACCGTGAACCGATTTAAGCAAAATCCGTTTACACAAAAACACATTTTGACAGCCAATTATTTTTTTGCAACCAATGGTTTCGAGTTGCTGTACACCGCCCATTTCCCAAAAACAATTGGAAAATGGAATCTTGATTTAGAAACAAAATATACCAGTCCCAATTTTACCATTAATTATTTTGGGTATGGAAATGAAACTCTAAACGAGGATGATATTTACGGAATGGATTACAATAGAGTCCGACTCCGAACGCTTAAAATTGCGCCAACAATCAAAAAAATGGGACGAATGGGGAGCGAAATCGCACTAGCAACGACTTTTGAACGCATCACCGTTGCCGCAACCGAGAATCGGTTTGTCAATGTGCCTGGTACTGTAAATCCAGCTGTTTTTGACCGACAAAAATTTGCTGGAGCGACCCTGAAATACAGTTTTGAAAATTATGATTTACCCGCTTTTCCGTCTATGGGTTTTGGATTTTCGGTGATGGGAAGTTGGAAAATGAATACCGATTTGACCCAACAAAACTTTGCGGCATTAGAAAGTAAAATCAATTTCAACCACCAGTTGGATCGCAATGGCAAAATTGTATTGGCTACTATTATCAAGTCAAAAATACTCTTCAACGACAATTTCGAGTTTTATCAAGGAGCCGCTTTGGGAGGTGATTATGATTTAAGAGGGTATAGAAACGAACGCTTTCTGGGCAAACAATCCTTTTATCAAAGCATGGATATCCGCTGGAGCATTGGACAAATAAAACGAAGCGTGATCCCAATGTCCTACGGCATTCTAGGCGGTGTTGACTATGGTCGCGTTTGGACAACGAATGACCAATCTAGAAGGTGGCACAATGCCATTGGAGGCGGCGTTTGGCTCAATGCTTTGAATGTAGTAACCGCTCGAATAACCTATTTTAAAAGCCCCGAGGAAGAAGCCCGAATTTCTTTTGGGTTAGGATTTGGATTTTAATTTTTTTAGCGAAGTGGCATAAACTTTGGCTTTCAATCCTTTGGAATGCTCATCGGCAAGGAGAATTTGATTGGAATCTAAAAAACAAATGGATTCTTTTTGGGAAAAATGATTCAAATCATATTGCGAGCGTTTTCCGTTTAGGAAATTATCGCCTGTAAAACCTTCGTAAACAAACACTTTGTCGTGGCACAACAAAACCACTTGGGTCGCATCAGGACTGATGGTGGCGCCCGTTATTTGGCAACTATTATAATTAGAACAGGTTTTTAACTTTCCTATTAATCTAGCAGATTGCAAACCCGGTTTATTAGCAATTTTATACACCAAGGACGTACCATCAAAGTTTTTGCTTCGGTTTTTTGTAAAAAGATAAAAAGAACCTTGGTACTCAAAAAAAGCTTCGGTATCATAGAACATTGCTGATTTTTTGGGCGGAAAATCCGTTTGTTCGGGAAACGAAAACGAAATTTTATAGGCAGGTTGCGCTTGGCTTTTATTCAGTTCTGACTTTGCAATTTTGTAAATACACAAATCTTGACGCACATTATCATTATTGCCAAAATCGCCAATGTATACATTCCCCGCTGTATCCTTGGTTAATTCCTCCCAATCTATATTTTTAGTATTCAAAACAGGAAGGCTTTTTTCGACTGTTCCTGTATTGGAATTGAGTGCATAAAGAACATTGGTATTGCCACTATCTTCAAGAACCCACAACAATTTTGTAGCGGTATCGTAGGTCATTCCCGAAACCTCTTTTAGGTTTTTGGGAAGTAGAAATTTAGTTTCTAACACCGAAGTGTCCTTTTGACAAGCCAATAAAAAAAGCAAACTAATAATAACACAGGAATTTTTCATAATTAAAATAGTTTAAAAATCCGTTTTAAAGGGATTTGTATTCTTGAAATTTCTAGTAATAAACTCAAAGGTGGCAGTCATAATATTCCCCATAGAATTGGCGTTTTTAAAATTCAAATCGTTCGTGTACTGATACAATTCTATTTTCAACTTATTGATATTCGCATCCAATGAAATCGAATCTTGAGTCATAATGTGCAACAATCGCTTGACTCTATTCTCGGCAGAGTGAATCCGTTTGGCCATTGCGGAGCGTTCCTCGTCCTTATATTGCTCAATCGAACTGCTTTGCAATTTATCCTTGACTAACAAAACCATAGGATAATTTTCCTTGAAAAACTGGGGCCGATACACCTTAAAATTCCCTTCGAAACACTGCTGATCAAAGTCAATGGCTCTAATTTTATACACCACATGGTCAAAATCATGAGTAGGCACAATCACGTAATTGTAGGCACGCATGTCGCCCAGTAAGCGTATCATACACCGCTCGTTGAACTTGACAAACTCCTTGGCGATTTGGGCTTTTTCGATTTCGGTGCATTGCTGCAAAAGGGTTTTCATAAAAATATCACCTGGAATACCTATAATATGTTCTTCGATTAAAGTATCGTTATAGACCAAAAAATTGATTTTATCTGGCGAGAGAATGTGCTCTAATTCGAGACCATAAACCCGAGAAGCATCGGCTTTCTTGATATAAAAATGCGTATAATTGTCATTCAAAATGTTTCTGACTTTTATTCGGAACGGTTTTGAGTTCCCAAAAGTGCAATAATCTATGGCATCAACATTCAAAAATTTGATAATCTCAAGATTTCCATCAGAATGCAAAAGCGAATAGATTTTTTTCAGGGTAAGGTCAATTTCCATTCTTTCGAACTCATTATAATACACCCGAATCCATAAAGTATCTTGATCGTTCTTGTCATAAACGGTAATCGAACCCGAAAACCGAAGCAAATCGTCATAACAAATAGGCACTTTTGAAATGCGATCAAAGCGTTCTAAATAGTCAGACAACTGATGAATTATAGGATAGGATGGTTTTTTGAAAACCATTAAAGGCTCGCTCATTTTGAATGTATTTGGTACAAATTTACAGTATTTTGCTATTGGCTGGTAACAAAACTAGCGGTTACTCGTCCTACTGGAAACTAAAAGACAAAAGCTATTGGAAACTATCCTCACCATCCAAAACCTCAACAAGCGATACGGTCGTTTGCAAGCATTAAAAAACGTGACTTTTGAAATTAAAAAAGGCAACGTTTACGGCATTTTAGGCCCTAACGGTAGCGGAAAATCGACTACTCTTGGTATTGTTTTGAATGTGGTAAATAAAACTTCGGGAACCTACAGTTGGTTTGACGGGAAAGTAGCCACGCATGATGCACTCAAAAAAGTAGGAGCTATTATAGAACGACCTAATTTTTACCCGTACATGACGGCGGAGCAAAACCTAAAATTGGTGTGCAATATCAAAAATATTAATTATACCAAAATTGAGGAAAAACTCGAATTAGTAGGTTTAATTGAACGAAAAGACAGCAAATTCAGTACTTTCTCGTTGGGAATGAAGCAACGTTTAGCCATTGCATCAGCATTGTTGAATGATCCTGAAATTTTAATTCTTGACGAACCTACGAATGGTTTGGATCCGCAAGGAATTCATCAAATTAGAGCCATTATCAAACATATCGCGGCACAAGGAACCACTATTTTACTGGCTTCGCACCTATTGGACGAAGTCGAAAAAGTATGCTCCCATGTTGTAGTCTTGCAAAAAGGAGCAGTTTTATACTCCGGTTTAGTCGACGCTATCTCTGCCAACGAGGGTTTCTTTGAACTTCAAGCCGATGATACCGAAAACCTGATGGCGGTATTGCAATTGCATCCCGATATCGAAAAAATCAATTCTGAAGAGGGTAAACTTTTTGTTTATTTGAAAAAAGATTTAAAAGCCAGTGACCTAAACCGCTTTTTATTCGAAAAAAATATTAGTGTCAACCATTTGGTCAAACGAAAAAATAGCCTTGAAGAACAATTTTTGGAATTGACAAAGAAGTAATTATAAATGGCAATTTCAATGGCAATTTCAATTTCAATGGCAATGACAATTTTAATGGCAATTTCAATGGCAATGGCAATTTCAACGATAAATGGCAATTTCAATTTTAAAAAAAATAAAAAAAACTAAACTCCTCCTAAAATGAAACGATTACTCGCTATAGAATTACAAAAAATCTGGTTGAATAAAGCCAGTCGTGTCTTGACTTTAACTTATTTCATACTCCTTTCGTTCATTGCATTAATTGCCTCTATAAAATTTGATTTGGGGGTTTTTAAATTCCACCTTGCCGAAATGGGGATTTTTAATTTTCCTTTTATTTGGCATTTCAACACGTACATTGCGGCAATTTTGAAATTATTTTTGGCCATTGTAATCGTTTCAATGATGGCAAATGAATACAGTTATGGTACTTTGAAACAGAATCTAATTGATGGAATGAGCAAGAAAGAATTCGTTTTATCTAAATTTTTAACGGTGGTAGTTTTTGCTTTGGCATCTACCGCATTTGTTTTTGTAATGAGCTTAATTTTGGGGTTGTGTTTTTCCTCTTACACTGAATTTGGTATTATTTTCTCTGATTTAGACTATTTAATTGCCTTTTTTGTGAAATTAATGGGTTTCTTTTCTCTTTGTTTATTCCTTGGAATTTTAGTGAAGCGATCTGCTTTTGCTTTGGGATTTTTATTAGTTTTATCCATTGTAGAAACCATTATAAAAGGAATTTTGACTTTTAGAATTTTTCCAGACAGTCCAATTGCAGGTTATATTACCCAATTTTTTCCGCTACAATCCATGTCAAATTTAATCGAGGAACCCTTCTCCCGATTGTCGATTGTAAAAACCATTGGAGCACAAATTGGTGTTGAAAACAACATAGATTACAGCGTTCATTTTACTAGTATTTTGATTGTTTTGGTTTGGACATTTGCATTCGTTTACCTTTCCTTTCGATTATTAAAAAATAGAGATTTATAGTATCTTTGTGGCACTATGATATGCAGGAAATCAATTTTAAGTGCCTTATTTTTATGTTGTTTCTACCTTGGAACAGCGCAATATATTCAAGTTGACGACAGCTATACGGCCAAGGAACTTGTCGAAAACGTATTGGTCAATAGCAGCTGTATAACGGTAAGCAATAGTACTGAAAAAGGGGATTTGTACACCCCTAATCAAAAAAGTTATGGCTTTTTTAAAGCAGGAACAAGTGCCTTTCCGCTACAAAGTGGTATTTTTTTGAGCACGTCCTCAAGCGCCACTGTTAAAGGCCCATTTGTAAGTGGAGTTCGAGGTGGCGGGGATTCGCAATGGGGTGGCGACCGTGATTTAGATCAAATATTAGGGATTTCGAGTGTGAATACTACTGCACTGGAATTTGATTTTACCGCCTTGACTAACTTCATTAGTTTCAATTATATTTTTGCGTCAAATGAATACCAATATCATTTTCCTTGTGTCTATTCCGATGGATTTGCTTTTTTGATAAAAGAAAAAGGCAGTTCCGAAAATTATTCTAATTTAGCTGTAATTCCAGCAACGGCAGTTCCTGTTTCTTCGATAAAAATTCATCCCAAAATCAATTCTTCACTGGACATTTATGGTTTTTTGATACCCGGTTGCGATGCGGTAAACGAAGCTTTTTTTAATGGCTACAATCCAACCGAAAGTCCGCTAAATTTTGCAGGACAGACCAAAGTAATGAATGCCCAAACTACGGTCATTCCTGGTAAAACGTATCATGTAAAATTAGTCATTGCTGATGATGATAATGCGTATTTTGATTCGGCTGTTTTTGTTGAAGCAGGTAGTTTTGACGCCAAAATAGATTTGGGAGTCGATCGAACCATCGCGAATAAGAATCCCATTTGCTATGGCGACACTTGGTTAATTGACACCAAACAAGCCGCAACAAACACTTATAAATGGTACAAAAATGGAGTTGAATTGCCTTTGGAAAAAAGTCCTTCCTACCAAGTTACCGATTCTGGTGTTTATAAAGTTGATGTGATTCTGGCTACTACTTGCACCGTTAGCGATGACATAAAAATAGAATTTACTCCCCAAATTGTGTTGCAACCCACGACATTAATTCAATGCGACACTGATGCAGATGGAAAAACAATTTTTGACTTGACAAAAGTAGCTGTAGCGATAAACAACAACAGTTCAGGTCTTTTGAAAATTGAGTATTATCCCAATATGGCTGATGCGCAAACTGATAAAAACACCATTGCAAACCCAACAAATTACACCAATACGAACAAGGATCAAATAGCAGTTGCTAGAGTCACGAACTCTTTTGGCTGCGTTGATTACGAACCAATAAAACTGGTAATTGCTACCAATCAAATGGTGACTCCAAGTCCTATTTCTACCTGTGACACCGATGCTATTGCCGATGGTTTGGCTGAATTTGATTTGGATGCCCAAGTAACACCAACACTTTTATATGGTTTGCCAAGCGGTTTACTTATCACCTATTATTTAAGTGCTTCGGATGCTACTCTTGAGCAAAATGCCGTGCCAAATTTATTCAAAAACACCATTCCGTACCAGCAAACCCTTTATGCCCGTATTATAAATGCTGCCGATTGTTACGGGATTATTCCCATAACAATCAAAGTAATTCTTTTTGACCCACCAAATTTTCAAGACGAAACCAAAGCTTTATGCGAACAAAGGGCCACACAATTGACTGTTGCACCCGATTTTTTGAGCTATTTGTGGAACACGGGCGAAAAAACAAATGCCATAACCGTAAACCAATCTGGCAATTATTCGGTTACCGTAACTAATGGAAATGGTTGCAAACGAACCAAAAAATATACTTTAAAACCATCTGGAGTGGCAACAATTACCAACGTCACTAGCTCGGATTTCAAGGGTCAAGAAAATACGGTTTTGATAGCTTATACTGGAACTGGCAATTATGAATTTTCGCTTGATGGGGTTACTTTTCAAGACAACCCTTTGTTTACTAATGTGGCTGCTGGGCATTATTTTGCGTATGCAAAAGACAAAAATGGCTGTGGATTATCGGCTCCTTACACCGTTTATGTTTTGGATTATCCTCATTATTTTACACCCAACGGCGATGGAATTAATGACAATTGGAATATTCAAAACTGGAGTATACTACCCGATGCAACTGGAATTATTTTTGACAGATACGGAAAACTGATATACGAATTTTCGAATAAAAGCAGCGGTTGGAATGGAATTTTTAATGGAGTGGCACTGCCTGCGGATGATTATTGGTTTACCCTAAAATTTGCTGATGGTGGTACTACAAAAGGACATTTTTCATTAAAAAGATAAGGCAATTTTTATTATTTTTATACGATGAAAAAAATTGCCTACCTTTACTTTATACTTTTATCGAGTACCTGTTTTTCACAATTTAGTAAAACACATTACATACCGCCCATAGTGGCAAGTGCAGGTCTAGCCGAAGACCATTATTTGTATGTTTCTACACCGAGCACTAAAGTCGTTAATTTTAAAATCATAGCCATTGGCGGTACCGTTTCTACACATACCGTGAGCAATACTACTCCATTTATTTATTCGATAGGACAAGGTGACGACACCCAATTATGCACGCCCAACGCTACTAACGGAATCGTAAAAAACAAAGGGTATATCATTGAAGCCGAAGATTTAGTGTATGTAAGTGTTCGGATTAATGCGGGTTTAAATGACAACGGATCTTACAATCACGCTGGTGGATTAGTGTCCAAAGGAAATAGTGCTTTGGGAAATTCGTTTCGGTTGGGTGCGATGCTAAATCCTTTGTATGACACCACTTTATTGAATTTCGCTTCCATTTTGTCTACTGAAAACGGAACAAAAGTAACCATTTCTAATATTCCAGACGGTACCATTTTATCCGACGGGACCCTAGTAAATGGCCCCATAAAAGTAACTTTAAATAAAAATGAAAGTTTTGTTTTGGCATTAAAAAACTATCTTAATACGGGAACACTTTCTAATAGTGCCAAAATGATAGGTGCTTTAGTCGAAACTGATAAACCGGTTGTTGTCAATTCTGGCTCATTTTGCGGAAGCAATAGTACGGTAACCCGAATTGATGAAGATGGTTTTACTAGTCCAACTGGAAGGGATGTGGGTTTTGACCAAATTGTTCCTTTTGAGCGTACGGGCAAGGAATACATTTTTGTAAAAGGCATAGGAACTGATGAGCTAGAACGGGTTTTGTTAATTGCCAATGTGGATCAAACCCAACTTTTTGCTAATGGTAGCACGACTCCATTTGCAACGCTTAACAAAGGGGAATACAAAGTCATAGATGGCAGTTTTTTTGACAATGGAAATTTATACATTACCAGTACACAAAACGTTTTTGCATATCAAAGTATTGCTGGAACGATTACACCGGCCAATCAAAATATGTTTTTTGTCCCTCCTATAAACTGTTCTACGCCAAGAATTGTAGACAATATTCCCGAAATCCAATCCGTAGGGAATGTCGTTTTTAGTGGTGGTTTGAATATTGTTACCGAAACGGGTGCAACGGTTACTATAAACAACAATCCCATCTCCAGCTCGCCTATTCCCATTACTGGAAATCCTAATTTTGTTCGTTACACCATTAATAATTTATCAGGGAATATTGCTGTCAAATCAACAAAACAGGTCTATGTTTCGTATTTTGGAACCAATGGTGCTGCGACCTACGGCGGTTATTATTCGGGTTTTGATTTAAAGCCAGAAATTGTAACCGATAAAATTTCGGTAGGAGCTTCGTCTTGTATTCCAAATATCGTTCTCAAAATTAGTAGCCTATCCGCTTACGATTCTTTTCAATGGTATCAAAATGATGTTATAATTCCATCGGCTACACAAAGCACCTACACCCCAACAGCATCGGGGTATTATCAAGTAAAAGGAAGTATTTCAGGTTGTGTAAGCGATGTTTTTTCGGATAAAATTCCGGTAAGCGATTGCCCTTTGGACACGGATACTGATGGTACCAATAATAATATCGATATTGATTTGGATAACGACGGAATTCTCAACTCCATGGAAGCCGAAATTACTTCTCTAAACCAATCGAATACCATAACAGGAACCAATTATACGGGAACAATTTCTGGAACTGGCAGCATAATAGGTAAACCAACCTACGGATTTGTCTCCGAAGTTCCAGCAGGAAAATCCGAAAATGTGAGCTACGCATTGCAGTTTAATGAACCAAAAACCATTCGGTTTAGCTACCTTCCATTAGACGCAACACAAACAACAAACCCTTCAGAATACACTAATGCTGATGGTGATTTTATACTACGTGTGCCAAAAGACAAAACGCTAACCATACTAGATCCTTTGAACGAATTGCTAATTGATACCAATTATGATGGCATTTATGAAAGTGGCGTAACCGAATTTTCTTCTTTTGAAATCCGCTTCCGTGTCAAGAGTACCCTGCCATTAGTACCCGGTGCAAGTCAGTTTTCGATTTCAAGTTATCTTACTGATTCGGTGACGTTTGTTCATCATAATTTATCGGATACGACTGCGAACAAAGCGATTTTTATGATCAGCACTACGAATTTGGTTCATTCGGATTTGGATGCAATTCCAGATGTATTGGATATTGACAGCGATAACGACGGCATACCAGATACTATGGAAGCCCAAGGAAAAATAAGCCACGTTTTTTCAGGAACGGATACCAATAAAAACGGTTTAGACGATGCTTTTGAACCCGGATTGACTCCTATAAATACAGATTCCGATGCCTTTAATGGTGTTCTAAAAACAGACAACCGAGATTTAGATAGTGACAATGACGGAATTTATGATGTAACCGAATCAGGAAGTAGCGCAATGGACAGCAATAGTGACGGCATTATTGACGGATTGCTCAATGCCTTTGGAACAAATGGTTTGTTTGACTCCCTAGAAACCAGTCCCGATAGTGGCATATTAAAAACTCCAATTGTAGATACCGATGCCGATGGTCGCTTTAATTACCTGGATTTAGACAGCGATAATGATCTATGCAATGATGTCATTGAAGCAGGATTCTTGGATCCTAATTTTGATGGGTATTTAGGTAATAATCCCGTAATCATTGACACGAATGGTGTTGTAACTAGCACCAATGGCTATACAACTCCAAACGGTAATTATATTCTTGGTGCCCCCATAACCATTACAACACAGCCTCAAAACCAATTGAATTGTTGGAATCAAAGCGCCACTTTTACCATTGCTACCAACGCCGATGTTTTTGAATGGCAAGTTTCTAGCGATGGCATTAATTGGAATGTTTTAACAAATGATGCGACTTATACTGGTGTCAATACTGCACAAGTATCCCTAACAGTAACGGCCGCAATGGAAGGCTATCGCTACCGAGTGCTGTTGCATAGAACTGGAAATTCCTGCGAAAAATTCTCGGATTTTGCAACCTTACATACGTTATCCTTGCCTATTGTAGCTCCTCAAATTACATTAAAACAATGCGATGATGACAGCGATGGTATTTCGGATTTTAATTTAACCGAAAAAAATGATTTCATTTCAGTCAATTATGAACTCGAAAAATTCAGTTATTTTGAAACTTTTGCTGGTGCCAATGCCAATGATAGTACTACCAAAATCCCAACACCAACTGCGTATCGTACTAGTAGCCGCACCATTTGGGTAAGAATAGAAAATGCAAATGGTTGTTTTACAACTAGTGAACTACAATTAGTGGTGTCAGCTACACAAATTAATTCCAGTTTTCAGCGTTCGTTTACCGTTTGTGATGATTATGTAGATGCCTCAAATACGGATAGAGATGGCATTGCAACTTTTGATTTCAGTAATGTTATTGCGGATATTCAAAATAAACTTCCCGCTCCTAGCAGCAATTACATCATTAAATATTACCGTAATCAAATTAATGCACTAGCCGAAATAGATCCCATCAGCAACATTTCATCCTATAGAAATGTAGGCTATCCTAACCAACAAAAAATTTGGGTACGTGTTGACAGCACCATCGGTAATGCCTGTTTTGGTTTAGGCGACTTCATTACTTTAACCGTCGAAAATTTGCCAATAGCCCATACAATTCCTGATTATGTAGCCTGTGATGATAGCAGCAATGACGGCATTTTTGGTTTTGACACCTCAAATTTAGAAACACAGTTAGTGCAAGGACAAAATGCAATTGTTACCTATTTGGACGAAAAAAACAATCCACTACCCAGTCCATTCCCTAGTACTTTTGCCACCCGTTCACAAACTATAAAAGCAAGAATTACCAATGCAAGCACCAATACCACCAATGGAATTGCCTGTTATGACGAAACTACCATTCGCTTTACGGTTACTGCACATCCCATTGCACATCCTGTTGTGATACCCGCTGCATGCGATGATGAATCCCCAAGCGATACCGATGGTTCGAATCGATTTGACACCACTACAATTCAAAATGACATTTTAAAAGGACAATCAGGAATGACCGTCACTTACTTGGATGCCAATGGAAAACCACTATCTAGTCCGTTGCCAAATCCCTTTGTTACAGCCACTCAAAACGTAACTGCTATTGTAACCAATCTAGTAAATACAGTATGCCCAGAGCAAACCATCTTGCAGTTTATTGTAAATCCTTTGCCTAATATTGATATCAATCTTACTGGCGATGACGATAAATTGGTATGTTCTAATTTGCCAACGTTCTTTGTGCAACTCGATGCAGGGATTCTAGACGGAAGTCCAACAAGCAACTTTACGTATACTTGGAAAAAAGACGAAATCCTTTTACCCAATGAAACTGATGCCACACTCCAAGTAAATACCAAAGGAATTTATACCGTAACTGTAAATACATTTTTGGGTTGCAGTAGAACAAGAACCATTGTAGTTACCGCTTCCGATATTGCTAAAATTGACTCCCTAACAATTGTTGATTTAACAGCCGTAAACTCGGTAACGGTAAATGTGAGTGGTAAAGGCGATTACAGTTATAGTTTAGACGAGCGAACAGGCCCTTTTCAAGTATCAAATTTCTTCGATAATGTAGCAGCAGGAATTCACGAAGTATTTATTTATGACAAAAACGGTTGTGGCACCATTAGCCAAGTCATTGCTGTTGTGGGCGTTCCTAAATATTTCACACCAAATGGCGACGGATTCAATGATTATTGGACTGTAAAAGGAGTCAACGCAGACTTTAATTCCAATTCCATTATTTATATTTTTGACCGTTACGGAAAATTAATAGCAAAAATTCCAACTAATAGTCAGGGATGGGATGGAACATCAAATGGAAACCCGTTGCCAGGAGATGATTATTGGTACACCGTACAACTAGAGGATGGCCGAGAGGCAAAAGGACATTTTAGTTTGAAACGTTAAAGTTTATGGTAATTACTCAAAATCAAGAAGAAACATTAATTATTTTGTGTTAAAAAAATTACTTTTGAAAATATGAACATTTTCAAATTTATTGTAAGTACACTACTATTTTTTTCAATTCCTGCTTTTTCTCAAAAAGAAGCGGCTAATTGGTACTTTGGTAATAATGCTGGATTGGATTTTAATTCCGGAAGTCCAGTAGCAGTTACCAATGGGCAACTTTATACCGCCGAGGGCTGTACAACCATTTCGGATAAAAATGGGAACCTGCTTTTTTATACTGATGGTACCATTGTTTATGACAAATTGCATCAGGTTATGCCAAATGGCTTTGGATTATTAGGACACAATTCAAGTACACAATCTGCGATTATTGTTCCAAAACCGGGTAACCCTAATTTCTATTATATTTTTACAGTTGATGAACCAAATCCAAAAAATGTCGATGACAATCCGCTAAATGACCAAGACCCCCCCAATAATGGACTGAATTATTCCTTGGTCGATTTAAGGCTCAATGGTGGTCAAGGCGATATCGTTGCAACCGAAAAAAACGTTCCATTAACGACCTATAATCCCAATGATTCCGAAGAAGTAAAATACAAATCCTCCGAAAAAATAACAGCCGTACAACATTCAGATGGGATTTCGTTTTGGGTAATAACCCATTTCAAAAACAATTTCTACGCGTTCAAAATTGATACAAAAGGCGTTGATAAAAAACCAATAGTAACCACTACACCGCTCAACATACCAACAGGTGGTTATATTTTTAATGCTATTGGATATCTAAAAGCGTCTCCAAACGGGAAAAAGGTAGCTATTGCCAATACCGCCACAAGACCCACGAGTGAGTTAGGTCCCAAAAATGAAATTAAACGAAATACTGGCAACGTTTGGCTCTTTGATTTTGATGCACAAACCGGAAAATTAACCAATGGACTTTCCCTATTGAGTGGCAGTAATCCCTATGGTTTAGAATTTTCGGCTAAATCAAAAAAGCTATACGTAACCATAAATAAATTCGATACAAATGGAGTTACGTTAGGAAGCTCGCTACTGCAATTTAATTTAAAAAGTGCCAATATCGCTACTTCTAATACTACCGTAAATTCGTCAAGCAATGTGGCAGGCGCTTTGCAACTCGCAATAGACGAAAAAATATACCGCTCTGGATACCCCTTTTCTTCGGATGGTAGCGATCATTTATCCGTAATAAACAATCCCGAATTAGATGGAACGGCTTGTAATTTTTTGCAAAACCAAATCAGCTTAAACGGAAAAGTAGCTCGTTTAGGATTGCCACCATTTATAACCTCTTTGTTTCTATATGCGTTTAGTTATGAATTCAATTGTTTGGGACAATCCACTCATTTTTTTGTTAATTCAGTCGAAAAAATCGATAGTGTTCTTTGGGATTTTGGCGATGGAACTACAGCAACAACGCTGGATGCGCATCATATTTATAAAACACCAGGCGATTACAAAGTCACTTTAATAAAAACCATAAATGGCGAAACGAGAGAACCGCTTGAAAAAACAATTACCATTTATGAAACCCCAAAGGTGCTCGCAACCACCCACAAACTCGTTCAATGCGATACCCAAGATGCTTTCCCTATGGATGGCTTGTCAACCTTTAATTTGGCATTGGCCAATGAGCCTATTGCGCTAGGAAACAAAGACTATGATGTATTTTACTACCACAGTATAAATGAAGCTGATGCCGATAAAACCAACACCGAATCGCTTCCGCTTTTGTACCAAAACACCATTCCTGACGAAATAGTGTATGCCAAAGTTACCCAACCCAATTCTTCCTGTTACTCCCTAGCAACTGTGATCCTGCACGCCAATAAAAACAACGATTTGCAGCCAAGTTCTTTTCATGCTTGCGATTTAGGGAATGCAAACGCCTCCTTCAATTTAGAGCTAAAAAAAGCAACAATCCTAACCGAATTGAACTTACCCGCTGATGTGCGCTTGTTTTTTTACGAAAATCCAAAAGATGCAGCATTAGGAACTAACGAACTTATAGGAAGCTATATTTCAATAGCAAAGACAATCTTCATTCGAGCCGAAAACAATGACGGCTGTTACGGCACAGGACAGCTACAGCTCCTAGTAGATTCTACACCCGTTATCCTACCATCCGAAAATAGAATCCTTTGCGAAGACGACGCCACCCCACTCCTACTCAATGCCGGACTTACTCCACCAAACACTCCAACGGACTATACTTTTCTATGGTCAACTAGTGAAACGACACCCACAATTAGCGTAACTAAAGAAGGGGATTATAGCGTAACCGTTACCAACAAGTCAGGTTGTACCGCCACCCGAGTTTGCAAAGTAACCCTATCCCATCTCGCCAAAATAAATAGCATTGCCATTCAAGATTTACAGCCCAACAACCAGATAACGGTTAATGTAACCAACCCGGATAATTATCTTTACGCCATTAAATATCAAAATGGGAATACCACCGCTTTACAAAACTCACCTGTTTTTGATAATGTCCCAGGAGGTTTTCATGAACTAATAATCAAAAATAAGGAAGGTAATTGCGGTCCTATTTTTCAAAGTGTAGCCGTACTCGAAGCACCATTTTATTTCACCCCAAACAATGATGGCTACAACGACTATTGGAATTTAAAAGGAATTAATTCCCCTATTTATAAAAATGCCGTTATTTACATTTTTGATCGCTACGGCAAATTAATAAAGCAATTGTCTCCTAACAGCATAGGTTGGGACGGGACTTACAACAAAGCACCACTCCCCAGCGATGACTATTGGTTTACCATAAAACTAGAAGAAGGTCGAGAAGCCAAAGGTCATTTTAGCCTAAAACGGTAATACCCTTCGAATCATAATTTGGGCGTGACCTCATTTATAACAGGCGCTCTCTCGTAACTGCTTAGTTGCGCCTGTTATAAATGAGGTCGGGCTATCCGCTCCGCATGGCGGATTGCTCCTATCCCTCACGCACCCGTAAAGCGAAAACAGTTTCCCCAAAAAAAAAATCCCTAATTCCTATTGCTGGAATTTGGGATTTTTGCTAAAAATACTACACTAAACTAACTTCTTATTCCCTTCAACGACATTTGAGCATAATACGGATGATCTGGATTTACAATCAATTCTTGTCTTTGTGGATGAATCAAAACATCCATATCTTCCATGGGGATTGCTCCCAATAGCGGTTCATTACTACCAGGCAAAACCATAGCATAACATATCGTTTTTCTGTTTTTGAACTTCACTTGAACAGGACCAACCACATCATATTCTTCGATACTACCGTTAGCTAGAATCCCTTTTCGTTTTTCAACAAAAGGCAAATCAAGTTGTTCTTGAATCGATTCGTTAATGCACATATTATACGCACCAGAATCTACAAGCATATTCACGGTCATACGCTTAACATCATCCTCGCCAATGATATGATTTTTAGCCAAAGTTAGATCTTCGGCATTAATCAATTCAATATCAACATACACTAGTCCCATAATTTCTTGATTTAAAGTACAAATATACAAAATTATAGCAAAAAAAAATCCCAAATTCCAGCAATAGGAATTTGGGATTTTTTGAATAGTAAATAAAAAAACGTTTAGAATTTGAATCTTTTTCTATCAGTTTCAGTCAAATATATTTTTCTCAAACGAATGTTTTTTGGAGTTACCTCAACATACTCATCTTTTTGAATGTATTCTAATGCTTCTTCAAGAGAGAAAATAATTGGAGGAATAATTCTTGCTTTTTCATCATTTCCAGAAGAACGAACGTTAGACTGTTTTTTCTCTTTGGTTACGTTCACGCACATATCATCACCACGAGAGTTTTCACCAATTACTTGACCTTCGTATATTTCAGCATTTGGTTCAACAAAAAACTTACCACGATCTTGTAATTTATCGATAGAATAAGGAATTGCTTTTCCTTTTTCCATAGAAATCAACGAACCTTTATTACGTCCAGAAATTTCTCCTTTGTAAGGCTCATATCCTATAAAACGGTGTGCCATGATAGCCTCACCAGCAGTAGCAGTAAGCAATTGATTACGCAATCCAATAATTCCACGAGATGGAATGTTGAATTTTATAATCATACGTTCCCCTTTAGCATCCATACTCAACATTTCACCTTTACGCAAAGTAACAAACTCTACCGCTCTTCCAGAAAGAGATTCTGGTAAATCGATGGTTAATTCCTCAATAGGCTCACATTTTTTACCATCAATTTCTTTGATGATAACTTGTGGTTGACCAATTTGCAATTCATATCCTTCTCTTCTCATCGTTTCGATAAGAACAGAAAGGTGAAGTACACCACGACCAAACACCATAAATTTATCAGCCGAATCAGTTTCACCCAATTTCATGGCTAAATTTTTCTCTAATTCTTTTGTCAAACGCTCTCTAATGTGACGAGAAGTTACCAATTTACCCTCTTTCCCAAAGAAAGGAGAATCATTAATAGTAAACAACATACTCATTGTAGGCTCATCAATATCAATAGTTTTCAACGCTTCTGGATTTTCATAATCAGCGATAGTATCCCCAATTTCAAAACCTTCAACACCAATAATGGCACAAATATCTCCCGCAATTACTTCTTGTACTTTTTTACGACCTAATCCTTCAAAAGTGTGTAATTCCTTGATACGAGATTTAGTTATTGTACCGTCTCTTTTGCACAAAGAAATTGGCATTCCTTCTTTCAAAACACCTCTTTCAAGACGACCAATAGCGATACGACCTGTAAAGGCTGAAAAGTCTAATGAGGTAATCAACATTTGTGGTGTTCCTTCTGATACTTTTGGAGCAGGAACATTTTCGATAACCATATCTAACAATGCTTCTACATTATCAGTTACGTTTTCCCAATGATCAGACATCCAGTTATTTTTGGCTGAACCATAAACGGTTGGAAAATCCAACTGCCATTCTTCGGCACCTAATTCAAACATTAAGTCAAAAACTTTTTCATGAACTTCTTCAGGAGTACAGTTTTCTTTATCCACTTTATTAATTACAACGCAAGGTTTTAATCCCAAATCGATTGCTTTTTGCAATACAAAACGAGTTTGTGGCATTGGTCCTTCAAAAGCATCTACTAGTAAACAAACACCATCCGCCATGTTCAATACACGCTCTACCTCTCCACCAAAATCAGCGTGACCAGGAGTATCGATAATGTTAATTTTTGTTCCTTTATAAACTACCGAAACATTCTTTGAAGTAATGGTAATACCTCTTTCGCGCTCTAAATCGTTGTTATCAAGGATTAAGTCACCTGTATTTTCGTTGTCACGAAATAATTGACAGTGATACATAATTTTATCAACCAAAGTGGTTTTACCGTGATCGACGTGGGCAATAATTGCAATGTTTCTAATAGCTTCCATCTGTGATTTTTTGTGGGTGCAAAGGTACACTTTATTTTGATATAAAAAACCTTTATACAATAGTTTGCCGTTTTGTTAACTTATTAGTAGTAAAAAAGCAACTTTAAAACCCGATTTCAAAAATAATTCTCAATAATTTTGAATGCTTTTAATAGTTTCATAATATTTAATTATATTTGAGTAATGAAAAATAAAACCAATCAAATAACCATATTCTACATCCTTTTCTCCCTGTTTATGGCTATTATTTGTCATAAATTACTCTTGAAGTGCCTACCCACTCATTACGCATTTTACAGCTTTATCAAGGACATTATACTAATCGCTTTTACAGCAATACTATACCATTTTATTTTATCAAAAAACGACATTCGAAACAATAGAATTTTTGAAAAACTAAAAAACAGTAACACCAAAATAAAAGAATCAAACGAAAGATACGATATCGTTTCCAAAGCAACCAGCGACACCATTTGGGACTGGAAAATTCAAGAAGACTACATTACTTGGAATAAAGGGATCGAAGTTATTTTTGGATACAAGAAAGACCAAGTAGTCGAAAACTCCACTTGGTGGTTTGATAAAATCCATCCAGAGGACAGCATAAAAATGTCTGTTAAACTCTATTCCTTTATAGAACAAAAAACCGAAAATTGGCAAGATCAATACCGTTTTAGATGTGCTGACAACACCTATAAATACGTACTAGATAGAGGTTTTTTATTAAAAGATAAAGACGGGAAAGCCATCCGGATGATTGGAGCCATCCAAGACATTACCAAACAAAAAGAGGAAGAACAACGCCTTAAACTTTTAGAAACCGTAATCACTCAAGCCAAAGATTCGATTGTAATTACAAAAGCCGCTTCCAAAGAACAACAAATCCCTCTAATTGTATATGTAAATCCCGAATTTTCGAATATGTCTGGATACCAATACGATGAGATAATTGGAGTATCTCCAAATATTTTTATTGGTCCAAAATCAGATATGAAAGAGTACGAAAAACTAATTAAGGCAATTGACAACAAAGAAGAATGCCAAATTGAAACTATTAGTTACAAAAAGAATAGAGACGAATACTGGGTTCGCTTCTCGATGATTCCTATTTACAACAGCGATAACGAGCTTTCGCATTGGGTTTCGATACAACGAGACATCTCCGATGAACGAAAACAAGAAAAAGAAAAAGAACAACTAATACGAGAATTGACTCAAAACAATAAAGATTTAAAACAGTTTTCCTACATTACTTCGCACAACTTAAGAGCACCTTTATCTAACCTTACTGGACTACTGAACTTACTTGAAGACATTACGATTGAGGATCCAGAGTTACAAGAAATTCTAAATGGATTCAAAAAATCAACACAATTACTAAACGAAACCATAAGCGATTTAGTAAAAGTCATTGTTATAAAAGACAATCTTTCCATCCCTAAAGAGTCTATTTCACTAAAAGACATATTCGAAAACACCTTCAATCAACTTAGTTACCAAATCGAATTTCTCAAACCTATCATAAAAATTAATTTCAATGACGTTTCCTTTTTATACACGAACAAAGCGTACATCGAAAGTATTTTACTAAATTTACTAACCAATTCTATAAAATACCGATCCGAAAATAAAAAAATAAAAATAGCCATAAACGCCAAACAAATTGACAATTATATTATCCTGACTTTCAAAGACAACGGAATAGGAATTGATTTAGAAAGAAATAGAGACAAAGTTTTTGGATTATACCAAAGGTTCCATAATTATCCAGACAGCAAAGGTCTTGGATTGTATTTGGTCAAATCCCAAGTAGAATCAATGGGGGGAACCATAAGCATAGAAAGCGAAGTAAACAAAGGAACTATTTTTTCATTAACATTTAAAAACAAATAAAATGTTTGAATTAATCATGTGCATTGATGACGACCCCATAACGATGATGCTTTGCAAAAAAGTAATCACAAAATCATTATTTTCAAACGAAATAATAAGTGCTCAAAATGGTGAGGTTGCACTGCAACATTTTAACGAACTTAAATACTTAAGCAAAGGCAAAGGATTCAAAAGTCCACAATTGATTTTCCTAGACCTCAACATGCCTATAATGGGCGGCTGGGAGTTTTTGGATCATTTTAACACCGCCGAATATTCCGACTTCAATTCCATAAAAATAATTGTTTTATCCTCAACAATAGACCCCGAAGATTTAGAAAGAGCCCGAACTTACCCAATGGTTATTGATTTTTTGTCTAAACCAATATCAATTGCAATGCTAGAATACGTCAAAAACAAACTAGAGTAAAATACGTAACAAAAAAAAAAGCTTCTAAATAAATTAGAAGCTTTTTTATATAATGCAAAGAGTAAATTATTACAATTTAGCAACGTGCTTTGTCAATTTTGATTTTAAATTAGAAGCTTTGTTATCATGAATGATATTCTTTTTTGCTAATTTATCAATCATAGAAATTACACTTGACAATTTAGACGCAGCATCTACTTTATCAGTTGCTATTCTTAATGCTTTGATTGCATTACGAGTAGTTTTATGTTGGTATCTGTTTAATACTCTTCTCTTTTCGTTACTTCTAATTCTCTTTAGAGCTGACTTATGATTTGCCATTTTATTATTTTTTTGACTTATTTATTTTTTCTATTTGTAGTCCGTAAGGGAATCGAACCCCTGTTACCAAGACGAAATCTTGGCGTCCTAACCCCTAGACGAACGGACCATTCCTTCTAAGTTATTTTCAATCTACTACAATTGAATTTGTAGCCCGTAGCGGAATCGAACCGCTCTTACATGGATGAAAACCATGCGTCCTAACCGATAGACGAACGGGCCATTTTTCTAAAAAGTTTAGAAATTTAAGCAGCATAAAAAGAATTAGTAGCCCGTAGCGGAATCGAACCGCTCTTACATGGATGAAAACCATGCGTCCTAACCGATAGACGAACGGGCCTTGCTTCTCTAATGCGGATGCAAAAATACAACTATTTTTGAGAAGCGCAATAGTAGAGTCAAAAAAAAAATATTTTTTTTAATACGCCTTCGCAAACAACACCCTTCCAACTGACGCAGCCCCAGTAAGCACGCAGCTTCCCGCTTGTTCCACTCTATCCAACGGGATGCATCTAATAGTAGCTTTGGTCAACTCTTTGATTTTTTCTTCGGTAGCTGCTGTTCCGTCCCAATGTGCTGAAACAAAGCCTCCTTTACCATCAAGAACGCTCTTGAATTCCTCAAAACTATTCACTTCTGTGATGTGTGTATTTCTATAATTCAAAGCATTATCGAATAATTCCTTTTGAATTTGCGCTAATAAATCAGTAGTGTAGGTCACAATTTCGTCTTTAGAAACTACTTCTTTAGTCAAAGTATCTCTTCTTGCCACTTCAAAAGTACCGTTTTCAATGTCTTTTGGCCCCACTGCAATTCGAACTGGAACTCCTTTTAGCTCCCATTCTGCAAATTTGAATCCTGGTTTTTGAGTAGTTCTATCGTCGAATTTTATGGTTAC
The DNA here is from genome assembly GCF_007097245.1 of Flavobacterium restrictum. Lineage (GTDB taxonomy): Bacteria > Bacteroidota > Bacteroidia > Flavobacteriales > Flavobacteriaceae > Flavobacterium > Flavobacterium restrictum. The sequence goes on along the minus strand of NZ_VJZT01000003.1, from coordinate 111,779 downwards.
TCGCTGTTTTTTAAATTCCGAAACTAATTGTTTCACAACTGCAGTAATTGTTTCTAATTGTTCATCGGTTTTATAAATTGGCACGACCACCACTTGAATTGGGGCTAAATTAGGAGGCAAAACCAATCCTTTGTCATCCGAATGCGTCATGACCAAGGCACCCATCAAACGAGTAGAAACTCCCCAAGAGGTACCCCAAACGTATTCTTGTTTTCCTTCGGCATTTGCAAATTTCACATCGAATGCTTTTGCAAAATTTTGTCCTAAAAAATGTGATGTTCCAGCCTGAAGTGCTTTTCCGTCCTGCATTAATGCTTCGATACAATAGGTTTCATCAGCACCTGCAAAACGTTCTGTTTCCGTTTTCAATCCTTTTATAACGGGTATTGCCATAAAATTTTCGGCAAAATCAGCATAGACATGCATCATTTGCTCGGATTCCTCAATGGCTTCTTTACGAGTAGCGTGAGCGGTATGCCCTTCTTGCCACAAAAATTCTGCGGTACGCAAAAACAAGCGTGTTCTCATTTCCCAGCGCACCACATTTGCCCATTGGTTAATAAGTAACGGCAAATCTCTATAAGATTGTACCCAACCTTTATATGTAGACCAAATAATTGCTTCACTCGTAGGACGAACAATTAATTCCTCTTCGAGTTTGGCATTAGGATCTACCATTAATTTCCCCGGTTTATCGGGATCGTTTTTTAATCTATAATGAGTTACAATAGCGCATTCTTTGGCAAACCCTTCGGCATTTTTTTCTTCTGCTTCAAACATGCTTTTGGGCACGAATAAAGGAAAATAGGCGTTTTGATGTCCCGTTTCTTTGAACATGCGATCTAATTCTGCTTGCATTTTTTCCCAAATGGCATATCCATACGGCTTAATAACCATACACCCTCTAACCCCTGAATTTTCTGCTAAATCGGCTTTTACGACTAACTCGTTATACCATTTTGAATAATCTTCTGCTCTTGTAGTTAAGTTCTTACTCATTTCGAATAGTTTGGCACAAATATTGTTTAATTAAATCTTAAGTAAATAGTTCGACAAAACTAACTATTTTTGTAATGTGCAACAATAAAAATCCCATAGATATGAAAACTAATATTTTTACTCCTCAAAAAGCATACATTTATACAATACTTGGGTTTTTGATCCTTTTGACTTCTTCCTGTGGTTCCTACCAAAACAGTTCCTATTATGATAGTGATGGTGTTTATGGCAATAGCTATACTAGAAAACCACAAGAACGCTCGCAAGACAACAGCAACAACCAATACAAAGAGTATTTCAGCTCTTTGCAAAACAACAACCAACCTACCGAAATTTTCACGGATGTTGACACTTACAACAATTACAATACTATAAATGATAGCATTCCAGCTGATAATTATGGTTATGCTAGTTGGGGCAGCACTACGGACGAAACGACTATAAACTATACCCCTAATTGGAGTATGTCTATCGGTTTTGGTTGGGGCAATCCGTATTATGGATATGGATATTCTAATTACGGATATGGATACCCAGGATATGGTTGGGGATATCCAAGCTACGGTTATGGTTGGGGATATCCAAGTTATGGCTGGGGGTATCCTAATTACGGTTGGGGATACTCAGGCAATGGTTATTACAACAACACTAATTACTCCTATAATCATAGCCGCAGAGGTTCCAATTATTACAACGGCGTAAATAGCAACAGAAGCTACAGTTCTAGAAATTCATCTTACCAAAACAACAGCTATAATAGAGGGAACAACACTGTAGATTTTAGAAGAAACACCACCACTATTAATCGTACAAGCCCAACATTTACAAGAAGAAACGACAATCAATACAACAACAATCAATACAATAATAATAACTCTTATAATAACACTACTCCAAGTAGAACTAGAGCAAATACAAATACATACCAACCACAAAATACAACCCGTACACGCACCGAAAGTTACACCCCCACACGTTCCTACTCCCCAAGTAACAACGGCGGTGGCAGCAACAGATCCTCTGGCGGCGGCGGCGGTAGTAGACCATCTGGCGGCGGCGGAAGAGGTAGAGGATAAACGGCGACTCTTTTTCTTGAAAAAAAATCCTAATTTAATGCTATTCAAAAAATGAAAAAAAACCTATATCTACTACTAGCCTGCTTAACAATTTCGGTTGCACAATCACAAGAAATTGTAGATGCCATGCGTTACGCACAAGACAATATGAATGGAACAGCTCGTTTTAGAGCTATGAGTGGTGCCTTTGGTGCACTTGGTGGCGATTTATCGGCGATAAATGTGAATCCTGCGGGGTCAGCCATTTTTTCGAATAACCAAGTCGCTTTTACCTTAAGTAATTTTAGCACCAAAAATAATTCGGCTTATTTTGATACCAAAACTAGCCAAAAAAACAATTCATTTGACCTCAATCAAGCGGGTGGCGTTTTTGTGTTCAAAAGTAATAATTCCAATAGTAACTGGAAAAAAGTAGCAATTGCAGTCAATTATGACAACGTCAATAATTATGACAATTCGGTATTTTCGGCAGGAACAAATCCAACCCATTCTATTGATGGTTATTTTTTGAGTTATGCTACTGGTGTTCCTTTGAATATATTACAAAATTCCAACTACGAAGATTTAGGACACGGAGCACAACAAGCGTTTTTGGGCTATCAAGGGTATGTTATAGATCCGGTTAGTAATTCTGGAAGCAATACTTCCTACAACTCTAGTGTTCGGGTAGGCGGAAATTATTACCATGAAAACAGCATCAATGCCAAAGGATACAACGGAAAATTATCCTTTAATGCCGCCACATCTTACAAAGACAAATTGTATTTAGGAATCAACTTAAACTCTCATTTTACGGATTACACACAATCCTCCCGTTTTTATGAAGACAACAACAATACATTAACCATAGAAGACAAAGTAAATAGATTGCGTTTTAGTAATGACTTGTACACGTATGGTACTGGGTTTTCATTTCAATTGGGCGCTATTGCAAAAGTCACTAACGAGATGCGATTGGGACTATCCTACGAATCGCCAACTTGGTACCATTTAAGTGATGAGTTGACACAAAAATTGGCGGTAGTAAGCAGCAATACTGCTGGAGAATTACCCGTAGATAATATTGATCCACAAATAACCAATTATTACGATCCTTATAAACTACAAACACCGAGTAAACTCACTGGAAGTTTTGCATACGTTTTTGGCAAAAAAGGATTAATAAGCATTGATTACGCAATGAAAGACTATAGCAGCACCAAGTTCAAACCAGAAAATGATGCTTATTTTAGTGGTTTAAATACTGATTTGAATGCTGTTCTTGACAAAACGGGAGAATTGCGAATTGGTGCCGAATACAAAATAGAAGCTTTGAGTTTGAGAGCAGGATACCGCCACGACCAAAGTCCGTATAAAAACAAAACAACTGTAGGTGATTTAACAGGTTATTCTGGTGGTTTGGGATATAATTTTGGCGCAACAAAAGTAGATTTGTCCTATGCTTACGCCAAAAGAAATTCGCAACAAGGATTTTTTAATCAAGGATTTACAGATGGTGCTTCGATAGACGCAGTGACCAATACGGTTTCACTTACCCTATTGTTTGAATTGTAATTTCAGTCGTATCGTATAGAAACAAAAGCCATTTCGGAATCGATTTGGCTTTTATTTTTTCTGGGGGAGACTCGTTGAAAAAAATAGATTTTTGGCATAGCCCCGATTGAAGTGGTATCCTTTTTATGCCATCCAGTGTGTTTGCGGCAGCGAACCGACTGGATGACATAAAAAGATTTAACGGAAAGCGGGACTAGATTGTTATGAAATCGCTAAAGTTGTGCTCCAAAGCCACTCGAAACCATTAAAAAGTAGTCCTTTTTAAAAACAGAATTGGGTTAGGTTTAAATAAAAACCGTAATTTTGCAAAATCCTATAGTATCAGGATTATTTATATTTATGAGAACGAAGTCTTTAAAAAAGAACAAAATAAATGTGATCACTCTTGGGTGTTCGAAAAACGTGTATGATAGTGAAGTACTTATGGGTCAACTTCGTGCCAGTGGCAAAGAGGTGACGCATGAGGCAAAACCGGAAGACGAAGGTAATATTATTGTTATAAATACGTGCGGATTCATAGATAATGCCAAGGCCGAATCAGTAAATATGATTTTGGAATATGCCGATAAAAAAGAAAGAGGACTGGTTGATAAAGTATTTGTAACCGGCTGTTTATCCGAAAGATACCGCCCTGATTTAGAAAAAGAAATTCCAAATGTGGATCAATATTTTGGCACTACCGAGTTGCCAGCTTTGCTCAAAGCATTGGGTGCGGATTACAAGCATGAATTATTAGGAGAACGGTTAACGACTACGCCCAAAAATTATGCGTATTTAAAAATTGCCGAGGGTTGCGACAGACCGTGTAGTTTTTGTGCAATTCCGTTAATGCGAGGAAAGCATGTATCGCAAACCATTGAAAAACTAGTTAAAGAATCCGAAGGTTTGGCTAAAAATGGCGTAAAAGAATTGATTTTGATTGCGCAAGATTTGACCTATTATGGACTTGATATTTACAAAAAAAGAAACCTTGCCGAATTACTGGAAGCATTAGTAAAAGTAGACGGTATTGAATGGATTCGTTTGCATTATGCCTTTCCAACTGGATTTCCGATGGACGTTTTGGAGGTTATGAAACGGGAGCCAAAAATTTGTAATTATATCGATATTCCGTTGCAACACATATCGGATTCTATTTTGAAATCGATGCGTCGCGGAACAACACAACAAAAAACGACTCAATTATTAAAAGATTTCCGGGCTGCGGTTCCTGGAATGGCAATTCGTACCACATTAATCGTAGGCTATCCTGGTGAAACGCAGGAAGATTTCAGGATTCTTAAAGATTTTGTACAAGAAATGAAATTTGACAGAATGGGTTGTTTTGCCTATTCGCACGAAGAAAATACGCATGCCTACTTACTCGAAGACGACGTTTCTGATACGGTAAAACAAGACCGTGCCAATGAGATAATGGAATTGCAATCGCAAATTTCGTGGGATTTAAACCAAGAAAAAGTGGGACAAACCTTTAAATGCATTATTGACCGAAAAGAAGGTGGACATTTTGTAGGGCGAACAGAGTTTGATAGTCCTGATGTTGACAATGAGGTATTGATTGATGCCACCAAGCATTATGTAAAAACAGGTGAATTTGTAATGATAAAAATTATTGAAGCCACCGAATTTGATTTATACGGAGAACCCGTTTAAAATGATCTAAAAGCGAACACATGAAAACATTTCGATTCTTATTAGTACTTTCAGGAATTCTTTTTTCGGCAAATACAATTACGGCACAATATGGCAACAGTGGTTATGGCAACGGTTACGGAAATAATGGTAACGGTTATGGTAGCAATCGCATGAGCCAGATGAATCACGACACACCCGAAGCGCCAAAGGTCATTCCTGTAGAAGTTACCGTTAGCAAAATAATGGAAAAAATAAAACCAGAACTTAACCTTGATGCACTTCAGGAAATTGCTATTGCCAATGTTTTGATTGAAAGTTTAAAAGCACAAGGAGTTATTATCAAGCAAGAATCGAGTCAAGAAGACAAAATGAAAGACATTCAAGCACTTTCCGAAGTTACCGATAGAAAAATCATGGAATTTTTAGATGCTGATCAAAAGGTAAAATACAAACTTATGAATGAAGAAAGTAAAACTAAAAGAGCCAAAAAGCATTAATACCCCTATTATAAACGCAAAATAAAGCAGTATGAAAAAATATTTAAGTACCCTTGCCTTTGCTATCGTGGTTGTTTCTTGCTCCACAAATCCGTACAAAAAGAGTGAAAAAGTATATGAAAATCAGCTTGATAAATTAAAAGAAACCATTTCGAGCAAGGAAACGGTACCACTACAAAATGTGCCCAACACCGCACAAAGTGTTGACACCTTGTACACCAAACAACTGCATACTTTTCAGGATTCGATTTCAAAAATGGGGCCTACACCTTTGCAAAACGGCGTAACTACCGAGTGGATTGGTACGGTGAATTTTAATTTACGAAAACCCAACTTCATTATCATACACCATACGGCACAAGATTCGTTAGAAAAAACATTGCGAACCTTTACCAAACCAGCCAGTCAAGTGAGCGCCCATTATGTCATAGCTGATAATGGCCGCGTGATCCACATGCTCAACGATTATTTGCGTGCTTGGCATGGCGGAAATTCCAGTTGGGGCAAAAACACCGATATCAATTCGTCCTCCATAGGTATTGAGTTGGACAATAATGGATTAGAACCTTTTTCGGAATTGCAAATTAATAGTTTATTGGCACTTTTGACTAAATTAAAAAAAGACTACAATATTCCCACCCAAAACATAATAGGCCACTCGGACATTGCGCCCACACGAAAACAAGACCCGAGCGTTTTATTTCCTTGGCAATTATTAGCCGAAAAAGGATTTGGATTGTGGCAAGACAACTTTCTAGACGAAGCTCCCGCGGATTTCAATCCCGAATTAGGATTGCGCATCATTGGATACGATACCAAAAATCTTCCTGCAGCCATCAAAGCATTCAAATTGCATTATGTAAAATCAGAAGTAGATGCTGTTTTAGATCAAAAAACAATCAACATTATTTATTCTATTTATAAGAAACAGTAATGTAGTTTTTAAAATAACAAAAGGGCTTTTGAGGTATTCAAAAGCCTTTTTGTTATTTAAAACTAATGCCAATCTGTATTACAAAATAGTTCAATCTGGTCGTTCTCTATTCTTCAACTTATTGATTGGAATTAGAGAATTTGTAAAAGTAGCTATAATTACCAATTTACTGCCTCTAAAATAGTATTGGTAAAATTCACAGAAAAAAAATGGTGTTAAATGATTCCTCTATAATTATTAAAAATCGCTTTATTCAATTAAAAAGTTTATCATTGGTGTAATCTCTAGCTGGATTTTTTTTCCACACAATTCTTGGTAGAAGTTTACTTCAGGTAAAAAACCATTGAAGTGATTTGAACAATAAGCAATAAAAAACTGCCAAAACACTCGAAAGCATCTTGGCAGTAAAAAAAAAGTTTTTAATTCTGTATTATTCCTTAACTTACTGTGTTAAAAACCATAAACAACAGCTAATAGGAATTGAGATGCAGATTTTGTAGGAGCCATATTAGAGTCAACAAATACTTTGTCTGAATTGCTATCTAATCTAAACTCTGGAATAATAGTTAGTCCATCTACTTTATAGTTCCCTGAAAAAGTAAAAGCAGTTACTGATGTATCTCCAGAACCTTCTTTGTATTTAAAATATTCACCACGTAATCCTAAAGCAAAAGCATCAGTGATTGCATAAGATGGGTACAAAGCAGCTCCTGTATAACCTACTTTACCATCGTTAGAAAAATCAGCGGCGTTTACACCTAGTTTGAATTTTTCAGAAACTTGAAATGTTGCAGTTAAATCAACAATTGTTCCACTTACGGAACCGTCCATAAAATTCAGGTAGGCACTAGTTCCTTTTCCAGCATAGGATAATTGACCTCCAATAGCATTCAATCCTTTAATTGGATCTGCTTGGTATTTGTTCCACTGGTCATTAAACAAACCAAGCATTGCCCCAAACTTGTCAGATATTTTATAATTAGCTTTGATACCCGCATTTTGGAATGGTCCATTGGTAAATAAATACGAAGTAGAATAACTAAAGTTAGCCAAAGGAGAAATTACCTCATAACCTATAAAAGTCCCCATATACCCTGCTGTCAAACTAAATTTGTCTGAAACGGCATAAGTAGCATATAAATTTTGAAGGTGAAATGAATTCGAGTTTGAGTCATTATAAGTACCATCAGCGTTAGGAATTGATTGAAATTGACCTCTTGGCCCAAAAGATATTTCTCCAACAAAAGACACTTTTTTCATAGATTTTTTCAAAATAACATCAAGCATCCCTAATGATACTGAATTTTGCTCATTAGCAAAACTTGTTGGAATGTTTCCAGTTTTAGAAAAATCATACTTGTAATATAAATCTCCTGAACCTGAAATTTCTAATGGAGAAGGCTTTTCAGCATCTTGAGCAAATGCTATACTTGTAGTCAAAATTAATGATAAAATAGTAATTACTTTTTTCATGTTTACTTTATTTAGTTTATAAATTTAATAATCGGACGTTCGAATTTGGTTGTTTTTCTTTATCCTGAAGCGAATTTATTAACTTTTAATTAACAACAAAATTTTTTTATATTTTTCTAAAAAGAATTGTCAATATCTAAAAATCACCGACTAATTTTAAGTATTTCGTATTTTAATTTAGATATTTTAAAAAAACGATAATAGACTTTTTTAAAACAAACCCTATTTAAAACACCACACCTATCTTTATTAATCACAAAAAAAAAGATTAAAAAAATATTTTATACTATTTAAATGAATACCCCCTAAAAAAATGGGGGTGTAAAAAAGAATCTAAAAATAAGTGCTACAAAAAAACCTTAAATTCAATCTCTGTAGTAAATACTGAATTTAAGGTTAAAAAATAACTAGACTCTTTTTATCTTATGCTAAATGTCATCCCGCATGAAAAGAAATTTCTAACCGTTTTGGTCAAATCGCCGTTGCTATCCAACTTTTGAATACCATAATCATTATTAGTATATCTCACAAATACAGGGATACTATAATTTTTGGCAACTTTAAGTTCTTTGGCAACGTTGACACCAACATTAGAAAATGTAAAACCAGATTTACCACTTGCGTCAGCGCCATAATATCCACCGTTAATAACAACTGCACCTACAAAAGGGCGAACATCTATTCCAACGCTTTCAAATGTTTTAGTATAACCAACTTCGGCATAACTAGAAAAAGCTCTTCCATCAACATTTCCATCGGCGTCATATTTATAATCTCCTCCTCCTATGAAAGTATTCCATTGAAAATCCAAAGGAATTCCTTTATCTGAAAAATCTAACAAAATGGAAAGATCCAAACTCTGTGCTGATCCTTCGGAATAATCAAAATAACTACTTCTTTCCCAATCCATATTTTTTTTCGTTGCGGGCCAATAGTAATCACTCAACATCACTTTAACTATTGGTGAAATTTGGTAAGAAATATTCCAGTCAAACTCATTATAAGCATCGGCAGCATTAGAAAAATTGGTTGTTGCCCATACTCCTACTGATAATTTATCGGTAACAGCATAATTCAAATAGGGTTGAAAAGCGATTTTATCTCCATAATATTTAATTCCCCTCCACAAATAAGGATACACAACATCGACAGCTGCTGTCAACTTTGGTTCTGGCGCTTCCGTCTCTGCTGGTGCTGTTACAGGTGCATCTTGCGCGAATGTTAGACCACTTGTTAGTAGCGTTACAAAAATTACAATTACTTTTTTCATGTTTAATTTGGTTTTAATTATTAATTTGGTTTTGGTTTGTACTTTTTTAGATTAGACTTTTTTATTAATTAATTTGACAATTTCTTCTGCAGCAACCCTTCCTGTCTCGGCAGCGCCATTCATATAGCCCTGAAATTCTACACTACAATGCTCCCCCGCAAAAAATACATTTCCAATTGATTCTTGCGTATGCAACATAGCCGTATTCCATTGTCCCACTTTTGGGCACGTATAACTCGCCTTTACCCATGGATAGGTGGACCAAGCTGCAAATACATGTTTGCCCACATACGCTTTTTTTGACCCTGGAAAAACGGTTTCCATTGTACCAATGTATTTATTAATTTCTGCTTGTGGCAAATCGGTTTTCCAAATGTGGTTGGCTGGGGCGTATTTATTATTTATGGCCACTTTTGCCAAGCGGATGGATTCATCGCCGCCAAAGAAACAACAATACACACCTTTGTTGCTTTCGACGCTTTTTATACTACTAGAATCCCAACCATCGTGAATGTCTTTGTGAAACAAGTAGCCATAAAACTTGTTTTTACCTTCTCGCCAAGGTCTATTTTGATATCCCAAAAACAGTTTGTTGTTTTGTCCATACCCTAACTCTTGAATCGAGTTCTTTTTTTCGGGAGTCATATCTGGCAAATCCAGTTGCACGTCACGGAGCATCGTAAACGGAAGGGTTAGAATTACAAAATCAGCTTCGACATCTTGTTTACCCTTAAACGACAAAATATATTTCTCTTCTTTTTTGGTAATAGCCGTAAGCATCGAATTTAGTACAACAGGTTTGGGCAATTTTGAAGCAATATTTTCAATCAATTTCGAGTTTCCAGCTTTGATTCGGTATTTTTCGTCACTATCTCCAAAAATCTTAAATCCTTCGGAAGTGTCCGTATCAATCATATCGAGCATATTGATAGCCGATTGCTCCGAAGTATCCAAACCAAATTCAGCCAAATAAGCCGCTGTCAAAGCCTCCTTCAACCATGGAGCACATTTCAAGGATTTTATGTATTCTTTCAAAGAAGTTTTGTCCAAAATTAATGCGGCTGGCGTATCATAATCTTCACCTAAACTCTCGGTGTCTTTGTGTAATTTTGGTGCGATTTTTTTGAATTCCTTTATAATTTCTTCTTCAGGAATATGTCTACCATCAAAGAAAAATGTCTCGTGAACTAAACCTGCCGCTTTCGATTCGGCATACATATCGATTAATTCTAAATTGAATTCTTTGGACAAAGCAATCATATCCGCATGCGTTGTATCGATAAAATCACCACCAAATTCAGGATGAATCCCCATTTGCAACGCATCGTTATAATGAGTCAAAATACGACCGCCAACTCTAAAACTTCCTTCATAAACCGTGGCATTAATTCCCGCTTTACTCAATTGATAAGCAGCATTTAAACCTGCCATTCCAGCACCAACAACAACAACTTTTTTATCATTTGCATTTGCAATGCCTTCTCCTTCGTCAGAAATTATTGTTTTTTCAGGAGTATTTTCTTTTTTACAACTAATTATTGACGTTCCAATAACTCCAGTCAGTAAGCCAAATTTAGCCACATCTGCAACAAATTTCCTTCTGGTTACCGCATCAGCATTTTTGAAAGCGATTATTTTTTCAACTTCAATTTCTGGATTTTCATTCGAAAATTGAGCCATTTTTAAATTCAAAAGAATATTCTTTAAAACGGTTGATTTTGGATTTTTCATAGGAGTTTGGTTTGGTTAGCTATCTAAATGCACTTTGTTTTTATTCAATAATCACTGATTTCATATTCATAAATTCTTTGATTCCTATCTCGGATAATTCTCTTCCGTAGCCTGATTTTTTTATTCCTCCAAAGGGAATTCGGGAATCCGAACGCACCAAGGAATTCACAAAAACATTGCCAGCATCAATGCGTCTGGCTAAATGATAGGCTTTCTCTCTGTCTACTGTCCATATCGCCGAAGCCAATCCATAGCGGTGATTATTAGCAATCATAATGGCATCATTTTCGTCTTTTGCCCGAATTATGGTTGCCAGTGGTCCAAAAGTTTCCTCCTGAAAAGCAATATTATTGGCATCTACAAAATCTATTAATGTGGGCTGGAAATTACAATGTTCTCGCTCACCACCCACCAAAATTTTGGCTCCTTGTTGTAAAGAATGCTCCAATTGATAACTTAATTTCTCCGCCAAATCAATTCGTGCCAAAGGCCCCATATTGATGCCGTTCTGTAAAGGATTTCCTTGCTGCAGCGCACTTACTTTTTGTGCAAAAAGCGACGCAAATTCATCGGCTACTTTTTCGGTTACGATGAAGCGTTTGGCACAAATACAGGCTTGACCTGCGTTGAGCATTCGAGATTGCGTGGCTACAGTGGCGGCTTTCTCTAAATCGGCATCGTTCAAAACGATAAACGCATCAGAACCTCCAAGTTCTAAAACTGATTTTTTGATGTGTTTTCCAGCCAATGCCGCCACCGATGAACCGGCCATTTCGCTACCCGTTAAGGTAATTCCAGACACAATATCGGCCGCAATAACGGTTTCTACTTGTGGAATATCAATGTTTATTTGTTGGAAAACACCCTCTGGGAAACCTGCTTCCAAGAAGGCATTTTCTATAGCTTTGGCACAGCCAATAACATTTGGAGCGTGTTTCAAAAGTGTTACATTTCCCGCCATAATCGCTGGAGCCGCATACCGCAACACTTGCCAAAACGGATAATTCCAAGGCATAATCGCAAAAACTGCCCCTGACGGATCATAAACCGACATGCTTTTGAACGGCGTATTATAGTGCTCGTCTTTCAACATTTTCTCGGCATTTTCGGCATAAAAATCGCAGTTTCCAGCTGATTTTTCCACTTCGGCTATACCTTCCGATAGGATTTTCCCCATTTCATTCGAAATAAGCAATCCCAATTCGTCTTTATTGGCACGAAGAATATCGGCTACTTTTTGCATTTTATCCGCTCTTTCTTGAAAAGTGGTCGTACGCCAGCTTTTGAAAGCCGTTGCCGCCAATTCCAACTTTTGATTCAATTGGGCATTAGTCAAAACTTCGTGCTCTGCAATTACAGCTTGCGTAAACGGATTTATAGATTTGAATATCATTTTAATAGAAATTTAAAAGATTGAAAGATTGAAAGATTTTAAATTCTGTTATTCCTAATTTTTAAATTGTTAAATCTTTCAATCATTAAATTATTAATACCAACCCACGGGATCAGTGTCTAAATTGATGTTGACTTGTTTGACTTCGAGGTAATTTTCGATGCCGTACAATCCTAATTCTCTGCCAGTTCCGGACTGTTTGTAACCGCCCCAAGGCATTTCATTGAACGTAGGATGGTAGAAATTTACCCAACCAATTCCTGCTCGGATTTTTGGCATCACACGATGAACACGTGTTACATCTTGCGTGAATAATCCATAACCCAAACCATATTCGGTATCATTTGCCATTGCAATTGCTTCTTCTTCAGTCGAAAATTTTAATAATGCTACAACGGGTCCAAAAATTTCTTCTCTGGCTATTCGCATATTTGGAGTTACGTTTGTAAAAATGGTTGGTTCTATAAAAAAGCCTTTTGAATCATCGGAGTTTCCTCCAAAAGCCAATGTAGCTTCACTTTTTCCAACTTCGATATAGGCTTTAATTTTGTCAAAATGAGCTTGAGAAACGATTGGTCCCATCGTATTTTCGGCATCACTTCCATCACCCACTTTTATATTTTTCGCTCTTGCTACAAATTGTTTTACAAACTCGTCATAGATTGTGTCTTGAATCAAAATTCGGGAACCGGCTGTACAAACCTGACCGCTATTGGCGAAAGCCGCAAACAATCCCCAATCGATAGCCAAATCCATTTTGCAATCATCAAAAATGACAACTGGGTTTTTTCCACCCAATTCTAATGTTGCTTTTTTGAGATTTTCGGCAGCAATTTTACCAATGTATTTTCCTGTTGAAGTTCCTCCAGTAAAAGCAATTTTATCAATTTTGGTGTTACTGATTAAAGCGTTTCCAGCAATTGGGCCATCACCAGTTACGATGTTAATTACTCCTTTTGGAATGTCTAATTCATCTATTAATTGTGCCAAAAACAAAGCCGTCAATGGCGTCACTTCGGATGGTTTTAAAACTACCGTGTTTCCTGCTGCGATTGCCGGTCCCAATTTCCAAGCACACATCAAAAACGGAAAATTCCACGGAATAATTTGCGCACAAACACCAATCGCTTCTCGCGTTACATAACTAAATGAATTTCCTGGCACACTCATCGTTTCGCCGTGAATTTTTGTAGCCAATCCAGCATAAAACTCAAAACAAGAAGCGGCATCATCAATATCAAATTCAGCTTCGCGAATGGGCTTACCATTATTTTCTACTTCCAATTTTACGAAAGCTTCGAAATTTTCTCTTATTTTCCCAGCGATGGAAAATAATATTTTCTGACGGTCTTGAGCCGTTTTACTTTTCCATTCTTCTCCGTCAAATGCGGCTCTAGCTGCATCGACAGCGGCATTTACATCTTCGATTTGTGCTTCTGGAACGGTTGCTATTACCTCTTTTGTAGCAGGATTTAGTATGTTTCTGGTTTTCTTGGAAACCGAATCTACAAAAGCGCCGTTGATATACATTTTATACATAATTTTTATTTTATGAATTATAAATCTGAATTAAATTAGGCGACAAATAAATAGTCACCGACTGTCCAATAATTTTTGTCAACGCTACAGAAGAATCCTCTGTTTTGATGATTTTTTGACCTGATGCCGTAACCAATTTATACTTGCGATGATTGCCCACAAAAATGACATCTTCAATTGTAACTTTCATTGCAATTTCGGAAATGGCGTCAAAAGAAACATTTTCGGGGCGGATGAATAATACACCTTGTTTGTCTATATTTTTATGTTCAAATTCATAGGTTTTAGCCTCAAATGAAAACGACTTTTGATTCTCTATTTGCACCAGAATCAAATTCGCTTCGCCAATAAATCCAGCTACAAATTTGGTTTTTGGCAAATTATACAAGGTTTGACTATCGGACAATTGTTCGATAATTCCTTGATTCATCACCGCTATTCGGTCAGACATTGTCAATGCTTCTTCCTGATCGTGCGTCACATACACAAAGGTTTTATTCAAATCTTTGTGCAATTGTTTCAACTCAAATTGCATTTGTTTTCTCAATTTCAAATCCAAAGCGCCAAGTGGCTCATCCAACAATAAAATTTCTGGATCAGGTGCAATCGCTCTGGCAATGGCAACTCTTTGTTGTTGTCCGCCCGACATTTCAAAAGGTTTTCTGGTTTTGAAAGCTTCCATTTGAACCAATTCCAGCATTTCATCTACACGTTTATTCGTTTCGGATTTGCTTAATTTTTTTTGGTGCAAACCAAAAGCAATATTCTCTTCCACGTTCAAATGGGGAAACAAAGCATAATTTTGAAAAACCGTATTGACATTCCTTTTATAAGGAGGTAACTGCGAAATATCTTGATTGTTGAGTAAAACTTGTCCTTTATCAGGCGTTTCAAAACCGGCAATCATTCGCAAAGTGGTCGTTTTTCCGCATCCACTTGGCCCCAAAATGGTCAAAAATTCTCCATCCTGAATTTCTAAATCCAAGTTGTTTACAATAAGCGAACTTCCGAATGATTTACTGATTCCTTTTAATTCTAATTTACTCATGCTTACTGCTCCTTATTAAATTTTAACGACATAAAAATCGCCGTAGATGATACCAAAAAAACCAAAGTCGCTACTGCATTCACTTCGGGTGTAATGCCACGACGCATCATTCCGTAAATCTCAATTGGCAAGGTATTTTCTCTTGAAATCAAGAAAAATGTCACTGGAATTTCATCCATAGAAAGCACCAATGACAATAAAACGGCACCAATAATAGCTGTTTTTATATTGGGTAAAATGACTTTAAAAAAAGCTTGCAATGGACTTGCGCCCAAATCGAAAGCTGCCATTTCTAAATACGGATCTAATTTCTTGAAACGTGCCAAAATTTGGGTAATCATAATGGCTATCAAAAAAGTGGTATGTCCAATTAAAACCGCTTCTAATGACAATGGAATTCCCAGCATTGGAAAAAAGCTCAACATGGCCACACCTGTTACAATTCCGGGAAGCGTGATGGGCAATAAAATAATTTTCAATAAAAGACTTTTTCCAAAATAATTGTATTTGTGCAAGGCATACGCCGATGGAATTCCAATAATTAATGCTGCAATTGTACTGGAAATAGCAATAAAAAAACTAACTCGTACCGCTTGCATCATCGATTGATTGTGAAATAATTTTACATACCAATCCATGGAATAATGAGCAATAGGAAACGAAGAAACAGAGTCTTTATTGAATGAAAACCACATAATAATGACTATAGGAAAATACAAAAACCACAACACCGAAAAGGCTGAAAAGGAGATAATAAAGGCTCTAACTTTTTTCATGTTTTGTTTTTACTTTTGGCATTATTCCCATTTAAAATTTTTATTCTAATTGCTTGTTTATACTACTATTGAATTTTGAAATTGCTAATTATTTACTGTGTTTCGTGTTTTTTCTCATAACGAGAGGATATTTCTAACAACAGAAAAACCAAAACTAATAAAACCACTCCAACTGCTGACCCTAATGGTTTGTCATTGGAAGTACCAAATAAATTTTGAACAATATTCGAAATAAAAAGGGTATTAGGTCCTCCCAAAAGCGATGCCGCAAGAAAATCTCCAAGTGTTAAAACTAATGCTAATGTCCCACCAGATATGACTCCGGGTAAGATTAAAGGAAAAATAATTTTTCTAAAAGTTGTCCAAGAATTCGCTCCTAAATCTTTACTGGCTTCTACCAATGATTTGGATATTTGTTCAAATGAAGTGTAAATAGGAATACAAACGAAAGGCAAAAAAATATAAATCAAACAAAGTAGTACCGAGAAATCAGAATATAAAATAAAACTTAAGGGTTTTTTAATCACCCCCGAATACATAAAAAAGGAATTCAAAACACCTTGTTCTCCAAGAATAATTTTCCAAGCATAAGCCCTAACAATGTAGGACATCCAAAAAGGCAAAACGATTAAAGTATAATAAAACGACTTGTGTTTGGTCACTTTGAAAGCAATAAAATAAGCCAAAGGCAAACTTAATACAATACAAGCCAAAGCTACGATTATGGCATAAATAAAGGTTCTTGTGAGCGTTTCGTAATACAAAGGATTGGTAAAAATCTTGATGTAAGAATCAAAATTCAAGGTATATACCACTTTACCAAAATCATCTGTTGCTAATATGCTTTGTGTCAAAATGAAAAGATATGGCAATACCAAAAACAGGAATAACCACAGTAAAAGTGGAAAAATCAATAGGTATTTACTTCTTTTTTTCATTTGTAATTTCCTTTTATGAAATACAGCAAATACATTATTAATGTATTTACTATTTCTCTTTTTCCTGCAAGTTTTTTTTAACCTTGTAGGTATTCATTCGTACCGAAGCTTTGTTTTAATATTCTTTGAGCTAATAAAAATTTTCACCATAATGCATTCCAAAAATTAGAAAGTCTGAAAATCTTTCTCCAATTCCAAGAATTATTTGTAAATCACTAATATTCCAAAGCTCTGTAGTTCTTCCATATATTGTTTTAGTCTGACTTGGTTCTCCAAAATATTTTTCAAAGAAAGCAGAATATTTTTCGGCGGTTTTATAAATTGTTAATTGATTTTCTTTTTCTTCTTCAAAATTTATAAGTTCTAGAATTCCTTTTTTATTCGTGTACTGGTTTTTATATACAATTACATTTAACTTTTGACCGTCTAAACATAATTTACCATACCATTTTAGGGTGTCACCATTTTCACTTATTTCTGGATTATCAATTTTATGTAATTCTTCAAAACTTTCTCCCCAAACAAGCATTTGTTTAGAATCTTCAAAATATATACCTTCTTCTAATCTAAATGGTTTTTCCATAAAGTTGTTTTAAAATGATGCCTAACTATCAAATATACCTACAAGGTTAAAAAAAACCTTGCAGGAAAACCTCTATTTTATTTAATAAATATCAAAAACTGCCGTAGCCATTCGTTTTGTGATTTGGCCGTCTTTTAAGGTTTCTGATAAAATCAATTTTTGCGCGGTTTCGTTATCTAAAACTTCGTCCATCGAACGAATATCTCCACATGGAACATTATTATTTTTCAAGGCTGCTAATAGTGTTGTGCTATCAAATTTCAAAAATGCTTTTGCCAATATTTTCCCCAATTCCATTCGATTTTGAATCCGAAGAGAATTTGATTTATACAAATCGAAATCTGCAACATTTTTTATATTCAAGCATTTACATAGCAATACAAATTGCTTGTCATTCCCAACAGCAAGCACAATTGCTTTTCCATCATTGGTATAAAATGTTTCTCCGTAAGGCGCAATATTTGGATGTAAACTTCCCATTCGTTGTGGAATTTCATTGCCCATTAAATAGTTTGTCGCCTGATTTGCCAATGATGAAAGTGCCGCATTATATAACGAAATATGTGCAATTGAACCCAAACCAGTTTTAGAACGTTGCAATAAAGCCACCAATATTGCTTCTTTTAATTGATGTGCTGCCAAAATATCAATCAATGCAATTGGCATTTTTAACGGAATTCCATCCGCTTCTCCATTGATGTACATAAAACCCGCTTCTGCTTGCAAAACCACATCAAATGCGGGAGTATCATCTGCAATACCATAACCACTAATTTGAGCGTAAATCAATTTTGGAAATTTATTTCTCAAAGTTTCCGAATCCAATCCCATTTTTCTAGCCGATGAAGGTTTGAAATTTGAAATCACAACGTCAGCAGTAGCAATGTGGCCCATTATTATTTCCAAATCATCTGCTTTTTTCAAATCTGCCCAAATGATTTTTTTGATATAATTCACACTACTATAATAGCCCGATTGCCCATTTTCACTTTCTGTTTCCAAACGCCAACTCCTCGTTATATCACCATTATTGGATGGGTTCTCCACTTTAAAAACGGTCGCTCCGAGTTCGGCGAAAAACATTCCAACCGCTGGACCAGCCAAAACTCCGGCAAGTTCAACTACTTTTAAATCAGCAAATAATTCTTGTTTATTCATTTTTAAATCTCAATAAATCAAACCTACAAAGCTCTAAAAACCTTGCAGGTTGATAGAATTATTTATTGATTTTTTACTTCGCTCCAAATTTCATTGTAGCGTTTTCTATTTTTCACAGGTTGCCAGAAATTCAAGGTTTTAAACATAGAATCCATACTCGCCACATCCATTAATTTTTGAGTTTCTGGAGTCAAAAGCGCATTTGCAGCGGGATTTGAAACATAATATTGTGTGAATTCTGCTATTTGTGCCATAACTGCTGGTTGCGAAACATACTCTAACCAAAGTTGGGCTAATTGCTTGTTTTTAGCACCTTTAACAATCATTAAACGGTCAATCCAACCTGTAGCGCCTTCACTAGGAATTACAGCTTTGATGTTCATTCCTTGCTTATTTAAATTGGCAGGTGTCAATGGCCATCCCACGGCAGCAACTACTTCTTTGTTTTTGAACAAATTGTCTAATTCCCCAGCCGAAGCCCAGTTTTTACGCACTTGTGGTTTTAATTCCACTAATTTTGCTTTACAAGCAGCCAATTGTTCTTCGGTCAAATTGTATAAAACCGATTGATCCGTTTTGTCATATCCCAACAATTGTGCGGCTAAATAAATAGAGGAAATATCATCGTACATGGCGATTTTTCCTTTGTATTTTGGGTCAAAGAAAAGATTCCATGAGGTTGGCGTTTCCTTAATTACATCCGCATTATAAATTAAATAATCGGGCCCCCAAGTAAAAGGCATACCGTATGTTTTACCGTCTTTTTGAACGTCTTTCATTCCTTTTAATACAGGAGAAAGTGTTGCCCAAGCTGTTAATTCATCCGTTGCTAATGGCTCCACCAAATCCGAAGAAACAATATATCCCGCTACATCCGAAGAAGGCGTAATCACATCATAACTTGCACCACCACCACTTTGTAATTTGGAAACCAATTCATCAGAAGAACCAAAATAAGTTCCTTTGACAGTAACTCCGTATTTTTCTTCAAATGCTTTGGTAAAGGAAGCATCAGCATATCCTTCCCAAGCTAGAATGTTCAAAGTAGATCCTTTTAAAGCTTCTAAATCAATCGTTTCAGCTTTAGCTTCTTCTGTTTTTTTGCCACAGCTTGTAAACAAGCCTGCAATTACTAATACTGATAATGCAATTTTTTTCATGTGGTTTATAGTTTTTGTTAATAGAAAAACAGTTTAACTTCGGTCAAAGACCGTTGATCACATCCTCAAAGTCGGAGACTTTACGGAGCATTCTTGGAGTATTTTTTTAATGATGTTCGCTCAATTTTGTATTTGGATCCAAAGGCCAATACATCAAAACCGAACAATTTCCGCTCCTTGGGTCATCTAAATAATCAAATAATGGTTCTACGAGAATAAATCCACATTTGGTTTGAGCAGTAACAGTTGGATCAATAATTTCGCCTTTTATTAATTTTTCGCAATATTCTGCAATTGTCATTTGGTCTTTTACTTTATCAAATCCAATAGGCATTCCGGCGGTCATTTGACCTTTAGTTCCCATTGCTCTAGCCACTTCTTGACGCGCATTATAGATTTCTCTACCAATTCCTTTTCCTTGATAATCAGGATGAACAGAAACGTCTAAACCATATAGCCAGTCGGCTTTTGGGTCGTGTGTTCCCAACCATAAATTATCTGAAATTTCCAAGAAAGTATGATGTCCTTTGTGATAATTCTGCATCAAAGTAGTTGTCGCTGCAATAACTCTGTCGCCATCCAAAACTATCATTTGCCCTTCAGGAAAAATTTCAATATGTCTTTTATACTGCGCTTCGGTCATCAATTCTTCTTCCGATAAAGTTGGAAAAACAATTTTTTGCAATTCTGCTTCTTGATTGGCATATTCTGGCGTGGCGGTTTGCAAAATGTATTTGCCTAAAATTTCTTTTTTCATAATTTGATGATTTATATCTGACAGGTTTTTAAAACTTGTCAGGTATATATTAAGACATATTTCCGTAACTGATCAATTTCATCTCTAAATATTCTTTCAATCCTTCGGAACCCGATTCGTGACCAATTCCGCTGCTTTTTATTCCTACGAAAGGCAATTCCGTTCCATGAGCAGCCCATTCGTTGATGCCCACCATACCAAATTCAAGGTTTTCGGCATACACATTTGCATTTTTAATATGATTGGTAAAAACATAGGAAGCCAAACCATATTCCGTGTCATTTGCCCATTCGATAACTTCCTCTTGTGTATCAAACGGAATTACGATCATTAATGGCCCAAAAACTTCCGTTTTTATAAACCCTTGATTTTGTCTCGCTTCAATTAATGCTGGATGTACAAAAAATCCTTTTTCTGATTTTTCTCCACCAATATGTATAATTGCTCCTTCACTTTTGGCTTTTTCAAGCATTGCCAAGGAATGGTTTTGTTGTGTTTTATTAATTAACGGCCCTACAAAATCGATGTCACCACCATTTACACCCGTTTTCAATTTTGAAATATCTTCTTTTACAACCGAAACAAATTGGTTAAAAATACTGGAATGCACATAAAAACGCTGTGGCGAAACACAAACTTGACCGCAATTTCTTAATTTGGCTATTATTGCTTGGTGCGCAATGGCATCAACATCAACATCTTTATCAATAATTACAGGCGCATTTCCTCCTAATTCCAAGGATAATTTAGTCGAAGTTTTAGAAGCGCCGTCCATCAAAATCTTACCAACACGTGTGCTTCCCGTAAAGCTGATTTTAGCCAATAACGGATTTTCAATCATCTCTGTTCCTGTTGAAACTGGTTCCGTGTTGATTAGGTTGAAAACTCCTTTTGGAATTCCAGATTCATGTAGGGCTTTTGCCAAATTAAAACTCGACAAAGGCGTAAATTCTGAACCACGCATTACGACACTACAACCCGCTGCTAATGCGGCTGCAACTGCTCTTGCAGGATTATAAGCGGGGAAATTCCAAGCGGTAATGACACCTACAACACCTAATGGTTGGTATATAACCATGGAACGTTTATCGATTCTACTGGATGGAATCACGCGGCCATAACTGCGTTTTCCTTCCTCGGCATACCATTCAAAAAGGTTGGCTGAAACTTGCCATTCCCCACGAGATTCGAGCATTGGTTTTCCTGTTTCCAATGATGTTTCTTTGGCGAAAGCCTCCGCATTTGCCCGAATATAATCGGCCGTTTTTTTCAAAAATTCCGCTCTATAATACGGCGTTGTCTTTTTCCAAGTTTGAAATGAAATAGAAGCCGATGCAATGGCTTTTTTGCAATCAGTAGCGTTTCCAAAAGGTACGTTGTCTAAAATTTCTTCGGTAGCGGGACTTTGTACTTCCCATGTTGCGCCGTCAATTGCGTCACACCATTCACCATTTATATATTGTTTTCTCATGTTGTTAATTAAAAATTGTACGCTGATAAAACGGATTCGCTACCGCGAAAACACAGATTATTACGGATTTTAAAATTTATGAAATGACTTCCTGAATCGTTTCTTCTAAAATTGCCAAGCCTTTTTCCAAGATTTCGTCTTCAATAAATAAAGGGCTCAATATTCGAATACAATTGCCGTAGGTTCCAGAGGTAATTACAATTAAACCTTTGGCAAGGCATTTATCTACAATTGCTTTTGTGGCAACACCGTCAGGCATTCCTGTTGTTGGGTTAGAAAATTCGATGGCCAACATGGCGCCCAATCCACGAACATCTGTAATGTTTTTTGGATATGCAGTTTGCCATTGGTTGAATTTATCACGAACAATGTTACCCACTTTTTCACCAGCAGCATTGATATTGTTTTTTTGCATGTAATTAATACTTGCCAAGGAAGCCACACAACTCAAAGGCCCGCCTAAATAAGTACCTCCAATAAGTCCTGGTTTTATGGCATCCATAATTTCTTGCTTGCCAATAACGCAACCTATTGGCATTCCGCCACCCATTGATTTTGCCCAAGTAGACAAATCTGGAGTCACATCATAATGCTCGTAAGCCGCCCATTTTCCGGTACGACCAAAGCCAGATTGCACCTCATCAAAAATCAAACAAATATTATTTTCGGTACAAAATTTTCGTAAATACTGCACATATTTTTTGGAAGCCACGGTAAAACCACCTTCACCTTGAACCAATTCCAAAATAATTGCAGCAGTTTGTGTAATCGAAACCGTTGATGAAAATGTTTTATGCAACTTCATAATCATCAAATCATCAAATTCTTCCTCCGTCATTCGATTTTTCATACTCGGTTTGTAATACGGATATTCCAATCGGTACACTTCGGGTGCGTAAGGGCCAGCTCCTTCTTTGTATTTTACGTTAGAGGTCAAGGTCATTGCCATCATGGTGCGTCCATGAAAAGAACCATCATAACAAATTACACCTGATTTTCCGGTAACGGCACGGGCGATTTTAATGGCATTTTCAACCGATTCGGCTCCTGATAAGGTCAACATCACTTTGGTCGATTCGCCATGAGGGAAAATTTCGCATAGCTTTTCGGTTAAATCTAAATATTGTTCGTAAACCGAAACATTGAAGGAAGCATGAATAAATTTATCTGCTTGATTTTTGATGGCTTCAATAATTTCTGGTACGCCATGTCCTGCATTATTGACACCGATTCCGCCTGCAAAATCGATTAATTCTCTGCCGTCGGCATCGATAATTATAGCTCCTTTGGCGGATTGAATACTCGATGGATTGAAAATTCCCAAAGCGTTTGGTACACTTTTTTTTCTTCTTTCGTATAATTTGTCTGTATTATTCATTTTGCTTGCTTGATAATTTTGCTAATTCTAAATCGGGTTGTGAGAACTTGTATATTTTCATGTACATATTGGTTTTGGTATCAAAAACGCCTTCCAAAACATGAATTTTCTCACCTATTAGTTCATTCAAATGTTCCATATCGCGGCACATAACGTTCGCTTCTATATCAAAATCTCCAGAAACCGAAGCTAGAAAACTAATTTCTGGTAGTTTTGTTAACGCTTCGAAAATAGTATTCATGTAAGACTTTGGTTTAACCGAAATCAAAATACTCGCATAGGCATTGAACCCGATTTTGTTGGGATCGACTCTACCTATTATCTTCAGGGTTCCATCTTCAATTAAATTGATATACCGGTGCCGAATGGTACTTACTGCAACATTTATTTCTTTTGAAATTTCGGTAAATGACATTCTACCATCTTTTTGAAGGAGTGTCAATATTTGGTAATCTAATTCATCGTCTAATGCGCTCATTTTATTTTTTTTGTAAAAAATTAATAATAAGCCAAATGTAATTAATTTATTTGCAACAAAAAATGATTTTTTTGTTTTATTTATAATAATTAAAGCTGTTTTTTGTGTTTTATTTTGCCGTTAATCCAAGTTTCTAAAGTTTCAACCGTAGAAACATCCAAAAGTTCAAAAGGATTTTTGTTTAAAACTATAAAATCGGCATATTTCCCAACAGTCAAACTTCCTTTTTTATGTTCTAAATTATCTGCTATTGCACTTCCAACGGTATAGGCTTTCAATGCTTGCTGCACCGTAATTTTTTGGCTTTCGCCAATGACAGAGCCATCAGCCGCTTTCCTAGTCACAGCTGTTTCTATATTGACCCAAGGATTTATTTCTTTTACTACAGGACCATCAGTAGATAATGCTAGATTAATTTTATTGTCCAAAACTGTTTTGCAAGGATACACCACATCCAACAACGCATCAGGCAAGGTACTTTTGAAATTATTGGCCAATTCATAAATAAATATGGGTTGCATTGCTGCGGTCATATTCATTCGTTTGAAATCTTGAATATTTTCATTGGATAAAAAACCAACATGCTCAATTCTGTGTTTTAAATTTGGGTTAATTTTGAATAAATCGCTATACACTTTCAAGGTCAAATCGACTGCCTGATGACCAATGGCATGAGTGGCTACTGAAAATCCTTTGTTTACCGCTTCTTTAGCAGTTTCGTAAAAGGTGTCATAATCCAATCTCAAAACCCCTTTGTAACCGTCCGTATTTTTATAAGGAATATTCAAAGCTGCTGTTGCTGAACTTAATCCGCCATCAGAGAAAAACTTAACCGTTTTGATTTGTAAAAAATCCGACTCATATTGTTCTGGCAAAACCTGAATATCGTCACTTCCATCAGGAATCCGAAGCGGGAAAACATTCATTCGCACTTTCAATAATCCTTCTTGATCTAATTTAATGTATGCCGCCAATAATTCTTCATTTGCTGCTGGATCTGTAGCACTAGTAATTCCGAGGCTTAACAAATAGGCGTGCGCTTCGAGAATCATGTTTTTATATTCGTCAAAAGTAAAGGCGGGAATGTTATTCATAATCAATCCCAATGCTCTTTCGGTAAAAATACCTTGTAGTGTTCCGTCTTGGTTTTTACGAATTTCGCCTCCAAAAGGAACTTCAGTAGTGGCATCAACATTCGAAATATCCATGGCTTTGGAATTAGCAATACCAATATGAGCGCAAGTTCTAATTACAAAAACGGGTCTGTCGACAATCACTTCATCCAAATCTTCTTTGGTCGGTAATCGTTTTTCATCGAGTACCATTTCGTTAATTCCGCGTGCCATAATCCAATTGGAAGTTGGATTTTTATCTGCAAAATCCTTTAGTTTTTGTTTGAATTCAACAATAGATTTTACGCCACGAACATCGAGCATATACGTTCGAAGATGACCAATTTTCCAAACGTGAATGTGAGCGTCATTTAATCCTGGAATAATAGTTTGCCCGTTATAATTCATTTCTTCTGAAAAAGAACCAAATTGATTTCGTAAATCACTTTCGATTCCGATGGCTTCGATTTTGCCCAAATCATTAATTACCATGGCCTCCGCTTTGGGCAAAGCGGAATCCATAGTAATGATGTTGGCGTTATAAAATAGTCTTAAAGTCATAAAATCGAATGTCGTAAAGTTATAAAGTCGAATGTCTGTTTTCCTTTTGGGCTTTAAGACATTCGCCATTTGACTATTTATTTTCTTTCCGCTAAAACGGCTGCAATAGCATTTTCAATTACGTCCATTCCTTCGTTCAATTGTTCGGCAGTAATTACAATTGGAGGCAAGAAACGAATACAATTTGTATATAAACCAGCACGAATTAAAATCAAACCGTTAGAAACACATTTTTTGATTACTGCCATTGCAAAATCCATATCAGGTTCTTTGGTCGTTCTGTCTTTTACAAATTCAACTACCAACATGGCTCCTAATCCTCGAACATCTCCTATTACTTCAAACTTTTTGCTCATTGCAGTTAGTCGGCTAACTATAATATCACCTACGTGAGTTGCTTTGGCTAAAAACTCGGGAGTATTGATTTCCTTAACGGTTGCATGTGCAGCAACCACTGCAAGCGGGCTTCCTGAATAGGTTCCTCCAACTCCACCTAAATGGGGGGCATCCATGATTTCGGCTCTACCAGTTGTGGCGCTTATTGGCATTCCTGAACCAATAGATTTTGCCATTGTCACGATATCTGGAATAACGCCACTGTGTTCGATTGCTAAAAATTTCCCTGTTCGACCAGCTCCAGATTGTACTTCATCTGCAATAAAAACGATGCCATGTTCATCACACACTTTTCTGATTTTCTCTAGAAAACGTTTTGGAACTGGAATAAAACCACCTTCACCTTGCACAGGCTCAATGATAATAGCAGCTACTGCAGAAGGATCTACATGCGAAATTAAATTTTGATCGAAACGTTCAATACAATAATCAATGTACTCGTCATCGGTCATATTTGCTGGTTTTCTGTACAGATTTGGAGACAGAAAACGATAAATATCGGGTGCAAAAGTTCCAAAACCTCTTTTGAACAAACCGTATTTACTAGTCAAACTCAAAGTAAGCATTGTTCTACCATGGTAGGCACCTTCAAAACAAATAACTGCTGGGCGTTTGGTATAATATTTAGCCGTTGAAATGGCATTCTCTACGGCTTCGGAACCAGAACAAGCCAACAATGTTTTTTTAGGAAAATCACCTGGCGTGATTCCGTTTAGCATTTCGGCAAAATCCAAATACGGTTCAAAAGTGGTTACTAATGCACCGGTATGTATGTATTTTTCTAATTGATCCTTAATTGCATCAACAACAACTTGTGGTCGGTGTCCCAAATTTACCATTCCAATTCCTCCTGCAAAATCAATCAACTGATTTCCATCAACATCCCATACCAAAGCTCCTTCGGCTTTCTCAACAACCACTTCGGTAGATTTTCCTAAACCTGATGGCAAAGCAGCTGCTCTTCTTGCTAATATTTCTTTGCTTTTTGGTCCTGGAATTTCTGATACTTTTTTAATTTGAGTTCCCATTTTTAATTTTAATTTAATTTTTTTAATCTGTTTTTTTTCTTTTTTTTCGTTACAAATAATACTTTTCATCCACTGGATTATACATTAAAATGCTTGCGTTTCCAGCTTCGGGATCATTTATATAATCGTAAATTGCTCTAATCCATCTAAAACCTGCGTGTTGTTGCGGGGTAATGGTTGGATCTGTAAATTCGTTATTTTCTAGTCTTTTGCAATATTCTTCAATGGACATTTGATCGCTTACTTTCCCGTAGCCAATGGTCATTCCGGCAATGATTTGTCCTTTGATACCTAATTGTTTGCAAATTTCATGACGCGCTTTATACATTTCTTTAGACAAACCCAAACCTCTATATTCTGGCAAAACCCCCATATCTATACCGTACATCCAGTCGCCGTTAGTAATATGGGCATTTGTAATCCATAAATTATCCGTTTCTTCTAGAAAAGTACTATCGTGTTCTGGAAAATCACATCGCAAGGTACTCGCAGAGCCAATTACCAATCCGTCTTTTTCAACAACTAACTGTCCTTCTTGAAAAACTTTTACATGATTTGCAAAATGATTTCTATTCATTAATTCGGTTTCATGCAAAGTTGGAAAACATTTTGCTTGCACAAATTCCATCCGAATAGCATCTTCAAGCGTGGCATTTCTGACCACAAAAGCACCATTTAAAATCTCTTTATATACCATCTTTAGCCTCTAATTTCAATTTATAATTCTCATCAACAGGAAAATATAGTAAGATACAAGCAAATCCAGCTTCGGGATCATTGATATAATTGTACAATGGTTTTATCCATCTAAAACCTGCTTTCCGTTGTGGTGTAACCGTTGGATCTGTAAACTTTTTAATTTCCAAGGCATAACAATAGGCCTCGATTGTCATTCTGTCTTTTACTCTTCCGTATCCAATGGTCATTCCAGCAATGATTTGACCTTTTAATCCTAACTTTTTTGCTATTTCTTGTCTGGTTAAATACAACTCTCTCGAAAGCCCCAAACCTCTATACTCTGGAAGTATTCCCATATCGAGTCCATACATCCAATCTCCTTCCTTTTGATGGGTTTTGGTAATCCATAAATTATCTGTGGTCGCTAAAAACGAATGGTTTTCTTTTGGAAAAAAAATCCGCATGGTACTGGCAGACCCCACTATCTCTCCCTCTCTTTCGACAACAAATTGCCCTTCTGGAAAAATTTTAATATGATTCATAAAGTGATCTCTATTTAATAACTCTGATTGGTCTAAAGAAGGATAACATTGTTTTTGAACAAATTCCATCTGAACCACATCGGCAGTCGTAGCATTTCTGATTAGAAATTCATTGTTAAAAATTTCTTTATGAATCATTTATACTTTTTTTTTAAATTACAAAATAAATCCTGCTATTAAATACAATACCGATGATACTCCAAAGATGATAAGTTGATATGGAAATTGAGAAATCCCATGTTTCATCATATCTACTTTACACGATTGTGCCGTCAAAACTCTATTATCCGAGAAAAAACAAGCCGCCGCGCCCCAAACAGTTCCTGATGCTAACGCTCCTTGCGTCAACCAAAAATTAGCGTGAACTTGAGTGGACAAAATAGCTGCTGTAGGCACAAGAATGGCATAAATTCCCCAGTTTGAACCAGTTGCCCAACAAATCCATGCTACCAATGCAAAAAAAATAAATGGCAATGTTGCACTGTTCAACCAGCTAATGCCTTCCAAGTGTGACGCAACAAACTCGTTGAATCCCAATGCGTTTTGAACATCTTTCAACAAATAGGTAAATCCTAAAACCGCCAATACAAATGTTATAGTTTCTAATCCTTTTACAAAATTGTCTGATATTTTATGAAAATCAACAATTTTGAATACCAAGAAGTACAAATAAGTAAATACACAAGCGGTAGCAATTCCTCTTAAAGCATCGATGCTCCCAAAAATATAGTTGATGTCATATTGAAACGCACTTCCCCAGTAATCAAAATCCCAAGGATAAGGCAAAATAGTACACCAAATCAAAACTAACAGGGGCATTATGAAATACACCATTTTGCCCTCTTTCTTCGGTTTTTTATTTATTTTTTCTTTTTTCTCTTCAACAACAACTTCTGATTCTAATTGTTTGATTCCTTTGAAATCAGGAATGAATTCGTACACCACTAATCCTCCTAAAATCAAGGAAATCCAAGCCGAAAAATTATACGGAATGGTGTGCATAAAGGCTTCAATAGGACTTGTAATCGCATGTCCAGCAGCGTCCATTACACCACCTTCAATCGCTGTTAATTGTGAACCGTAAAAAATAGTCCAAGTAGAAATTGGGAAAATAATAGTCAATGGAACGCACACAAAACTTAATACCAAAGCCAATTTAGCTCTAGAAACTCCAAATTTATCGGTTATGGGTCTCATCGTATTTCCTACGGATAAAGCGCTAAAATAATCATCCAAGAAAAAGAAAAAACTCAACCAATACGTCATCAAGAGGGATTGTTTCTTGGTTTTTACATGATTTTCTGAATATTTACCTACTGCTTTGATACCGCCAGAAGCAACCACCATTTGGACAAAAGCACCATATAATATACAAACTAAAATTACCCAAATCAATCCTTGATCATGCGCATCCCTCGCAATGGATGAATACAAACCGTCAAACATATTCAATGGAAAAATCATTCCTTCTCCTTCTGGAAAATATTCTTTGGATCCGCCTTGCATGGCTAATAAAATAAAGCCCAAAGCACAGCCTATAATAAGTGGTTCTAACGCTTTTCTAGTAATAATAGCAACACCCAATACCGTAAATGCAGGTACAAGCGCGTGCCAATTGACAAAATAACAAAGTCCAGCCAGAAGCAGTAAGCCGACTCCAATAATAGTTGAGATTGATTTCATAGATTTTTTGGTTTTAGTAATTTTTGGTTTTGGTTTAATAGTTCCTAAAGTTACCTATAAATACAGTACTTTTTACAAGTAAAAGACAATAAAGTAAACACTTCTTAATATTGTAAATAAATTAACAATAGCGATATTATTTTGTAAATCTAACAATATTTTTAATACATGCAAAAATAAATTTTATTTTTTTGAATATAATTGTATATTTGAAAAAAAATAAATCTGTAATTATGACCTATAACGAAGTACAAAACTTTATAAACGGAGCTTTCAAATCGGGAAGTTCAACACAAATTCATACGGTTATTTCCCCATTAGACGGAAGTACATTAACCACTTTCAACGAATCGACTAGGGAAGATTTGGACGAAATTATTCTACATGCACAAAAAGCACAAAAAGCTTGGCAGAAAGTAACTTTGAAAGAAAGAGCGCAAGTTTTTTATAGATACAAACAATTATTAGAAAAAAACAGCGAAGCACTTACTGAAATTATTTATCGTGAAAACGGAAAAATTCACGGTGAGGCCAAAGCCGAAATTGATAAAGCAATCGAGTTAACCGAGTTTGCTTGTTCGCTCCCACAATTTGTAAACGGCGAAAACATGGAAGTGAGCAAGGGTGTTTTTTGCTCCTCAACCAGAGTTCCTTTAGGGATTGTAGCATCTATTGTTCCTTTTAATTTTCCAACAATGGTACCTCATTGGACGATTGTAAATGCCATTGCTCTTGGTAATGCTTTTATTTTAAAACCTTCCGAATCTGTTCCCGTAAGTAGCCAATACACTGCAAAACTTTTGAAAGAAGCAGGACTTCCTGACGGTCTTTTTAATATTATAAATGGCACGCAAACGACCGTAGAAAATATTTGTGACCATCCCGAAATTCATGCGGTAACTTTTGTGGGTTCGACCAAAGTAGCCAAAATTGTCTACCAAAGAGCGAGTCAAAATTTAAAACAAGTTTTAGCGCTTGGTGGTGCCAAAAATCACATCCTATTATTACCTGACGCTCATCCTGAAATGGCTTCGTCTAATATTATTGCTTCTATGAGTGGTTGCGCGGGGCAGCGTTGTATGGCAGCGGCGACTTTAATTGCAGTAGGAAATTGCGATGCGATTCTTGACAAATTAATAGGTGACGCTCAAAAAATTCAATGTGGTACAACTTTAGGAGCTGTAATTTCAAAAGCGGCCAAAGACAGAATTGAAAACTATATTACTGAAGCGGAACAACAAGGTGCCAAAATAATTCTTGACGGACGCAATACAATAGTTCCTGGAAAAGAAAATGGTTTTTATGTAGGCCCAACGCTTATCGATTATGCGACAGCCGATATGAAAATTGCTAGAGAAGAAGTTTTTGGCCCCGTTCTCGCTATTGTTCGTGTGAATACAATTGACGAAGCTTTGGCAATAGAAAATGCAAATCCGTATGGAAATGCGTGTTCCGTATTTACACAAAGTGGTGGTTTAGCGAATTATGTAACCGAAAATGCTTCGGCGGGAATGTGTGGCGTAAATATTGGCGTTCCTGTACCTCGCGAACCTTTTGGTTTTGGCGGATGGAATGAATCTCGCTTCGGTTCTGGTGATATTACAGGCAAAAGTTCGATTGGTTTTTTTACCAAAGAAAAGAAAACCACCACCAAATGGAACCCAGAAGCGGGAACGAATTGGATGAGTTAAAAATAATGGCTGCAATTCTATTTAAAGGAAAGAAATCCAAATCTTAAAAAAAAATTGTAATTTTAAGATTCAAACCTATAAAAAAGACAATCATGATACGAAAAGCTACAATACTCGATTTAGACCAAGTAACCCATTTATTTGATCAATATGTGGTGTTTTATAAAAAACCTTCCAATTATGAAAAGCATAAAACCTATTTAAAGGAACGCATTACGAACAATGAAGCGACGATTTTCCTAGCCTTTGACGATTCTAATTTGGATATCGCCATTGGATTTACATTACTTTATGTGACTTTTTCGTCATTGGCATTGAACAAAATAGTGATTCTAAATGACCTTTTTGTAGATACAAAAATCAGAAAAAGTGGCATTGGCGAAAAGCTTATTCTAGAAACTGTTGCTTTCGCCAAAGAATTAGGTTCCAATCTCATCCGATTAAGAACTGCCAAAAACAATATCATAGCACAAGGATTGTATCACAAAATGGGTTTTGTAAGAGACGAAGTTTTGTACAGTTACGACCTCACAGTCAAATAATTAAAACTATAATTAAACAAAAAATGTTAAGCAAAGAACAAATAGTAAGTGACAGCAAAGAATTCAGTTTGTTTTCTTGGTCAGCCCAAGCAAGTGTCAACCCAATCGCTATAGAAAGAGCCGAAGGCGTTTATTTATACGATTGCGATGGCAACAAAATCATTGATTTTTCGTCCGGATTAATGTCGGTAAACATTGGTCATGGCGATCAAAGAGTTACTGCAGCTGTAGTGGAGCAAATGCAAAAAGTGAGTTTTGTAACCCCATCCTGCACCACCGAAATTAGAGCAAAGTTGGCTAAAAAATTAGCCGAAATTTGTCCGGGTCACTTAAACAAAGCGTTCTTTACTTTATGCGGTACTTCCTCTGTGGATAATGCTATAAAATTAGCACGTTTGTACACGGGTCGCCATAAAATAATTGGTCGTTATCGTGCGTTTCATGGTGGTTCTATAGGCGGTATGTCTGTGGGTGGAGATCCTAGAAAATTAGCTAATGATTCCCAACAAATGACCAATACCGTTTTGCTTGATGATCCGTATTACTTTTTTGGAATGAAAAATCTAGACGAGGCAACAAAATTAAGTTTGAGCCTTGAATATGTAGAAAGAGTCATTCATTTTGAAGGAAAAACGAATATTGCTGCCTTTATTTTTGAGGGCGAAAGTGGTTCATCTGGTTGTTTGCATTATCCAAAAGGCTATCTCAAAGGCATAAAAGCACTTTGCGAAAAATACGACATCCTTTTTATTGCCGATGAAGTAATGAGTGGTTTTGGTCGAACAGGAAAATGGTTTGGTTTTGAAAATCATGCTATTATACCCGATATGGTTTGTATGGCCAAAGGATTGACGTCCTCCTATCTCCCATTAGGTTGCTTGATGGTATCCGATACCATTGCTGCAAAATTCGAAAATACCCCCATGATGATTGGGCTTACGTACAATGCACATCCTGTAACAATGGCAGCAGCATTAGCCGTTATCAACATTTACGAAAGTGATAATTTGATTGAAAATACCCGTCAAATGAGCACCTATCTAGAATCCAAAATCGAGGAAATGCGAGCCAAACACCCTTCGATGGGAACTTTTAGAAACACCGGATTGCTAGGCTGTTTGGACGTTTTAAAAAATAAAGCGACAGGCGAACTCATTTGTCCTTACAATGGCGCAGGAGATGATTTGAAGGTTACTAATGCTATTGCTGGAAAATTGAGAGCTTTGGGATTGTACACTTTTGTTCGTTGGGGATACATTTTTATTGCGCCGCCCTTGTGCATTACCAAAGCTGAAATAGACGAAGGTTTGTCCATTATATCCGAAGCTTTGCTTATTGCTGATGCTCATTTGGAATAGAAAATCCACAACTAAGTAAGTCGAAAGTTTTAATGTCGTAAAGTCAAAAGAAGCAATATTATCAACAATAGTTCAAAATCATTCTATTATGACATTTTTTCTAATTTTTAAAATACGTCATCATACAATGATTGTTACTTATATAACCAAAAACTCCATTCAATGCGAATGGAGTTTTTGGTTTAAATAGTATTTTTAAGTGCCAATTAATTCGCTTGAAGCAAAAAATCAATAGCTACTTTTACGTTCTCGGCAATTTTTCCTTTTACTAGATTTGGAATATCAATTTTATAGTCTTGCGGTTTTACTAAAAAAGTAGTTGCTGCACTAATTTTACCCGCTGTAGTGGCGAGAATAATTTTGGCTTTTATCGATTTGGTAACGCCGTGAATGGTCAAATCGCCTTCTAAATCATAGGTTGTTTTGGAAGCCGAAAGTTTTTTGGAATCAAAATTTACTATTTTTCCTTTAAAAGTAGCTTTCGGGAATTGAGACGATTCCATGTAATTTTCGTTAAAATGCTCTTCCATCAAAGGTGCTTTGAATTTGAATGCTTTTACCAAAGCCAAAGCAACAAAATCGCCAGTAGATTGGTCTAAAATAGAAGAAACAGTACTGTTTTTTGCGGCAATTTCTTCAAAAGCGGGCATTGAAGCTTCAAATTTTATTTCGCCTACACGTGTCATCATTTTTTGGGCAAAAACCACATTACCAAGGCAAAGTATTGCCGCCAAAAGTGTTATTTTTTTCATTTTTTTTATGTTTTAATTTGGATATCCATTGGTCGCCCAAAGTTTAATCATGTCAATAGTTCCCTGATTCATTCGGCCACTTGTAGGCATTACGGAGCCACAGGTTTGGGTATCGATTCTACAAATAACATTTCCGTTTTCTACGGCATCTTTCACTTCAGTATAATTGGCTAACGATGGATATTGTCCCCCTGAATTATGACAACCCGAACAATTGGAATGAAAAACTGGCCCCACATTAGCAGCATAGGTTGGATTCGTATTCACCTCGGAAATTTGATCATAAGTAACCGAATCGCAGGAAACAAAGCATAGTGCACTAACAAATAGTAGTATTACATTTATTTTTTTCATAATTTATTTATTTTCTTTTAAAAAACTCTATACATGTTAAATCCAAAATAAAGACTACCACCGTTCCAATTGCCCGAGGCGTTCGAAAACACCGCCACATCATTCATAGGCTGACTATTAGAAAACACGAGTTGAAAAACGTGTCCGCCCGTTTCTATATCTAAACCAACCGAAAGTGGGTTGTGATACGGAGAAACAAAATTTTCTGGCATAGAGGCTCTAGCGGCATATTCTAGATTCACACTCAATCGTTTGGCTATTTTATAACGTGCTCCTGCACCAATCAAAAACAAATTCTTTTGTTCCAAGGCTGGATCATATAAATTTTTATGCACATAAATAGGTGCCAACTCAACCGTTAATGATTTAGAAAATTTTCTGGAAACCAATAGTTGTGTCGTAAAAGCCATGCGGTCATTGAATTTCAAATACGGGTATTGAGCGGTTTTTAATGCACTGTTAATATCCATGGTATTGTACCCTACAATGGCTACAGGAAATCCGTCCACTTCTTGATTGGCAAATTTATATTTTGCTGTTAGTTCATAGGTTTTATTATAAGTTTGTCTCGAAGCACCCAAGGACAACCAATTGGTCACACCATAAATACCACCAATTTTTGTTAAGGCGTTATCCAGCCCAAAGAAATTATCAAAACCATGGGTTAAATCCCCAAACCGATGCGACACCACCATGTACCATTCGCCTTTGGCCGCAAGTTTTGTCGATTGCATGTTGCATATTTGCAGTCCTTTGAAAGCGGTAGTTTCAACGTCTTTCACATTTGATTTTTCTGCATTTAATTGATTTAACAAATCATCTTGCGCAGCGGCAAATCCAACCGTAAAAAACACAAGTACAAAAGATAAAAAATTTTTCATTTTCATTTATTTAATTATTATTTAGTAATAAACATTGGTCTAATCGCAACTCGCCCATCAAATCATCGTACCCAACCACTCGTCCTTTTACGGTAACGACTTTGCCTTTTTGAATAGTCGCATCGGGAGTTTTCAGGTTACAAATAATGGTTGTGTCAAGAGTAATTCCTGTTGCAGTTACCGCTGTTATCGTTCCTGATATGGCCACTGCTTTTTCGAGGTATTTTTTGTTGGAGCCATCAATATCAGCGGTAAATTCATCCGAAATAGCTTTGGAAGTGAGCGTAAAATCAGTTGTTTCGGTGCTTAAATTCCGTTCTCCTCCATGCATCACATATTGGAACACACCCAAACCCACTACGCCAATCAACACGATTACAATCCCAATTATTTTTACTTTTTTGCTCATAATTATTATTTTATTACTAATTTCTTAACCACTTTACTATCCTCGTTTGCTATTTCGGCAAAATAAATGCCTTTGGCAAAACCAGATAAATTGATGGTTGTTTCTTTATCATTGGTCACATTTATTTCTTTGACAAGTCTAGCGGTAGAATCAAAGATTTTGATTTTTGATACTGTAGTGGCATTGTTTTTTGAAATCATAAAAACCCCTGTTGAAGGATTGGGATAAATGGTTACTTTGTCCAAAGTGGTATTATCAGCCAAACCCAAAACAGTAGTGAACGTTAGTGTTTTACTGCCAAATGTTTGGTGCTGATTCGCAACATTGGTAGAAGAACCTATTGCATAAATCACATTCAAATTAGTCAAACTAAACGCATACGTATAATCTTTAGCGTCGCTAGTGTTAAATGGTCTGGTGGCAACAATCGTTCTAACGGTTCCGCTTATTGTATTGGAAACTAATGTTAAATTGTTAGTCGCATCCGTGACTGGGGCAACATGACCTCCCGGAAGCGATTGATCCAAGAGTGCTGTGCCATACGTAACACAATCCGTGCTTGCGGTCATCGATGTTGTATTTAAACCAATAGAAAACCATTTTGTGGTTGGCCCCGTAATGGTATAGGTTACCAAAGAAGTAGTTTGATTTAAATCAATTTTCAAACTTATTGTTCCCATCGTTACTACTCCGGTTGATTTATTTTGCGCAAATGATACTGTGGTTAATCCAATAATCAATACTAGTAGGTAGATTTTTTTCATGTTTATAATTTTTAAAAGTTGTTAAATAAGTGTTTTTTTATGTTTTCTTTTCAATATTGTATGTCCTTATAAATCAAATACAACTGCTTCAAAAAGGGTTTTAATTGATTTTGTCCTAAACCAAAAACAGTTGTACTACATTCAAGATATTATTTTAGGAATAAATTCTTAAAGTGTTACCGCTCAATGCAGTGTTGTACATTTTTAAATTACTCGAAGCTGGACCTTGAGTAACAGCACCTGTGCTACTAAATTGTGCTCCGTGATTGGGACAAACAAATTTATTGCCAGTTGAATCATAATTCACATTCGTCCCTTGGTGCGTACAAGAAGCCGATACTGCTAGATAGCTTCCAGTCAAAGTTCTTGCGATAACAATGCCATTGCTCACCATAAAACCGCCGTTGGTCGCTAGCGAACCGGAACTCACATCAACATTAAAATCAACATTTGACGGAGCTACACTTGGTGATCCCTCGCTTTGACAACTGGTTGCTAAACCTGCAATACAAGCAGGAACTAAAATTGCTGCTGCTCCAAAACCTACTCTTGCAAAAAATTCTTTTCTGTTCATATCAATCTATGTTTAGTGATCTAATAATATAATCAACTCGGTGTTTTTGTTAAAATTTGCAAAGTCTAATGCTGTTTTACCATCACTGTCCTTTAGTTTTGCATTGGCACCCGCTTTGAGCAATACTTTTACAACGTCGTTTTTGTTAAAAAAAGCCGCATAAATCAATGCTGTTTTGCCTTGAGTATCCGCCAAATTTACATTGGCATGAAGTGCAATAAGTTTTTCTAAAATGACCAAATTGCCAGACATAACCGCCGCCATCAAGGGCGTTCCCATTCCAGAATTGTAGTCAATATTATTGACTTTATCACTCAAAAACAAAGCGACATCCTGATTCCCGCGGTAACAAGCCAAAAGTAGCGGTGTAGATTTCCCTTCATTTGCTGTATTTATAAGCTCGGGACTTTGATCATATATAGCTTTCATCTCTACCAATGTTCCTTTTCTGGCTACATCAAAAACATCTTTTTGTTGCGCTTGTGCTAAAAAAGAAAAAAGGATAACACTTAAAAAAATAATTTTCAAATTCATATTTATTCCATTTTAAAATCCCATGAATGGCAATCCCATTCTAATAGCATTACTTTAAATTAACAAGTTGGTTTTTTTTTAAAATTCCAATTCAACGTGCCTATTTTGGTTTCTTATGATAAAACACTTTTGTCTAAAAAAACCCTACCCCCATTGCTGTTTTTTTTCAAAAAAAAGTATTTCAAAAAAAAACTCCATTTGCTTTTACAAATGGAGTTTCAAAAAATAGTGGCAAACTAATTATTTTTGAGTATTGTATTTTCTTAAATAATCTCGGACTATAATTCCAGATTCTTTGAGATCTTCGGTTTTCCAATTCCCTTCTGACTGGGCAGATTTTTTAAGAATCGAACACGTTTCATCCTTATCTGAAACCGACCAAGTAATCCAACTCAATTTCTTGGTTTCCATCCAATCAATGTATTCTTTCCAAGCCACAAGATTCAAAGGGCCATCGCCCGTGGCTTCCATCCCCGCCGATTCAGAAACAAAAACGGGCAAACCACTTTTGATTGCTTCATCTGTTCGATCACGCAATTCTTTTGTGTGTGTTCCAGCATAAAAGTGCATCGTGTACATCAAATTAGTATTGCCTTTTATAGGATTTGCTGCAGGCAAATGAATGTCCTGATCCCAATGTGGGCAACCTACCAGAATAATATTATCGGGGTCATTGGCTCGAATTACGGCAATCACTTCCTCCGAATAGGCTTTGACTTCGTCCCAAGTTTCGTAATCGGGTTCGTTATATACCTCATAAATAATGTTGGGATATTTAGCATATTTTTTAGACATTTCGGCAAAAAAAACTTTTGTCTCTTTCAAATTAATGTTGTGGCTGTGCCAATCTATGATAACATAAATCCCCGCTTTGATAGCCCCATCAACCACTGCTTCGACCTTCGCTTTTGAAAAATCAGGTGCTTTTATATACGGTTGCTCACCTAGCTCTACTCCCATTGCGGCACGCACAACGGTACATTTAAAATCTTTGGCAAGCCAGTTTACAGCTCCTTGATTATAGAATCTTGGCCACATACTATGCCAGCCAAAACTCATTCCTCGAAGTACAATTGGGTCATTATTTTGATCTACTAATTGTGTTCCCAGAACTTTTAACTTGCCATGGTTTTTTACAAATTGGGCATTCGATAAACCAAAAATAAGTAAACAAACGAGCAGTATTATTTTAGTTTTCATCCTGTTTTATTTTGTTAATTTCAGCGTAATCACATCATGCGAAGCCAAATCAGCAGCAAATACTTTCTTGGTAGTTCCTATCTCTTTGTTTGCCCAAAGGTCTTTTATTTTGAAAATGATTTTGTTAAAATCGGCTTCGTAACCAAAATCAGCATCTTTGATTGGGTTTTTCTTCCAATCGAAATTAATTTTTTTGGTCACATCGCTTCTATTCACAAAGGTAATGGCCCAATTCCCATCGGATAACGGTTTTACCCAAATATCCAATCCATCTTGTGACGAATATTTGAAGCCCTGAATTCCTAATTTGTCTTGATTGACAGCAATTAAATTTTTATTGGTCAAAATAGCCAATGTTTCCTTGGACATTTTTCTAAAATCGTTTCCAGCAATCAGGGGTGATGCGAGCATAGACCACATGGCAAAATGAGTTTTATCCTCAATATTGGTCATTCCGTCGCCCACTTCCATCATATCAAAATCGTTCCAATGATCGGGACCGGAGAATTTACGAATATCTTTGCGCATTTCGGCAATTTTCATAAACCCCCAAGAGGACCAATTTCCTTCTTCGTGATGGAACTCGCAATCAAAACAAGGATAAATATCTCCCGAAATTCTCCAAAGATTTCCAATAGGTTTTCCCCAATCCCAAGGTTTGTTGTCGCCCCATTCGCAAAGACTAAAAACGATAGGTCTCCCAGCAGTTTTAAGAGCATTACTCATCGTTGCATACGCTTCGGGAGCATTGATTCCTGCAGTATTACACCAGTCGTATTTCAAGTAATCGATGTTTAATTTGGCATAAAAACGAGCATCCTGATATTCATAACCACGTGTTCCTGGGTAACTCGCACAGGTTTGCGTCCCTGCACAATTGTACAAACCAAACTTTAATCCTTTGCCATGTACATAATCTATTAACGCTTTCATGCCGCTCGGAAATTTGATTGGATCTGGTACTAAATCCCCATTTGCATCGCGTTCCTTTGCCATCCAGCCATCGTCGAGAACGATGTACGTGTAGCCCGCTGCTACCATACCTGACGAGACCATAATATCGGCAGTTTCTTTGACTAATTTTTCGTCGATGTTGGTTTCAAAAGTGTTCCAAGAGTTCCAACCCATGGGCGGTGTCATGGCAAGTCCTTCAAATTTTCCTGCTCCTTGAGCGTGCTTATTTCCTTGTGAGAAACCTTGAATAATACTACCGCTTAAAAGTAGTATGAGGAGTAATTTTTTCATTTTAGATTGTGTTTAATTATAGTGGTTTGTTTTTTTATTTGGCACGCAGATCTTGCAGATTTACGCAGATTATTTTCAATAGGATGGTCTTGCTTTCCCTTGTTTTGCGTGAGGGATGGCAGTGGAGCTCTTTTTATAGCTGGCTTTTTCTGCCAGCTATAAAAAAGCGGGAACGTACAGCCCGACCCGCAGTTTTTACGGAGGGTCACGCCCAAATAACCTTTATGGTTTTGTTGCATTTATTTTTATTTCCCCTTTTTTGAGTCCATTACTGGTTGCAGTCAAAACTATTTCGCCTGCTTCGCCTGTGGATTGCAGGATCACTTGTGCCAAACCGCTAAACAAGGTTCGTTTGCAAATGGGTGCAGCAGCAATGAGTTGAATGGTTCCAGGACTGGTGTTTACGGGATTCCAACTATATTTATAGGTTAAAGGCTCGGCTACGATAACGATGCTGTTTTTTCCTGCCCGAAGATTGGCTTTATCCAAGATAAAACTGTCTCCATTTTTGTTTTCGGGAATGTTGTTGGCAATTTGTTTTCCATTAATATAAATAGATTGCGATTTGCCGATGGGGTTATAAGAAAAGTTGATTTTAGCCTGATTGAAATTTTCGGGCAAATCAAAATGGGCTCTGTAAATAATGGCTTTTACTTTCTTGGCAAAAATGGTGTCCCGACTGTCTTTGAAAGCATTGTCCCAATTGGAAATATCTAAATTATCGTCAGTTTCTGTAGCTTCTGCAATGGAATTAACGATTTTTTCTTTCAGATTCGAGATAGGAACAACAGTTATGGTTTCTAAAAACTGGTCGGGTTCTACCGAAGTTGGTTTTCCGTTTCCAACGCCAATTATTTTGGCTGGGCCCGAAATGGTGAAGCTTACTTCGTTTTCGGAAGTAGGAACAAAAAGTCCTGATTTATCTTTGGTATCGACGGTCATTATAGCAATATCAGTCGCATTGGCTTGAATTGTTTTTGTGTTCGATTGCAAACCAATAGTTACGGCATCGGAAGTGGTTTTGATGGTTTCGGTTAGGAATTTCTTGCCGTTTTTGTACCCAATAGCTTCCAAAGTTCCGGCTTGGTAGTTGACTTTCCATTCGAGATGACCGTTTTTTTCCATTGTTTTTTTTCCTAAACTTTTTTTGTTCTGAAACAATTCTACGGCATCGCAATTGCTGTATGCCCAAACATCGATGGGTTGATTTTCTTTGCCTTTCCAGTTCCAATGCGGTAAAAGATGCAAAACGGGTTCACTTCCCCACCACGATTTTAAGTACCAGGCATCGTCTTTGTAAAACCCACATTGATCGAGCATTCCAAAATAAGAGCCCGTTGCAGGCCAAACGTAAGGCGTGGGTTCGCCACGGTAATCAAAGCCCGTCCAGATGAACATTCCGCCGAGATAGGCTCTGGAATCGTAGTGTTTCCAACCCTGTTCGATGCTGTGTGCGTTGGGCGATTGCGGCATATCGTAGGCGGGTTTGTACATTTTTTGGTTGTCTTCAAAATAAATACCTCGGGTGGCAAAAGTCGAACCTTCCTCGGTTCCCCAACTGGCCAGATTCGGGAATTCACGGTGGTGCTTGTCGGTGGTTTCCTTACCGCCGTGTTTGATGTAATTGTAGCCCACAACATCTACGGCAGTGGCAATTCCGTTGTCCCAATTGCCGCTAATTCCGGCTGTAATTCCACGGGTGGTGTCGATGGTTTTGGCATAATCCTGCATAGTTCGTGCCATTCTAGCCCCAATGATATTCCCTTCAACTCCCCATTCTTCGTTGGCGATAGACCAACTGATGATACTTGGATGGTTCCTGTCTCGAAGCATCATTCGTTTTAATTCTCCTAGTTGGGTGTTTGTGATTCCCATCGATCTGGTTTCGTCAATGACTAGCATTCCTAGGCGGTCGCAGGCATCCAAAAGCTCCGGAGTGGGCGGGTTATGCGAACATCTGTAAGCATTAGACCCAAAAGATTTTAAAGTGGAAATTCTAAAATCTTGCAAACCATCGGGCATTGCAGCCCCAACACCTGCGTGGTCTTGATGATTATTGGTTCCTTTTATTTTAATATGTTTTCCGTTCAGAAAAAAACCTTCGTTGGCATCAAAACGCAGGCTTCGGATTCCGAAAGTGGTGGTTTGGGTGTCGGTTAGTGCTGTTCCTGAATAAATATTGGTTACCATTTTATGCAAATACGGCGTATTGACCGACCACAAATTTGGATTGGCAACGGTTAATTCTGCTTCAAATTCTTTGGTTTCCATTGGTCGCAAATTCAGATTATCGATAGTGGCTGTGGCGATTGGTTTTCCTGTTGCATCCAAAACAGTTTGAACGATTTTGAAATTTTGAGTTTTAGTACCTTCGTTAATCACTGAAACTTTTGAAGTTAGTTGAGCCGTGTTTTTAGTGATTTTGGAGGTTACAAAAGTTCCGTCTGCGGGAACGTGCAACGCATTGGTTTTGTTGATCCAAACGTGGCGATAAATACCGGCACCTTCGTAAAACCAGCCTTCTTCCATCATCGCATCGACTCGAACGGCGATGGTATTTTGGCCTCCATAGTTGATATAATCGGTTACGTCGTATTCAAAACCCAAATATCCCGATGGATTATTGCCCAGATAATGCCCGTTGAACCAAACATTTGAATTGCGAAAAACACCATCAAAGGCAATGTGGATTCTACGCCCTAAATCGGCTTCGGGAATGTTTATTTTTTTTCGGTACCAGCCAATGCTGGTTTCTGGAAAGGGTCTTCCTATGTTTTTGAAACCGTGACTGTAACTGGCTTTTTCGCTAAAACCTTGCTCGACAGCCCAATCGTGTGGCAAATCGAGTTTTCGCCAAGAGCGATCGTCAAAATCGGTTGCCGATGCTCCATCGCCATAAGTAGTTTTGGCCAGATAGGAGAAATAACCCGTTCCTGTCCCGA
This sequence comes from Flavobacterium restrictum, assembly GCF_007097245.1. GTDB lineage: Bacteria > Bacteroidota > Bacteroidia > Flavobacteriales > Flavobacteriaceae > Flavobacterium > Flavobacterium restrictum. The sequence continues at coordinate 68,685 of NZ_VJZT01000003.1, read as the reverse complement.
AATCTTTGGCGGTATCAAAGGGATGTCCGAAGGCAAATTGCCAATTTTTGTCGATGGAAATGTGTTCGCGGTTCTTGGTATTGGATTGCGAAAAAACGGATAGGCAGCAACTAAAGAATATAAGGAATAAGAAAAGGTTTTTATGGGAATTTTTCATTTAATGATTTTTAACGAGCTAATGAATTGTTCAACCTACAAGAATAGTGAATAGTAACTAAAGATAGTGATACTTTTTTTTCAATTGTTGCTATTATTTTATTTTGAAACACCCTTGCTGAAGCATTCTTTTCTTGGGGAAGAAATACATCCTTTACAATCCACGAACTATAACAACAGTTAATTTACGGCAAAGAATTTCACCTTAAACCAACTGAAATAGCTATAAAAAAGAATTCCCTAATTGCTCAGATTAGGGAATTTCTTAAAACTAACTCAAAAAAAACAAAAATTATTTTTTCAAAACAAATCCTATATTGTCTATGTAAAAAGTATTTTCAATACCATCATTTCCACTTTTTGAGGTGTTTTTAAATGAAATATTTTGAACTCTTGTTGCATTCTGTAACTGTTCCCACGTGAATTCATAGGTTGTCCATTCAGTAGTAACATCCAATTCTGGTGCAACATCATCACTCCAACCACCATTAAAAATCAACCTTAACTTACCCGAACTTTCTGCTTTTATCGAGAATCTTATTCCTTTATAATCGGCAATTTTATCATACCAACCCCAGTTTCCTTGTATGTTGCCCCAAGCATCCATTTTCTTTTTGATGTAAACGAGCCCCTGATCTGCTTTTTCGTCCGATACAATTGTATGATTGTTCCAACTAGGAAAATCAAGACCATAAAAACCAACCTCATCAAAAATTGCAGTACCAACAGCATACGTAGAGGTTGCTGTTCCTGATATAGTTTTTACTGATACTAACTGTTTATCGGCACCTACTGGAACTTTAACTTTAATTTCGGTCAAAGTGGATGAAATTACGGTAGCAGGAATTGTTCCAAAAGTAACAATTGGATCTAGAAAGAAGTCCCCATAAATAGTCATTGTAGAACCATCAGCTGCATTTACTGGGCTAAATCCTCTTGTTAAAACTGGTGCTGGGGGTGCAATCACAAAATGATATGTTGCTGTACCATTTTTTGTAACCACTTTCAACTCACTAGATACATTTTCATAAGGGGTATCTTGATCAATTGTGATCACAATTACGGTATCCGTAACTAGTGTTGGGTTAAAATAACTCTCCACTCCATTGAAATATACTTTTTGAAGCGTCAAGAATCCAGTTCCTTTTATAAAATAGGTATTATTAGGAAGTCCAGTTTGGGTAGGTACGTCAATTTGTACAGGTGATCCATCAGTAGGTGTGTTTAATGCTGTATTAACACTCTCAATTGTTGTCGTAGTCGATGCGCTATCATCTGTATTGTTACATGACGCAAGGCAACTTATCAAGAACAAGGAAGCTATTGCAAGGAAGCTCCGCAAATGTGAAAAATTTAATTTTTTCATAATATTTTGTTTATTTAGATTAATTATTTAAAAACATAAGGAACTGGTGGCTCGTTAAGTTTTGGATTTTTGTTTACATCGTTACTTGGTTTAGGATAGATAAGATCCGTTTCGGTTGGCGTGTAGTAAGCAGGTGTTTTAGAATAGGCACTTCTATCTTGTTTTGACATTATCGAGATTGCTTCGGCTGCTGGCAAACGCCCTAAATCATACCAATATTCTCCTTCAAAAGCGAGTTCAACTCTTCGTTCTTGCATCATATCGGCATGCGTAATTTTGGTTTTGGAGGGTAATCCAGCTCTATTTCTAACTTGATTGAAAGAAACCAAAGCCGCAGCATCTGTCGTCTCCGCACTTCCAGCCATAATAGCTTCGGCATGAATTAACAACAAATCAGAGTAACGCATGATATAGTTACAGGAATTGGTACCACCCCAAGCATCTTGTGCTCCAGTCTCGGCAGATATTTTGCCTACCACATATTTTTTTACCAAGGCGCCCGTTGCATCAAGAAAACCATTGGCTTTTGAACACGTAAAACCAACGCCACCATCATGGGTCAATTCAGGATAATAATCCCCATCCGTCATGATACTCTCTCTTTTGCGTTTATCGCCAGTTTCAAAAGCTTTTATGATATCTTTTGACGGGATATAAGTAGCACCATAACTTACTTCATTCAGTACATCAGGACCATATTGAACATTTGAAAAATTTGCATCTTGGTAGCCTCCATCAGCAATCCATTGCCAAGAAAAAATAGATTCCTCATTGTTATTATTTTTAATTCTAAAAAGATCCCCGTAATTAGCCATCAATTTGAACTCACCGCTGTTGATTACTTCTTCTGATAAGGCTTTTGCTTTAGCATATTCTTTACGGTACAAATATATTTTGGCCAAAAAAGCTTTGGCTGAACCACTTGAAACTCTAATGTTTTGAGAATAATTAGCTCCTCTTACTTTTGTATGAAGATTATCTGCTGCGTATTGCAAATCTTTTTCGATTAGTGTATAAACATCTTCAACTCTATTGTTATTGATATTTGGGTTGGTTACATAATCCAAACCATTCTCAATAATTGGTACTGGACCCCATATTCTTACTAAATAAAAATAGGCAATAGCACGCATAAAGTGGGCTTCGGCAAGGGTATTTTCAAGAACAGGTTGCGAAACATTTGGCCCAACTGAAGCTTTAAGAGTGTTTATTAAGTTATTCGATTGTGCTACAACACCAAAACAAGTTCCCCAAGGGTTTAACAACAAAGGACTTTCTGACGAGGCTTGAAACTTAATTAATTCTGTTCCGTCATCACCAGCATATAAATTTCCAGAAGACACCTCTGAAAGTGCATAGAAACATTTAGTAAAAAATGGTGCCCAAATTTTTCCGTACAAAGCAGAGGTAGAACGAACGACTTGCTCATCCGAGGAATAAAAATTGGAGGTATCAAATCCATCTTCCGAAGGACGATCTAGAAAATCCTTTGAGCAGGAAGTCGATAATGCAAGGACAAAAAATAAGATTGCTCTTTTTATATTTATACTATTTTTTTTCATTTTGTTTTATTTTTAAAATTCAACATTTAAACCTAATGTAAAAGTCCTTGGAGAAGGATAACGTCCATTATCAACTCCTGAAAGTAACGCATCTTGGTTTAAAGAACCTACCTCTGGATCATAACCAGAGTATTTCGTAAATGTATATAAGTTCTGAATCCCTGTGTAAAGTCTCACTTTAGATAATTTAGCTTTGGCCACCAATTCCGATGGCAAGGAGTAAGCGAATGTTATATTTTGAATTCTTAAATAAGAACCATCCTCAACATAACGATCTGATATAACCATATTTGCATGCCCTTTGGCGTCAAGAATTGGTCTTGGATATTTGGCATTAATGTTATCCGGAGTCCAAAAATCAGCAGCTTCGGCCAATTGATTTTGATATAATTGTGAGTTTGTTGTTCCTGCTCTTCTAGTTAAATTCAAAATTTTATTTCCTTGAGAACCTTGTAGCATTACAGACAATTCAAATGTTTTGTATTTAAAACTATTAGTAAAACCGTAAGTAAAATCAGGATGAGGATTCCCCATACTCACATAATCTTTATTCGTTATCTTACCATCGCCATCTTGATCTTTATACAAAACATCCCCCAGTTGACTTGGTTCGTCTTTGGTTCCAAGATGCGGAATTGGTGCCGATGCCAATTGTGCTTCGGTACGAATTAATCCTAAAGATTGTAATCCATAAAACTGACCAATTGGTTGTCCTACAACAGTATTTGTAACTGTTTTTGCATCATTTGAAGTAAGCGTAGCTTCTCTTTGTAGATTAAGTCCATTGGTAATTTCTAATAATTTATTTACGTATTTAGAAAAAATTAAGGTGGAGTTCCAAGAGAAATCACTACCAAATTTATTAGCATACGTCAATGTAATATCAATTCCTTTGTTTTCCATGCTTCCCACATTAGACATAGGAGCATTTATTCCGCCTTGGTAGGACTCTAAACCGGTCAAATACATAGGTAAAGGCAATTTGTATAAAAACCCTTCTGATTTTTTTCGGTATACGTCGATTGTTGAAGATAATTTTGAATCAAACAGTGTAAAATCCAAACCAAGGTTTACTTGTTTTGAGGTTTCCCATTGCAATGCTGGATTAGAAATATTATCAGCCAAGAATCCATTTCCTTCAAAAGTACCCAGTTTTCTAATATTAGACAAGTAAGCACCACCACCAATGTTTTGATTTCCAGTCTCTCCGTATCCTAATCTAAACTTGATATTGTCAATATATTGTTTGGTGTTTTCCATAAAGGATTCATTAGATAATTTCCAAGAAACCGAAACTGCTGGAAAATAACCCCATTTATGCCCTTCGGCAAATTTAGAACTACCGTCAGCTCTCATGGTTGCGTTCAACCCATATTTCCCGTCAAAATCATAAACTAATCTTCCAAAATAAGAATACAAAGCGGCACTCCCTTTATAATCCCCATAAACTAATGAAGCTTTATCACCAAGAGATATCGTCGTCAAATCATTCGACAAAAAGTCACTTACCCCAACGGCACTTCCTTCCCAATGAGAATCATTGGCTTCCTGACCCGCTAATAAATTAAAATTACTTTTTCCTAAAGTCAATTTATATGTAAGTAAGTTTTTGATGTTTAAACTATACCAACTTTGATTTCTCTCAATAAGACTTGCGTGCTCATTAGTAGAAGCGCCCCATTTATAGGTAGGATTAAACTCCTCGTTAGTACTAATTTCAGTGCTACCTCCAAATTCAAAACGGTATTCTAACCCTTTGGCTAACTTTGCTTCGGAATAAAAATTACCCATGAAGCTTTTTCGGATAAGATTATTGGTCTTAAGAAATGCGGCTGCAACTGGGTTTATAAAGTTATAACTTGGACGTCCAGCTACTGATGGAGGTGGCCCAGCATACGTTCCATCTGTGTTTCTCACGGCAACATCTGGACTTCCTAGTATTGAAGTACTTACAATTCCATTTGACGATCCGTTGAGTGTAATGTCCTCATTAGAAATACCCGTTGAAATATTTACACCCATTTTCAACCATTCTTTTACTTTTGTATCTAAATTGGTTTTGAAGTTGTACCGCTTGTATCGAGACCCGATGACAGTTCCTTCTTGATTAATATACCCCCCAGAAACGTAGTAACTCATCCCATCTTTGGCTCCCGAAAAAGACAATTGATGACTCATTAATACTCCTGTTTTATAAATTTCTTTTTGCCAATTTGTCCCTTCGCCCAACAACTCTGGTTTTGCAAACTCAGCACGTAAAGCATCCGTTCTACCAGTTTGCAATGCCAACGCATTTTGTTGCGTAGCAAATTGTCTTAAATTCATCACATCCAACAATTTAGCTTGGTCTTGTGAGGCAACATACGTATCGTAGGTTAATTTTCCAGTGCCTTTTTTTCCTGATTTAGTTGTAATTACAACCACACCATTTGCCCCTCTAGAACCATAAATTGCAGTAGCTGATGCGTCCTTAAGGATATCCATTGTCTCAATATCATTAGGATTTATCAAGGATAACGGACTCACGGTAACACTTGCAGCATTGGAACCAGTATATGCTCCAGCCAAAGGTCTCCCGCTTGTAGATGAATTAGTGGCATCTCCAGAAATGGGAATACCATCAATTACATACAAAGGTTCATTAGTCCCTCCAATTGAAGTTGTACCTCGTATTTTTACCGATACATCCCCGCCAGGTTGTCCAGAATTATTGGTAACAGTAACCCCAGCTGCCCTTCCTTGCATCATTTGATCCAAAGTTACTTGAGGAGAATCTCCTAAATCCTTGCTTTTAATACTTGAAATAGCACTGTTTACGTCTTTTTTCTTTTGAGTTCCGTACCCTACGTTTACAACAACTTCCTTTAAATCCTCGGTAGCTGATTTTAGGGTTACATTAAGTTTAGTAGCACCTTTTACCGCAACTTTTTGAGAAACATATCCCACAAAAGAAAACAATAAAGTGGCATTTGCTGGGACAACAATTTCATATTTCCCATCAATAGTAGTCGACACGGATTCTTTCGACCCTACTACTAATATATTTACACCTGGTATTGTCATTCCATTTGGATCGGAAACAACACCTTGAACCTTGATTTGCGCAGCAATAAAATTGCTTGCTAGTAATAAAAAACACAATAACGGAAATGCTCTCAAATTGCCTTTCCAATGCGTTAAATTAGACAATAGTTTTTTCATAATAAATGTTTAGTTAGTTAAGTTTATTAATTTCTGACTATGAAAAATCAAAAGTTAAATAGGTATTAATTAAGTTGGTTTATAATTAACAAATTTATAACACAACAAAACAGTATAGTAATAGTATTATATCATTTATTGATAATATTTTTACTTTAACGCAATGTCACATGCGACATACTCAATATTAATAACCAAAAATTAGTAGATGTATAAAAAAAACAGCAAAACACTACGATAACAACAATTGCGAAGTCAATACTCATAAGGGTTTCAATCGATTTCGTATCTTTTTTATAAAAAAAGGGAAGGATTATAAAATTCGTTTTAGCCCCGAAAAATCATCACGGTACTGGCTTGGAGTTCGTTTTTTAATGGCTTTAAAACTTCTATTAAAGTTGGCTATATTATTAAAACCAGAGCGAAAAGCAATTTCAGATATACTTAAGTCTTTCTCTACCAGCCACCTAGCCGAATATCCAATTCTAATATCATTAATATAATTGACAAATGTCTTACCAGTACGTTTTTTGATAAAGCGATTGAAGGAAATACTAGACATACTAGCCACATTTGAAACATCTTCGAGTGTTATTTTTTCGGCAAAGTTTTTTTGTACATAATCATAGACTAATTTCATTTTGTCATAATCATCAAACGTATCGTAATCAACTGTAAATGTTGACAATAGCCTTTGATTTCTAGAATTAGCCAAGTCATACAAGATAGAAATTATTTCCAAGAAATAATCCATTCCGTCTAATTTTGAAATTTTAATTAGGCGGTCATAAAGCTCTTCGGCTGTTTTTTTTGAAAATAAAATACCATGTATCGAGCGATTAAACATTTCCTTGATTGGTGCCATAATTCGTCTAGACAATAACGAATCATGAAACAAATCGTTATGAAATTGTATGGTTATTTCATGAATTTCCTTGTTTTTACATTTATTCAATTCCCAGCCGTGATAGAGATTTGGCCCAACCAAAACCAGCTCTATATCCCCAATTTCCTCAATATTATCGCCAACAACACGCTTAACTCCTTGTCCATTTTTAATGAAATTAATTTCAAATTCAGGATGATAATGCACTGGAAAATCAAAATTATCCTTGACTCTATCAAACACCAAAAAACTATCTCCGGAAGACAACGGAGCTATTTCTCTATAAAAATTTTTCAAATTGCTCATATCGTATTTTTTTTTGCAATAATATGATATATAATTGATAATATAATACTAAATAAGAAGAAGGCTTACAATTATCTTTGAAAAATAGAATTATTGATTTTATAAAAACAGTTGTCTTAATAAACACAAATCATTTTTTATCACTATAAATTTTATACTTTTAATAATGAAATTAACAAAAAAATAAAATGTGAGATTTCGGTTTTACAAAACCAACAAAACAAAATTCAACTAAAAAAACACCTCATACCTAAACAACTTCATACATGAAAAAAACCATTGCGGTACTACTTACTTCTTTTGTCCTGGGAAGCTCATTTTCGTTAACAGCACAACGTGTTGATACTAAATTAACTTTATCCGACAAAAAAGCGACTTCTGAAACCAAAATTTTATACCAAAATTTGAATAAATTAACCCAAAAAGGATTCTTATTTGGGCATCAAGATGATTTAGCCTACGGTGTGAACTGGAAATATGAGGACGGAAGAAGCGATGTAAAAGATGTTGTAGGTGATTTTCCAGCCCTATACGGATGGGATTTAGGCGGTATTGAAAACGACTCCAAAACAAATCTTGACGGCGTTCCTTTTGACAAAATAAGACAATACATCATTGCGGTTCAAAAAAGAGGCGGTATTAACACCATCAGTTGGCACCTCAACAATCCCATGACTGGAAAAACAGCTTGGGACAACAGTACTAAATCGCTAGCAAGCATTTTGCCTGGTGGCGAAAATCATGCTACATTCAAAACTTGGCTGGACAAAGAAGCGGCTTTTTTATTGTCCTTAAAAGACGCCAAAGGAAAAGCAATTCCTGTTTTATACCGCCCTTTTCATGAATTGACCGGAGGCTGGTTTTGGTGGGGAAAAGAAAACTGCACCTCGGAAGAATTTAAAACTTTATGGAAATTTTCATTCGCCTATTTGCAAAAAAAAGGGGTTCACAACTTAATTTACGTCTACAATACTGGAGGTTTTAAGACCAGAGAAGTTTTTCTAGAAAACTATCCAGGTACTGAATTTGCTGATGTTTTGAGTTTTGACAATTACCAGTACAACGATCCTACAAAAAGTACTTCTTTTATAGACGAGTGCCAATCACAATTTAAAATTATCGATGAAATTGCCCACGAACAACATAAATTAATTGCTTTTGCCGAAGCGGGCTATGAAGGAATTCCGTATGCACAATGGTGGACGGATACATTGCTAAAAGCAATTGGCGATTACAAAATTTCGTATGTTCTGCTTTGGAGAAATTTTGGATGGCAAGAAAAAGAGCAAAAAATGCACTACTATGCGCCGTACACGGGACAAATAAGCGAAAAAGATTTTGTAAATTTCTACCAACTTCCAAAAACTCTTTTTGAAAAAGAAGCTGCCAAAGCCCATCTCTATAAAAAAAACTAACAACCAAAAACCTAAAACCAATTAAAAAATGAATGAAAAAATAAGCTTAAAAGAAAAAGTAGGATACGGATTAGGCGACGCAGCCTCATCCATGTTTTGGAAAATATTCAGCATGTATCTTATGTTTTTTTATACCGATGTATTTGGGTTAGCCCCTGCTGTGGTGGGAACTATGTTTCTGGTAACCCGTATTTGGGACTCTTGTTTTGACCCATTAGTTGGCATTATTGCGGATCGTACCAAGACCCGTTGGGGAAAATTTAGACCCTATTTATTATGGACTGCCATACCTTTTGCATTAATCGGAATATTGACTTTTTACACCCCAGATTTTGACGAAAAAGGGAAAATAATATATGCCTACGTAACCTATTCACTCATGATGATGGTGTACTCTATCATTAATGTGCCTTATGCATCGTTACTTGGCGTAATGTCATCGGACAGGAAAGAACGTACAACGCTTTCCTCGTATCGCATGGTTTTTGCCTTTGGCGGAAGCCTACTGGCGCTTTGGTTAATAGAGCCACTTGTTACTCATTTTGGAGGAAGTTTAAACTCAAAAACGGGCTGGTTGTATACCATAATCGTATTTGGAGTTATTACCACTTTATTCTTTTGGGCTTGTTTTTTCTTGACCAAAGAGCGAGTAGAACCTATCAATGACGAAAAACCAAATTTAAAAGAGGATTTGAATGACCTCTTAAAAAACAAACCTTGGTGGATTCTTTTGGGTGCTGGAGTGGGTGCTTTAATTTTCAATTCTATTCGGGATGGAGCTGCTGTTTATTATTTTAAATACTACGTGAGCAGTACCGTTAATTATAGTTTTACGCTTTTTGGCGAAAATTTTGCCATGACGCCTACTTCGCTCTATTTAGTTTTAGGACAAGCAGCAAACATTATTGGAGTTATAATAGCCACGCCCATTGCGAATAAAATTGGTAAAAAAAATACTTTTTTTGGAGCCATGACTTTAGCCGCAATTTTAAGTGTTGTTTTCTATTTTTTCGGAAAAGGAGATGTGGTACTCATCATGGCTTTCCAAGTTTTAATCAGCATTTGCGCAGGCTGTGTATTCCCTTTAATTTGGTCCATGTATGCGGATAGTGCGGATTACTCGGAATGGAAACAAGGCCGAAGAGCTACTGGACTTATCTTTTCGGCATCGTCTATGTCTCAAAAATTTGGCTGGACTATAGGTGGTGCTGCAACAGGATGGCTGTTAGGATACTACGGATTTCAGGCAAATATCGAGCAAACTGCCGTTACCCAACACGGAATTCAATTGATGTTGAGCCTACTACCTGCGGTGGCAGCTGTACTATCAGTAGTATTTATACTTTTCTACCCGCTTACCGAATCCAAATTGCAAACTATAGAAGAAGAACTGAATACCAAAAGAAATTTAATAAAATAATACGCCTTACTAGAACTCTTAATTATGAATACACAAGAAATGAATACGGATTTAGAAAAAAGAAAGTTGGAACTTCAACACCAATTCAATGCTTTATTAGCCCGAAAAAACGAACCTCAAAATACCGTAGGAAATGGAATTTATACCCGTTATAAAAATCCTATTTTAACCGGAGAACATGCCCCTTTAGAATGGCGATATGATTTCAACCCAGAAACAAATCCATTGCTTTTGGAACGAATAGGCATTAACGCCACCTTCAATGCTGGCGCAATGAAATGGGGAGCTTCCTACATTCTAGTTGCTCGTGTAGAAGGTGCCGATAGAAAATCGTTTTTTGCTATTGCCGAAAGTCCTAATGGTGTCGATAATTTTAAGTTTTGGGACAAACCGTGCGTAATTCCACAAACCGAAGAAGCCGATACGAACGTATATGATATGCGCTTAATAAACCATGAAGATGGCTGGATTTACGGTATTTTTTGCACCGAAAGAAAAGATCCAAAAGCGCCAAAAGGAGATACCAGTACCGCTATTGCAAATGCTGGAATTGTGCGCACCAAAGATTTAATCCACTGGGAACGCCTTCCTGACCTAATTTCGAATACGGGACAACAACGCAATGTAGTCTTGCATCCCGAATTTGTTGACGGAAAATATGCTATTTACACGCGTCCGCAAGATGGATTTATCGATGTAGGCAATGGTGGCGGCATTGGATTAGGATTTATTATTGACATGACCAATCCCGTTGTAAATGATGAAAGAATCATTTATGGCAAACAATACCATACCGTTTATGAATTGAAAAACGGACTAGGCCCCGCTCCTATAAAAACCAATAAAGGTTGGTTGCACCTAGCCCACGGAGTTCGAAACACGGCTGCCGGACTACGCTACACTTTATATATGTTCATGACGGACTTGTATGATATTTCAAAAGTTACCCATTTACCAGCAGGACATTTTATGGCTCCCGAAGGTTTAGAGCGCATTGGTGATGTATCCAATGTGTTGTTCTCAAACGGTTGGATCGAAGACAATGACGGTACCGTATTTATTTATTACGCTTCCTCGGATACTCGTATGCATGTTGCCGTTTCTTCGGTAGCGCAATTAGTAGATTATGTAACGAACTCTCCCGAAGATACTTTTACCTCTGCTGGATCGGTAAATACGATTATCGAACAAGTAGAAAAAAATAAAAAAACAGTATAATTTAAAGCATGACAACACCATTAAAAACACTTAAAACCGAGCTCACAGCTGAACTTAATGCGATTATTTCGTATTGGTCAAACCATACATTGGATTTAGAAAATGGCGGTTTTATAGGTCAAATCGATTGTAATAATCACGTAAATACAACCGCCGAAAAAGGGGCTGTCATGCACGCCAGAATTTTATGGGCTTTTGCGGCTTCGTTCCAAATTACAAAGGACGAAAACCAAAAGGCAATCGCAAAAAGAGCGTTTCAATACATCAAAACGAATTTTTATGACACACAATTTGGTGGTTTTTATTGGAGTCTAACGCATGATGGATTTCCAAAAGATACCAAAAACCAAATCTATGCTTTAGGATTTATCATCTACGGCATGGCTGAATATTATGCTATTTCTAATGACACATCCGCATTAAAAATAGCCATTCATTTGTACCAAAAAATACAAGAACACAGTTATGATCCTGTAAACAAAGGCTATCTAGAAGCATTTACTAGAGATTGGCAACCCATCGAGGATTTGCGTTTGAGCGAAAAAGATGCCAACGAAAAGAAAACAATGAATACGCATTTGCATATTGTAGAAGGCTATGCCAATTTGTACAAAGTATGGCAGGACGAAAGCTTGAAAAACGACATCGTCGAGTTGCTTACCACCATCGATGTGCATTTTATGAATGAAGAAACGGGACATTTACACTTGTTTTTTGACGAAAATTGGGTCGAAAAAAAGGATGTAATCTCATACGGTCATGACATAGAAGCAGCTTGGCTCCTACTCCAATGTGCCCAAATTGTAGGCGACGAAAATTTAATAGCACGGTATAAAAAACATGCCCTTCTAATTGCTAATGCGACCAAGGAGGGAATCGACACTGATGGTGGATTGTGGTATGAATTTGACCCAGAAACCAACCAAATGATGGCCGAAAAACACTCGTGGCCACAAGCTGAATTACTAATTGGGTACTTCAATGCTTGGGAGCTTTCTGGAAATCAAGACTATTTGGATATTGTTTTTAAAAATTGGGAATTTATACAAAACCACATCCTAGACACCCAAAACGGCGAATGGTTTTGGGGCATAAACGATGATTATTCCAAAATGGATAAAGACAAAGCCGGTTTTTGGAAATGTCCCTATCACAACAGTAGAGCTTGCATCGAATTGATTCAGCGCATTCCAAATTAATACTGCCTTCCTCCTTTTTTAACACAATCCAAACCCTATGAAAACACTTTTATACATCCTAATCGCAATGAGCACTTCGCTTACTTTTGCTCAAAAAAACCTAGTCATTAACGGTGGTTTTGATCAAAACACCGATGGTTGGTGGGCAGATAACTTGAATCAAAATGGGGTTGTCAAGAAAGTAGGTGCCGGATCCTGTATGATTGTACAATATGTAGGTAAAGAATGGAAAGGTGCCGATCAAAAAATAAACATTCCAAAAGGAACCTATGCCATTGCCTTTAGCGCTTATGTCAAAGGAGATGCCATACAAGGTGGCGAAAGCTATGGTGCTGGCATTGTTAACGCCGAATTCCTAAACGGTGCCGACAAGCAAATTGTTTCCGAAAACATTGCCCAAGTCAAAGGAACTGCAGATTGGAAATTGTATTCAAAACTTATTCTTGTACCCCAAGGTGCCAAAAAAATCAAAATGCTAATCGCCTTACAAAGTACGCCTGGCATTGTATTTTTTGACGAAATCAAAGCAGTAACCGTTACCGAGGACGAATATAACAAAATCATGCAAGCCGAAGCAATCGCGCAAGAAGCCATACCAAAACCTTTTGTAAACGCCAGTTTTGAAGCCGGGTTACAAAACTGGAACGGAACAGGAATTGTCCTTACTACTGACCAAAAAGCAGGAAATGCAGCGGTAACGATAACGGCAACCGTTGCGGAATGGACGGCAATCGACCAAACTGCCGATGTGCCAGCAGGAACAAAAACAATCGAAATTTCGGGTTGGCTTAAAGCCAAAGACATCAAACAAGGCAAAGATCCTTGGAACAACGGCATGTTTATTATCGAGTTAACTAGAGACGGGAAAATAAAAACAAGTGACGACCAACTCGTGGGAACGGTTACAGGAACAACGGATTGGACATACTTCAAAAAAAACATTCCCATTCCTGATGGTACCAAAAAATTTAGAATCATACTTGCTTTGAGCGCCTGCACCGGAACACTGGTAGCGGATGACATTCAAATAAAAATGGACAACCAATAAAATTTAAATCTAAAATTAAACCTCCAAAAAAATGAAAATTCAATATACAAAATTTATAATTGCCAGTATTGCTGTGGTAATTGCTAGTTGTTCCAAAAGTAAAGAAGACGAAACCCTAGTCATAGATCCCAATCCAGTTCCCGTTGTTGTTACTGATGCGCTTACAACCCAAAACGTAAAAACATATATGGTCGATCCAGCTGCTACGACAGAGACGGTGGCTTTGTTTTATAATTTAAAAAAGCTTGCCAAAACCAAGTTCGCCATTGGACAACAAGCCGCTTATAGTGGGTTTTATAAGGATGCCACAGGATTATCTGACATCAAGAAAACAACTGGTTTTGACCCCGCACTTATGGGTTCGGATTTTATGTTCATTACGGATAAAAATAATAATGGTCAAAGCAACAATTGGTTTTACCAACAAGAAAAAAAGACTCTTGATGATGCAAAACTTGCCTACAGCAACGGAATGATCAACACCTTTTGTTGGCATTTGAGAGAACCCAATAAAGAAGATAGTTTTTATGCCGCAGACTTAACCGAGGAACAAAAAGCAACTGCTTTCAAGAGTATTTTGCCTGGTGGGACAAACCATGCGTGGTACAAAACCAAACTAGACAAAGTGGCCAGCGTAGTTTCTAATTTAAAAGGAGCTAATGGCGAATTGATTCCAATCATTTTTAGACCATTCCATGAGTTTGATGGCAGTTGGTTTTGGTGGGGAGCAAGCTTTTGTTCGGCCGAGGACTACAAAGCGGTATATCAATTTACGGTAACTTATTTGAGAGATACTAAAGGGGTTCATAACATTCTATATGCTTTTTCTCCTGATAATTCCTATACGACTTCGGCAAATTATTTGAGTCGCTATCCAGGCGATGCCTATATAGATGTTCTGGGAATGGACAATTATGGCGATCTAAACAACCAAGGACAAGCAGGGTCTGACAGAGCAAATGCAAAGTTGAAAATGGTTTCTGATTTGGCTAAAACCAAAGTAAAAATAGCTGCTATGACCGAAACGGGCTACGAAGTAACAGCTACAAAAACAGCGGTTTCAGGATGGTTTTCTACTTATTTATACAATGCTTTGACAGCAAATAGTATCGAAATTAGTTATGTCATGTTTTGGAACAATGGCGGAAATAATTACTATGTGCCTACTCCTACTGCCGCTAATGCGCAAGATTTTAAAGATTTTGCTACAAAAACCAAATCTGCTCTCGTAAATACGCTGCCAAGTATGTATGTTTTGCCTAAATAAAAAATAGTTTCTAAATCCGTCCCAATGCCCTAGCCCTGATAGGAGTGAAAAGCCCGGAGACCCAAAAGCAAAAGTTTCTTGCGGTAAAAGAGCGACCAGAGGAAGCTCCTTTTACCGTTTAGAAACTTTGCTTTTGGGGTGAGGACTTGTAACGAATAGCAGGAAATAGCTCCTAATAACCCATTGTTATTAAGTTAAGGGAAAATCAATAAATTTGATTGTAGATTTTTGATTAATGATTTTTGATTTCAGATGTCCGAGACCTTCAAAATCGACAATTTTTTGTTTACTAACACCAAATCTGAAATCAAAAATCATTAATCTTCAATCGAAAATCTCTTAACTTAATGACATTGCCTGATAACCAAGGTGTAAAAAATTAAAAAAACAAATTATATGAAAAAATCAATTGCCATAGCGGGTGTATTGCTCTGTCTTTTTAGTGCAAATGTGGGTTTCTCACAAAAACAACAACCCAGAATTACGGTAAAAGGAACTCAATTCTTTAAAGGGGACAAACCGTATGCGTACATTGGAACCAATTATTGGTACGGAAGTTTACTGGCTTCCAAGAAAGTGGGTGACCGCAAGAGATTGCTTCGGGAGCTGGATGTAATGCGCAAAAATGGTATTGATAACCTGCGAATTTTAGTAGGTGCCGATGGCGGAAAATACGATTATACCGTTCGCCCCGCTTTGCAATACGAGCAAGGAAAATACGATCAAGATTTACTGGATGGCTTGGATTTTTTGATTGCCGAGATGGGCAAACGCAAGATGTATGCCGTGTTGTACTTGACCAATAACTGGGAATGGTCTGGCGGAATGTCACAATATCTAGAATGGAGCGGCAAAGGTGCGATTCCCGTTCCTGCGATTCCGCCTAATACCTGGCCGCAGTTCATGGAATATACCGCCAAGTTCTATAGTTGCGAATCGTGTATGGAAGCTTTGAATGCTGATGTGAAATTTATTATGAGCAGAACTAATGCCTACACCAAAAGAAAATATACCCAAGACAATACCATTATGGCGTGGCAAGTGGGGAATGAACCCCGTAGTTTCACACCCGAAAACGAAGGGAAATTCACGATTTGGCTTAACAATATAGTCAACTTAATGGATCGTTTAGACAAAAACCATTTGATTTCGACGGGTTCCGAAGGCAGAAACAGTTCCAATGACAACATGGAAACCTACGAGAAAACGCATGCCAATAAAAATATAGATTACTTAACCATGCACATTTGGCCTAAAAACTGGAATTGGTTTAAGGCCGATAATGCCGAAAAAACCTTGCCAACAACGCTAGAAAATGCTGGGAAATATATCGATGAGCATGTTGCGGTTGCCAATCATTTGAAAAGACCAATTATTATTGAGGAATTTGGTCTACCTAGAGAGAACGAAGCGTTGGTTGCCACAGCAGCAATAAGCAATAGGGATATTTTTTATAACTATATTTTTAGCCGAGTTGCAGAAAGTGTTGCCAAAAAAGGTGCCTTGCAAGCTGCTAATTTTTGGGGTTTTGGTGGCGAAGGAAAAGCGGTTAACAAAGACGGAAAATGGAATCCCGGAGACCCTTTGACTACGGATCCACCGCAGGAACCACAGGGCTTGAACTCTGTTTTTTCATCGGATAAATCGACTTTGGAGATTGTAAAAAAATTCAATTTGGAATTAAAATAGAAATACATACATTTAAGTTTCTAAACTATCCCTTATGAAAAAAACAACCCTTTTACTCCTAGCCTTGTTGCTTGTTACCAATGCTTTTTCGCAAAAGAAACAAAATTTTCAATTGCTTTCTCCCAACGGAAAAATCGAAATTAGCATCGCACTTTCGGACAAAATAACGTGGGCTATTACTGCCGAAAAAAGCAATATTTTGATGGCTTCGCCAATGGCTATGACCCTAAATGAAGCCGAAATTTTGGGTAAAAATCCAATACTTTTAAACACCAAGAAAGAAAGTATTCATACCACATTTGAAACGCCTATTTACAAAAAGAAAACCGTCGAGAATAAGTATAACCAACTGGTATTGAATTTCAAAGGTGATTATAGTATTGAATACCGCGCTTTTGATGATGGCGTAGCGTACCGATTTATCACCAAAAAGAAGCAGGACATTACAGTAAAATCCGAGGAAGTGGTTCTAAATTTCGATCAAGATTACAACACTTTAATGCCTTATGTTCGGGATTTAAGAAACCCAATCGACCCCTATATTTCCTCATTCGAAGCCTTGTATGAGGACAAAAAAATATCTGAATTCACGCCCAATGCGTTGGCTTTTTTGCCTTTCTTAACACAATATTCCAATCATAAAAAAGCCGTTTTCCTAGAAGCAGATGTCGAGGATTATCCCGGAATGTATGTGATTCCTAATCCGACAAAAAGCACTAGTTTTGTGGGTGATTTTGCCCAATTTCCTCTAGAAGAAGCCAATGGTGGCTACAACAACATCAATAGAATTGTGACCAAAAGAGCGGATTATATTTCGCAGACCAAAGGAACTCGAAATTTTCCGTGGCGCATTGTGGTTATTAGCGAAAACGACAAAGAGTTAGCCAATAACGATATGGTTCAAAAACTGGCTTCACAATCCCGAATTGGGGACGCAAGCTGGATAAAACCCGGCAAAGTAGCTTGGGATTGGTGGAACGATTGGAACATTTACAACATCGATTTCAAGGCGGGAATCAATACCCAAACCTATAAATATTACATTGATTTTGCAGCAGCGAACAAACTCGAATATGTCATCATTGACGAAGGTTGGAGTGCCGATGACAACTTATTAGACCTAAACAAAGCCCTGAATGTAAAAGAATTAGTTGACTACGGAAAACAAAAAAAGGTAGGTATTATTTTGTGGGCTTCGTGGTTTTCATTAACCAAAAACACCCAATCTGTTCTAAAAACCTATGCCGATCAAGGGGTTAAAGGTTTCAAAGTAGATTTTATGGATCGTGATGATGCCAAAATGGTTACTTCGCTGTACGAAATTGCAAAAATTGCTGCTGCCAATAAACTTTTGCTAGATTATCATGGAATGTATAAACCTACTGGTTTGCAAAAAACATTCCCAAACATTCTTAATTTTGAAGGGGTAAAAGGACTAGAAAACAGCAAATGGACTCCTAACGACGATGTTCCGGGTTATGAATGCACCATTGCGTTCATCCGGATGATGGCTGGTCCAATGGATTATACGCCCGGTGCGATGCGAAATACGACAAAAAGCGAATTCAAACCCGATCATTCCAACCCAAAAAGCCAAGGTACCCGTTGCCGCCAACTGGCTTTGTACACTATATTCGAAGCGCCTTTGCAAATGCTGGCAGACAGTCCAACTGCCTATATGAAGGAGCAAGAAAGCACTGATTTTATTGCCAAAATCCCAACAACTTTTGATGAAACGGTAGCTCTAGATGGCGAAGTTGGTAAATTCGTAGCAATAGCTCGCAAAAAAGAAACGAAATGGTATCTTGGTGCCATCACCAATTGGGATGCTCGAGACATTACAATTGATTTCTCTTTCCTTGAAAAAGGAAAAACATACGAAGCTGATGTATTTACAGATGGTCTAAATGCCGATAAAGCAGCCGTAGATTATAAAAGAGAAAAAATCACAGTAGATTCAACCACCAAAATGACGGTTCATCTAGCAAGCGGAGGAGGAATATCCGCGATTATAAGCTTGAAATAAGCTACTATTTTTAAAGAAAAAAGGGAGCAAATACTGTATTTGCTCCCTTTTTTCTTACCCTAAAATCGCCTCAATCGCAACTAATTCATCCGATGAAAAGTACAGATTTTGCAAACTCTCAATATTATTATTCAATTGCCCTACAGAACTCGCCCCAATCAAAACCGATGTGATGCGATTGTCTTTGAGCACCCAAGCCAAAGCCATTTGTGCCAAAGATTGGTTTCTGGCTTTCGCCAAATCGTTCAAGGCAATGATTTTATGTACTTTTTCTTCGGAGATTTCTTCGAGTTGTAAATGCCCATTTGGATTGTGTGCTCGAGAATCTTCAGGAATTCCTTTCAGGTATTTATCGGTCAAAAGTCCTTGTGCCAATGGCGAAAAAGCAATACAGCCCACTCCTTTTTCTTCCAGAACGTCGAGTAATCCCGCTTCACATTTTCGAACAAACATCGAGTATTTTTCTTGATGAATCAAGCAAGGCGTTCCCAATCGTTTCAGAATTTCGGTAGCTTCTTGAGTTTGCTCGGCATTATAATTCGAAATTCCCGCATACAATGCTTTCCCGCTTCGCACGGCATAATCGAGTGCCATCATGGTTTCTTCAAGAGGCGTTTCGGGATCAAACCGATGCGAATAAAAAATATCTACATAGTCTAAATTCATCCGTTTCAAACTTTGGTCTAAACTCGACAACAAATATTTACGAGAACCCCAATCGCCATAAGGGCCAGCCCACATGCCATAACCTGCTTTGGTCGAAATTACGATTTCATCACGCAAGTTGCCTTGAAAATTATTTTTTAGGATTTTACCAAAATTCGTCTCCGCCGATCCTGGAACTGGGCCGTAATTATTTGCCAAATCAAAATGAGTTATCCCTTTATCAAAAGCAGTTTTAACGATATTTTCTCCGTTTTCGAAAACATCAACCGAGCCAAAGTTATGCCATAAACCAAGAGCAATTTGCGGTAATAACAAACCACTTTTTCCACATCTATTGTATTTCATTCTTGTATTTTTAAAGGTTGAAAAATAAAAATTAAAGGTAAAAAAAAAACACATAAAACTTTAGTCATTCTATGTGTTTAAAAATCTATTTTTTTAGGTTTTTATTGCAACTCAAAGCTACTTTCCAATCCTTTGTCAGAGCTTCCTCCAACCATAATTTTGAAAGTTCCAGGTTCTACCAGATACTTGCCATCGTTGTCAAAGAAACCAAGTTCTTTGTCCGTTAATGTAAAGGAAACTGTTTTGGTTTCGCCTTTTTTCAAATTGATTAATTCAAAACCTTTCAATTCTTTCACGGGTCTGGCTAAACTTGCGGCTACGTCTTGAATGTACAATTGCGCCACTTCTTTTCCGTCATAATTACCCGTATTAGTCACATCAACCGAAATTTTCACCGACTCCCCTTTTGCGAAAGCGGATTTATTTACTTTACAATTTTTATACTCAAAAGTGGTATAACTCAATCCAAAACCAAACGGAAATTGTGGTGTTTTTTCTACATCAGTATAATGCGACCAAAATACATTTTTTTCAGCATTTACAGGTCTTCCAGTACTATAATGATTGTAATAAATAGGACATTGCCCTACGTTTCTTGGAAAAGACATGGGCAATTTTCCACTCGGATTATAATCGCCATATAGCACTTGCGCCACCGCATTTCCGGTTTGCGTTCCTAGTTGCCAAGCCTCAACAATGGCTGGAATATGTTCCGCAGCCCAAGGCAAAGCAAGTGGTCTACCATTGTTTAAAACCAAAACAATATTAGGGTTTACTTTATAAATTGCTTCCAATAATTCTTGTTGAACACCCGGTAAATCAAGGCTTGTTCTACTGCGTCCTTCACCCGTTTGAAAACCATGTTCCCCTAACACCATAACGACTACATCAGCGCTAGCAGCTACTTTTTGGGCGGCATCAAACCCGCTTTTGTCGGTGGTATTAAAAACCAATTCGTCGATAAAAGCTGTTTTCCCAACGGTTAAATCGGCACCTTTTTCATACGTCAATTGGTTGTCTTTGTACTGTTGCATGCCTTCCAGAACCGAAACGGCGGTGTTGTCATCCGATGCGATTCTCCAGCTTCCCAAAGGGCTGTTTTTATCATTGGCCAAAGCACCAATTAAAGCAATTTTTTGACCCGATTTTTTTAAGGGCAACAACCCCTCCCCAGCCCTCCCAAAAGGAGAGGGGGCGTTTTTAAGCAAAACAATTGATTTTTTGGCCATGTCCAAAACCCCATCATTATTGGCCTTGCTACCCACTTCCGATTTTTCTCTAGCTTCGTCGCAATATTTGTATGGATCGTCAAATAATCCTAGTTCAAATTTCACACGTAAAATTCTACGCACAGCATCATCCACCATAGCTTCTTTTACCTTTCCTTCTTTAACTAATTTTGCCAATTCGGCTACGTATAAATACGATTCCATATCCATATCGGAACCAGCAGTTACGGCTTTTTGCGTTGCTTCGGCACCATCTTTGGCAAATCCGTGCGGAATCATTTCCCGAACCGAAGCCCAATCCGAAACCACAAAACCGTCAAATTTCCATTTTCCTTTTAGAATCTCTCTTTGCAAAAAGCTATTTCCAGTAGCAGGAACACCATTCAAGATATTGAACGAGTTCATAAACGTACGAATACCTGCATCAACTGCGGCTTTGAACGGAGGCAAGACAGTATTATACAATTTAGAATTACTAATATCGACCGTATTGTATTCCAATCCTGCTTCGGCTAGGCCATAGGCGGCAAAATGTTTGGCACAAGCCGCAATCGTGTTCACTTTAAGCAAGTCAGCTTTTGTATCTCCCTGAAAACCAGTTACTCTTGCTGTAGCGATTTTACTTCCTAGATAAGGATCTTCGCCAGCTCCTTCCATCACTCGTCCCCAACGGGCATCATTGGCAACGTCAACATTAGGACCAAAAGTCCAGTTGATTCCAACTGCCGAAGCTTCGTCTGCAGCCACTTGAGCTGATTTTTTTATGGCTTCCATATCCCAACTTGCAGCTTCTGCCAGCGGAATTGGACTCAAGGTTTTGTAGCCATGAATGACATCAAAACCTATGATTAACGGAATTCCCAATCGCGTTTCCTCAACGGCAATTTTCTGTACGGATCGCACTTCCTTCACGCCTCGAACGGATAACATAGACCCCACCCAACCGTCACGCAAATGCTTGTATTTTAACTCGGCATTGCCGCCTTTTGGTGCTGGTCCTGTTACTTCCCAAAAACCATTGTATTGGTTCATTTGCCCCACTTTTTCTTCTAAAGTCATTTGCTTCATTAGCAAATCGATGCGTTCTTCTGTTGGTTTTGTTTTGTCTAAATAGGATTTGTTTTGTGCAATCATAGTGGTACTGGTAAATAAAGCAAAAAGCCCTATCGTAATTAATTGTTTGTTTTTCATAGTTTATTTTTTATTTTTCGAATGGTTTTTATAACCCTACAAGTTAGGCGATTTTTTTTAGATTTTCCAATCCTAAATAGCTTTCCAAATGGCGCAAGAAAATAAAAATCATTCGGTTATAAAGGACGAAGCTGGCAAATTCGCTTTATTAAAAAGTTGCGATTGCGCGGTATTCCTCCAAGCGAAACGAACTTTAAGAGGTAGTTTTACTTTGTCCGATTGTAAAATAACGGTGTTTTTTTTGATAAAAGCGGTTGCTTCATAAAATACATTATCGGCTCCAGCAACCTCAAATTGATTTGTTTTTTTGTTGGCAAAATACAAACCATCGGCAAAATCGAAAGTAACAATTGCTTTGTTTTTTTCAATTTTTAAAGCCGAAAAAAGAGGCCCGTTTACCACATTAGTATTGGTTTTATAGGTCTTGGCCAAAGCCAAATTCGCCAATCGAGTTCCCACTGATTTCTTGTCTTTAGGATGAATATCTTCAACCGTCGAAACATCACTGATTACAACCATTCCAGTATTAGGCACTTCTTGCAACACTTTTCGTTGTGCATCTCGGATTATTGCGCCACCAAAATGATCTTCGCCATATTTATACGGAGCAATTTGAACGAAATAAAACGGAAAATCAGTTTTCCACAATTGCCTCCATGAAGCAATTAAAGCCGAAAGTGTTTGGTCATAAACCGTGGAACCCACATTCGATTCGCCTTGATACCACAATACACCTGCAATTTTGAATCCTGTCAAAGGATAAATCATAGCATTAAAAGCACGTCCAGGCTGGTTTGGCCCATAGGTTTCTTCCTTTCGAGTTTTGGCCGATGCCAATAAAACGGCATTGTTTTGAATCACTTCTTCGGGCATCCAAATCTCCGCTGGTGTACCGCCCCAATTGGACGAAATCAATCCGATAGGAACATTTTTCAAGTCTTCCTGCAGTCTTTTGGCAAAAAAGTAGCCCACCGCACTAAAATATTTCATTGTTTCTGGCGTGCATTCCGTCCATGTTCCTGACAGATTATTTTGTGGAGTTGTAGCTGTCAATTTGGGAACTGTAAAAAAACGGATGTTGGGATTTGCAGCATTTTTTACCTCTTCGTCACCGTTCTCGATTCCCCAACTGGCGTTCATTTCCATATTCGATTGTCCCGAACAAACCCACACTTCGCCAATCAAAATATTTTTCAACACGATTTCGTTGTAGCCTTTTATGACAATCGTGTAAGGGCCGCCTTCCTTTGGAGTTGGAATTTTAATTTCCCATTGGGCTTGATTGCTGGCTTTAATTTTGTAGGTTTCGTGATTCCAACTTGAGGTAATTACGACTTCTTCCTGCGGATTTGCCCAGCCCCACAGAGTCACTTCACTATTGCGTTGCAAGACCATATTATCCGAAAACACGTTTGGCAGCGTCACATTTGCGAAAGCAGTATTCGCTAATAGTAGTACAAAAAAGAAAGTAATGATGCTATTTTTCATCGAGTATTTTTTTAAAGAAAGAATTCATTTCTGCCGCCATGATTTTATCATCGGCTATATCGGGATGCGAACCACAACCGTTGGGTTTCATGGGTTGGAATTCAAATAAAGCAATTTTTTTATGTTGGCTATCGTTTTCAAAAGCGAGTAGTACTTTTTGCAAACAATTGACCAAAATCACATTCCTATCGCCAGAAACCATGGGGCTATTCAGCACGACAATTCGAGTATTGGGAGCGTGTTTGTAAACCGTTTTGATAAAAGCAATGTAATTTGAAACGTATTTTTCTTCGTTAAAAGGCAATCTCGGTTTTTTATGATCTCCTTCCGAGAGGTCGTTTGTTCCCAAACAAATGCTCACCAAATCAGGTTGAAAAGCAAAATCATAGGGTTTGGATTGGTCTTTATTGAGGTATAAATTTTCGTACACATCTGGGATAATCGCTTCGTCAAGGTGCTCGTCATTCCAGTTGCGGTACATGCCATATCCGGATACCGAACTCAACACATAATCCACATTCAAAGCTCTAGAAAGTATGGGGCCATATGCCCAATACGCATTGTGTTGATCATACCAATCGCCCGTGCCACAAGGAATCGCAGCCGTATCGTTGCCAAAACCGCAGGTGATAGAATCGCCTATGAATTCTATTCTCTTTTTGTTTGTAGGCGTTTTGCAGGGAACTAGTTTTGCGGTTGTTCCAGCAAATAAAACGCCTCCGTTAGTAGCTTCGGTCGCTTTGTAAACAGTAAGGCGGTGTGTTTTTTGATTGGTAGTTGTTGCAATAGGAACCGCTTGTTTTTCGCCTTTTTCAATTCGGATTTTTCCCATATACTTGCCGTCCAGTTCTAGAGAAACATAGTTTTGATGTTCCCAAGAATCCACACTTTGCAACCAAATCACAGCCGATTTTCCAGTAAAATCAAACGAAACCGATGAGGCCGACCCAATGAGAATGACTTTATTGTCGGTTCCTTTTTCGACACGTCCTGCGTATGTAAAAAGAGTGTTCTTGGGGTCTTGTTGTTGACCAACCATTCCCATCGAAAATAACAATAGTACAATTAAATTGCATTTATTTTTAAAATTCATAATTTATTAGCATCAAAAAATTAAATATAAAAACAAAATTACGCTTTTTACTTTTGGATAAAAGATACTAAAATGTCAAATGATAATAAAAAAACACCAAGCCATAGTGTATTGCGTTGCTGTTTATAAAAGGAGCGTTTTATTGGTGACAAAACAAAAAAAAACCTTAAATACTAGAATAAAATGAATACTTGTAATTTAGAAAGCGATTCTCGGTATTAGGGTAACTCAAAATTAAAACAAAAGTTACAACACCAACAATCCAAATTCTCGTAAAGTATGCACTGGTTTAGCATACCAAAACAATTCGAAATCTTCAAAATGAGTTTCGAAATCCGCTTTTATTTCTTGAAAAGTAATGCCTTTATTCCCTGTTTTTATGGCCGTTTTTTGGAGTAGTGCTACCAGCCATTCGCCCTCTTCTTTATTGGTTTGAATGGTAAAGCTTTCTTTTTTATCGTGAAAAGTCAATGTCATCATTTCCCAAGAATTTCCTTTTTTGGATTTGGTAAAATGGGCAACAGCTGGATTTCCTCCTAGCCAAACGATTTTTGCGGTGGGTTTTATCGCAAACGGATTGGCTTCTTCTAAAGCATTGGCAATAAAATCAGGAAGTATTTTTGTCTTTGGAATTTTGAATTCAAACCAATCTTGCAATTCGTAGTCCAAACAAATGCCGTGCATAAAATTGAAAAGTGATTTCTTTAATCCAAAACTGAATTTATTATGGTCGATTCCAGTTTTGTCGACATAATTAATATCGTTATTGGCGAAAGTTCCAACGGTTTTGGTTTCTTTTACTACACCAAATTTCTCTGGGTACATTCCAACCGGACTGTGTGCCGTCATGGCAAACTGATGCCAAAATCCCGATTGCAATACCCCCGCTTCAAATAATTGACGTACCATTTCCAGACTATCAACCGTTTCTTGAATCGTTTGTGTGGGATATCCGTACATCAAATAGGCGTGTACCATGACACCCGCTTGCGTAAAATTGCGAGTAACTCGAGCCACTTGTTCGACTGTAACGCCTTTGTCAATCAGTTGCAACAATCGGTCAGATGCTACTTCGAGACCTCCTGAAACGGCTATACAACCCGAAGCTTTTAGCAACAAACACAAATCTTGGGTAAAACTTTTTTCGAACCGGATGTTCGTCCACCAAGTTACGGCGAGTTTGCGTCGCAGGATTTCTAGTGCCACTTCCCGCATGAGGGCAGGCGGCGCGGCTTCGTCTACAAAATGGAAGCCGTTTTGTCCCGTACTTTGAGACAACTCCTCGATTCGATCTACAATAAGTTTGGCAGCAACAGGTTCGTAGACCTTTATATAATCCAACGAAATATCGCAAAACGTGCATTTTCCCCAGTAACAACCGTGCGCCATCGTGAGTTTGTTCCAGCGACCGTCGCTCCACATGCGGTGCATGGGATTCACGATTTCGATTACCGAAATATAGTTATCCAAAAGCAAATCTGAATAATCCGGCGTACCGACTTGCGATTGTTTGTAGTCGCTTCGAGTGGAATTGTTTTTGTACACTACTTTTCCGTTTTCAAGAAGAAAAGTTCGTTTAACCTCCCCTAACCCCTCCAAAGGAGGGGGATTAGAAATCAAATTGCATAACAGTTCGATTGGCAATTCGCCATCGTCCAAGGTGATATAATCAAAAAACTCAAAGACTCGAGGATCGGATAGCGACCGCAATTCGGTATTTGGGAAACCACCACCCATCGAAATTTTGATGCTAGGATAGTGCTTTTTGACCCATTGTGCCGAGCGAAAAGCCGCATATAAATTGCCTGGAAACGGCACCGAAATTAAGAACATCGTAGGCTGAATGGTTTCTATTTTTTGTTTTAAAATCGAAAGTAAAACCCCATCAATATACGTTGGTTCTTGCTGCAAAGCGGCATACAATTCATCAAACGAATTGGCAGAACGCCCCAAACGCTCTGCATACCGACTAAAACCAAAATTAGAATCAACACATTCTACAATAAAATCAGAGATGTCTTCGAGGTACAACGTGGCCAGATGTTTGGCTTTATCCTGCGTTCCCATCGTTCCAAAAGTCCAATCCAATTCTTCGAGTTGTACAAATCGCGAAGCCTCCGGCAGGAAATCTTCCTGACATATTTGAAGCGCCAAAGTGGGGTTTTTGCCTTGCAGAAATGCAATAACCGAATCGATGGTTTTAATGTATTCGTCTTGAAGAGCTAGAATGCGTTGGGCGTTAGGTGTTAACGATTTGGTGTTGCGAATTGCAAACAAACGTTGCATGCCTTCTTTCGAAAACAATTTCAAAATCACTTCAATACCCAAATCCGCTTGAACCGATTCGATGTTTATCGTATTGAGAAACCCTTTGATGTAAGCGGTTGCTGGATACGGCGTATTGAGTTGGGTAAACGGGGGCGTGATGAGGAATAGTTTTGGTTTCAAAAGTGCGATTGTTTTATGCAAAAATAAGGGATAATTACGCTTGTTTTAAAGATTTTAAAATAACAACGAGAAAAATTATTGAAAATAAAAACCCAGAGGAAGTCTGGATTTATATTATTTTTTTATTGTGCAACAGTAATGCTAAAGAATAGTAGGGCACTTAATAGATTACAAAATACAAAGAAAACTTTGTTTCTACTAAATAATTACATTCGTTATTTTTCAAAATCGATTTTTAAATCCTTGATTAGTTCGGATGGTTCTACTTCAAGAGCTGATGCAATTTTCAGCATAGTAGTAATCTTCATTTCTTGAATTCCCTTAATATATTTCCTCAAATTTTCAACATCTAATCCTGCATCGTATGCCACGTTTTTAGGCATAAGATTTTTCTCTTTAATAATATCTTTTATCCTATTACCCAGTTCAATAACAGCTTGTGGAATTTCTGTTTTTCTTATCCTTTTCATAATATAAAATTATGATGTCGAGATTGTTTTTAACCGATTGTATTCAATCGATTGTTTACAACCGATTTTATTTTTACATTTGAAAAAAATCTGTAAAATAAAACAAATGTCACAATCAGTAGAACCAAATATTGCAGATTTAGCCAACGGATGGCTAAAAAACTATAAGTTACCTTATAAATTAGAGCAAGAATCTGTAAATTCTGAAATTGACAAAGCACTTTCTGACTACTATTCCAAAAATGGTGGTGTTGGCGGAAATCGTGTAGATGCAAAAATACTATTGCAAGACAAAAATTTAAACTTCTATCCTATACTTATTGAGTACAAGGGTTACAAAAACAGTTTAATAAAACTTGATGCAAACCATCAAGTTGAAAACAAAACTGCCAAAAACGAACCGAATCTAAAAAACATCAACTCCTTTGCTGTAAACGGAGCGGTGCATTATGCCAATGCCGTATTGCATCACACCAGTTATACAGACATTATTGCAATCGGAATGACAGGTCATAAAGACGAGGCGGGAAATATTAAACATCAAATTGGTGTCTATTTTGTTTCGAAAAACAATTTTGGCGTTGGGCAAAAAGTGGGCGAATTCTCCGATTTTTCTTTTTTAGCACCCAAAAATTTCGATGCTTTCATTGAAAAAGTAAAAACATTACAATTATCACAAGAAGAAATTGACAAACTAAAAGAACAACGCGAAAAAGAAATTGATGCCAGTTTACGAAAACTCAATCACGATATTTACGACAACGAAAAAGGATTAGGCGAAAACGATCGTGTTTATCTCGTTGCCGCTTCAATTATTGCGACACTCGGAATTCCAGGCAAAGTTGCACCACTCGAAAAAACCGATTTCAAATCTTCTATAGAAATTGGCAATACCGATGGCGATATTATAGTAAGAAAAATTAAAGCCTTTCTCGATGCTAAAGAAATTCCCGAAGAAAAGAAAAATCTAATTCTTCGCACCTTACAAAATACGTTAACAACAGAAAATATAAATAAAATTGTAGAAGGCGAAAGCCAACTAAAAAGAGTATTTACAAAAATCGTCGACGATTTAGGTATATATTACAAGATTGGTTTAACAACCGATTTTACAGGAAAACTTTTTAACGAAATGTACGGCTGGTTAGGTTTTAGTCAAGACAAACTAAATGATGTGGTACTCACGCCCTCTTATGTTTCCAATCTTTTGGTAAAATTGGCTCGTGTAAACAAAGATTCATACGTTTGGGATTTTGCCACAGGTTCGGCTGGTTTATTAGTTTCGGCAATGAACGAAATGCTGAACGATGCAAAAAATACCATTACTTCACCAGAAGAATTAACCCAAAAAGAAATCAAAATAAAAGCCGAACAATTATTGGGTTTAGAGTTGCTTTCAAGCGTGTATATGTTAGCCATTCTAAATATGATTTTAATGGGCGACGGAAGTTCAAACATTCTAAACAAAGATTCCTTATTAGATTTCGACGGAAATTATGGTTTTGGCAAAACAAACAGCAAGTTTCCAGCCGATGCTTTTATACTCAATCCGCCCTATTCTGCCAACGGAAACGGAATGAACTTTGTCGAAAAAGCGTTAGATATGATGAATAAAGGCTACGCCGCTATTATCATTCAAAACTCCGCAGGTTCAGGAAGAGCCAAAGAGTACACCAAAAGAATTTTAGAAAAACACACCCTTTTGGCAAGTATCAAAATGCCTGTTGATATATTTATAGGCAAAGCAAGTGTTCAAACCAATATATATGTTTTCAAAGTAAACGAAAAGCACCACAAAGAAGAAATGGTAAAATTTATCGATTTTTCTTCTGATGGTTACACACGAACCAACCGCAAAAAAACAAGCAATAACTTAAAAGATACCAACCAAGCCAAACAACGCTATGAAGAGTTGGTAAACTTGGTGCGTTTGGGAAAAAGCAAACTCAATATTTATACAAATAAGGAATACCACGAAGCAACAATAGACCCAAAAAACGGAGCCGATTGGAACCAATCTGCGCCACAAGATGAAAAGCCCACATTGCAAGATTTCAAAAAAACCGTTAGCGATTATTTGGCTTGGGAAGTTTCAACTATCCTAAAACAACAAAATATTAAAGACGAAAGTGTGGGAAAGTAGATTCCCTACTTAACAAAAAATTAGAAAAAGTTGAGTGGGGAGAGTATAAAATTGAGGATTTGTTTGAAAAAATCAAAGTTAAATATTTAAAATTCAAAACAACTGATTTACCCAGTGAACCAACAAAAGAGTTCATTTTACCTGCTTTGACAGCTGGAATTCAAAATCAAGGTTTGAATAATTTTGTACCAAAGGAAAATACAACTATATTAAAAAATGTAATTTCAATTTCTGCAAACGGTGCAAATACAGGTGCTACATTTTATCAAAATAAAGAATTTACTGTTTTACAAGATGCCTATGCTATTAACTGGATATATACAAATAATTTACTTACAGAAAATCACTATTTGTATTTAACTAGTTCTATTTCAAAAACAATTTTAGGCAATTACGATTGGTCAAATAAAGCAGGTTGGGAAAAAATTAAATCTAAAAAAATTCAACTTCCAAAAAGAAACGGAAATATAGATTTTGATTTTATGGATACCTTTATTTCTCAACTAGAAAACGAACGTTTAGCTAAACTAGAAACCTATTTATCAATCAATAGGTTAAAAGATTATACTTTAACATCCGAAGAACAGGAGGTTTTGAAAAATTTTGATAATGAGAAATTTGATGAATTTAATGTTTTAGACATATTTGATGTTAAAAACACCAAAAATATTTTATCAAGAGATATTATTGAAAATAGTGGAGAAATACCTTATTTGTGTGCAAGTACAGAAAACAATGCTATTAGTTCTTACATTTCGTATGATGAAAAGTATTTAGATAAGGGTAATTGTGTATTTATAGGTGGTAAAACTTTTGTTGTTACATACCAAGAAAATGATTTTTATTCAAATGATAGTCATAATTTAATTTTAAACTTAAGAAAAGAGGATGAAAAAAATAAATTAAACCAATTATATCTTGCAACTTGCATTAACAAAAGTTTAGGGCGTAAATATTCTTGGGGAGATAGTATTAGTAATAGAAAAATACAAACTGAAAAAGTTTCACTACCCGTGAAAAACAAACAACCAAATTACAAATTAATGGAAATCTTAATTTCTGCCATTCAAAAATTAGTTATAAAAGAGGTTGTTTTGTACACGGACAGAAAAATAGCGGCTACCCAAATTGTGTGAATCCAGAAGTATAGCAAACTACAAGAAGACCAAACATAGGAAGTCACACAGAAGTATATAGATAACAACTCAATATTTTAAAACCAAAAAAGTCTTTCAAAATTTTTCAGAAGACCTTTTTTTATGCATCATAAAAGTTTTTTAAAACTGATGTGTTTTTCTAGAAATTACCAAAAGCGAAACAAAACTAATCAAAGCAGCAACAGCCAAATAATACCCAACTGCCCCAATACCATAATCACTCGCCAACCAAATGGCAATCATAGGAGCAAAAGCAGCACCTATAATTCCTGCCATATTAAACGTTACCGAAACGCCTGAATACCGCACCTCGGTAGGGAATAACTCCGATAAAAAAGTTCCTAATGGCCCATAAGTGAGTCCCATGAGCCCCATTCCTAAACAACTAAAAACAGTTATCAAAGTCGTATTTCCTGAATCCATAAAGAACGAAAACGTGAATCCAAAAACGGCAATAGCACCAGTGATGAGCAGCAACACACATCGGCGACCAAAACGATCTGCCAAAAGTGCCGAAAGCGGTATGCCAATCACAAAAAACAAAATGGCAAAAAGCTGGATGATTAAAAAATCACGTCGTGCAAATCCCAATTTAGTCGTTGCCCAACTCAAATTAAAAACAGTCATTAAATAAAACGTTACAAAGGTGGCTACCGCTGCCAATGTACCAAAAACAAGTTCTCGTTTATAGGATTTTAAAAGGGTGAGCATTGGGATTTTAACCTCTTTTTTGGTTTCGATTGCGTTGACAAACGAAGGGGTTTCGGTGATTTTTAATCGGATATAAAACCCAACTCCTACCAAGAGGGAACTGGCAATAAACGGAATTCTCCAGCCAAAATCAAAAAACTGTTCGTTAGTTAACGTATCACTCAACAGCAAGAAAGTTCCTCCTGAAAGCAACAAACCAATAGGCGCACCCAATTGCGGAAACATGCCGTACCAAGCCCGTTTTCCGGGAGGGGCGTTCTCTATGGCCAGCAATACAGCACCTCCCCATTCGCCACCAAGTCCTAATCCTTGACCAAAACGACACACCATCAATAAGAGCGGTGCCACCATCCCAATACTCGCATAAGTCGGCAATAACCCAATGGCAACTGTTGAAATTCCCATAGTCAACAACGCCACTACCAAGGTGGTTTTGCGTCCCACTTTGTCCCCAAAATGACCAAAAACAGCCGAACCAATAGGACGCGCAAAAAAAGCTATCGAGAAAGTAGCAAGCGATTGAAGTATGGAGGTAGTAGCATCGGCACCCGGAAAAAATAGTTGTGGAAAAACCAAAACCGCAGCATTGGCATAAATATAAAAATCAAAAAACTCGATTGTGGTGCCTATCAAACTACCAAAAAGTACGTGTTGAACCGAATTAATAGGTTTCGTGTTGCTGTTGTCTTGCATTAAAAAAAGTGTTATTTTAAAAAAAAGTACTAAAGTGCAATACTACCAAAAAAAATTGACTAATTGCGTTTTTACGAAACGGCTCCAAGCTAACGCTTTTGAAAAAAGAAAAAAAGAGCCCCGAATTCAAAGTAAGCGTTCAGTCTTTGACAGAAGCGTTACTCCCTTATTTTGCCACAGATTTCACAGATTTTCACAGATTAAAAAGTTTAGGATTTGACTGCAAAACGGCTCTAAAACAACCGCTTATAAATAAGTTTACCACAGATTGTCAATACAAAAAACTAATTAGTATAATCCTCGACAGTAATAAACTGCAATTGTGCCAGATCGCCGTTGTAAATCGTGACGTCTACATTGCCTTGTATTCCGGGTATTTTGGCTTTCTCGGTAAACTGCCAAAACAACCAATCGTCTTGAATGGTTTCTCGGTAAAAATTGTAATTCGCAATCCAAAAAAGATACTCCCCAAACTCGGCTTTCAAGAAATCATCGTAATATTTTTCGGAGGTGTAGAGTATTGGCTTTACGCCATAATGCAATTCTACAATTTTCAACCATCGTTTCAATCCGAGTTTCAAATTGGTCATCGATTGGTTTTTAGGAAGCTTTTCGATGTCCAAAACGGGAGGTAAATCGCCCTTTTGTAAGGTAACGGTTTTGATAAAAAGTGTCGCTTGTTCCAATGAATTTTCGTTGGGACGATAATAATGGTATGCCCCCCGAATCATTTTATTGGCTTTGGCACCTTTCCAATTTTTCTCGAAACAATGATCCAGCCGGTCTTTGCCCACCGTGGCACGGATGAAAACAAAATCCAGTGGGTATTTTTTTTCAATGGTATCCACATACGACCAGCGAATTGTTCCTTGGTACTCGGACACATCAATACCAATGGATTTACCTTCGTGCAATTCTAAAATTTTAAGATTTCGAACTTCCGAGAATACGGTACTTCCCTCTGTTTTATGGGATTTAAAACCCAAATAATACGCAAAACCTGTACGGTAATGATAGCCAATTCCTAACAACAATACCCCAACTACAAAAATCCCCAAATACTGAAACCAGCTGCCCGAACCCGTTTTCTTTTTGGTTGTCTTTCTAGAATAAGTGACGGATTGTCTGGAGCCTTTTCTTTTCATTAAAAAAAAGAAACTACGCTTTAAAGTAGCGGTTGTGCAGTAACGACAAGAGCACATAGGTTATAATTACTAGCGGAATTCCTAAAAACTGAAAGAAAACCAATAGCAACACCGAAAAGGATAGAAAACCAATTTGAAAGGTATTATCTTTCCAACTCAATTTTTTTATTTTTAAAGAAAATAACGGAATTTCGGCATTCAAAACAACCGCACTTGCCACCGCAATCAACAACAAAACCCAATAATTGGTCAAGATTTCAAGAACAATAATCGAATCCGAATAATGCAAGACTAACGGCAAACTTAAAACAAAAAGAGCGTTAGCTGGTGTGGGTAAACCTATAAAAGAATCGGTTTGACGTGTGTCTATATTAAAATTAGCTAGACGATAACACGATCCCAAAGTGATTACAAAACCTAATAATGACAAGAGATGCGCTTGACCAAAGCCCGCAGTATTTGTAGTGCCAAAAGAACTCAACATCATATAATACATCACCAAACCAGGGACTATACCACTGGTGACCATATCCGCCAAGGAGTCCAATTGAAGTCCCAAAGGACTAGAAACTTTGAATAATCTGGCAAAAAAACCATCAAAAAAATCTAAAAAAATACCCAGACAAACCAAATAAAAAGCGATTTCAAATTGTTCTTTTACCACAAAAGTCAACGCAATACAACCACACAAAAGATTCAACAGGGTAATCCCATTTGGGATGTGTTTTTTTATAGTCATTTTTAAGTCAATTAATAAGAGACAAATTTAGTATAATAACTTCAAGAGAAGTGCGTTTTCTATAGAGATTTTGCAGGCTATTTCGGGATTCGCATTATTTAACTAACAATGACCGAATAAGCTCCGTAAAAAATTATATTTTTGACAAAAAAAGAAAGCCTCCATTGGGTAAGCCCAACAAAATCCTTTTATGAAAGGATCAAAAAGGTTTATAGCAGTAAAAAAATCATTAAAAACTGTGTCTTTGCAGTAAAAATAAGTAGTATTGAAAAAAATTCTAGCACTCCTATTGCTTTTGGTCAGCCAAAGCCATTTTGGTCAAACCGTTCGTAAATACTCGAATGAGTTTATGAATATTGGCGTCGATGCAGCAGCACTGGGCATGGCCAATGCCGTAGTTGCCTCGACTACTGATGTCAATGCGGGCTATTGGAATCCAGCGGGTTTAACCCATCTCGAAGACCATCAAGTAGCTGTTATGCACGCTAATTATTTTGCCAATATTGCGCAATATGATTACATTGCTTACGCCAAACCCATAGACGACCGGAGCGCTTGGGGGATTTCGTTAATCCGTTTTGGGGTAGACGATATCTTGAATACCACCGATTTAATTGACAGTCAGGGCAACATTGACTACAATAGAATCAGCCTGTTCTCTACTGCCGATTATGGTTTTACGTTTTCATACGCTCGAAAATTACCTGTACCAGGCTTTCAATACGGGGTCAATGCCAAAGTGATTCGGCGTACCATTGGCGATTTTGCCAATTCTTGGGGATTTGGTTTTGACGTTGCTCTGCAATTCGAAAGAGACAACTGGCAATTTGGATTAATGGTTCGGGATATCACCACTACCTATAACATTTGGAATATCGACGAAGTAGCCTATAAAAAAATTGCCAATGCCATTCCAGGTCAAAACCAAGACTTACCCGAAAGCACCGAAATTACCGCTCCAAAAGCACAACTAGGACTCTCCAAGAAATTCCTATTCCACTACGATTACAGTCTTTTGGCAGCAGCCAATATGAACATGCGTTTCACACGAACCAATGACATTATTTCCAGTAAAGCTGTTAGTATTGATCCTGCTTTGGGACTTGAATTTGGCTATACTGACCTCGTTTTTTTGAGAGCTGGTGTGGGAAATTTTCAAAAAGTGGAACAATTAGACAGCACCCAAAAAGTAGGATTTCAACCTAATATTGGTTTGGGATTCAAGTACAAAGGCATTCAAATTGACTATGCACTAACCGATTTGGGCAACCAAAGTGCGTCGCTGTATTCCAATATTTTTTCGGTTAAAGTCGATTTAGGGATGTTTAGAAATTAAAACGCTAATGACTTTTGACTGCGTTTAGATTGTTATTATAGTATAAAAAACACGTATGAAACGAATTCTACACCTACACACCCCATTTATAATAACGTTCCTTTTGATTGGTATGACTAGCTTTAGTCAAAACCTATTGCTGTCCAAGGATGCCAAAATTAGCGTCGTCACTTGTGGCACAGGAAACGAATCCTACTCGCTATTTGGGCATACCGCCATTCACATTAGTGATCCCTACAACGCTATTGATGTAGCATATAACTATGGTGCTTTCGATTTTAGCACGCCCAATTTTGTGGCCAAATTTGCCAAAGGCGATTTACAGTATTTTATGGTAGCCTATCCGTTTTCGGATTTTATCAAGGAATACCAATACGAAAAACGCAGTGTTTACGAGCAAGAACTCAACATATCCGTTGCTATGAAACAAAAGCTTTTTGACAAACTCAATGCCACTTTACAATCAGACGAACGGTATTATACCTATAAATTTATTGATAAAAATTGTACTTCGATGGTTATTGATCTCCTGAACACCACTCTAGGAGGCAGTATGATTACCAAAAAAGCGACCACCACTTCAACTTACAGAGCGATATTGTATCCTTATTTTGACCATCATTTTTATGAACAACTAGGAACCAGTATCATTTTTGGCAAAAAAGTAGATGCGCAAGCCACAACCCTTTTCTTACCGTTTGAATTGTTAGAAAACCTAAAAACCACCCGTTATGCCAACCAAAAAATAAGCAAACCCGTTCAAACTATTTTGTCCTACCCCAAAGAAATTCCTTTTTCGTGGTGGAATAATGCCTTTAGTTATTGCCTCATTTTGTTGCTGATTGCCGGAGTACGAAATAAAAAAATCGATGTCATCTACCTGATTTTGATGGGACTGTTAGGCCTCTTTTTTCTGTTTATGGGGGTATATTCCAATCATTTGGAACTCGAATACAATTACAACATCCTCTTGTTTAACCCCACTTTGCTGGCATTGCTTTATTTTACATGTAGCAAAAACACCAAATGGGTAACCAACTTGGCGGTGTTCAACCTATTATCGCTAGGCATTTATGTACTTATTCTAGTCAATAAAGCCCATTTGTTTATTGTGATTCCATTAGTACTTAACAGCAGCCTATTGCTCTTTCGATTGCTACAACAAAACCGAAAAAAGGAGTAACCCAAATGGAAAAAAAGACAATAGTATGAAAGAGAAACCAATACAACTTATTGTCCTCTATAAAATAAAACGGTAGTAATGGTTTTGAAAGCAATATTCAAATCCAAATAAATGCTGCGGTGCTTGATGTAATACAGGTCGTATTGCAGTTTGATCAAACTGTCTTCAATAGTCTCACCATAGGAATAATTGACTTGCGCCCAACCTGTTAAACCTGGTTTTACAACATGACGCGTTTCATAAAAAGGCATCATAGCAGCAATTTCATCTACAAAAACAGGACGCTCTGGACGTGGCCCAACAACAGCCATTTCGCCTTTTAAAATATTGACAAATTGCGGAATTTCATCCAATCGGGTTTTGCGTAAAAAAGTACCAAAGGGTGTAATTCTCACATCATTCGTTGTAGTAAAAACGGCACCATTTGACTCGGCGTTTTTGATCATGGTGCGCAGTTTTAGAATAGAGAAGACTTTGGCATCCTTACCCACTCGTTCTTGCGTATAAAATAATTTTCCTCTATTACCAATCGCATTACCTATCAAAATCAAAGGCAATAACACTACCCCAATTGCTAATCCTGTCAAAGAAAAAGCAATCTCAAAGGCACGTACCACTATCAAATACAAATGGTTGTTGTTGCTTCTGCTAAATGGGAAAAACCGATAAAAATCTCTAGCTATATACTGTACAGGAATGCGTTGCGTTTTGTTTTCGTAGACTTGGGTGTATTCGCGAATAATATTTCCCGATTCTAATAAATACAGCAAATGGTGGTATAAATCTACGGTAATTCCTTCGGGTTTTTGAGAGGCAATTACGATTTCAGAAATATGATTCTCGGTAACGTAGCGCACCATATCGTTTATTGGAATGTTTTTTACATAATGATATTCAAAATCATTACCGGCAGCTTCATCGGAATTGACATAGGCTACA
Source organism: Flavobacterium restrictum (assembly GCF_007097245.1). Lineage (GTDB taxonomy): Bacteria > Bacteroidota > Bacteroidia > Flavobacteriales > Flavobacteriaceae > Flavobacterium > Flavobacterium restrictum. Next base: position 30,950 of record NZ_VJZT01000003.1, on the reverse strand, counting down.
ATTTTATAATGGGGATCTATATTTTCTAATCCCAAGATAAGCTCTTCTACTTGTTCTTTGTCACAAATTAAAAGGGCATTTTGCACAAATCGATTGGAAGCCAAAAACAATACATAGAACATTCGCCAAGCAAACAATGCCAAAAAAACCGCTAGATAAAACACCAGCATTTGAATTCTATTATTGGGCAATGTGGGCGAAAAATAAGGCGTTAACAAATAAACCAACACTGTTAAAGAAGCAGTAAGAATAGTACTTCGCAGCACCAAGAATTGATTACTTGCCACTTGTAAATTGTACATTTCAAAAATAGACCCAAACAGATTAAGGTAAACCGCCAGAATTATCGTCCAGTTAAAATTGTTCACCGAAATGGTAAAATAATCAAATTCAAAGAAATAGCCAACGATGTAAAGTGCCGTTAAAACAAATAGCACATCGAAAAGGCGTAAAATCACTTTCCTTTCCGAAATTTCAAAATGCATTTTGTATTTGATAGCCATGTTTTATAAAGTAAATCGAGCGCAATTTAGTCATTTTGCAAAGAATAAAAATCCAACTTTCTAAAATTCAGTGACTTTTTGGGAAGTTCTAAAAAAATAAGGGTTTAAATTGCATTTTTAATGGTTCTCGATACAATTTTCTGTTCTAAAGCTGGAAGCTTTAGAACAGAAAACCACTCGAACCGAAGTATGCTAACAACAAAACCTCGTAATGAAAATGCGTCAGTTCGAGTGATTATTAAGATAAAGGCACGAGCCTTTATCTTAATAATCGTATCGAGAACCCGTCATTTCGAGTGATTTATAGGTTTCTAGCGCCAAGCTAGAAAGGTATAAATTGTATCGAGAACCCACCCGTGTTCTCGGTACAATTTTCTCCTCAAAAACTGGACGCTTTAGAACAGAAAACCACTCGAACTGACGTTTGCTAACAACAAAACCTCGTAATGAAAATGCGTCAATTCGAGTGATTTATAGGTTTCTAGCGACAAGCTAGAAAGGTATAAATTGTATCGAGAACTAGTTGAAGTGCTTTTTCGCCAAATTAATCAAGCTTTCAAAATCTCCATTGATTAAAGCTCTTTTTTTGGCTCTTAACCATTTTTTTATTTGTTTTTCTTTGGCGATAGCAATAGTAATGTCAGTAAATTCACAATAAAAAACTAACTGCAAAGGCCTACGGTTGACGGTGTAACAAGTAGGATAAAAGCCTGTATGATGCTGTATCATTCTGCCCTCTAAATTACTAGTAACACCCTTATAAAAGCTACCATCGGAACACTCTAAAATATAAACAAAGGATTGTTTCATAAGCAAATTGGTTCTCGATACAATTTTATTTTTAAAGCAGACGCTTTAAAAATAAAATCACTCGAACTGACGTAGGTGTTCTCGATACAATTTTCTATTCTAACGCTATCGCTATAGAATAGAAAATCACTCAAACTGACGTTAGTTAATAATAAAGACTCTTTTATCAACACTCGAAGCGACGTTTGCTAACAACCAAACCTAGTTACGAAAATGCGTCAGTTCGAGTAATTTATAGGTTTCTAGCGCCAAGCTAGAAAGGTATAAATTGTATCGAGAACCCACCCGTGTTCTCGGTACAATTTTCTCCTCAAAAACTGGACGCTTTAGAACAGAAAACCACTCGAACTGACGTTTGCTAACAACAAAACCTCGTAATGAAAATGCGTCAGTTCGAGTGATTATTAAGATAAAGGCACGAGCCTTTATCTTAATAATCGTATCGAGAACCCGTCATTTCGAGTGATTTATAGGTTTCTAGCGCCAAGCTAGAAAGGTATAAATTGTATCGAGAACCCGTCAGTTCGAGTGATTTATATCTTTCTAGCGACAAGCTAGAAACCTATAAATCGTATCGAGAACCCTCCTTTTTCTTAACTACAGGCGCACCCAGTTGCACATTCAGCAAGGACAAAGCATATACAAATGATGGTGCTGCGGTACGCATAGCAGCATGATTAATGGTTAAGAACCAAAATACAACAAAACACAACAAAAACATGTTGAACTTATTTTCTATGTATAAAAACAAAGGCGTAAAAAACAAAATCATCAACCCCAAAATCCCAAGTGAACCATGCTCTGCCAACATACGAGTAATTTCATCATGGGACAACACATCATCTCCAGATTCAGCTTTCCGCAATTCATAACCTTTCCCAACACCAACACCAAAAACAGGATTTTTAAAAAACAAATCAATTTCAGCATTGGCTATGTCCTCTCTACCTGTAAATTTACTAGCTTTTTCTTTTCCATTAATATCTTGATTGGCATAACGCTTGTTAATCAAGCCACTAGTTTGCAAGGCTGTGTATGACCAACCCGCAAACAACACAAAACTAATTAGTACTACAATATAATTTAATTTTATGCGCCCATTAAAATTTGATTTACGGTACAAAAACACCACCAATAACCCCAACATCAAAACCCCAGTTATCATACCCCCTCTAGAGAAAGTAACCAAGCCACGATAACCAATAAGAAGTGCTAAAATAGCATTAATGACTACTTGCAAAGTTGATTTAGAACACAAAACAATCCTGGAAAAAAAAATAAACATTCCAAGTCCCAATATTGTGGCTACTTGATTGGGACCAAATCCTCCCGATGCCGCTGAACTAGAACTGGTACCTGTTATAATTTCTTTGGTACTAGGAGCATGAATAAAAATATACGTCATGCAACTTATGACTGGCATTCCAAGAGCCAAGAGGATGGTATTCATTTGCTCCAAAGAGATTTTGCGTCTAAAAGTATATAATGAGGCAAACCCCAAACACAAAGGACCAGAAATATTAAACATAATAGCCTTCCTTACATTGGTTTCAAAATCCAACACAAAAGTTGAAATTACCACACTAGGTACTAGTAAAATTAAAAACACCCAATACGGTACTGCCCCTTTCGACAAACCACTGTAATACATCCCCAAAAAGAGGAATACCATGACCCCATATTTAGTGATCTCATACAATGGGTTACCATGCGTCATGCGCAAAAAAACTTCGCTTCCCACAATATAGGCAGCAGCAATAAGTACCTCATTATGCTTATTCTGTTTTTTGATGATGTATAAAATCCAGAAAAGATACATTCCAATTCCATAAATTTTAGAAATAAAAGGTACAAACTGAACTGCAACACCAATGGCGACATGTATGAGTACCCATTTCAAATAGGATAAATCTTCTTTTATCATTAGTGATTATAGTATTAACGTATGCCTTGAAAAATAGTTTTTTTAAAAAGAATTAAAAGTAGTTAACAATTTTTTAGTTGCTAAATTTATTTATAGTAAGCTTGCAATAATCGCAATAGTGCTTCTTTTGAATAGTGACTTTGAACAACTTTCTGCAAATTTAGCCCAATTTTAGTTCTGTTTTCATTTGACTCCGCTATTATATTATACAATTGGTGTTGCAAATCTAGTGGGACTGTTGGATCAAACAACAAACCTGTAACCCCATCTTGAATGATTTCAGAACAATATCCAACATTTGTCGAGACTACTGCCAGCTTTGCCAAACCATATTCTAATAACGAAACTGGAAAACCCTCGGCAGTTGAAGCCAAAACACCAATGGTCGCTTGTGACAATATTGCCGTCACATCGCTACGGACATCTAATAAAAACACACAATCCTGCAATAAATTAGTAGCAATGTAAGCTTTAATAGCATCGGAATAGGCATCATTGTAGATTTTCCCAACAAAATGCAAACTCCACCCTTCCTGCTGCAATTGCAATTCGTGAAAAGCGTTTACTAATGCCAAATGATTTTTTGGATTTTTTAAATTGGCTAAACATACTATTCGCTTACCCGCTTCGCCTTGCAAGAAAGTAACCTTGACAGCACTATCGCATTCAACAGCAAAATTCGGGATAAAGAATACTTTTTTAAATCGTAAAGTATCCCGTACCCACTGCTCTAATTCTAAATTAACTACCAAAATTGAATTAAAAAAACGAGTACAAATAAAAAGAATCCAATTCTCCAAAAGGGTTTCTTTTACTCTAGCCCCATAGTGCTCATGCCAAATTATATTGATTTTTGGATACACTATTTTGAGTAAGAAAGCAGTAAAAAAAGACGTACCATGGGCGTGAACTATGGTAATTTCATTTCTTTTAACAAAAGCCTTCAATCTAAAAATAGCATTGAAGTCTAAAGTGCTTTTACGACCCAAAAACAAATACGATACAACTTCTTGTAACTGCTCTTTTAACTCCCCTTCGTCCCGAGTTGCCACCAAAGCAGAAAAACTAATTTGTTCCGATAACCCATTGGCATAATTCACCGCTATTCGTTCGGCTCCTCCTGCAGCTAATGAATCTATTAGTTGTAAAACCCTCATGGTTGTAGTATTTTTTTAATCTCTGTTTCAAAAACATCCATAGTGTACCTTCTAGACCAGCTGGTGGCACTTTCTTGAACCAGTGCTAAACGAGTTGGAGATTGTAATAGCGCTATTAGTTGCTGACTGTCATGGAAAAGTTTCTTATCCAACAACACCCCTCTTTGCCCGTAATCCAACATATACGGCACACAGGAAACTGCTGTTGACAGGGGAATACAGCCCCAAAACATGCCTTCGGCAATGACTTTAGGCCAGCCTTCACTATCAGAAGGTAAGAGTACAAAATGGCTTTCTTGATACGCTTTTTGCACCGTTTCTTTCGTTTGATTGCCCGCTAATCGAACGACGTCTTGTAACTGCTGTGCAGCAACGTATTCCTCTAGAATAGTCCGTAAAACCCCCTCGCCATAGAGTGTCAACTGCACATCATGTCCTTTTTGATGCAATGCTTCCACTAGTTGTATGGCGTACAGCGGATTTTTACCTTTGACCAAAGTACCTGCAAAAACAAACTGAATTGTAGTGCTCCAATTTCTAGGCAATACGGGAGTTTTATCAGCTTCGGTATACGTAGCGGTAAAAAAGGGTTTGATATTTTTGCTACTGCCCTCCCATTCTCCATATACCAGAACCTGAATGTTGCGTGTTAAAAACGGATTACTAATAAGCCATTTTTGTAACCGATACGTCCAAGGCTGTTGGGATTTAGGATCCCAATTACCTGCATATTTTGCCGTTTTAGGCGTTGCTGGAAATAGTAGTTGTACCATACTGGCTAACAAACCTATATTCCCAGGACATCGCAGGTGAATGTGATCCGCTTGTTGCATGACTTTATATAGGACAAAGAGATTATAAAACGAATTAAAAAAAGCAGCACAACTACTCGCCAAAGTTTTCAAATTAAAATCAAGAAGAACAAACTGTTTTTTGATTTTAAAAGGAACTTCAGTTATTAAAAGTCCATTATCATTGCGCCAAGTAGGGCAACAAAACACTATCGAATCAGTGTGTTTTTGCCAAATAAGTAATTCGTTAACATAGGGACTATACGCATAAACGATTCCTTTTTTATAGATAAATGGAGCAGAGGAAATTACAACTAGTTTCATTAAATATACCCTTTTGATCCCTTTTGAGAAATTACCACCGCGGGAACTCCCAAAACAACAGTATTTTCGGCAATAGAAGTATTTACAAATGAACAAGCACCAATTACTGCATTGTTCCCTACAGTTATTTTACCTGCGATTACTGAATTTGCCCCAATAAAAACTGAATTCCCAACAATTGGCACACCTCTTTTGTCCTCTAATCCCGAGACTCCAATAGTTACCCCTTGAGCAATATTACAATTGTATCCAATTTGTGCAGCTGCATTAATTATGATACCACCAAAATGTCCAATGTAAAATGAATGCCCGATACAAGCAGAGGCTGGTATTGAAATCCCTGTTATCATCTCGATTCCTTTTTGCCAAAGCAAGCATAAAAAAAGTAAAATTTGTCTTATTACTGGAATTCGTAATCGTTTGAAAAAAAAATGAGCAATTCGGTACTCAAAAACAGCCCAAAAACCTTGGGTCAAAAATACAATTACCAAAAAAGTGGCGCCGTATTTTTGATGCTTTTTATAATCAGAAACAATTAAATTCAGGAGTGTCATAGCGAATTAATCTAAAATAGCATTATAGAAATTAATGTTTTTTTCAAGAATTGTTTCCAGCCCATATTTATGTGTAACGAAATCTTTTGCTTTATTTCCCATAGTGGCTGCAGCCAACTGATTTTCAAAAACCCATACTATTTTTTTAGCAATATCAGCTGGAGAATAGGGATCACATAATAACCCCGTTTCCAAATCAACTATTGTTTCTGGACCAGGGCCTAATTGTGTAAAAACAACTGCTTTTCCCATAGCCATAGCTTCGGGAGCAACCAGACCTTGCGTTTCCATATGAGAAGGAAAAACACATACTTCAGCTTGAGCATATTTTACTGGAATACTTTCAAAGGCAACTGGACCAACAAAAGTAATCGCATCCGCAACAGTTCCTAAACGAGTCATTTCGGTTTGTTTTAACATCCTAATAAACGATTCACCGTTAGGAAAAAGCCAATCTCTTCCATAAATCATCAAAGTAGCTTTGGGGAATTTTTGATTCACCAGTTCAAATGCTCTGATGAGTTCAACTATTCCTTTCTTTTTACAAACGGTACCCGCAAAAGCAATTTGATGCTTGACAATAGGAATCCCAAGAGGTTGAAACAAACTGGTATTTATTGGGTATGAAATCAACGTCACTTCTTTATTGTGGTAGCTCAAATAGTTTTCAGTATGTGTTTTTACATAATTAGAAACTGCTACAAAAGCATCTGCCTTTCGAAAAGAACGTTTTTCTTGCCAGCCTTTCCAAAAATTTACCTTTCGATCCTCTGATTCGGCAAAAAAATGATGTCCTCCATGCAACCGAATCACATATTTAATACCTGGTGCTTTTTTTAAAAATGCCAATCCCAACTCCGATGTTTCAACTATAGAAATGGGTTGCTCTTGGTGAATAGCAGCAATTTTTTTACTAATTCTATTAAAATTATGCCACCATGTCCAGCCTTTCTTTATTTCTTTTTTTATTCTATAAATATGAACTCCGTCTTCTAATAATTCCTCCTGATCCGCGGTATAATTTATACCTATGACGCTTACTTGATAACCCCGTTGCGCCAATGGAGCTGCTACCGTTTTTACAAAACTACCTATCCCTCCGTGAGGATAGCCCGGCTTTGGATATTCATTGGTTAAATAACATACGTGCATATTCTTTTATGATTGAATGATTAAAAAACGTTTGTTTCCTAAAATAGCTGCATACCTCGAAAAACTACTCGAGTACATGCCTTGAAGTCGCAACATGATGATAGTATCACTTTCGACCATAAAAAAAAAGTCTGAAAACGTTTTTAAATGGGTTTTATTTGAAGCTTTCATTTTATTTGTAAAATCAATATGTACCGGCTGCCCTGCTAATACTGCATAAGGGGTATTTTTTTGTATGTATTCTAAAAACAAATAACTATCCGAAAGCACATAAATCGCTTGATGTGGGTATTGATTGGCAATAGCATCCATTTTATTTCTAATTTCTTGTATCAAAAGGGTTTGCGCTGCTGCATTTAATACCTTTTGTGTCGTATCTTTAAAATCACCCATCAAACTTGTAAAACGGAGATGAAAAACCAATCGCTCCACTTGGGGTAAACTTACTAATTCATTTGCTAAAAGACTAGTTTTACGAAATAATTCGTTAAAATTATCCCTCCAAAGCCTTTCATTATCCTGTTGTGAATTCTGGGGATGCAGTGTGGCTAAAAAATCTACATTAGCATAGACCAAATAATTGGTAGTGGTTGCTTTTTCTATTTCGGAAATGGAATGGCAATCAAAAACATTCATCCGATACCAAATTTTGGTATCAAAAAAACTAAAATTCATTTCAGCAAGTGGTATTTTCCAAGAAACGACGTTAGGCTCTAAAAATTCATCCAATTGAAATGGGTCACTAAAATAAATGTAAAAATCATACCCCAATTGTTTAGATACTTCATAAAAAGAGATGATACCCTTCATACGATCCAATAAGCCACCATGAGAAAACAGACCATCACAACAAAAAATAATGCGGGGTCTCGCTATTGACTTTGGTTTTCTTAATACAGACAGATACCGAAAACCAGCTCGCATTTCTTTGTAAGCAACACTGATTTTATTTTTAGTTTTTTTAATCATTCGCTATTGTTAAGAGGTAATCATGAACTACTTTGGCATACTGAACAAAATAGTTTTCTTTGGTAAAATAGGTTTGCCACAATGCTCTATTGTCCTTTTGCCATTTTTCGAACGCAGTAGGGGTAAGTGTGTTGTGAAATTCAAGTATTTTCTCCCCGATCTTATCTACGTCGTGCTCTTCTATAAACAAGCAATGGGACTTCCAATTGATTTGGGTTTGAAAAGGTAGCCTACAATCGGTATTGATAAGTACTGGAATTCGTCCTAAAGCAAGTGTTTCATATAACCGAACCGAAAAATTACCTGTTCCACGCAAACAGAACACATACTGATTTTGAAAAATATTAGTATAAAATTCCAGTGAAGTCTCTCTTTTGTCAGCCATAGTAACTATTCCTGCCCGATAGTGTTTTCTAAAGATAAAGTGAGTAACTATACCTTGCTTTTTTTGAATCTTTTTCAAGTACTTGTTTCTGTAATAACTCGATGGATAGAAATGTTGGTAATCAGTAGTGTCCTTTCCAATTAGACGCCTTGCATTTCCCTTTGCAAACAAAAGTATCTCTTTACCATATTTTAATACTCCACCATTGGCATGACCTACAAAACCAATTTGCGGCTCTTGAGTTTTAGCTAGTGTTTTAAATTTCAAACCTAATAGCAATAAGGGATCCTCAATAAAGGGCGACATGATTTCGGTTCGAGTATTGAGCAGGCTATCAAAGCCCCCTAAACGCAGGGTGAAAATTGTTCTTTCCTGTAGCGTTGTCCCAAAATCACCCGTCGAAAAAAGCAAAATAGGCTTGTTATTTTGTTTCGCTGTTGTTACAAAAGCGTGCAAATAGTGCTTTTGTGCTGTAGTTTGAAAATACTCTATTGCCAACGGTAAAACAACAAAATCAGCAGTTGCTAACATAGCTGTGAGTTGAAAAAGTTCCTCTAATTTTTCGAATCTTAAAAACAAATATTGCAACAAAGGATGGGCATATCCAGTATTTTGAGGCTCATTAAAATCGGTTCCAGTATATAATTGTATCATGCTAGTACTAATTTTGAGGGTATTAAAACACTAGCAATACTTGAACTGCTCGCTTCTAACGGATGCTGTACTATAGTTTGCAACCATACTTTTCGCTCTATAGCTACTGCGTTTGGACGAAGAAGTACTACTTCCAGTTGCTTTGCAAGAGTTTCTTTTGCAGTTATCCATACTACTGCATCCAGATTTTTCATGGTTCGAAAATGTTGAAAATTGTAAATCGTTTCCACGTTCCAATGAGGGGATGCAGCATGGTTGTATTTAAAATAGCAACAAGGCTTGTCGTATATGGCAAAATCATGTGCCATCGTGGAACCTACATTTAGGACTAATTCGCAGTGAAAAGCCAAATTGACTAATAAGGTAACATCCTCCAATTGCGGAAAATTACTTCCCCAACCGGTTCCGAAATTCTTCCAAAAAGGGTCTATCGCTTTTATCAAAGTAGGATAATCGCTTAAAACAACATCATAGCGATTCGAAAAGTCCGCTGGACTACGTCTAAAAATAACTTGAACACTAGCTGATAAAGAGGTAGCTTGAATACTTTCGGCTATATCTTTCAAATACAAATCATCATTAGGAGAGGTAATAGTATCATCTCCACTAAAACAAAGCCACTTTTTGGAGGCATCCAAATTATAGCGTGCAGCAAAAGCTTCTCTGGAGATTATACGATTCTTTTGGGAATAAAACTCAAATTGAGGGGTACCCGTAACCACAGATTTTTCTGGTAAAATCTCGGGGTAGTACAATTGCATTTCATTTTTCATATAGTTTGACCATACTAAATAAAAATCGGCCTGTACCGCCAAACGTGCCTTGGGCAAATTATCCCACGAATAGATGGCACTTACTACTTTTATATTTTGCCTTTGTGCTGCGATACAAACGGGCATAAGTCCAGCCACGCGTTGATGGGTAATAAAAACAGTGTCGGGTTGTAACGCTTCTAATCGTTGCTCTAATCGGGTAACCGCCGTATCGTTCCAAGAATTCATACTTACTTTTTCGAGCCAAAGTATGCGGCTGTATTTTTTAGAAGCCCAGAATCCCATGGACTTCGTGATTCTTTTTTGAAGATATTGTTTCCAATTGGCGCTGGAGTCATTCCAATTAGAAAGAATGGTTGGATTGTTTACTAGCTGTGCATTCCGAAGCAATCGGGCATAGGTTGCGGATTCCGTTGCAATTTTGGAACGAATACCCTGCTTTTGTAAGGCTAAAAATTGATAGTCAATAGCAATGCCATGCCATTGTTCCACTGCATCAAATGCCACCTTGGGAAGGGCTGACCACACACAAATCGTTGTACTATCTTTGAGGTGCTCAATAACATCTGAATACAAATAGTTGCGTACCCCTACACCATCGGGTACTAAAAAAAGAACTTTATTAGGTTTAGTTTTCATTTAAATACCACCTTATTTATTTTACTATTTATAAAATTTAAATTCTAATATTACCTTTTCATTTTCCTCACAAATTTAAAGATTTTATCGTTAGATTTTATTTATTAAAAAAGTCCTTTATAATTCTCGCTGTAAACCGTCTCGCTCCCGCATCATTCAGATGCCCACAAGACGAAAAATACTGATCCCCTTCTACTGCATTTTCATAATTATAGATTTCAGGATACAGCTGTTTTACCTTATCAAAATAGTCTATTCCAACAACATTAGTACACATAGGCGTCATTAGTGTTATCAAATGAATGTTATGGGTTTTGCAAATTTGCTTTATTTCTTGGTAATATCGGTTATGCAAAGGCTTTAAATTGGTTAAATTATTTTTCATGTTTGCATTTGGCTTTTTCCCTAACGGATAATAGCCCAAATTATCCAAAACATTGGTTTGTTTTTGTGTACTTGTAGCATACACCTCTCGCATTCCTATTTGAGGCTCAAAAGCAATGTAGCGGTAAAACGGGAGGTAATACCAAGCCCAAAAATTAGGTTGCGTTGCAAAATGGGTGGCTATCGTTTTGGAATCGTGCAAGTAAGGCAAAAATTTAGCTGCCACCAACTCCGATTGTTGTTCGTTGGCGAGACTTAAATCAGCTTCCAATACTACATTTTTTAATGTGTATCCTCGCTCCAGCATTACTTTCAACATTAACGAAGCTTCAAATAAATGGCCACCACTCATGCCGTAATTGAACGTTTTCAATCCTTTTTTTTCGAACATAGGTGCCACAAAATGATTGTTAGCTCGCGAGGAACCCAATATTACCACATCATACCTAGTGGGTTTACTATGGTATACCATTGCTACTTTGTTGCGCTTTGCGTCGTGCAGGTACACTTGTGTGTAGCATAGGTCTAATAGTATTGCAATCAAAGCAATACCAATACCCATTTTCAAAACCAATAATACAAAACGCTTCATTTTAATTTAATGTTTTTCTTTTAAAAAGGATGCTCCCCCCCTTGTTCTCGATACGATTATATAAAAAAAGCTATCGCATTTTTCATATAATCACTCGAACTGACGTTCGTTAACAAAATAAACCTCGTTATGCGAACCCGTCAGTTCTCGATACAATTTTATATTGTATAACTAACGCCTTACAACATAAAACCACTCGAACTGACGCTTGTTAACAAAATAAACCTCGTTGTGCGAACTCGTCAGTTCGAGTGATTTATACCTTGCATGCGCCCAGCGTGAAAGGTATAAATTGTACCGAGAACCCGTCCGTGTTCTCGATACAATTTTATATTGTAAAGCTAACGCTTTACAATATAAAACCACTCGAACTGACGCTCGTTAATCAATAAAACCTCGTTATGCGAACCCGTCATTTCGAGTGATTTAGACCTTGCATGCGCCCAGCGTGCAAGATATAAATTGTACCGAGAACCCGTCATTTCGAGTGATTTATACCTTGCATGCGCCCAGCGTGAAAGGTATAAATTGTACCGAGAACTAGAATTGAAAATAAATAAACTCTTTATAATCCGAATACGTTCCTAATGCCACAATAGCAGCGATACAAACGCCCACTTTTAGCCAACTGTACTTTCCTGATAAGGGTTCTAATTGATTTCTGTAACGCCATTCTACGGCTATAAAGACCGCTAATAACAGCAAAATTTCGTAGCTATAGCGTTCGTTTTCTAAATACTGTGGGGCAAATTTGCGGTTGCTTGCCATTTGAATGATATAATCGAATGCGCCTTGTATGGTTTTGGCTCTAAAAAAAATCCATGCCAAACACGTGAGTCCAAAGGTGGTTACCATTCGCAAGATGTCTTTAAACGAATTCCAATTCCAATGTAAGGAAACCATTTCCAGATTCGAACGGTTTTTATCCCGCAATAACAACGGTAAGAAATACAAAGCATTGATGAATCCCCAAGCGATAAACGTCCAATTGGCACCATGCCAAAAACCACTCAACAGGAAAATAACAAACACATTGCGTACTTGTTTGGCTTTGCTTCCCTTGCTGCCACCCAACGGAATATACACATAATCCCGAAACCAAGATGACAACGAAATGTGCCAACGACGCCAAAACTCGGCGATGTCTCTGGAGAAATACGGGTAATTAAAATTACGCAACAAATCCAATCCAAATAGTTTGGACATCCCCAATGCCATATCCGAATAGCCCGAGAAATCTCCATAAATTTGAAAGGCAAAATATACCGCTCCTAATAGTAACGACAACGAATTCATACCCGCTTGATGGTCAAAAATAGCATTAGCATACGTGGCACAAGTATCGGCTATGACGACTTTCTTGAGCAGCCCCCATAGGATTTGATAGATTCCTTCTTTGGCTTTGTCAAAATCAAAGGTTCTTTTTACTTTTACTTGTGGCAATAAATGAGTGGCTCTTTCTATTGGACCAGCCACTAACAGCGGAAAATAACTCACAAATAGCGAATAATCAACAAAATTTCGCTCGGCTTTGATGCGTTTGTAATAAATATCAATCACATACGACAATCCGTGAAACGTATAAAAAGAAATCCCAACAGGCAATATGACTTGAACGAGCAGGGGACTCACCTGAAATCCAAAACCACCGACTAATTCCGAAAACGAAACGGCAAAAAAATTGTAGTATTTAAAAATACCTAGAAATCCAAGATTAACACTAATACTCAACCAAAACCAAAATTTACGTGTTTTTTCGTGGGTACTTTTTTCAATTTGAATCCCCGTATAATAATCTAAAAAAGTCGAGAACACCAACAAAAATAAAAACCGCCAATCCCAACAGGAATAAAAATAATAACTCGCCACAATAAGCAAGGCGTTTTGCGCATTTTTGGTTTTATTAAAAACAAACCAATACAGTACAAAAACGATTGGTAGAAATAAAGCAAAGGACTGGGAATTGAAGAACATAATTTAATTTAAGCAACAAAATAAACAAAAATAAAGTTAAAACTAAAGTCTTCTTTCTAATGACAATTCCACCACTTTGGGCTGTCCGTTTTTTGAAAATCCTCCACAAGGGTTAACTTCCAAATGAATCATATCAAAATGTAAGGCACATTTATTGAGAAAATCATATAATACTAAATTTTGTTTATCTAAATCATGAAATTCAAATACCATACAATTAAACAAATGAAGATGGGTTAGAATTTCGTCTAGCAAATCATATTCACTCCCTTCAATATCCAGCTTTAGGAGTATCTTTTGGTTTTCTAAAATAGTTGTTTTTTCTTTTATACAATCTAAAATCCCAGTTGAATTAGACAACCATTTCTTGATGTGCCATGCTCTACCAGATCGAAGCATCAACATAAAAACCAACGTATTTATACCATACCGTAATTTCTCGCTTTTTCCTAAAAAAGAGCGTAGTACTGCCTTTGCTGCTAACTTTGTTCTAGAAACGGTAGGATCCACCATAACAATTTGAATATTTTTATTATAACGAAACACATCATACTCAAATTCAGTATTGGACGAGATACCTCCACTAAACAGAATATCCGCCTCAAGTATATTTTTGGGCGAAATATAATAGCCACCGTCTCCCATGCTTCCAAACCGAAAAGCGGACTCTTTTCGTACTAAAAACTCTTTCTGTAGCTGTTTTAAATAATTATTTTCCAAAATTTGTATGTTTTTGTTTGTTTATATATGCTCTATACAAACGTTTTATAAAGAAAAGAACATTAAGTTAATACTATAATTCTTAAAAAAAATAATCAAATATCTCTGAATTGTTTTTGGTGATTTAATTTCCAAATTGAAGAAGCTTTTAAAGTTTGTAAAAATAATTGTGCACTATTTCCAGAGCCATAATCCTCATTGCTATGTAATGCTTGATACAAATCAATTGTTGAAAGCACGCTAATGATACTTTTTTTAGAATAATTCACATTAAGTATAGCAGTATTAGACGAACGATTATGTTGTCTGGTACCAATATTGATAACAGGTATTCCGTAATGAGGTGCTTCTCGAATACCAGCACTACTATTACCAATAATAAATTGAGCATTTTTTAACAAGGTTAAAAAATATTCAAATCGTAGGGATGGAAATATCCTGAATCTCGAGTTGCTTTTCAATTTTTCGTATGCTGCTATAATAGTTTTACTTCCTAAATCATTATTAGGAAAAATTACAATATAATTATGATCATCATATAGTAATGCATTCACAAAATCAGTACTATATTTCTCCATGAATAGTGCTTCTGTAGTTACTGGATGAAACATAACAATGGCATACTTTTCAAATTCAATTTCATAATATTCCTTCACTTTATTCAGAGCTGGTAAATTTGTTGCTAACATACTATCAAAATCAGGCGAACCTATTGTAAAAACAGCTGTTGCTAATTCTCCCATTTGAATTAGCCTATTTTTGGCTGCCTCATTAGCCACAAAATGAACATGACTCATTTTACTTGTTGCATGACGAATCAATTCGTCGATAGTCCCTGAAACTTCACCGCCTTCTATGTGCGCCACCAAAATATTATTTAAAGAACCTACTATGGCACCTGCCAAAGCCTCTACCCTATCGCCGTGAATCACAATCATATCTAGCTCACATTCTTTTACGTATTGCGATAATCCTTCAATGGTTTTAGCTAAAGTTAAATCCATCGTACTTTCATGCGTATGATTTTCAAAAGTATGTACGTTTTTATAGTTACATCTTTCAATTTCTATTAGAGTGTAGCCGTATTCATGTAATAGATGCATACCCGTTACAAATACATGTACCAAAAAAGACTGTTCCTCCTCAAGTATGGCAATCAAAGATTTTATCTTACCAAAATCAGCACGAGTTCCAGTTAAGAAAAGGATTTTTTTAGGCTTACTCAAAATCTACAAAATCAAGTTGCTCGTCATTGCCAATATCTCTTAAAGCTATTTTCCCTAAAACTATATTATAATTTTCTGCTAAAATCTTTCCAGTACCAGGTCGTTTTACCCAAATATTTTCTTTGGATAGTACCTCGCCTTTGTTAATAGGTTGAATAGTACAAACCGTGGCAAAGGCAAAATCTATAGTCACTTGTTCTTCAAGAGCAGGAGCTTTAACACCACCACGCATCTGCCATATTTCATTGGAATTCAATACCAAATCGGCAGTTGCTTGTTCATCCATACTACATATAATATCAGGACCAATTCGTTGCATGTGATCAGTGAAATGGCGTTCTAAAATACTCGCACCTAAAGCTACCGCTCCCAAACAAGCATTATTATTTAAAGTATGATCAGATAGCCCAAATACTTTTTCAGGAAAGGCTTCGTGCATTTGAGTCATAGCGCCTAAACGAACCAAATGAATTGGAGTTGGGTATAAATTGGTTGTGTGGAGTATGGCAACTGGAACATTGTATTTATCAAAAATAGCAACCGCCTTTTGTATACTCGCAATAGTATTCATCCCAGTACTCAATATAACAGGCTTACCAAAAGACGCAATATGCTCTAAAAGAGGATAATTATTACATTCACCTGAACCAATTTTATAGGCAGGAATATCAAATTTTTTCAATCGTTCAGCTGCAGCTCGAGAAAATGGAGTTGATATAAATATCATTCCTTTACTTTCAACATATCCTTTTAGTGCTAACTCATCAGATTCGTTCAAGGAGCAACGTTCCATAATTTCATATATCGAAACATTGGCATTTCCTGGTATAACTTTTTTGGCAGCACCATTCATTTCATCAGCAACAATATGGGTCTGATGTTTCACCATTTCAACTCCTGCTCTAAAAGCAGCATCTACCATAGCTTTTGCAATTGCTAAAGAGCCTTCGTGATTAATGCCTATTTCGGCTATTACTAGTGGTGGATAGTCTATTCCTATTTTCCTACCTGCTATTGTTATGTATGGATTCATAAATGAATTATAAGTTATGTTTTATTGAACTCAAGATAATAATACCTTTTTAATTATATTCACAGTCGAGACTCTTTCTTAATTAAATACGTCGCATATTCAAAATCATCTTGTGTGTCGATATCAACTGAAGCAAAAATATGATTTACTTCCAAAGGAAATGCATTTTCTGTAATAATTTTATGCTCTAAAATAAATGCAGCTTTAGTAATATACAACAATCCATTTTCAAAATAAAGAGGTTCCAAATCTTGACTGCGTTGCCCAAAACTATAATTAAAGGGATAATATTTATTTTCTATTATTTTACCTAGTTTATTATGATTTCTAGTAACCGTAAATAAACTATCACAGTCGTTATTCTCAAAACAATTAAAAGCCTCTTTCAGCAAGTTTTTTGGACGTAATGGATTGGTTGGCTGCAATAAAACTATTGTTGAAATAAGGGAATCAACATGCTGTAATGTATGTTGCAATGCAGTTATTGTTGGTTCAAAACTTCCCGAAATACTAGGAGGTCTATCAATCACTTTAGCACCATATTGTAAAGCTATTTTTTTTATTTCATTATCATCTGTCGAAACATAAATTTCATCTATAATCAAATGATTTTGCTGTGCATATAAAATACTATGTGCTACCAAGGGTATTCCATCCAGCAACAAGGCGTTTTTATGCAATAGTCGTTTTGATCCGCCACGTGCTGGAATTATTGCGATTGTTTTCATTATACTAGTATCAAGCTGTAAAAATACTTTTTTATAAATACCGAATGAAATAATTTTTAAAATTAATAAACGATTTTTGATTCTATAGTTTGTCCTCTTTACAAGCAGAAATCATTCGAACAGAAGTCCCTAAATAAAAAAAAACGTTGAGCACCAAACATTTGTTCAAGTGATTTTTATTTTAAAGCGACTGCTTAAAAATATAAATTGCACCGAGAACTGAATGATTAAAAAATCATATTTACAATTTCGTTTTTAAGCATTTAAGCCAACTTTAAAAATATAATAAACCCGTTTGTTTACACTGTTTTGTTAAAACTAGCTTCGTTTGTGAATAAGTATAGTATTATTGACCACAAATTGAAGTTATCTTTGTTAAGTCAGTTAGCTACTTTAACAAGTATACTAAAGTGAAATTTTATATATAACCATTTAATACCAAAAATGAATATTAAGTGTCAAATTCTTCCAAGGAAGAACCCGAGAGATTCAAGGCTCCCGAAAAATTTTATGTCGCTGAAAAAGCAGATAACGAAGTCGGTTTGAATAGACTCGTAGAGTTGATTCCCTACCAATGCACCGTTACCGCTTCGGACTGTTACGCAGTTTTATTGTCGCTTGAGCACAATATTGCTAGTGAATTAGACCAAGGTTGTATAGTAAAACTGCGACGGTTAGGCAATTTTCAGGTTGGAATTAGTTCCGAGGAAAAGGAAATAGCTTCAGAAGCGCAGCTATCACCAAAAGACATATTTTATTCCGTCCTGCTAAAAAGCTACTCACGATGCTAGTAGGTTTGTCCTTCAATAAAAATGACAAGAAACTCATAATCAATTGCGATTGATTATTGTAAGACCAAGGATATTCCAGTGTCCGATATCTTTTTTTATGTAAAAAAGACAACTTCATTAGGTTCAATTCGTCTTGACGCAATGCAAACAACGTCTTGACCTTGTTCTCATTACATCTTGATATATCAAAAAAAAGTCTTGTTCTTGTAGAAAAGATAAAAAAAGTATATTTCGATTAAAAAAGACTCTGTGCAAAAAAACAGCTACTTCCTAATCCTTTCTTCAGTGCTAAATAAAAATCGGTAACGTGTTTATTTAATCGTTAAAACCCATAAAAAAAGCAGAAAATTAGGGGCTAAAATCTGACTTTTTTTGAGCAATTGAAAATTGTAATACCTCGAATAATTCCAGTTATTGGTAATTTTAAAATATAAAATAACAAATGAACATTACAAAACAATGCTTTTATATTAAAAAATAATTTATACTTCTTCCTAATAAAAAGTGATTTAAAATATTTTTACTAAACAAAAGCAATACACTATTTATTCTGGTTTTAAATTCCATTTACAATCCATTTCCCACCAATTATCATCTACCTCAACAAACTCTCCATCTTTTAATATCCCCCATCCTTTGGCAGCTAAATAATAATTCTCACCTAACAATGCTTTGAATCCAGACTCACTATTATCGCCTAACTCATAAATATTTTCATATTTATCTTTGGATGTTTCACAAGATATACTTCCAATTTTTTTAGCTCTAATGAGCGACTCTAATGTTTTTAATACGGTCAAATCATTTCCTTGAATATCAGAACAATAGGTATCTATAAAATTAATGCTTTTTTCATTTAAAAAATCAGAAAGGCGTATTGCAGGAACTTTTATTGTACGAACCATTTTTATACTATCATTCCAACCTGCTTTAAAAGCACCAACCGATGATGAGGCTCCGTTATTACTACTAATATTAAATGAAACTACTCCATTATAATCTGTTACTGCTGCATTAATAATATGGATATTATTATACTTTTTATACTTTTTCAGCAACAAATGATATAATTCAGGATTAGCTTCAAACCCATAACAAACGGCATAAGATTGTATTAACTCATCCAATCCAGCTCCAGTATGTACCCCTAAATAAACAAGTACTTGTTTTTCTTTCGGGAGGTAATTGTGACGAAAAGGAGAGATAAACCTTATTTGGATAGCATTCACTAATCGTTGTAATTTTTTATTCATTTTGAGACTTTTTAATTTTATTTTTATCTTACTTTTTTTTGTTATGATTCGATTCCAAAAATACTTTTTCTATAATTATACATTCAAATTAATTTCATTAGGATCCATCTTTAAATGAAAAACACGCAACCATATTTCAAAAACCAAAATGCTATACAGTAACTTTCCTATTTTAAAACTAGGTTTCAATCGGTATATTTTGACTAATTCTAAAACGCAATTTGGTTCAATTAAACCCAATTCCGAAGATATTCCTTCTTTTATAAACTTCTCTAACAGTATGCCCCAACTTGTCTTAAGATATTCATAATAAGGTATCGAAAATCCTTTTTTAGGATTTAAAAAAACCTCTTTAGGCAGGTATTCTGTTCCAATACTTTTCAAAATTTCTTTATCAATTCCGTTAGGCATTAATTGTTTTATTCGCAGTTTAGCCGTAAAATCAACAATACGATGGTCTAAAAAAGGGGCACGAGACTCTATCCCAGCATGCATATTACCACTATCCATCTTGTACAAAAAATCGCCTACAAGTTTTGATTTTACACCTACATACAACAATTTATCAGCTTCATCTGATGTAAAATTAATAGCTTGATTCAAATAAAATTCATTTGAGTTTTTTAAAATTTGTGTTGTTTTTAGTATTTTCTTTCCTTGTCTGGGCTGCAGTATTAGTTTTGAAAAATAAGTATCTAAACCTCCCCATTTATAAATTCGCTCATCATTTATTTTAGACTCTAAATAATTAAAAGGGAAATAATGCGTGTTTTTAACAACCAAACTCGCCAGTCTTTTTGACCAAACTGTCTCTTTAAAATTTGTTTGATTGAAAAGTACCGGCTGCTTGTAACCTCCAAAAATTTCATCACCCCCATCCCCCGAAAGCATTACTTTAAAATCATTTTTAGCTTCTCTAGCGATTGCCATAGTTGGAATTAAAGAGACATCTGCCAGTGGCTCAATATTTTTTAAGATATAAGGAAGTTCATTGACACAACTTTTGTCAAGAAAAACAATTTTATGATTAATTTTTAATTTTATAGCGATAAAAGAAGCTGCTTCTGCTTCATCAAACTTTTTATCGTCCGGCGTAGACATTGTGATTGCAGTAATATCTTTTTTCTTTTTAGAAGACACAGCAGCTATAATAGAAGAATCCACTCCACCACTCAAAAAAAGGCCAACAGGAACATCTGCTATCAATTGTTCTGATACAGATTCCGATATTAATTGATGAACCGTATTTTTACTTTCCTCATAACTTAAATCTAATTTATCGCTGTAATCCAGCTGCCAATATGAATTAACAACACAATTCGAAGCGGTAATAGTCATATAATGCCCTGGAGCTAGCTTCTTTATACCATCATAAATACAGCTTTCATTAGTAATATATTGCTGACTCAATAACTCATAAACGGCTTGCTTATTAATATTTAATTTTTGATTAGTTAAAGCAACTATCCCAGAAAGATTTGAAGCGAACGCAAAAGACAGACCCTCCTCATACATATAATAAAAAGGTTTCTCTCCAAAACGATCTCTTGCTAGTAGCATTTCTTTTGTATATTCATCCCAAATTGAAAAAGCAAACATTCCTCTCAATTTAGCAATAAAAGAGTTACCATATTTAACAAAACCTTTCAATATAACTTCGGTATCGGAGGTACTATTAAATGCTATTCCTTGACTTTTTAAGTCGTTTTTTAAAGTAGTATAATTATATATTTCACCATTAAAAACAATTGTGTAACGATTATCAATAGTGGTCATTGGTTGATTTGATCTTGGGTTTAAATCCACAATAGCTAATCGATTATGACCTAAAACTGTGAATTCTCTTTGTTGAATAGCCGAAAAGTCAGGCCCACGATATTCCATTGCGGCTAACGATGTGATCACTTTTGTTTTATCTGACTCTTTAGTTCCTAACCAATTTACTATTCCACTAATGGCACACATAGGCTATTTATTTATTCTGTTTTCCCATTTTTTAAAAATCGCATCAAATTGAGTTTCCCATTGTTTATAATTTAAAATTTGTTTTCCTGCTGAAGTATTACTCCAACCTGATTGAATAGCTATTACAGCATTTTCCATCGCCTTTACCCAATCCGAAACTGTATTCGGATTATTTATCAAAACACCATCCGTTTCTAATAAAAAATCAGAAACACCTCCATTATCGGCAGCGATACAATAACATCCACAACAAATGGCTTGTGCTAAACTTAAACCAAAACCCTCTTTCCATAGTGTTGGGAACAAATATACATGAGCCATTTGATAATATAAAGTAACACTATCACTATTTACTTGTCCTAAAAACTGAACGTTTTTTTGCTGATAATCCCTTTTAGCACCTACTACTAGCAACTGCACGTCTTCCCTTAAATAACTCCAAGCTTCCCATGCATGTAATACTAAATCTAACCCTTTCTTTTCTCTATCATGTGAAAGCCACAAAAAGATTATTTTTCCTTCTAATCCATATTGTTCAATTAGATTTTTTTTTTCAATTTTTGATACTTGATAAAATTCCTCTTTTTCAATTGGATTACTCAATATTGTTATTTCTGGAATAAATTCTGAATATCTAACTTTATTAAACTGATAACTACTTTGTGTCAAAAAAATATATTCGTCGCAATATTTAAGTAATTTCTTTTGTTCTTCTTCTTCTAAAAAATAGGAGAAACCACAACTGTAAAACAATACTGTATTATTTTTTTTAATTTCTTTTCGATCAATATAATCAGTTATTGCATTTTTAAGTTTTATGTTATCAACAACACAAAGAATAAGATGATCGTATTTTTGAGCTAATTCTTGTATCTTAATTATATAATTACGAAACCGTAGTTTAGGAAAAAATTTAAGTATAATTCTAGATTTGTATTGTTTTACTTTAAAGAAAACGGTAGATGACACCATGTTTTGATTCGTTTCACCACAAATACAATAGTTAATAGTATTGTAATCGCTTGTAAAAAAATGTTCTAATCGTTGTGTCCAAGAGCCATTTTTAGCATAAGGTATGGACTGTTCGGTAATAATTATTTTGGCAATTTTCATAAATTATAAATGTATTCATTCTATAAAACCATCAAACACGTGTCAAAATATAAAATTTTATTATACATAAATCAAATTTATTCTTGTGCGAAACGTATCAATAGTCATTTGCCTCATTTTTCGACAATCCTTTATACTGTAAAAACCATCGCCTAATTGCTTTTCTATAAAATATTATGGCAAATAAATCATTTTTTATCCACAAAAAACACTTATTTTCAGACTTTATTTCTTTTGGGAAGTTGAATAATGGCATCTTTAAGTCATACTCGATGGTATCCATAACTTCGGACATCCAACTTTCCAGTACATTGCCAAGGTGGTATGCGCAATTAGCTTGCGTTGATAAACGCCATAAACCGTTCTTAACAACAGGATTATCCAACAATAGATTTTCACTTAAACCGCCAAGTGCAAATTCTGAATAGGTAACTGTTATTTTTTTAAAAACCTCAAATCTATAAGTAGTTACAAAATGTCCCGCCCCAACAACTGCTTTTACCTTTCCATTAGCCACAACTAAATATTTTTGTAAATGTGCTTTTTTATAAAAATTGTCATTACCAATACTATGGGCAAATGCTCTCAAGGCATCTTGGTCGAGCACATCAGTAAAATAAAGATTTTTAGAAAACAACTTTTCAAATAGTATATTATACGTTTTATCGTTAAACGATTTTGAGGAAGGAGTTGGACAAACTGCCCCAGCTTTTGGAAAAGCCTCAAAAACCTCATAGGTCTTTTTTTGCCAATTATTCAAGAACAACACATCGGCATCCGTAATAGTAACTAATTGAAATCGTTGCCCTACAATACCTTTTAATACAGCATTCAATTTTCCTATATTAGTGGTGTGAATGAGTTCGTGTATCTTTTTTTGCTGAAGCAAAGTATCTAAATAAGTAATGACTTCGGTACAGCTACCATTATTGACAATGGTAAAATAAGTGTGTTGATGAGATGTTTTAAAGAGTGATTGTAGACAATAATCCAAAATTTTAAAACTATCCTTAAAATATCCTTCCTGATTTGGTATGTAAACAGGAATTATAACTTGATGGAAACAGTCCGTTTTATGGATGTTTTTATCTTTATTAGGATTATAACCTTCTCGCATTTTTATTGATTAAAATAATTCTTCAAACCATAAACAGGTCTTGTATGCAAAGTAAGCCAATTTATTTTAATGGGTTTATCAATATGAACTAAATTCCAATTTTCTTTGGCACTCTTCAATAATTTTATAGCAATCAAATGTAAAATTAATTTGTTTTTAATTCCCATTTTCTTAAAGTTAAAATACATCTTGTTTTCGATACCTATATATTTGACGGTTTGTAGCGATAACCGTTCTGTATTTTCATATTCTCTGTAAAAAGCTAGCGGCTTATCAATATAACTTACTTTATGCCTATAAAACATACGCTGATAAAAATCTACATCCTCACCCACTTTTATGGTTTCGTCAAAAAGCAAATCAGGTTGAAATACTTTTTTTCGGATCAATGGCGTTGGTGATTTTACTACCCAACAGCCTAATGCATTCCAAAAAACATATCCAGAACGTTTGTATGCTTTGTCAATAGAAGCTCCAATAAAACTGCCGGTCATTTTACCATTACAATCCACAATGGCTGCTGAACTATGAACACAGTCAATGGTTGAGTCACTAATTAAAATGGCTATTTGTTGCTCGATTTTACTACTTTCCCAAAAATCATCATCATCCAAAAAAGCGATATACGCTCCTTTTGCAAGTGTAATTCCAAAATTCCTAGCTGAAGATAATCCGCCATTGGTTTTGTGATTATAGCTACAATTAGCATATTTTTCACAAATTGATTCAGCATAATTAACTGATGAGCCATCATCTACAACAAGAATTTCAATACTAGTATAGGTTTGATTGACTACTGATAAAATTGCCTCTTCAAGATAATTTTCTCTATTATAGGTAGTAATTATGACACTAATCAAAGGATTTGTTTCTTTCATATAACAATTATAGTCAATTTATTTTAATCATTTAGTTCTTTTGATTGACTGAACTTTATTGCTAATTTTTAGTACAAAAAAATCAAAAAAGGTTCTACCTAAATAAAATAATAAATTAAGGTTATTTAGACTTTTAATTTTTTTTATTGGATCAAAATAAAAAAATCCTTTTTGATTGTGATTAGTTAGTAAAAAATTCAAAATATAATCTTTAACAATCAAATAAGTAATCGTATCAGACAGATTAAAATAATTAACAAAATTAGAATATTCAAAATACAATTCTTGTTTATGTTTCATATTCGCTATTGTTGTTGTAGAAGACTCATGACGTCTAAAGTTATTCAAATTTTTATTTAAAAAAACAAATTGTTTAGTTTTCAACAAATGACACCATAAAAAGAGATCAGACATTTGTCTGTTTAAAAATATATTTTCTGGTATAGAAACAATTGGTTTTCTAAATAGGACACTACTACCATTTGTAATTAATGGATTTAGAGGTAGTTTACTTGTCAATATAACACTATTAAATAAAGCCCACCCACCATTAATTACTGAAAGAGATTTAGTTCTATTGGAAGAATCATACAAAAAATTACCATGAACATCCACATAATTCGAACCAACAAAAACAAGAGCCGCAGCTGGATTTGAATCTAATAAATGGACAGTTTCATTTAGAAAATTCACATCACAATAATCATCTGTTTCTGCTATCCATACATACTCCGTTTCTACTAATTCTATTCCTTTTTTCCATGATAAATAGCCACTTCCAGAATTATTTTCATTAGTAATAAAACACTTTACTTTTAACGGATTTCTAGCAACAAATTGTTCCAAAATCAATCGGCTACTGTCTGTAGAACAATCATCAATAATAATTAATTCCCAATCAACGAATGTTTGATTCACAATTGAATCTAAACGCGCTGTCAAAAACTTATCGTGATTATAACTTGGTAGGATAATTGAAACTTTGGCCATGATTATTTAAATTTAAAAACATTTTTAAAAAAACAGCATTAGTGCTTTTTCTTAAATCTTATTATTTTTAAAACACGATATTTATTCTTGTAAAATAATAATTTCAGTCTAAAAAGATGCCTATAAAACTGAATTGCTATTGGTTTATCTGAACTTTTAAATATCGAACTCAAAATAGTTAACACCTGTTCATGCTCTTCTTCATGAGATATTTTATCAAGGTTAAATGTAGGTTGCATTAACATATCTATAGCCAATTCATCATTTTGGTCAATGGCTAACAATTTATCAATTAACTCATTCTCCGATTGAAATTTATTATAATCAATAAATCTTTTAGAATTAAAATCGATATCAATTAACTTATTGCCCCAATAAATTGGAATACAGTCCATAAAAATAGGTTCCATTATTTTTTCTGTAGTATATCCATTTTGCTCACTATTCTCGAAAGAAATTACGAATTTATAATCTTTGATGAACTCATTTTTATCAGGTACTCTCCCGCCAACATTATTTAGCACTTTACCCCCAGAATCAACCTCTTTTATTTTTGAAAGGTTCTTAAAAAAATCTAGGCGTTTAGCACAATTTGGATTTGAAACTACCATGCAACAAAATTTAGATTTAGCATTCCATATTTTTGTTGCCTCTTCTCTAGTTTTTACTTTTTCTAGTTGGGGCAGCATATGGTGCGTATCAATATATAATGAATACAAAGGCAATCTATAGTGATTTTTTTTAGTGCTAAAATCAAATGTAAAAGCAAAATCACAAGCCAAAAATTCAGGTCTCACATTTTCGCCTGTGTAGAAGATTCTTTTACATTTATACTTTAAATATTCCTGTCCAAAACAAGAATAAAACAATAAATCTGGATTTTCATCAATTACAACTTTATATCTTTTTGATAAAAGATTAAAAAAATAATTATTAGTTTTATTATAACCAGTCCAAAAATCAATAAAATTTATTTTAATTTCTTCCATAAAAACAATAAAATTTAACTTTTTGAGATTGTATCAAAATTACTCGCAAAGTAAACACTTAAAAAATTTAATTATAAATATTTTTCCTTAAATCACCGTTTTTGTCTATTCGCCATGAGCTGGATTCGTTACAGGTTTCAAAATAAAACTGTTGCTCTTTGGTTAATTGACTAGAATTTACATACCAACCTCCGTGATGGGCTGTAAAAGGTTTTGGTGTTCTACATGCGCTATAAAAATCAAACTCATTATAGTTATAATTTGGTCTATATAATGCGAATGTCGTGTCTATATCGGCGATAAAATTGCCTGCATGATCTTTGTTTTTCCAAAATTGTGACTCCCACTTTATTATTTTTTCCCTATTCAAATTCGTTGTTGGTAAATCGTCAATTTTTAGACTAAATCCAACTTTGGTAGCTGTTTTGCAGAAATCTAATATTGTTTTAAAATAAAGTAAAAAAGATTCTGGACAATCAACTACCGGAACAACATCAGCATCTGTAATTACATAATAACCTTTAGAATATTTATCGAATAATTCTTTGTTTTTCCAAAAAACCAAATGACCTAAATTTTCATTTAATCTATGTAAAACAACTTTAGATTCTATTGTTTTAAAGTAATCTAGTAAAGGCTCATAGGTAGAATTGTTGTCTAAAATCACAATATTTGTATACTTACGTTCTGTTAAAAATTCTATTAATTTTTTCAAGTAAAATAATTGATTATAACTAATAATTAATATTGGAATCGTTTTGTAATTTTTATTCTGATTCCTGACTACTTGATTAAAAATCTTGTTGTAATAATATTGATAATAAAATTTAATCTCACCTCTAATCTTTTCGATTACGTCATTTAAACCTATCAAAAACAAAAGTTTATTAATATACTTTTTCATTATAGTTTTGTTTTTTTATTCTTGAAAGATTACCTGTTTATACATATTAACTCAAAAAAGATTTTTGGGATTGCGATCTGTAATTTCTTTTACATTTTTTTTTAAAAATAAAACAATATAAAATCTAAAAAAAAAGGAAACTATTTTTCTACCGATATTTGTTTTTTCTATTTCAATTAACATTTTGTAGCGATTCATACCAGTATATATCCTAGCACTATTCAATTCCTCGTAATCTAATAAAAATGGGGCAAAATAATGATGCAAAACCTTTTGTCTTTCAGCAATCAATTTTTTTTTATTATTATAATCTGAACTTACACCATCTAAATAAAAAGTGGCAAAGGTGTCATTCCCTTTTTTATAAGTACAGTTAAATTGAAATAATGCTAGTAAAAAAAATTTCCAATCGGATACAATTTTTAAATCTTCATCATACAATCCTATTTTTTTAAACAATTCTTTTTTTATAAAAGTGGCTGGATGTGGTAAGGAACCATAATACAAGTCGGAAAATCGTAATTCTTCTGGATATTTGTTAATATAAAATTCTGCCTGATTAACAACTTGCAAATCAAAATAAATTAAATCATAATCTATAAGTAAATCTTTATTTTTTTTTAGCGCATCTTTGTAAAATAAATGATCTCCACTGTTCAAAAAAAGTAAATATTCTCCCGTTGCATTGCTAATTCCTTTATTCATGGCATTGTAGATCCCTTTATCTGGCTGACTAATACAAAAATCTAAATACTCTTTTTTACTTTCTAGATATTCCTTACTTCCATCTGTTGAGCCACCATCAATAATAATATACTCGAACTCTTTCCATGATTGATTAATTACACTTTCTACGGTACGTTGCAACCCCTTCAAGTTGTTGTAATTGATTGTTATAATGGAGAGTTTAAACATTTTTAATTTGCTTCAATTAGTTCTTTAAAGTTTAAAGCGAATCTCTTTATACTTTCTTGATAATTTATGTTATATTTCAACTTAATAGTTGGATTGTTGATTACTTCCATTAGATGTAACGCCAATTGTGTGTAATCATGTGGATCAAAATAATATCCTTTATTTTCTAATTGCTCAAGATGAACGGCTATATTAGAAACTATTAAGGTTTGATTCAATGCTTTAGCATCTTCTACGACAGTACTCCAACCTTCAAACAAGGAGGGCTGAACAACGCCTAATGCATTTTTCATTAACAACAATTGATCAATTCTATCAATAAAACCTAGAAAAACAACTTCATTTTCTAACCCATAAGTGCTCACTTTTTGTTTTAGATTATTCGTATAATCGGGATTTCTATAATCGTGCTCTTTTCCAGTAAAAATAATTTGAACAGCAACACCTTTCTCTTTTAAAATTCTTGCAGCTTCAATGATAGCTATTTGGTTTTTGTGTTGCCAAAATTGATTAGGCGATATAAAATAATTTCCTTCAATAGCATATTTTTCCTTTACCTCATCAATAGTTTTCAAATTTAAATCAGGGTGTACAACCGCAAATTGCATTACTTTTGTTTCGTTTTTAGCATGCGGATAAAACGAAAGAAAATCATTTTGTGCGGCATAGCTACTAAAAACTATAGGATGATTTAAACTAATCATTTTCTCATAGCAAGTATTACGGAGTTGTATGTCACTAGAGGAAAAAAAATTAGGCAAAAATTTCTCTTGCAAATCTGGAATCCAGAAAATTATTTTTTTTACATGTTCTAAATCATGAGACAAACTGTATAATGGAAACACTAAATTAACCGTAACTTTCTTTTCAATAATTTTTTTTTCAAAAAACTTTTTGGAAACTCTATTGATCAATGATTCTATTAAATTGTAATGAGGTTTGTATTTAATAAAATTTAAATAACGATATTTAGTTGCTTTTTGTAATTCAAAAAAGGTTTCCTTATTATCCGTAAGAATTTGCAATTTTATTTGATCCTTAACAGGAAGATAGTTAAGTGAACGTATCAAATTTTGAATATAGTATGAACCACCAATCCAATTTTCATTAAAACTATATAGGATTCCTACTCTATATCTTTGAGCCATTCTGCATATTTTTTTAGTCCCAAAGTTAAATTAAATTGGGGAGTAAACCCCATTCCTTTTAGAATTTCCATATCTGCATACCAATTAACGGGATCTCCTAGTTTAAATTCACCCGTAAACTCGATAGATTTTTCAGGAGAAAATGCATTTATAAATACTTGTGCCGCCTCCGTAATTGATATTTCCTGATTACTACCCACATTATAAATAGCACCTTCAAAATTAGAATTCTGAACCACTAAATCAATTATTTGCAATAAATCATCAATGTATATAAAATCTCTTGTTTCATTACCTGTCCCAAAAAGTGAAACTAAATCTCCCTGCAATGTTTTTTGATATAAATCCCAAAACAATTGTTTTTTTAATCGAGGACCATAAGCCGAAAAAACGCGCAAGCTACAGGTGTTCAATCCAAAAAATTTATGGTACTCTGTTAACAATAGCTCACTTTGTAGTTTATGAAACCCATAAGGTGATAAAGGTTTACAACCACTTTTTTCAGAAATAGGAAGACTTTGAGGATTTCCATATACAGCTGCACTCGAAAAATTAATAAACTTACAATCACTATTATAATCCCGAATAGCTACTAATATTTTTTGAACATTAATCACGTTCAATTCAAAATCTTTGGAAGGATTTTCAAACGAAAAACCTACATGAGCAGACCCAGAAGCATTAATACAAACATCAAATTTGTGTTCCTTGAATGGCACAGTATAATTGGAATTTTCTCGTTGTATTTTATAAAAATTTAATTCCTTCGAATCATTAACATCAGCTTGCCAAACGGAAACTCCTTTTGACTTAAAATAAGTAACACAATGGCTCCCTATAAAACCTGTTGAACCAATTATTAAAATTTTCATGTACTTCTATATTCAGGTAAATATTTTACAACAACTGCAGGATTTCCTGCAACCACTGTCCAAGCTTCTACATTTTTTGTAACAACGCTTTTTGCAGCAACTACACTCCCTTCCCCTATGGTAACACCTTTAAGAATTAAAACATCAAAACCAATCCAAACTTTTGATTCTATGGTAATGGGCGCACCTAATACACAAGACCAATCTTTATTTGCCATTGTATTTCCTTCGCTACTAATATAATCTCTATAGCTTTGTTCATTATCATTCTTTCTATCATTCCAGTAGATACTATGAGAATTATGATCATAGATTGTAATACCCCAAGCCATGGTAACATCATTTTTTATTATAATTCTGTTTCGGCTTATAAAAGTAACCGAACCTAAATGAACATTATCTCCTATAATTACTTCACCCCTTTCAGATTCAAATATAAAATTAGCATTTATTATTCCTTTAGCTCCAATTTTCACATATTTTCTATCTTCAATCTTGTCAGGAACATCAAAACGTATTTTTGAATTTTTATCAATAAAAGTAGTTTGCTCATTTTCAAAATGCTTTTTATATTTTTGAAATGAACTAATTATAGGCTTTCTTTTTTTAAAAACATTAAATAATATCTGAATCATAAAATTTATTATTGATTGTCCGTTTTTAGTCATAACCCTGTAATGCTTGCTATTACTAGCCTATCGAATAATTTTTCCTCAAAATAAC
>NZ_VJZT01000039.1 GCF_007097245.1 Flavobacterium restrictum | reverse complement strand
TTTGTATTTGGAAGATTAGGCAAATCCGAAAAAAGGGCTTAATTTAGTCCCAAACTGCTTGTAGCGCGGGAACGTTATGGGTAAATTGCGAAGAAAATCAGATTTTTAAAGGCATTTAGTTGAGAAGAAGTCGAAATTCATAAGCTTTGAAACTTGAATTTTACGTTTAGAAGCTGAAAAGCAAAACTTGAAATACAGAACTTGAATATTGGAGTTTCTAACCGAATCTGAAATATAGAACTTGAAATTGAAAACTTGAGTTTCGGACTTTCTAAACTGAATCTGAAATACAGAATTTGAAAAGCAAACTTGAATTTCGCCGTTTCTAAACTGAATCTGAAATATAGAACTTGAATATTGGAGTTTTAATGGAAATAAACAATCGTTTTGATTCTCAAATTGAGATAAAAAAATAAGAATAAAAATTGGCTGAAATTTAGATTCGAACTTGGCTTTTAATTTGCCAATAATTGGATGAAAATCGATAATAAAAGGGAATGAAATTAGCTGGAATTTGGGCAAGAATTAGGTTTTGAGCCTGCCAATATTTGGTTTAAAATCGATTAATAATTAGGAATATCTGCCAGAAACAATCTACCCATAACACACGCTACAAGCAATTTGGGTATTTGGCTTATGGAAAGATTGGTTTGTTTCAGAAATATTAGGCAAATCCGAATAATGGGCTTAATTTAGTCCCAAACTACTTGTAGCGCGGGGACGTTACCAGCAATTTTATCTAAAAACACGAATTCAGTATCTTAACACGAAATATATAATGAAAATATTCATATCTCACTCATCTAAAAACAAATTTTATGGAGACAAATTAGTTGATTTATTAAGAAGTGTTGGTGTAAAAGAGAATGAAATAATTTATACAAGCAACACAGCATATGGAATTCCAGTTGGTCAAAATATATTCAACTGGCTAAAATCTCAAATCACAGAAAAACCATTTGTAATTTATCTATTATCCGAAGAGTATTATCAAAGTATTGCTTGCTTAAATGAAATGGGTGCAGCTTGGATTATTGAAAATAAACACGCAGCAATTTTTACTACAAATTTTAATTTGTCAAGTAAAGAATTTCAAAGCGGTGCATTAGACCCAAGAGAAATAGGTTTTTATATTAGTGATGAAGAAAGAATATTATCATTTTTACAATTAATTTCAGAAGACTTTGAAATTTCAAAAAGTCATATCATAATTTCTCAAAGCATAAAAAAATTTATTGCCGAAATTAGTAATCATAAAACAGAAATAATAAAACCAGTAAAAATTGAAGAACCAAAAGTTGAAGAAAAAATATTCGCAACAGAAACAAAACCTGTTACAATAGAAAAAATTGAGATTAAACAACCAATAGCGACAATTTCTACAAACCAAACAGATTTATTTTCAAAGTTCATAAACTTGATAACTTCAAAAAAGTTAAAAGAAGACGAGTTAATTTTATTGCATTATATAATTGAAACTGGCAGATTCAAATTAATGACAGGTTGGCAAGAGTAAAACGAGATTGATAATATTAAAGAATGGGAATTAATAAATGAAATTGATAATAAGTTATCGAGAAGCTACTCATCAATATTGAAAAGATTTGAATTACGTGGATTTACTGAAGTATCAGCACTTACAAGTTCAAATAATCCTAAAGAACTAAAAATAAAAGAAGAAATTAGTGAACATTTACTTGATTTACCGGAAAACGCAATGAATATAATTACAGAAAATATTGACAAAAATCACTTTGAATATACTGCCAAAATTAGAGCAGAGGAAACCAACGACTTGCCATTTTAAAAAAACTGCTGGTAACAGCGGTTTTAAGAAATTGGGGTTTTTGGGCTTAATTTAAAGTTTGTTTTGTACTTTTGGAGTTCGGTGTTTAATCGAAAGTTTAGGGCTTACAAATCCCCAACTTCTTAAAGCCGCGAAACGTTACTGGCTAGTTATGCCGAAATTACGCAGGTAATTTCGATTTGGAAATAAAGTTTGCAACTCGCAGAAACTTAAAAAGTAGAAGCCTGAAAATTGGAACTTTCCAGCAGAAACTTGAAAAGTTGAAATCTGAAAACGGAAGCGTGAAAATGGGAACTTGCCAACAGAAACTTGAAAAGTTTTGTGCAGAAATTAAAAAAGCGAATAATTGAAAATAAAACGTTGAAAATTACGAGCCGAAAAGCAGAAACGTGAAAGTTGGATTCTGCCAACAGAAACTTGAAAAATTTGCGATTTGATCATAATTTCGACAAAATAACCAGCCAGTAACACACGCTACAAGCAATTTGGGGATTTGGCTTAATTTGAAGTTGGGTTTGTATTTGGAAGTTTTGGCAAATCCGAAGAATAGGCTTAATTTAGTCCCAAACTGCTTGTAGCGCGAGAACGTTGTGTGTAATCCTAAAAAACCAAAATCGTAAGAAAAAACTTAAATTACTATATTTTTCTAAAAATAAAACTTGTTGAAATGTTTTTCATAAATATTAGAAATTTGTTTTCTAAAAGCAAAACTTTAGGTTAATTTTGAAAAAATGAAAAAAGTTGTGATTAAAAAGTATTCAGAAATAAAAAATAAACTCAAAATGGAGATAACCAAGACATCTAACAATGACTTGGCTCACCTAACCCATTATTTTCAAAATCATACAAATGGAGTTTCTGAATATTTTAGACCAACTGCAACTTCATACTTATCTGAAATTCACGAAAAATTAAATATTGTTGAAGAACCTGAATTTCAGTATTATTTGCCAATAAATTGGGATATTCCGTTTCCGCCTACTAAAAAACCAACGTTTAAATTTGTAGATTTATTTGCTGGAATTGGTGGAATTAGACTTGCATATCAGAACATTGGCGGTAAATGTGTATTTACAAGTGAATGGGATATTTATTCCAAAAAAACTTATGACGCAAATTTTGGAGAAGTTCCATTTGGCGACATAACACAAATTTCAGAGACTGAAATTCCTGACCACGATATTTTACTTGGAGGTTTTCCTTGCCAGCCATTTTCAATTGCTGGTGTATCAAAGAAAAATTCCTTGGGCAGAGCCCACGGATTTTTAGATGAAACGCAAGGAACATTATTTTTTGACGTTGCAAGAATTATTGAACATAAAAAGCCTTCGGCTTTTATGTTAGAAAATGTCAAAAATCTTGTTTCTCACGATAAAGGAAAAACTTTTAAAGTTATAAAAGAAACCCTAACCGAACTTGGATATTCAATTCATTGCAAAGTTTTAGATGGAAAACATTTTGTTCCACAACATAGAGAAAGAATAATTATAGTTGGTTTCAAAAACTCCGTTTTTGAAGGAAAAGAAGAATTTAATTTTCCTGATTTGCCTGAACCATCAAGAGCAATTAGAGAAATTTTAGAGCCAATAGTTGATGATAAATATACTTTGTCAGATAAACTTTGGAATTATTTGCAAGAATATGCGAAAAAACATAAAGCACTAGGAAACGGATTTGGTTTTGGAATGACAAATTTAGATGGTATTTCTCGCACAATGAGTGCAAGATATTACAAAGATGGTGCAGAAATTTTAATTCCTCAAGAAGGAAAAAATCCACGACGTTTAACGCCAAGAGAATGTGCAAGACTTCAAGGATTTCCTGATAAATTTTTAATTCCTGTTTCAGATAATCAAGCATATAAACAGTTTGGAAATTCGGTTGTAATGCCCTTAATTCAAGCGGTTGGAGTAAATATTGTTAATGAAATAATAAGAATAAATGAACTTAAAAAATCTGAAGTCGCTGTTTGTTGATAATGGTTGTAACAAAATATACATCAAAAAATTATCCCCAAATGACAATTCAAAAAATCAAGTTTATTTTGGCGGAAGTTTTGAAATACTAAATATTCTGCCAATTTCTGAAATCATAAATGAAGAAGCAGGAGATTGGAACAAAGAACGTTTTAAAGCGTTAATAAATTTTGCTTGGATTGGAGAAGATGGAAACATTTATCCAGCACCAAAATCACAACTTATACTTTATCCAAAATATCCAGAAGTTAGATTTTCAGGTTTTCTTGCAAAATGCGAAAATGCACCATCAAAATTAATGACACAAAGACTTGCAGACAGACTTTTCTTTTTTAGCGTTGCTAAAAACGGAACTGTTCTTGGTTTTGTAACCGAACCTGACTCTGAAATTGCAAATGAATTCAATAGTTTAAATACAGTTTCTGAACACGGAGTTTTTAAGGTTATCGAATTACCTAAATTTGTAAATAATAGAGAAAAATTAATTGAAGAATTACTTCGTATTCATCAATTAGGTTGGATAAATTCAAAACGACTTGACGGAAAAGGAAATATTTTACCTTGCGAAGCATCGAATTGTGGCGGTTACACTTTAGAAGCAGAATTAGGAATTACACCAAATGGTTATTCAGAACCCGATTATTTAGGTTGGGAAGTCAAGCAATTTGGCGTTGCCAATTTTGCAAGAATAAATTCGGCTGTAATAACTTTGATGACGCCAGAACCAACTCACGGAATTTATAAAAGTGAAGGCGCTGAAACATTTATAAGAAACTACGGTTATGCTGACAAAACTGGTCGAGAAGACAGAATGAATTTTGGCGGAGTTCATAAAAGTGGAATTAAACATCCTACAACTAATTTAGAAATGCAACTTATTGGTTTTGATGAAGAAAGCGGAAAAATTAGGAGTACAAACGGAAGAATTGCATTAGTTGATGTTAAAGGCACTGAAACTGCATCTTGGAGTTTTGCTTCATTATTATTGCATTGGAACAGAAAACATAATCAGGCTTGTTATGTTCCATCACTTTCTGAAACACAAACTGACAGAAAATATAAATATGGAAATAATATAATTTTAGGAACAGGGACAGATTTTCAACTTTTCTTATCGCAAATGGCTTTGGGAAATATTTATTATGATCCAGGAATTAAAATGGAAAATATTTCAACCAAACCAAAGATTAAAAAGCGAAGTCAATTCAGAATGAAGTCGCAATTTTTACCGAACTTGTACAAAAAAAATGAAATTATTGATATAACCGTTTAAATGAAAAATTATAGTAAAAACAAGGACTACACACAACAGCGGTTTGGCGCAATTGGGGTTTTAGGCAAACTTTAAAGTTGGTTTTGTACTTGGAAGTTCGGTCTTTAA
>NZ_VJZT01000038.1 GCF_007097245.1 Flavobacterium restrictum | reverse complement strand
GTAGACCTCGCAGGACGCATTTTGCAACAATTTGCCATTAGCAGCCGCACTGTTCCTGTAGACATGAGCCGCTACCCAGATGGGATTTATGTGGTGAATATTAAAACCAATGTGCAAAGTGATGGGGTTAAAGTGATTAAAAAAGGAGGGAATTAAAAAAATAAATTTTAAAACAATGAAAAAAATAATTATTATTTTATCACTTTTAATAAGTGGTTTAACAATTAGTCAAACCAAACAAAATGGAGATAATCTATTGCCTATCACATTTTCTGCCAGTCCAAATGCAGCTTCTCTCGGAATCTATGGTCAAATACCTGTGAATCTATACAATGGCGCACCAAACATCAACATTAACTTGTATAGCATAAAAGTTGATAATTTTGAAATGCCAATTTCTATTTCATATAATCTTTCAAGTGTAAAACCAGAAGAAAGACCAGGATGGATAGGTCTAGGTTGGAATCTAAATGCTGGAGGAGCGATAACAAGAATTGTACGGGGAGGCGTTGATGAGGTAATGGTTTCAAATATGATTGATCCAACTGTTTTTTCTTATTATGACCATTTCTCTGAACTTAATATAGTTAATTGGGATTCCGCTACAAAATTAGATGAATATACAAATTGGTTGCATGCAATTGCCCCAACAAAATTTGCGGCTTACCCTGCTCCTGATGAATTTATGTTTAATTTTAATGGACTATCAGGAAGTTTCTTCAAAAATCAGGAGGGAATTTGGGTAGTAAAAGCAAATCAAAATATTGATATTAAAATAAATGAAGAATTAAAAAGTGATTTTAAATTGTTTGAGGTAGGTAATCATATTGCAAATGACAAAGTATTTAACATTAAGAGAATCTTTTATGGATTTACTTTAACAACTGACGATGGTACCCAATATATTTTTGGGAAAAATCCAAATGCTATCGAATTTACTGCCTCGGCAAATAGTATTTCGGACAGTTACAATCCAAATTTTGTTGTAAAGACCTGGTATATAACAAAAGTAATATTGCCTAATAACAAAACAATTTCTTTTCAATATAAAACAAATTGCACTCCTGATTTATCTCAAGGAGACGTAACAAATAAGGCTGTTTTTAAACAATACATATCGTCAGATATTATGAAATATTGGACACATAACGTTTCTGGAACCTCATCATTAACAGAAGGTAGCTCGTCAGGGAATATGACAAATAAAATTTTAGAACGAATGTATAATGTTTATTTAGATAAAATAACTACTACGGATACTCAAATTACATTTAATAACTCCTTGTCAAACGATTTAGATTATGATTTAAATAACTCTCCTTGGGGGGCATATTTAATTGATTATGTTAAGCCTCTTAATGTTAGTTACCTACCTCTAAAACATTGGTACAAATTAGATGATTTTGTAGTTGTCAATACAATCGATTCAAAACAAATTTACAAAACGGCATTTAAGTATTTAGAAAACCCTACAAGTAGATTATTTTTGACTAGTATTGAAGAATCGGGAGCACTTAACAGCGTAGCTGATAAAAAACATTTTTTTGAGTATAACGCAATTGTTTTGCCTCCTTATAATTCATTAAAAATTGACCATTGGGGATTTTATAATAACAACAATTTTTTTACATCTGTTCCTCTTCCTGCAAATTCGCTTTATTACACAGACACTCAAATCAGAGATAATTATTATACATCAAGAAATCCAAATCCTGCAGTTATTAAAGCAGGGACATTAACTAAAATAATATATCCAACAGGAGGTTTTACGCAATTTTATTACGAACCTCACGATTTTTCAAAAGTTGTAGACAAAACCAGTACTGGGTTTACAATAATAAATGCAAATAGTTCAAACGAAATCGCTGGTGGTTTGCGAATACAAAAAATTATATCTGACCCTTTAAATAATGGAATTCCAATAACAAAAGAATACTTTTATTGCATAGATTATAAAAATATGAATGCTACATCAAGTGGTATTTTGTCAGGAAGGCCTGTCTATATAGAAGAGGCATCAGTACCAAGTATGCATTTTTTCAAATTAAGCAGCAATACGTTTAGTCAATTAAACGATACTAATGGGGGGCATGTGGGCTATACAAATATTGT
The DNA here is from genome assembly GCF_007097245.1 of Flavobacterium restrictum. Taxonomy (GTDB): domain Bacteria; phylum Bacteroidota; class Bacteroidia; order Flavobacteriales; family Flavobacteriaceae; genus Flavobacterium; species Flavobacterium restrictum. Next base: position 3,971 of record NZ_VJZT01000038.1, on the reverse strand, counting down.
AGAAAAATCACAAGACGGAAGTTTTATAGAATATACGTATTCTAATTTTGATAATGGCTCTATAGATAAACTGGCAAATCAATATTTATTTAAATATACTGATGCTGTTGGAAATGTTTTTGGGTACCCTTTAGATGATACTAAAAACAGTATTACTAAAAAGATTTCATTCAATAGTATGTCGTCAGAGAGAGGTAATATGTTGTCAGAAAAAAAATATAATTCGCAAAAAGTTATTGTTGAAGAATCAAATTACATCTATAATAATGATGTTAATAGATTTGGAGATAAAATTAGATCTATTGATTTTTCAGAAACTGTAATTGGCACCATACAAGATGGTGGAGCTGCTCTTGGTGGGCCAATTTTTAGTCATATAAAATCATTAACAAAATTGGCTGCTTATACTATATTTTCGCATCAAACATATTTGAAAAATAAAGAAACTATTTTATATGATTTGACAAACAATTCAAAAGTTTCAACAACAACAGATTACATTTATAGTAATAGTCTAAATCATCATCATTTAAAAAATACAATAACAACTACATCTACAACAGGTGAGAAATTTGAAAGTAAATATTTTTATCCGTTAGATCCTGAATTGGCAACAGAGCCTTTACTAAATAATTTTGTTTCTAACTACTTAACAGGGGTTCCATTAGTTAAAGAACAATACAAAGCAGGGGTGTTATTATCAAAAAACAAAACTGTTTACGCAAATGACGGTACTACAGCTAACCTATTATTGCCTAAAAGTATTTATGCTGCAAAATTCCCTAACATTCTTCCTAATCTAACTAATATAGGGCAACTTGAAAAAAAGATAACATATGACAAATACGCTCCTAATGGTATTATACTGCAATACACGCCCGAAAACGGTACACCAGTTGCTATTATTTGGGGCTACAATAAAACCCAACCCATTGCCAAAATTGAGAATGCCACTTATGCACAAGTAGAAGCCCTATCGGGTTTTGGTACAGGTTTCAGCATAGCGACCGCCTTAACTACGGCACAAGAAACGACTTTGCGCACGAGTTTATCTAGTGCTATGATAACCACTTACACCTACATTCCCTTGGTGGGCGTAAGCACCATTACGGATCCCAAAGGCGATAAGATTACCTATACCTACGACACTTTTAATAGGTTGCAAAGCGTAAAAGACAAAGACGGTAACATCCTAACTGAAAACGAATACCATTATAAAAACTAATATAGCGCACTATGAAAAAAATACTATTCTTTTTAGTTTTGTTTCCTATACTGGTTTTAGGGCAAACCCAAACCGAGAACTACATCAAAACCAAAACCTACAAAGTACCCACTGCAACTAGTATTGGTACACCAACCATTAGTCAAGCCAGTCAAAATGTAACCTATTTTGATGGCTTGGGGCGACCCATTCAGCAAATTGCCCACCAACAATCAGGAACGGGTAACGATCTTGTAACTCCAATTACTTACGACGGCTTTGGTAGGCAAGAAATAGAGTACTTGCCCTATGTGCCTACAACTGCGGCTTCGCTTGATTATAAAAGCACCGCCCTGACTGATGTTATGAATTTTGCTCCTTATTCAGGGCAAAATCCACTCTCTAAAAAACTCTTTGAATCCTCCCCACTCAACCGAGTCCTCAAGCAAGCCGCTCCGGGAGCAGATTGGGCTATGGGTTTAGGACACGAGATAAAACTCGATTATCAAACCAATGTTGCAAACGAGGTAAAACAGTTTGCTGTTACCACTACTTGGAATGCTACTTCAGGAATATTTGATATTGCACTTATAGACAATGGTACTTACTTAGCAAGCCAACTCTACAAAACAGTAACTTACGACGAGAACACCGCCGCAACACCCAGCGAAGCCAACGGCTCCACCGTAGAGTTCAAGAACAAGGAAGGACAAGTCGTGCTCAAACGCACCTATGATAACCTCATAAAACACGACACCTACTACGTTTATGATCAATACGGCAACCTAACGTATGTGTTGCCACCGCTCGTAACAGCTCCCGCCACGCAACTAGACGATTTGGCTTACCAATACAAATACGACGCTCGCAACCGCCTAGTCGAAAAAAAACTCCCTGGCAAGCAGTGGGAATATATCGTTTACGACAAGCTGGATCGTGTCGTGGCAACTGGGCCAGCGTTTTCGCCCTTTAGCGATACTGCCGCAGGAGTAGTAGGCTGGATGATTACAAAATACGATGTATTCAACAGACCCGTTTACACCGGTTGGGAACAAGCTACAACGGTAACTAGCACAGGAAGAGCAACAAAACAAACTACCATCAATGGGTTAGCTACCATAAGCGAAAGCAAAACGACAACCGCAACAACTATAGACGCCATTGCAGGAGTAGCCTATTATAGTAATGCCGTTGTACCTACCACTTTTAAGCTATTAACGGTCAATTATTATGATGATTATGCTTTTTTTTCCTTTTCGCCTGCCATCTCCTACACCACTCCTGTAGCCTACAACAACAGTACCCTAAAACCCAAAGGTTTACCCACGGGGTCGTGGGTAAGGGTACTCACAACACAAGCCTCGACCACAGCCGAAAGTAGTTGTATATTGTACGATGCCAAAGCCAGACCCGTACGCACCTTTGCCACCAACTACCTAGGCGGCTACACCCAGATAGACAGCAACCTCGAACCTTTTTCGGGGCGACTGAATTATACCGAAACCCGCCACAAACGCCTTTCTACCGATACCGAATTATACACAAAAGATAGTTATACCTACACGGCACAAGACCGCATAGCCACCCACACCCATCAAATAGGGACAGGAACACCGCAACTTTTAGCCGCCAATACTTACGATGAACTAGGGCAACTGATTGCTAAAAAAGTAGGCGGTACCGATGTTACAGGAGCAACAGGCTTACAAAAAGTAGATTATACCTATAACATTCGGGGTTGGCTCACGGGGATAAACGATATAAACAACCTTAATCAAGGCACAGACCCCAAAGATTTGTTTGGGTTTAAGATAAATTACAATAAAGTCGAGGGCGATGCTACAAAAGCCAACAAACTCTATAACGGCAATATAGCCGAAACCTATTGGAGTTCAGGCTCAGATGGCGTAGGTACAATTCGAGCTTATGGCTACAAATACGATAATCTCAACCGCCTCAAGGATGCAACCTACCAGAAACCAGGCAATGCAAACCCTGTGCCTAAATCCTATGACGAAAACCTAACGTACGACAAAAATGGAAACATCCTTTCGCTGTTACGAAACGGTGATCTAGACGGTGCTTTGCCGCCAAACAAGATAGATAATTTGGTGTATACCTATGCCTCAAGCTCTAATAAATTATTAAGTGTTTTAGATAGCAACAACAACACCAGCGGGTTTAAAGACGGCAATACCACAGGTGATGATTACACCTATGATAGTAACGGCAATATGATAAGTGACAAAAACAAGAATATTACCGCAATAGTTTACAATCATCTTAATTTGCCTACCAAAATAACATTTGCAACAAAAGGAACCGTTGACTTCTATAATATTATTTACAACGCTCTAGGGCAAAAAGTAGCCAAAGTGGTAACAAAATACATTGGGCGTGGAAGTGCGGTTACAACTACAGATTATTTGCAAGGCTACCAGTATAGCAACACGAGGACAGATTATGGGCCTGTTGCTGCAAAGTTACAATTTTTCCCAACTGCCGAGGGTTATGTAGATTGTAGTTCAGGAAATTTTAATTACATTTACAACTACACCGACCACCTAGGCAATGTGCGTGTAAGCTATGAGAAAGACGCCACAACTGGTTCATTGAAAATTATTGATGAGAATAATTATTATCCTTTTGGGCTAAAGCATAGTGGATATAATCCTATTGCTCCTACTCCTAGTTACAAGTATCGATATAACTCCAAAGAGTTCCAAGATGAGCTTTCTTTAAACCTATATGACTACGGTGCAAGAAA
>NZ_VJZT01000037.1 GCF_007097245.1 Flavobacterium restrictum | reverse complement strand
AAATTAAAAAATTTGGCTATTTTAGCTATTATTAGTGAAGCGGTAGAAAGAAGGCACTTCGCATAGCCGCAAACGTTGGCAGTAATGAGCGCGCAGAACGAGAAAAACAATGAATTAACAAAATGAAAATTATTCAAAAAGAAAGTTATTTCGAATATATTAAAAGGAGTTTTAAAACTCTTTTTACTAAATCTACTAATCTAATTTATACTTTCTTTGCATTTCTTCTAGTAGCAGTTTGTTGGTATGAAGATGGATTTGAAAATATGCTCAGAATTGTTTTTCTTTTGATAAATGCATCCATAATTATGTTGTTTCTTGGAGAAATTTTAGCAACTTCAATTTCAAAAGAAATAGATAAAAACAGTTTCATTACTGAATTGATTGCGATAATTATTTTGGTTTTTATAAGTTTTGTTTTCTATGATGAAAATTTCAGATTTTGGTCATTTGCTTTAGGCTTCATATTATTTATACCAATAATTTTAAATATTGTCTTTAATAGAATCAGAATATGGCTAAATATATAAAGGAAAATCACTACTGCCAACACACGCTACAAGCAATTTGGGTATTTGGCTTAATTTAAATATGGTTTTGTATTTGAATGATTTGACAAATCCGAAGAATAGGCTTAATTTAGTCCCAAACTGCTTGTAGCGCGGGAACGTTACTGGAGACTTGTGCCGAAATCACGCAGGTAAATCTAATTTGGAAAAACATTTGTTTCCGCAAAAAAGTTTACAAAGCAGAAGCGTGAAAATTGGAATTTATTAGCAGAAACTTGAAAAGTTGAAATCTGAAAAACAGAAACGTGAAAGTTGGAATTTGCTAACAGAAACTTGAAAAGCTGAAGCGTTTAAAATTGGAATCTGCCAACTGAAACTTGAAAAGCAGAAACTTTAATTTTTTTGCGCAGAATTTTAAAGCGAAAAGTAAATAATTGAAAATAATACGTTGAAAATTACTAACCGAAAATCACAAACGTGAAAGTTGGATTTTGCCAACAGAAGCGTGAAAAGTTTGCGGTTTAATCGTAATTTCGACAAAAACAAGCCTCCAGTAACACACGCTACAAGCAATTTGGGGATTTGGCTTTAATGGAAAAATTGGTTTGTATTTGGAAGATTTGGCAAATCCGAAGAATGGGCTTAATTTAGTCCCAAACTGCTTGTAGCGCGGGAACGTTGTGCGACACCCTATCACGACACTGCTAAAATTGAACTTTCGGGAAAAATCAAAATTACTCACTCAAAAATCCTTTAATTTTTTGTAATTTTGAGACTTAAAAAATTAAAATGAAATTAAAGAAACCATTAACATATATTAGTTTATTCAGCAGTGCTGGAGTTGGTTGTTATGGCTTCAAATCCGAAAATTTTTATTGTGTTGCGACTGTTGAAATTTTAGAAAAAAGACTTAATATTCAGCGATATAACTCGAAATGTGTTTACGAAAGCGCTTATATTAGTGACGACATTACAACAATTGAAGCTAAAAACAAAATTCGTGCTGAATTGTTAAAATGGAATATCAAAGAAAAAGCAAATGAACTTGATGTTTTAATTGCAACTCCGCCTTGTCAAGGAATGTCTGTCGCAAATCATAAAAAAGGAAACGAATTAAATAGAAATTCGTTAGTAATTGAGTCGATTTTACTTACTAAAGAAATAAAACCTAAATTTTTTATTTTTGAAAATGTTAGAGCATTTTTAAATACAGAATGCACAGATATTGACGGAAAAGATAAAAGTATCAAAGAAGCAATTGAAGTAAATCTTGCTGGAGAATATCACATAAACTATCAAGTATTAAACTTCAAAGATTACGGAAATCCATCGAGTAGAACTCGAACTTTAGTAATTGGAACCCGAAAAGATTTAAAAGAAATTACTCCTTTTAACATTTCGCCAAGTTTAGTAAAAGAAAAAACTTTAAAAGAAACAATTGGAAAATTACAAAGTTTAAAAACAATGGGAGAAATATCGGAAACCGATATTTATCATAGTTTCAAAAAATATACTCCAACTATGCAAAGTTGGATTTCTGATATTAAAGAGGGAGAATCTGCTTTTGACAATAAAGATTTAGATAAAATTCCTCACAAAATTGTTGATGGAATTATAATTTATAACGCTAACAAAAACGGGGATAAATATAAAAGACAGTATTGGAGCAAGGTTGCACCTTGCGTCCATACTCGCAACGATATTTTATCAAGTCAGAATACAGTTCATCCAGTTGATGACCGAGTTTTTAGCATTCGTGAAGTTATGCTAATGATGTCAGTTCCAAACAGTTTTAAATGGACTGAAAAAACAGTTGAAGAACTAAATAAACTTTCTTTAGAGGATAAAAAATTATTTCTAAAAATAAGAAATGAATATTCGCCATTGTTTGGGCGTTCCCCAAAAGGGTCGGGCTTTCCGTTTCAATCTTTTGCTTTTTAAAGAAAAAAGCAAAAGGATTTCCACTTCAATCCCTAACGCAAATCTCGTAGCCTGAAAATTATGGTTGAAAAGGTAGATAAAATATCAGAAACTTTAAATCTAATTGGCTATGGTTTAGCAAAATTTGATTTGGATTTTACAAAAGAATTTGGATTTAAAACAAAAACTTCATTTAGTCAATTTGTTGTAGATATTGGACTTGCAAATTCTATAAAAGCAGTTTCAAATCGACAAGACACATTTGATCCTTATTTTGATAATGGTAGAAAAGGTTGGTGGCAAAGAAATCAAAGAAAACATATTAAATTGTTTATTGACAATCTTTTCGGAAACGAAAATGCTAAAGGATTCGCTAATATTGTGAAGTTTTATATCAAAGATTTCAATTCAAATGTAATTTTAGATATTGAAACGATTTCTCCTGTGACAAAGTCAAAGTTTAAACAAATGCAAGAAACAGGAAGTGAAGCAGAATATTATTTTATGAGTAATTATAACGAATTTGATATATTTAATGGTGGAATTATAGAAGATGCAAGACTTTGGGGAGATGGATATGATTTTCAAATAAATGTTAATTCAACTTTTCTTTTAGCTGAAGTAAAAGGATTAAAAGAAGCAAAAGGTTCAATAAGAATTACTGAAAATGAGTTTAAAAAAGCAAATGAAATTAAATCTGATTATCATATTATTGTAATTAGTAATTTGATTAAATCACCAAAAATGACTTTGATTTCAAATCCATTACAAGAACTTTCATTTGAAGTAACAGAAAGGTCTTCAATTCAAAAAACATATTCAACAAAATCTTTTAAATGGTAAATTATGGAAACAAAAACGTTTTATGCAGTAGAATATAATTCAATAAACGATAGGCAAACTTTTGATATTTTTCCTACACTAAAAGAAGCAAATTCTTTCGTGAAAAAAGTTTTGTCATTTGGGAAAGATTATAAACCGTTATTTATTTTCAAAGCAGATTTTAAAAATTGTTTTCAAGAAGAAAATGGAAGCTGGAATTATGATGATTATTCAGACACCATTTTTAAACAACATAAATATTTCAAAAATTTGATTTAGATGTTAGAAAATCTGGCGATGCCAGATTTATAGATCAAAAATGTACTCCAGATGTGGTATGTATCATTGCTGATTGTATCATAAACTTAAGAGAAAGCGAACCAATCAAGGAGTTTGTAGTTCAAGATATTTGGGATTCACAATATTTCGTCAAAAACGTAAAAGCAATATTCAATAAACCGTCAGCTACAAATACTACAACAAAAAGCGAATACGATAAATTCATTCAGCAACCGTTAAGACTTTTAGCTTATGCTGGTGTTTTGGACATAGAAAAAAGAGGTGCGAAAAATTTTTACAAAATTGCAAACTTATCAGTATTAGAATATATTTCGTTGAAAGATAGAAATGCTTATAATTTTCTCTATCAATATTTTGTAAAAGTTTTATCGGATAGTGGTTTATTCAAATTTTTTGAATCCTACAAAAACAAATACGAGAATGGTAATTTAACACAACTAGATTTTGAAAATTTACAGAGTCGTTTTATAAAATTTATCATTGGAAACACTGCAATAAATGGCGAGGTTGAAATTAGAAGAATCTATCCAAAACTTCTTAATGTGTTTGCTTGTGAAAATAATCTACCTGGTTCTGTCAAAGGAAGAATGTCCGAAAACCAGTTTTATTATACAGACCTAATGTACAATAGAAAAAATTGGCGTGATTTATCAAAAGACAAAACAATTTCACGGCAAGAATCTATTACTGAAAGTGAACAAAACATTGTAGAAGGCACTGCATTTAATGCTTATTTAGTACAAAAAGCAATAAATCAGATAAAAAAAATGTACACAGAAAGCGAAATTAAAGACCAATGGAGCAACGGAGATGCTACTCAAGTACATCATATTTTTCCAAAAAGTAAATTTCCTCAACTTGCTCATTATTTAGAAAATCTAATCAAATTAACAGCAACACAACATTATACAAAAGCGCATCCAAATAACAAAACTGATGCTATAAATGCAGATTATCAACTTGTTTGTTTACTTGCAAAATCAGACAATATTGAAAAATCATTAAATAGAAACGAACTTTATTACCGAAAAGAATCATTTATTTATTGCATAAATACAGGATTAAGTAAAGAATTGAATTTTGATTTAACATTCCGACAAATAAAAACAGAATTGGCAACAATTTATAATGATTTGTAAAACGGAACATTGTAGAAAAAAGGGCGATCGCACAACACACGCTACAAGCAATTTGGGCATTTGGCATAATGGAAAAATTGGTTTGTATTTGGAAGATTTGGTAAATCCGAATAATGGGCTTAATTTAGTCCCAAACTGCTTGTAGCGCGGGAACGTTGGTGGCAAGTTGTGCCGAAATTACGCAGGTAATTTCGATTTGGAAATAAAGTTCACAGCTCGCAGAAACTAAAGAACAGAAGCGTGAAAGTTGGAATCTGCCAGTGGAAGCGTGAAAAGTGAAAACAGAAAAGTAGAAACGTGAAAGTTGGATTTTGCCAGCGGAAGCACGAAAAGCGGAAACTTAAAAAGTGTTGCGCCTAAAATTGAAAACAGAAAAGCAGAAGTGTGAAAGTTGGAACTTGCCAGTGGAAGCCTGAAAAGCAGAAACTTGAAAAACGTTGCGCCTAAAATTGAAAGCGAAAAAGTAGAAACGTGAAAATTGGAATCTGAAAAGCAAAAGCATGAAAACTTCTTGGAAATTCGTAATTTCGACAAAACAACCAGCCACCAACACACGCTACAAGCAAGCTGGGCATTTGGCAAAATTTGAAGCTGGTTTTGTATTTGAAAAATTAGTTTTTAACCGAAAGATTACGCATTTTTAATCCCAGCCTGCGTGTAGCACGGGAACGTTAACTGTAACTTGACCACACAAAACCACCAAAAGACATCAAATAAAATTTTTAAATAATGAGGATATTGAAGTTTTTAATGTTTAATAAATTTGTAAAAATGTATTTGCAAATTAATTTTTCGCTTCTAGAATGGAACAAACGATTTAAATCGTTAATTCTTGAAATGTGGAATATACCTATAATATTTTTTCCAATATTAATTATCTCAATGATTCCGAAAATTAGTTTCGGTAATCTAAATCAAGGTAATTTTGTATGGGTAGACATTATTTTTTCAATATCATTCAGCTTAATGATGATAACTTTAATTAATAAAGATTTCTTTGGAGGACAAAGTACAGTTCACAGACTTTTAGGTTTTAAAGTAGTTGATGTAAAGACAAATGAACAAGCAAGTAAGCTGAAATGTATGTTAAGAAATGTTACAGCTCCAATATGGATGATAGAAGTAATTTTTTTATTAGTAAATCCTAAAAGAAGGCTTGGAGATATAATAGCAGGGACAAGTTTAATTGAAATCGAATCAACAGACCCAGAATTAATATTAGTAGAAATACAAAACACTAAATTTGACAAGGAGGCAAAATTAACACTTTTGATTTCAATAGTTTGGGCAATAATGTTTATACTTTTATTTAACTAAAGTAAGACCTTGGTAAAACAAGCTACAGTTAACACACGCTACAACGGATTTGGGCAATTGGCTTAACGGAAAAATGGTTTTGTATTTGGGATGATTTGGCAAGTCCGAAAATAGGGCTTAATTTAGTCCCAAACCCGCTGTAGTGCCAAGACGTTAGTGGCTATTATACCTGAAAACCGCATAAAATATAACTAAATGATAATTTTACCTTACAAAGAAAAATATAT
>NZ_VJZT01000036.1 GCF_007097245.1 Flavobacterium restrictum | reverse complement strand
TACTTGTACGTCCCTGCTCGCTTTTTTCTCCGCCCGAGCGTTTGTTTATGGTCTCCTGCGAGAGATAAACAAAATTCCCGTTCGTATGTCAGTTTTAGGCATCCCATTGCTCAAAAATAATCCTTTTATTTTCAATTGAAAAAAAAATTATCTTTATTTTATCCATTATCCACCCCAAAAAAGCCGGAACATTAAATTCAACACCCAAAATCGGCTGATAAGCTTTCATTTTGCGCTCGATTTTTTTGGAAGATTGCCATTATAGAATGTTGTTTTTTAGATAAAAGCCTGTTGGCAATCTTCTAAAAAAATGAGCAAACAACCAAAGGGCGTTAGTGTGCGGTTCAACAATAAACACCCCAAGTGAAGTAAAAAAAGCGTTATTTATTAACATCGGTAGAAAGCTTTTTTTTGCTGAACGAGTGGCGGTGTTGCGGTCACTGACAGCCACCGCAGACTGGGAAGCCCTTTTTCAGGGCTGGAAGGATGCGAGCGTGTAACGGCAACCGAAGAAGTGAAGCGATAGCGGAACAAATAATTTAAGTCAGCTTTAGCGTTCCTATTGAGGTTGATGGCTGGCGGTTGAGCAACCGCCAAAACACAAGTGGCGGTGGATTTTTTAGGACTATTTTTTTTCAACTGAAAATTTTCAACCGATAAAAAAAGAAAAAAAATAGTGCTAAAAAAGACACAGTAGCCACGACGAACGAAAGGAGCGACCGTGTGGAGACTGGGAACGCAGACAACAAAAAAAGAGCTGCCATTTTTCTTGGCTGCTCTTTTTTTTGGTGGCAAGTGGTCTGTGGAACGGAGGCTTTTTAGCCGACTGGAACAGCCCAGCGGAACAAAGGAAGCGACCGAAGGGAGACCGCTTGTTTGCTTTCCGTTGTTATTAAATACCTAACGTTCTTGTTTTATCCGATTGGGTGGAAGCTGTCAATTTCCTTTTGCAAGTCGTCAATATCGTTGATTAGATACGCTTCTGTAGATATTATTCGTTTGTGTCCTGCTCGGTATTGTACTTGCCTTAAATTGTAATTCTTTAACCAATATGTTATAACTGATGCCCGAACTTGTAAAAAGTTGATAAACTTTGGATTTTGTTCTTTTAGTTCCTCCGTTAACCTTTTGTAGATATTTAGTGTGCTTGGGTCTTTTACTTGTGTTTGTCCTGATGGTGGCGTACTTAAAAATAATAGTTTGGTGTCTTGTATTTGGTATTTTAGTAGTTCGTTTCGGGTTTTATATTGATATTCCATTAAATCCATTATTTGGCTTGATTTCAGCTCCAGTATTCGGTCTTTTCCCATTCTTCCGCCTGTGATGTCTATTTTACCATTTCGTAAGTCTAAATTGTCTATTGTAATTCTGCTTACTTCTGCTGTTGTAATACCTTGATTAAATAATAAACCTATAATAACCTTGTTTCTTTCTTTGGAGAGTTTATACGCTGTAAACCAATTGTGATGACTTTTGGGATGTTCCTGTGTTGGAACCTTATAATTTTCGTAGATGCTTTGTAATTCCTGTGGCGATAATATTGGATAGAGTTTTTGTTTTTGTCCTCCTTGTAATTTTATCCTGTTGGCTGGATTGTCTTTTCTTTTGTTGTTTTCTATTTGGAAGTTGAAGAAGTGTTTTAGTGCCGATAGCCTTAATTTTCTTGTTTCTGATGCGATGCCTTTTTTTTGTAAGTGAGCCAGGTATAACATTATTTCCTTTTCTGTGCATTTCTCAACCTCTCTATTGTCCTTATCCAAAAAGCTAATAAAATTCATCGTTTGATAATGGTACATTTCGGCTGTAGTCTTGCTTAATTCCTGTTGCTTTAAGTAACTTTTAAAATCCATTTCCTTACTCATTAATGATTATTAAATTTCTTTTTCTTCTAACAGATGCGTATAAATTTGGGTTGTTTCTAAACTACTATGACCTAAAAACCGTTGTACTTTTTGTAAATCCATTCCGTTGGCTAAAAGATGCGTTGCTATACTGTGGCGTAAACTGTGAAGTGTGATGTTTTTTTCTTTGATTTTGATGTTATCACTTTGGTTTATTATTCGTTGTAATCTGTCGCCTAATGTTCCGCCTGTTAATGGTTTTCCAAAACGATTGATAAATAATTTAGCTTCTGTTTTATCCTGTATTAGTATGGTTCTGTATTCAAAAACCCAATCTTGCAATATCTTGGATGCTGTTTTATTAAATGGTATTAATCGCTGTTTGCTGTACTTTCCTTTCTTTACGTGCAATACTCTTGTGTCAAAATTGATGTCGTCAATATTTATATTAATTCCTTCACTTCTTCGCAGTCCACAACCGTAATAGATGGTTAATAGTACTTTATCTTGATAGTTTAGTGCTTCTTGTTTTTGGGTTTGTGTTTCTTGATTTTCTACAATGTTGTATAATTCTTTTATTTCCTCTTGGGTTAAAATTTCTCTTTCTAATGTTTGTATTTTTAGTCTTTTTAAATTGACCTCTGGCAGGTTTTGTGTGCCTTTATGGTGCAGGAACTCGAAGAACTTTTCTAACGCCCAAAAATGATGATTGATATAATTTGTGCTTAATGCTCCGCCTTGCTTTTGATTGGTTCTACTGATTAGATAATTGTAATAGTCTTTTATATGCTGATGGTTTAATTGATTGATTTGATTGATGTTATTTTGCTCTAAATAATATAAAAACTCCCTCACAGCCGTTGGCAGATTGTAAACCGTTGCTTGTACAAAACCCAAGATGTCTAACCATTCTTTAAACGCATTCTCTAAATAATTATAGCTTGCCTGTTGTAGTAGTAACTTTTTCATATTTTTTTTTAGTCCTCTTATCTTTATTGTTGTTCACTAGTTCGGTTGTATTTTTTCCTTTATTGGCTTGGGCTTAACCGACCTAATTTGTGTTTTCGTTCGGTCTTGTTCACTCGTTCGGTTCTCGATGTTTGTAATGATGCTTTTTAATACTTCATCTATCTTATTTTCAAGTGTTTTATATTCTTTATCGTTTATAAATTGGTAACTATAGGTTTGGCTTTCTTTATCGTGGATTCTTTTAATAATGCCTGTATCTAACCAAGTATTCAAGTGATATTGTGCTGTACTTTTGGAGATTTTTAAGGTGCTTCTTATTTGTGTATTGGTAAATAATTCAGTTTTATTTTTGAGTAATTTTTTAAAGCTTTCTAATTGATTTCTGCTTCTTCCTGTTAGTATATCGGATTTTCTGATTAAGATTTCTTTGATGAGTTCATTAGCATTTTTTATATCTTCTATTGTAGTTTCTATGTATTCTTCGCCTGTTTGCTCGTCGTATTTAATTTCTCTTTGGTGTTGGTGGTAATAGGTTATAAGTTCAATAAATTGCAGATAATGTGCGTTTGTTCTTCTTGGTTTTAATACTTCTTTTGGTAGTTCTACGGCTTCCGCATAGGGATTGATTACTTTGATGGGTTTTAGTAAATATTGAGAGTTTTGTAATAATTGTTTAGCTCTAATTTGCTCTTCTATATTGATTTTATTGGCACTTACTAATTTTTGATAGTTCATAATTTTATCGTCTTGCTCTTGGCTCTCGTCTAAATAAATTAAAAAACTTCTGTTGGCGTTATCCTCGTAAACACTTTCTTTGGTAGTGCAACCCGATACACATACAGGACCTTCAACCGTTATATTGGTTGTTTTGGTTTCTCCTTTGGTATTTTTAAAGGCTATTGTTTTACTAATTTTCTTTTTTGATTGTAGTTCTCTAATTGGGTACAATGCACCTTCAGCACCGTCTAAATCTTCTATTAGTATCAATTTGTTTTTAAGTTCCTGTTGACCGAAGTAATAAAAGGCATTTTCTGATAATGTTGTAATTTCTGTTTTTTCTTCCTCTGGTATTAGATTGCCTATACTTTCTTGAAGATGTGTTTTTCCTGTTCCGCTACTGCCTAGACTGATTATGTGTAATGGTTGTTCTCTTTTTCTACTGCTAAAGATTAAATACATTATTAAACGGTTGGTTTCTTCTCCAATAATTCCACTTTGGCCAATAAGTTCATTGGTCTTTTTTAATAGTTCATTTTCTTGCAATAATTGTAATGCTTCGCTTTTTTCTTTTTCTGTAAGTTGTTTGGTTTGTGGTTTTTGGTCGGTGTTTTCTAATTGTTCTAATCTATATTTTTCTAGTGCTTCTATGAGTTCGTTGATACTGGCTTCAATTACACTTGTACCGATTTCTAGTTTTGTTGCTGTCTTTCTGATTAGTTTCTCAACTTGTGTATCATTGTAGAGATCTAAATTATGTCTGACCGCTAAACTGTCTGCTTCCGTACCCTGTATTTTTACCGTTACACGCATTCTGTCTAATCCGTCTAACCTTATACCTCCTAATACTGCTATTTTTATTAGTTTGTTGGTGTAGTCTAATTGGTTCGGGTTTTGGGTGTCTAGATTGTTCATAAGTTTTTAGTTGTTCATATTTGCATCAAAAGTATTAAATCTAAATCTTTTTACAAAGTCTTATTTTAGTTTTTTGTTTCATTTATGAACAGTATATTTGCATAAATAGTTTAAATAAGCATCATTTATAGCGTTATGAGTACATTTGGCAAGCGTTTAAGAGACTGTAGAAAAGAAAAAGGATTATCTCAAAATGAGATAGCAAAGATTTTAAGTACCAATCATTCTGTTATTGGTAAATATGAGCGTGATGATGTAAAGCCCTCGATTGATGTCGCTAAAAAGCTAGCTGATTTATTAAATACTACTGTTGCCTATTTGGTCGGAGAAACACAGGACAACGAACTGTTAAAAGATACTGATATGCTTAAACGTTTAAAAGATATAAACGATTTACCCGAACAAGATAAACAAGCCATCCTTTATAATCTTGATGCTTTATTGAGAGATGCTAAAACTAGATTAGCTTATAAATAAAAAACCCAAGCAATTGCTTGGGTTTTGTGCTTAATTATTTTTTTCTAAATAATAATTTTGGTATTCGCCATCCATTCCGATTGGCTTTATTTTGTCTTTTTCTAGATGCCAGGTTTCATTTTCAAAAACACGCTTTGTTTCAAACTGTACTTCAAAATGATTAGAAAATTTTCCTTTTTTTAAGTATGTTGGAGATTTTAATCCTTTGGTGTCAACTAGATAAAAACCTTTTATTGTTTGATTTTTAATTTTTGATTTTTCCCATTGATCTTTTAAACAAATTACTTTATCATCTACAAGGACTAAATAAATATGGTAAGTCAAATTGTTACCTTCTTTGTCTTTTACAATTATTAAATTACTGTTTTTATTACCTCTATTTTTCTCCTTTACAATTATTTTATCTCTTTGAGGATTGCTGTCTAAAATAAGACTATCACTATTTATTTTGTAATTGCCCTTTATTTCATAATTTATAAATTCGTTCTTATAGCTATAAATAAACTGATTGTTATCTTTTAAATCTATACTCTCGTAATAATTCCTTGATTTGTAGATGTACTTACCTAGATAGGTATCTTTATTGATTGATAAAGATAATACAATTGAAATAAATATAAATATTGCTGTTTTCATTACCCTCTTTTTTTAACACCTTTCTGATAATCTTTTTGCCACCCCATATAAACCTCTTGCACATTTACGCCATTTCTACCTGCTTCAATAGTTTTATTTCTTAAAGCTTTACCTTCTTTTGAATTAATATCTATAGGGCCTGATGGTAAACTTTGATATGCAGGAGGTGTCATTGTTTTACCAAAAGTTTTCACATCGCTGTCATTCCATTTAAGTTTAGGATTGGTAAAATACTCCATACCACCATTAATTGATCTTTCTCTATTATATGATTCAGTTTCATCACTTAAATCATATAAACTACCAAATTGAGAGTTATCTACAAAGAGTGATGTTTTTCCTTTTTCATATTGATATGCGTGACCTAGTTCGTGATAAATCAATCCTTTATCATTTGTTCCTAACCCAACTTTTACTTCTCCAGTAGCTTGGTCATAACTAACTCCACCTTCACTACTACTTTTATCACTAAAAACATTATATACTTGGTCTGATTTTTCTAGTGCAGATATTTCGCTTAATGCACTTTTGTTAACACCTATTAACTTCTCTCCAATTTCGGCACTAATCGTCCCGTTTTTCACAAATGAGTTAATATCGGTTATAGCTTGATTTAATTGTTTTTTATAATTATCAACAATTTTATCTGGGTCTTTAATTTCCATTCCATTAGGATCAATATACCTAACAGGATTGTTTGCACAATAAACATAAGGAGATACTGAATAATATTCTTCACTTAAAGGATCTAACGACATCCAACGACCATAAGATGGGTCGTAATTCCTTGCACCATAGTCATATAGATTTAAAGAAAGCTCATCCTGCCATTCTTTGGAGTTATATCGATA
>NZ_VJZT01000035.1 GCF_007097245.1 Flavobacterium restrictum | reverse complement strand
AATTGAATAGATTCATCGTTTTTTTTTATCAAATATAAGGCTTTTTATTGTGTTATGGGTAATTGCGGACAATCAAATAAAATTTAAACAGAATAGCATAATTACAACAAAAAGCGAATATTTTTTGGGTGGTTTGTCCATTTTGGTACTTGTTGGCTTTATCTTTTTAAAAACCGCCATCCCAACAAGAACTTTGCCTAAAGGGGAGTCTACGGCACTATTTACGTTTGGTTCAGTCTTATTTGATGTGCAGCAGAGGCAACTAATAATCAATAAAAAAAACATTGACTTGACTGTAACTGAAACGCGGGTACTACTCATTTTTGCATTATCGCCTAACGAGACCATAGAGCGAAGCCGACTACAAAAAGAGATATGGGAGGATGAAGGTGTTATTGTGGGGCGTAGTCTGGATATGTTCATTTCAAAGCTTAGAAAGAAACTGGAACTTGATCCCAATTGTAACCTTGTTGTTGTTCGCAACAAGGGGTATAAGCTTGAAGTTAGCTCTTAAATTCTCTAAAAACGGCTTTCTACTACTTTAAAAACTTGTTTTTAAGCAACACATTTTTCACAAACCACAACTTCAACCCCAAAATAAACCTCGCTTAAATTGCTTTAAAGGTTTTGCATCTACGCTTGACCAAATGGATACGCAACAAATACCGCCGATTCAGAAAGAAACCTTGGTATGTAGGGTATAAATACCTTCAAAAATTATCAAGAGACTTTCCAAATCTGTTTGAACATTGGCAATACGAAGGCTTCAGACCTTAAAGACTTGAATTAAGAAGAGCCGTATGAATCGAGAGGTTCACGTACGGTTCTGTGAGAGGTTTAGGGGTGAGACTTCCCTTTACCTACTCGACTTTTCTATTCGATTTTTCTTTTTAAGTTTTCTTGCCAACTTTATTGAATGTTTTAATGAGTTAATATTATTCCAGTCGTGATGTGAAACGATTATAAACTTTGGGTTAGTATATTTTTTTTGCACATTTTTAAGAGTAGTTTCATATTCAAAAACATTACCGTCTCCTAAATAGCCTAAATTTTCAGCGTCTGCACCTTTTATCAAGCAACCACCATAAAGAATTTTTTCTTTGTCAAACCAAATGACAATATTATCTTCTGTATGTCCTTGTCCAGGATAATAAGTTTCAAAAGAATATTGTCCAACGTTGAAAACTGTGTCTTTTTCAATTAAGTATTCCGCTCTTTTTTTATCATTCTTTTTACTTAAGTCATCAGTTTGTTTGGTTGTATAGGTTTTAATTCCTTGTTTTTTGTAATACTCAAGTCCTTCGGTTCTGTCACTGTGCCAATGAGTTGCAATACAGATTGTTACATTTTTATTATGTTTCAATTTGATACTGTCAAGCAATGGTTGAAATTGTGTGGTGTCCCAAGGCGTGTCAAACAATACAACGCCATTATTTGTGAGTAAATAAATTCCATTTGCAGGTATTTGATTTCCTTCATAAGTGTTGTAAGTTGTATAAATATAAAAGTCGCCTGTTAAGTGCGATATTTTAAGTTTAGGTTCTTGGGTCTGTCCAAAAATTTTGGTCATTAAGAAAAGAAAAGTTATTGTCAATATTAATGTTCTCATTCAGTTGTTTTGATTTTGATTACTGTCGGTCTTAAAATTACCGCCAACGTTCCCACGCTACAACCAGTTTGGTACTAAATTAAGCTCTATTTTCGGATTTGCCAAATCATCCCAAATACAAAACCATCTTTCCATTAAGCCAAAAGCCCAAATCCGTTGTAGTGGCTGTTATGCGTCGTTTTTTTAGTTATTAAATGTATAAGTTTTGGTTTCTAAATACCACATTATATATTTATTTCTTATGTTTTTCAAGTCTAGGACATCCCATAATTTAGTGTTGTTAGGAAGTATTTTTCGCAAAATTAAATTCACATTTAAATTGATAATTCTTGAACTTTTGTTTTCTATAAACTTCACTGTTTTGTCTTTTTTATCAATCTCGATAAAATCAATTGAGATTGGTTGACCACAATTCTTGAAAAACTGTAAATTATATAATTTAGTTTCTTCTTTTGAAAAAGTGATTATACTTAATTTATTCCAAGCGTCCATTGTTACTTCAAGTTCATTTACATTTGGTTTGTCAATGTTTAGATATTCTCCAAAATATTTATATTCTTGAATTTGACAATATTTTTTTTTAGTATCTGCTTTTTCATCATAATTATTTTTGAAATAATTTTTTTGGTCGCATTTTTTAGCAATTTCAAAAACTTCCTCTTTCGTTAGTTTCGTTAAGTTCTGCTTTAAAAATTCTTCTGTAAAGTTTTCTTTATTTGTGTTTAAAGAAATTAAAAGATTTTCGATTTCTTTTTTTGCGATGATTTTATAATTCGATGTTTTTATAAATATTGAATCCTCTGAGAAAATTTTACCTTTTGCTTTCTTGTTGACTCTAATTTGTTTTGAAATTTTAAAATCGCCAATTTCGGTTTTAGTTAATTCAAATATTTTGCTTCTTGAATAAATTCCATTTTTCCCCCAAGAAGAACCTCCAATAGAATAAATAAATCGAAATTTATTTACATTCTCAAAATTTTGAGAATATGTAAATTGTAGAAAAAAAAATAAAATAATTAGGATGATTTTTTTCATTGTTATTTTTCGTTTCGTGCGGTAAAATGATGCATAACGTCTTGTGGCTTGGCGTCAGTTGGGGATTTGGTTAGATAAATGTATAAATTAAAGACCGAACTTCCAAGTACAAAACCAACTTTAAAGTTTGCCTAAAACCCCAATTGCGCCAAACCGCTGTGCTTGTTGCACAACATCAAATATATTAAAAATAATTTGGATAAAAATACGAAAAATCGTATTTTTATCCTATGCAAGGAAAAAAAGAACTCACGCCAAAAATGCTCTATCAAGTTCATTTACAGGACTTGGTTGCAGAGCATAATTTCTATCGATTGGTTGATAAATCTATCGATTTTCATTTTTTATATAAAGCCACAGCGCAGTATTATGGGGAGGAAGGACAAGAGAGTATTGATCCTGTTGTGTTTTTCAAAATCTGTTTGGTAGGCTATTTAAACAATATTAATTCGGATAGAAAACTTATCGAATATTGCTCGAATTGTCTCGACGTTCGTTTGTTTATTCGGTATGATATTGATGAAGTTTTGCCTTGGCACAGCACCATAAGTAGAACCCGCCAACTCTATGGTGAAGAAGTATTTTTAACTTTATTCAAAGCCGTGTTAAAACTATGTGTTTCCAAGGGTATGATTTGCGGCAAACGCCAAGCTGTAGATAGCGTTTTTATCAAAGCCAATGCTTCTATGGACAGTTTGGTAGAGAAAGAAGTATTGGAAGATGCTAGTGCCTTTGTAAATGAACTAGAAGAAAACAGCGAATTTAAAACTACCAGCACCAGAAAGAAATTAGTAGAACAACACCATAATTGGAAAAAAGAAGCTTATAAAACCCAACCCAATCCTAACTTCAACATCGATAAAGTAGATGAACACGGTAATTTAATTCGACCAAAGTTTGTGTCCAATCATACCCATTATTCGCCCACAGATACTGATGCGAGAGTAAGTGTAAAACCAGGAAAAGCAAGACAGTTAAATTATTTTGGCCAAATCGCTGTAGACGATGCTCATCATGTAATAACGGGAGCCTGTTCCGATTTTGCAGACAAGCGAGATAGTCAAATCGACGAAGGAGATTCATCGAATACCTATGAAAAATAAAATTATAATGAGATAATGTGTGGAGAAAATAGTAGAATTAACAGAGAAAAACCTAAATGAAAATGGCATTGAAATAGAAGAACTTTTAGCCGATGGCGGTTACAGTAGTGGAGAAGCCTTAAAGTATTTACACAAAAAAAACATCAATGCCTATATCCCAAATTTTGGACAATACAAGCCCGAGAGAGAAGGATTTATTTTCAACAAAGAATTACATCAGTATGAATGTATAAAAGAAGGAGGCAACCAAGCCAAACTGCTTTTCAAAGGTGAAAAAGTAGATAGCAAAGGCTACACCAAACGCACGTGTAGAAGTAGCGAGAGCGATTGCAAAAACTGTCCACTACGGGAACAATGATGTGGAAAGAGTACAAAATATAAAAAGATAGACCATAGTATTCACAAAGAACACTATGACCGAATGCACCAAAAACTCACCCAAAACCCATACTATGCCAAGAAAATGGTACGGGTGAGAAGTAAAACAGTAGAACCCGTAATTGGAACATTGGTCAATTTTACCAATATGAAGAGAGTAAACACGCGAGGAATTAAGCAAGCTAACAAACACGTTTTGATGGCCGCATTAACCTATAATCTCAAAAAATACTTTAAGTTTATCACCAGAAAAGTCAAAACAAAAGCCGGAGTTGTGGGTGAAATACAAACAAAAGCCCCCACTTTTCTAAAAACAGTTTTCTATGACTTGAAAAACTTGTTTTTAAGCACCTTATTTTTTAAAAACCACAACTTAAAACCAAAAATAAACCTAGCTTAAATGTGCTTAAACAAGGTTGTTTTTTATGTTTTTTGTAAATATTAAATTCTTGGAAGGGTTGTGCAACAGCTACCGCTGTTAACTGATGCCTTTTTTTCTATTTTGCAATAATTAATATTTCGGAAGATTTTTTATTACTCAATGCGTATTTCATTTCTTTACTTTCTGAAATTACAACTTTCTTTCCATTGCTTACAAGTATATTTTTTAATTCTTCAACCGATGGAATACCATCAGACCTATAAGAGATTACAATTATACTATCTTTAAATTTTCGTATTAAATTTTCGAAAGAAAATTTAATTTTTTCTTTTTTGTTCCAATCTGAACCGTTTAATTTTAATCGCCTGTGTTTTGAATTAAAATCGATTAACTCTTGCCAATTTTCGTAGTTTACAATTCCCTCTAAAAAATGATAAAATTCTAAATAATCAACACCGATTCCATTTTCTGAGACATAAGGTGAATCTATGTAAACCAAATCAAAATTTTCATTTAGTTCAGATATATCTTTGTTTATTGAAATGTTGTTTTCATAATTTGAAAAAACTGCGTTGTTACCTTCGTTAATAAAGTTCTTGAAATGTGATTCAAAAGGTGTATCCCAAGTTACTTTATTTCCAAAACTTCTTTTAACATCTTGAAATCTTATATATAGGTTTTTTCTATGAAATAGATTGTATGGTCTTTTTATTATGCAGGATTGGAATAATGCAAAAAAAGCAATTGCTCTTTTATATTCGTTAGAAATTAAATTTATGTTAGTTATGACAATGTCTAACCACCTGTTTTCGGAATCGGTATAATAAGTGTCTTTAAATGTCTTTTCTATAAAATTAGGATAAATAATATTTTTATTTTCGGTTAAAATAAATTCTAAATCATCTTCATTTATTTTTTCATTTTGATTTTCAATTAGTGCTTTTCCTATAATGTGATTGAATTTTAGAATATCGTTATAAGTTACAGTTTTTCCATTTTTCTTTAACTTATATGCCACAACCGAAGTTCCACCAAAAGCATCTAAAGCAGTTTGAAATTCTAAATCTTTGATACAATTCCAAATCCAATCTACATATTTCAATTTACTTCCTTGATACCTTGTAGTAGGAAATTTTGAAACTGTTGGAACCTCAAAAAGTTGTAATAAGTTTGAATCATTCATTTATATCACTTTCTTCAGGGTTATTTTCAATTTCATTCAAAGCATTTATTTCATCTTTGTGTTTAGTTAATACATCAATTCCTCTTTGTTTGTATTCTAAATAAGTTTTTAAATTCATATATGGTCTTACAATTTCCAGTGCTTTAGCCATATCAACAGTTAAATAATACATCCAAAAATCATTGTAAATGTCTTCTCCCAAATCTGAAAAAATTCCTTTTCCATTAATCAAGGAATCTAAATTTGTTGTCGCTCCAATATTTTTTGTGTTCCC
This sequence comes from Flavobacterium restrictum, assembly GCF_007097245.1. Classification (GTDB taxonomy): domain Bacteria; phylum Bacteroidota; class Bacteroidia; order Flavobacteriales; family Flavobacteriaceae; genus Flavobacterium; species Flavobacterium restrictum. The sequence goes on along the minus strand of NZ_VJZT01000035.1, from coordinate 840 downwards.
ACTTCCTGGACTTGCAGAAGCAATTTTATATTTTGGTTGAACAAAAAATTGAAAATCTTTTATTACAGATTCAATTTTATCTATTTCATCTAAATTATATATAACTTTTTCATTTAGTTTTTCTTTATTCTGTTTGTAAACAACACCTAATACAAGATGTGCGGAATAAGAATTGTATGAATAAGATATATTTTTTGTGCTTTGCCTGTTTCTAAAGTATCCTGTAAAAGCCCCAAGAGTCATACTTTTTATTTTATTTTCTGAATCAATAAAAGTACTTTTAATATCAACGGCGAATTTTGCACCAGTTGCGTTACAGATGAAAGTTAAATCGGGATAAAAGTTTTGTTGTGCTGGAAGTTCTAAAGTTAAGTTGTTTTTTATTGCAAAAGTTTCAAATGCTGGAATTAATAGTAACTCAATAACTTTTGAAACTACTTTAGTGTCAATTGAAATAGTGTAGATATTTTTGTAAATATCAATAAAACCTTTAACAATCCAATCTCCTTTGTCTGTTGCAATTATTTTGTTAAATCCTTCTACTTCTTCTTGAAGTGCTTTTAAAATTTGTTCTTTGTTCATTGCACAAAAGTAGATAATTGAAATTAAAGTTTCAGAATTTGCCAAATTTAATTTTTCAGAAAACTTAATTTTCACGATTTTTTTATGCGTTTCGTGTCGCTCGAAGGTATCAGTTAACGTTCTGGCACTACAGCGGGTTTGGGACTAAATTAAGACCATTCTTCGGATTTGCCAAATCATCCCAAATACAAAACCATATTTAAATTAAGCCAAATACCCAAATTGCTTGTAGCGTGTGTTACTGGCTGGTTATTTTGT
>NZ_VJZT01000034.1 GCF_007097245.1 Flavobacterium restrictum | reverse complement strand
CAAATACGGCTGAATGAAGTGCAGCGTAGTTTACGAAGCAAAACGCAATGAAGCGGTATTGTGGATGTAGTAGCCCCAACGAACGCAGGAAGCGACCGTGTGGAGATGAGGGCGAGGAAGCGTAGTAACTGCCTGCCCGTTTTCAGGGCTGGCAGGTGCTATGCTGACGAGTGGACTGTGGAATGGAGGGAAGAATGACCGACTGGAACAGCCGAACGGAACAAAGGAAGCGACCGGAGGGAGACCGCTTTATTTCTCTGCTGTTTAAATTCGGATTTCCCTTTTTAAACCTAAATTTATTTGATTGGATGATGTTTGTCGATCGCATTTTGCAAGGCTTTAATTCCTGTTTGGCGGTATTTTTCGGTAGTGTCCAGATGTTTGTGACCTGCAAATTCCTGAACCATTCGCAGGTCGTTTCCTTTGTTTAAAAGATTCGTGATTACACTTTGTCTGATGGTTATTGTGGTTAGGTTTTTAGCAAATTCCTTTTGATACGTACTGATTAAATAATGGATGTCGTCCACTTGTATTGGCGTTCCGAGTTTTCCCAACAACAAAGCATTTTCATCGTTTCTAACCGTTTTCAGCTTGTTTCTGTCCTGATTGATAAATTCGTACAGCAAAAGGATTTGTTGGGCTTTTAAAGGTAAAATTCGGCTGTTGGTTATTCCTGTGCCGATTATTTGTATGGTGGCTTTTTCAAGGTTTATATCGTCTGTTTTTAATTGGATAATTTCTCCAGACTTCAAGGCTTGATAAACCAATAAACTCATTATAATTTGATTCTTTTTGGTCAAAAATGGATAACGTTCTATTCTAGGTTCTAACAGTTTTTGCAGTTCTTTTTCGGAGAATAAATCTTGTAATTGGATGGGATTATCTTTGGCATCCCGAAGTTTTATACTTCTAGCTGGATTGTCGCTTCTTTGCTCTGTTTCCTGCAGATAATCGTAGTATTTTTTGATTGCCGATACAATCCTGTTGATGGTGTTTGGAGGGTAACTTTTGCGTAATTCTTCTACATATTCCATTACATCCTGATAGTTGTAATCTTCTGTTTTTCGGTTCAATAACCTAAATTTATTGATTTCATACAGGTAGTTTTTAGCAGTGGATGGGTGCAGGTTTTCTTCTAAATAGTCTTGTATGTTCATCGCATTTTTAGTTGATTTATTCGGGTATAAATTTGAGTTGTTTTTAAGCTTTGATGTCCTAAAAAGTTTCTAACCATTTCAATACTCATTTCATTTTCAAGTAGATGTGTGGCAATACTGTGGCGTAAATGATGCAGGCTTATGTTTTGATCGGGATGGTTTTTGGTTCTTTTAAAAAGGCTTTTAAAGGTTTTATAAATCGTGCTTGCCAGCATTCTGTTTCCTTTGCTGTCGATTAAAAAACTCGTTTCGTTTTCTGTTGCACTAAAGGCTCTTATCTCTACATATTTCTCTAAATCTTTGGCAATCATTTCCGTAATGGGGATTACTCTTCTTTTTTTGCCCTTTCCTTTTCGAACAAATAATAGTTTTTTGTCTAAATGAACATCGGCAACATTTAGGTTTTGGGCTTCGCTTCTTCGCAGTCCGCAACCGTAACACAGGTGCATTATTGCCCATTCCTGCGCTGTTCGGCAATGCTCGTAAAGTGTTCCGACTTCTTCTTGGGTAAGGATTATTTTGATTTCGTTTATGGGGGATTTCAGCTTTAGGGTAAAAGGATTTTTGCTGATTTTTTGGATTCTTTCCAGATATTCAAAATAGATTCTGATGGCTAACAACTGGCTGTGAACGTGACTTTGGCTTAACTTTCCGTCTTTGGCTTGGTTTGGTTTTTCCCGCAAATGTGCCTGATAGATTTTGATTTGGTTTGCCGTTATTTGGGTGGGGATTTCCTTTGTAAATTCAAAAAAATGAACAACATATTTTGGGTACGTTTTGACTACTGTTTGGCAATACCCCAGGTTTTCCAGTTCTTTTCTAAATTCATAAATTGTGTTTTCAAACATAATGATTATGACCTTTTTATTAGTTATGATGCTTTTTAGTTTGTACTTTTTATTTTGACCGAACACTAATTACATTTTAGATTTAAGAGTTTATATTTTAGATTGTTAGCTCATTTCTAGCGTTCGTTTAGTGTTCGTTTGGTTGCCGTTAGTGTTCGGTTTTAGGTTTTGAATCTGTTTTGTAAAATGTTCTTTTAATTTCTTTCTAACGCTTTGTATATCATCAAAATAAGAGATTTTATACTTAAATCCTTTGTTGCCGTGTCCAAATTGTTTGATGTATTCCAGCTGCACCAATTGATTGATATAATGTTGCAATTGTGTCTTTTTAAATCCTGTGGTTTCCATTGCTTCAAAACGTGTAAAATCATCGGTTTTAAACTTCTTTTTTAGCTTTTCAAAGAACTGTCTTAAACTGCCGTCCAGCTCGTCAATCTTTAAAATAATACTCTCAAAAAGTATTTCTACTGCGTTTTCTACATCTTGGATTTCGGTTTGTATTTTTCCGTTATTGGATGTTCTTTGGAACTGGTTTAGAATGGTAATTTGCTTGATAATGCTTTGGAACATTTCATTTAACCGTCGTTTTTTATGTACGTTTTCGGGCAATTGTATTTGTGTGGCAAACGGATTTTGTACCTCTTCATTTTGAAGGATTCGCATTATTTGTTGCAACTGTATTTTGGCTTTTTCTTGTTCTTTTTCGTTGATTTCTCCCGCTATTCGCTTGTTTTGATAGTTTATGATTTTGTCGGTTTGATCCTGGCTTTCATCTACTGCTAGTAAAAAACTTCTACTCATATTATCTTCGTATAAATCGCCTTTGGTGGTGGCTGACAGACTGCTAAAAACGCCTTTTACTTCTTTCTTTACGCTCTTTATATTTCCTTTTTTGTCTTTGACCGATACCGAACTCGATAGCCTTTGATTGCTTATGAGTTCTCGCATTGCAAACATTGCTTCTTCTTTTAATCCGTCTAAATCTTCGATGATTAACAGTTTGTTTACTAGGTCGTATTCTCCCCAATTGTAAAGAGAACTTTCTGTAATTCTTGTAAATCGTAAAACGTCTTCTTGTGGCATTAAGTCCGCAATTTTACTGATTAAATGCGTTTTTCCGCTTCCCGAACTTCCTTGTACAATGGCGTGTAATGGCTGTTTTGTTTTGTAGCTCGATGCGATAATGAACAATAATAATCGGCTGTTTTCTTCTCCAATAATGCCACTTTTTTCGATTAAAATATTCAGTTTCTGAAGTAGATTATTTTGCTTTAAAAAGTCAACCGTGTTTTCTAAATTTAGCGGTTTTGGTTTGTCTTCAGTAGGTTTTAGGACTGTTTTTTCTTCAATTGACCCGAGCGATAGCGAACTGGCGGAGCAAAAAGAAGAGATTGCTTCGTTTCTCTCAATAATCTCTTTTCTTTGGTCAATTAAATGGATTAGTATTTCTTTTTCGTGTCCAATAATTAAACTGTTTACGTCTTCATATTCAGGTGTTTCGACTTGGCTAATTTTTATCGTTTGTTGTAGTGTTCGTAGAACTTCGCTATATTTTTTCCCTGCTTCTTTTCCTGCTTTGTCTCCATCAAAAAAGAAGATAATTTCCTCTAATTGGTCTAAATTTTTTATTGCTTTTAATATTTCTTCGTTTAATCCGTTGGTTCCGTAACAGGCTAGTAATGAATAATTTTCATTGATTTCGTCTATTTGTAACAAGCTCGCACAATCTATAATGGCTTCGGTTAGGATTAGTATTTTGGTGGCTGGATTGGGGTAATTTGGATATAAACCTTGTCGGTTTTTTAAATAAAAATGTTTTGCATTTTCTTTGTCTAATGTGTTTCTAAAATACAAGCTAACAATTTGATTATCTTGGTTTTTTAGCGGAAAAACAATACCATACTTTCCAAAAACAGTATACACTATTTCTCCTGTATTGCCCTTTCTGTTATTATCGATTAGTAAACCGTAGGCTAAACAATTTTGTATTAAACTATCCTCTTTTCGTTGTCCGTGATGGAATTGCCCACCATTGTAACCAACTTCTATTTTTTTTAGATCTAAATTTCTTTGCTGTAAATAATCCTTTGCTGGTTGGGAACGAGAAGAAGCATTTTTGAACGAAGCAAAGATTTTTTCTATAAATGCCGTTCTTTCTTTACTACTGATTAGAGTTTCTTTTGCTTCTGTTGGTGTCGCTTTTTGGATTGGCTGTATTGTTCCTATCATTGCCGTACATTTTTTTAGTGCTTCGTGTTTGGTTAGCTTTTCATAATCCTGAACAAACTGGATGACATCGCCTTTTTTATCGCAAGCGTGGCATTTGTATTTATTTTGGGTTGGGTTAATTTGTAGGCTCGCTGTTTTATCCTCGTGGAACGGACAACGGAGCATATTGTTTTTGTTGGGCTGTAAGCTGTAATTTTCTAATACTTGGGTTAAGAATAGATTTTGTTTGATGTCTTGGATTTCCATTGAATATTAGGGTAAAATTATTTTTGGATATTTATATCTATTGTGCAATATTATAAAATATGCTATATAAGTCCAAATAAAAAGTTTGTTATTTTTTGTATTTGATTAAAATAACATAATTAGATATATTTGTAGATATAAAACACCCGAAGTTATGAATATAGGAGAAAAAATAAAAACCGTTAGAGAAGCAAAAAAACTATCTCAAAAAGAAATTTCAAATATGGTTCAAATGGATCAAAGTCAATATTCAAAAATTGAAAATGGCAAAACCGACCCTACAACCAATACTTTAGAAAAAATAACTAAAGCATTAGGGATTGATTTATCTGAATTATTCATTAGTGAAACTATTTTTAAGGACATCAATTCGGCAGACAAAACTATTATGGAAAAAATAAGACTTATAGAATTGTTAGACCAAAAAGAACAAGCGTCACTTTATACTATTGTTGACGGATTGGTAGCAAACAAAAGACTTCGAGACACTATGTCATCGGCATTATCGCTTTAATTTTAAAAAATAATTTATGTACACAACGTATCATTTATCATCGGCACAAGAAGTAAATTCTGATATTTTAGACGCTATAAAAGTGGCTTTTAAATCAAGACCAATAACCATAACAATTGAAGAGGAAGAGCAAGATTTTGAAATTTCGCAAGAAATGGCAACTCTTTTAGATGAAAGATTACTAGAAGACGAAAGCGATTATATAACTGCTGATGAGTCCATCAAGCAATTGAAAACAAAATATGGTTTATAATCTTATAGTTTCGCCTCGTGCTCAAAAAGAAATCGAAAAAGCAATTGATAGTTATCTCCCAAACTATTTAGATATTCCAAATAATTTTGTAATCCAGTTGCAAAGTGTTTATAACACGCTAAAAACAAATCCTTTTTTCAGGATTCGTTATAAAAATATTCGATCGCTAAAACTAAAAAAATATCCTTATTCGCTGTATTTTGTAGTTAATGAAAATCGCAATACCGTTAGGGTTTTATCCTGTTTTCATAACAAACGTGACCCAAAAAAGCAACCTAGGTTTTAATCAAACCATAAAAAAAACCGAGCAAATTGCTCGGTTTTTTTATGACTTGTTTTGTCTGTACCTATTGGAACGGGTACGAAGTCGGAGACATTCGTACAGCACGACCCTAGTTTTAATAACGTTTATCTTTTAAGGAACTCTTCGCAGAGCGGGTTCGTACAGCACCCTAGACTTTTTTGGGAAGACCTCGGGCAGCTGGTGTAGCAACTCTATAAAAGGCAAAAACCACTTCGAATTGAAGTGGTTTTATTATTTTCATCTTTAAACACTTGTTTTATAGCTCATCTTTGCGGGCACGGTTTACAAAACCGCGCTATCGTTAAGCATATCCGAGCGGTCGGGGTTAGTTTTTTACAAAACAAAGACCTACAATATTCTTCGTGAAATATATGTCTGCTATTCCAGTCTCAACACAAACATTTGTAGAGTCTTTTAAAGGATAGCATAATAAACTATGGCTATATCTATTAAGATAATTAGGACTTGTACTGTCAAACATTTGCGGATTAAGACTAAGTGGTAAAATTTGTAATGGATATTTGTTATTTATCTTAAGTTTATCACATTTATATTGATTTTGTTTTTTAGATAAAATCTTAAATTTTAATCTTTCATCTTTTGCGTAAATGATATAATAATTCTTTATAGAATCTATTTTATAAATTTCGTAAAATGTTGTAGATGTGTTTTTTATATCACTTTCAGTATATGTTGTTTTACAAGATATTACTAATATTAATAAAATAATGAATAAGAAATAATTTTTCATAATAATTTATTTAAGGACTAGTTTGAATGGTGCTTCCATTAACAAGATAATCAACTTTTACTGCTCCTCTGGGTACTGTATTTTGGAAAACTGGAAAAATTACTAAACCATCTTGATTATAATACCTTGCATTTATTGGACCTGCTTGTGGAGTAGCTGCTGTATGAGCTGCTTGGTAAACTGAACCAGCTGCATTTGAATCACCTGACGAAACGCCAGAGGCTTGAGATAATTTTGCGCCCTGATATGCTTCTGTAACTTCGTGTAATGTATTTGCACCAGCTTTACCATATGGAGCATCAGATGCCGCAAGAACTGTTGGGTTTATTTCTTGATTAGCATTTACCGTCGCTGTACCGCCTGTAGTTGTGGAAGGGGTTACTGTATTACCTCCAAATGCTCCCCCAACAAACTGACTGCCATTAGAAGTAGTTTTATTATTTGTTGCATCAACATTAACATTAATTGAATGGTCATCAATTGCAGTTGTTAATTGTTGGGCATCAGCACCAACAGTTGCTCCTTGTACAGCAGTATATGTTACTTTTCCAGCAGTATCCATACTCAAATTTAATTGTCCTTGTACGGATTTTTGTAATTCTGTAAAAGCTAATTGTTTATCCGAACCACCTATTGTAACATCATATGCTCCCATACCATCAGGGTCGATAAACCTCAATGGATTATCAACACAATAATTGTAAGGAGACCATCTTCTATAAATTTCAGCCAATGGATCAATATTCATCCAACGTCCTAATGCAGGGTCATAATT
>NZ_VJZT01000033.1 GCF_007097245.1 Flavobacterium restrictum | reverse complement strand
GTTTTGTATTTGTGATGATTTGGCAAATCCGAAGAATGGGCTTAATTTAGTCCCAAACCCGCTGTAGCGCGAGAACGTTATAGGCAAGAACACTTCACGATCAAACTATGAAATATAAATTACTTTTTTCGCTCGCATTGATTGCATTATTTGGTAGTTGCAAACGGGAAACTGTAGAAAAAAAATATTACGTAATTTCAAATGCAGATTCAATTAGTGAAGCGTGGAAGAAATCGGCGAAAGTTCCGCCACCTTTTACTCCTCACAATTTAAAATGGTATTCTGATGTCGTTTTTATTTTGGACTCCAGTAAAGTTTATGCCTATCAGACTGAAAGAACTCATACAGGTTCAGGAAATAATGTTGATTTTGAATATCCAAATTACATTGGACTAAATCCAGAATATTTCCTAACCATTGACAGTGAGAATTTTGTCTCGTTCATAGAGAATAACAATGATATTTTCGGAATATTTCCCGACAATTCTGTTCAACCAATCATTTATTTAGCAAGCCAAACTGATACTGTAAAAAATATTGCACTACCTCAATTATGGGAAAAACTAAAAGATAGTAAAAGTAGAACCTTCTTCTCTGTTCGAAGAACCACCGAAGAAGAAAACATAGTGCTTTCATACAAAAAGAAAAACAAAGAGTTTTTACCTGAAAAAGTAAAATGGTCTACTAACTTCTATAATGGAAAAGTAAAGCCTTTTACTAAAGATTATCAAAAAATAGAAGAAACGAATCAACTTATAAGAAAAGCAAAAGAGACTTTCAAACAAAAGAAAATGTCAATTGAAATGTAATAGTTCCTGCCTATAACAGCCACTACAACGGATTTGGGCATTGGGCTTAATGGAAAGTTGGTTTTGTATTTGGGATGATTTGGCAAATCCGAAAATAGGGCTTAATTTAGTCCCAAACCCGCTGTAGTGCCAGAACGTTAGCACCAATTTAGAAACCAATACAACCTAACAAATGTTTCACGAACCTTCTAAAGAATTTTTCTACTCTGCATATAAAATTCATGCTGAACATTCCGATGGAATCAAAACTATTAGTGGAATAGCGACTGGATTTATTCTTGAAATTTCACCAAATGTAGCTTGGATTATCACCAACAGACATGTAATTGATTTAGACTATAAAAAATCTACTTCAAAATATAAAGACTTTAAATTGTCAAAATTTATAATTACCGGTCGTAAGCAAGATGATACAGAATATTCTTTTCAGCTACACGAAAATGCTGAAGTTTATTTTCATGAAGACTACGAAAATGACATTACTGTAATCAGAGCTCATGTGTATTTAGTTGAAGGCCAAAGTTTTCATTGGCATTTTGGATTAGAACATTTAGCAGACGAAAATATTTATAAAGAAATTAATACTTTCGACTTAATTTGTTATTCTGGATTTCCTAAAACACATGATAAATTAGCAAATAGACCAATATTAAGAAGTGGCAATATTGCGAGTGATCCTCTATATGATTATTCATGGGACAACACAAATCAAGGAAAATGTGTAGCGTATGAAGGATTTTCATCTGAAGGAGCGTCAGGAAGTCCTGTTTTTGCACCTCCTAGAGGTTTAAGAAATATACCAAATTCTAGACATGGTTATTTAATCGGTGTAAACGCTGGACATATTCCCGAGGGAAATGGTCATAGCGGAATTTCATTTTTTTATAAGTCTACAGTTATCCATGAAATAATCAAAAAAAATAATCTAATGGACAAAAAAAATCAATAAACTGGTGCTAACAGCCACTACAACGGATTTGGGCATTAGGCTTAATGGAAATATGGTTTTGTATTTGGGATGATTTGGCAAATCCGAAAATAGGGCTTAATTTAGTCCCAAACCCGCTGTAGTGCCAGAACGTTGGCAGTAATTTTAGAAAATCACGTAAAAAAAAGAACCAATAATTAACAACAAATCAAACCATTATGAAGAAAATTTTATTTTCAACAGTTTCAATTTTTATGTTTTGTAGCTTTTTGTCAGCTCAAAATTCTTCACCGACAACCGAAACAGAATATAACTACATAACTAAAGGCTACAAAGTACAAATCAGTTCGGGATTAGATATGAAAGCCGGATATGAAGTTATAGACATTTCAACTGAAAAAATGGGAACTTATACTTACGAAATTAAAGCACTTGTACGAAGTGAAAAACAAGAAATATCATCAATTATGGTAATTACTACTTCTGCAAGTTGGGGAAATAAATATTATTTTTGCATTCCACACGGCGATAAAAATTTAAATCAAAAATATTATAATGATTTGATTCTTTGGGACAAAGAAATTACAACACCATATGCTTATTTTATGTCTTCAAAATATGGAGAAGTTCTGAGCCAAATAGTGGAACTTGAAAAGAAACTAAAAAAATAAAAACTACTGCCAACACTTGCTACAAGAGATTTGGGCATTTGGCTTAATTTAAAAATGGTCTTGTATTTGGAAAGTTTAGGCAAATCCGAAAATAAGGCTTAATTTAGTCCCAAACCCGCTGTAGTAGCGGGACGTTGGTGGCAAGTTGTGCCGAAATTACGCAGGTAATTCCGATTTGGAAATAAAGTTCACAGATCGCAGAAACTAAAAAAACAGAAGCGTGAAAGTTGGATTTTATCAGCAGAAACTGAAAAAGCAGAAAACTGAAAAAGTAGAAGCGTGAAAATTGGATTTGCTAACAGAAACTTGAAAATTGGAATCTGAAAAGCAGAAGCGTGAAAGTTGGATTTTTATCCGCAGAAAATTGGAAAGTTGGAAACTGAAAAGCAAAAGCGTGAAAGTCGGATTTTTATCAGCAGAAACTTGCAAAGTTTTGCGCAGAAAATAAAATTGAAATTTAAAACAATAAGTTGAAAATTACGAACCGAAAAATTGAAGCGTGAAAAGCAAAATGTAGCAAATTGCGAAACAAAAAAGTGAAATCTTTGAGGAAATTCGTAATTTCGACAAAACAACCAACCACCAACACACGCTACAACGGATTTGGGCAATTGGCTTAATGGAAAGTTGGTTTTGTATTTGTGATGATTTGGCAAATCCGAAGAATGGGCTTAATTTAGTCCCAAACCCGCTGTAGCGCAAGAACGTTATGCGCAACCGCACTTCAAAAGAACGAAATAAGACATTTATGAAATATTTTATAATACTAATTTGGATTCCTTTTTTATTTAGTTCTTGCCAAAAAATGGAAAAAATTGACAACCCTAAAAAAGAAATTCATATTCCGAAAGAAGATGATGAAGTTTTTACCATTAGCCAAATCACTACAAATTATGACACTTTAATCAAAAGATTAAAAAATAAAGGAAATATAGATGCTTATGATGAACTCTTCTACGGCTTTAAGGATTCAAACAAAACAGAGAGAACAGACAGTTTAATGGCTTACTCAAAAATAATGGCAGAAAAATTTAATTATGAAAAAGCCTATTTTGATTACTTTGAAGCATTTGGAGAAAAAAACGATATAAAAATTGACTTTTCAGATTATTCAAAAATTGACATTTCTAAATTGGAAAAAAACACCAAAAAACAAGCAACAGATTGGTTGAAAAATATGGTAGAAGAAAAGGTTATTACAATTGAACAATTCGATTTAATAAAAAAGCAATAAGCGGAAGCGCATAACAGCCGTTTGGCGAGATTGGGGTTTTAGGCTTAATGGAAAGTTGGTCTTGTATTTGTGAAATTTGTGTTTAACCGAAAAATCTCGCATCTTTATTCCCCAACCTTGCCAAGCGCCAGAACGTTACAAGACATTTTAAAAAAAACGAAACGTAAATGAAAATAGAATTTCTTGGGCATGGAATTTTTGAAGAGCAAGATAATACTGTTGGAAATTATCTACATAAATCTTTCAAAGACAAAAACTTTGATACTTTTAAATGCTTTGTAGCTTACACTACTCTTTCAGGTCTTTCAATTTTTATGGACGAACTCGAAAAAGTAAAGCATAAATACAAAAAAATTGAATTCTATTTAGGTGTTGATGATAAAGGTACTTCAAGAGAAGCTTTACTTGAACTTTTAGAAAAAGAAATTGACACATACATTTACTATAATCCAACAAAAAGAACAAGAGCAATATATCATCCTAAACTTTATATTTTTAATGGAGAAAAAGCAAATAGAATATTAATTGGTTCATCTAACTTAACAAGACCAGGACTTTTTAATAATGTTGAAACTTCACTTGCTATCGACTTTGTATCGGGTAATTTTCAGGGCGAAAAATTAAAAAGACAAATCGACGAATACTTTTTTAACTTTTTAGATAAAAGTAATCAAAATATAAAAAAACTAGATTCACATTTAATCAAATATTTATCTGAAAACGGATTAATCCTTGACGAGAAAAGAATTTATGAAAGTGAAGAAGAAATCGAAAAAAGCAATATAAAAGATGATGAAGGCAACGACTTGTTTACAGCTGTAGAAGCATCATATGTTGATTTAGAAAATTTAGAAAATATAGACAGTAAAACAGAAACTAAAAACTATCAATCTAAAATAATTCTTAATGACTATTACTTTTCAATGTGGAAAATAAACTTTGAAAGATTCAAAATTTTTAAAGAAAAACATGAATCAGTAACAATTCCAAAAGATTATATTAATCGAAGTTTATATACTTGGTACTTAACTCAAAAAGTTCTCTACAGAGAAGAAAGAATTCCAGAAGAACATTTAGAAAAATTGCTCAAAAGTGGTTTTAATTTCGAAAGTGCTCACAATATAAGATTTGATAAAATATGGGAAGAATCATATTTAGAACTCAAAGAGTATTTCATAAAGCACAAAAATTCTGATTTCCCACGAAAAAAAGACTCAAAAGATCCATTGTACAAATTATCTAATTTTGTTGCTATGCAACGTCATTACAAAAAGTACAATGATAATCGAATGAATGAATATAAAATAAAAAAATTAGAAGAAATAGATTTCAGTTGGGAATTGGGTTATAAAAGGAATAGTCAAATTTCAAAAGATGATGACCAATGGTTTAAAAATCTGACAATATATTCTGCTTTTAAGAAAAAATATAATCGTGAACCTAAACAGAAAATAAATACAGATGAATATAAAATTGCAAGATGGAGAAATGACCAAACTGTAAATAGAAAGCGTGGATTACTTTCTCAAGATAGAATAGAATTATTAGAATCAGAAAATATCATTTGGGATTTAGAAGAACATGAATTTAAAATTAAATTAAAAAAACTGATAGACTATAAGAATGAGTTTGGCAATTTCAATGTTCCTTTGAGTTATAAAACTGATGGAATTGCTTTAGGGAATTTCGTTTATAGTCTAAAAAATAGAGGTACGAGAAAAGAATACAAAGAAATTTTAGAAAAGAATGGAATGGACGGTATAATTTTACGTTCAGAAGTTGATAAAAAAGATAAAAAATATAGAAAATTAACTTTAGTATGGAAAAATAATTTTGAAAAACTAAAAGCACTTAAAAAAAAAGGCGAGAATATAAATCAAATTAATCAAGACTACAAGGAAGACAAAAATTTTGGAGCTTGGGTTTCAAGTCAAAAAAGAAGATATACATTTGATAATCTTAATGATGAACAAATACAATTATTAGAAAATTTGGGTTTGAAATTATCAAAAGAAAATTCTACAGAAGAAAAATGGAATCTCTTTTATGATTTATTATGTGAATATAAAATATCTAATGGCAATTGTAGAGTTACAAAAAGTTTTGATAAAGAATTATATACTTGGTCAGCTTCTCAAAGAAGAGCCAAAAGAATTAAAACATTAATGCCTGAAAAAATAGCAAAACTTGAAGAAATAGAGTTTGAATGGGAATTGACACTTGCACCTAACAAGAAAAACGTCTTGTAACAGCCACTACAACGGATTTGGGCATTTGGCTTAATGGAAAGATGGTTTTGTACTTGGGATGATTTGGCAAATCCGAATAATGGGCTTAATTTAGTCCCAAACTGCGTGTAGCGCAGGAACGTTGGCAGCAAGCAAACCGCAGAAACTAAAAAAATCAATTAACAAGATTAAATGTCAAAGGAAGAAATAGTAAATGATGCGTCAATGTTTTTAAATTCAATGTTTGACGAAGCTCATAAAGATTATAATTCAATTGAGCTATCTGAATCAGATATAAAAGGACTTATTTATAGCAGTAAAATGAATTTTCATTCGTTTTCGGAAAACAGAAAATGTTCTGTAAAATTTTGTAGAAAAAAAGCAGTTAACTCTCATTTATTTCAAGAGTCAATTTTAAAAAAAAATTCTCAAAATGGGCATTATATTTATCCTTCCGCCGATTTAAATAAAAGACAAATTAAATTGGAGAAAATTGGTGTAAATAAAGCACTTACATTTCCAGGATTTTGTATAACACACGAAAATATGTTTGAGTATGAAAAGAAAGAACAACTTAATTATGAACACGAATTAAGAACTTTGGTTTATAAAGCAATATGCTATAATCACGTTTATTGGGATATCATATACAAATATTCAGAAGACAGCATAACAGCGCTTGTTGATAAAAAACATAAGCAATTTGAAAAATCAACAAATAATAAATACAAAAACTTACTTGATTCACTAGGTATTGAAATCAAAAAATTACATTTTTCAGATCCAAGACATAAAAATTTAAAACAACACTTAAAAGAAAGAAAAATAATCATAAATGATTCTTTAATTTTTAAAAAATTAGCGTGGAAGGATATTGAATCAAATAAAAATGAAAATCTAAAATCTTATGTAATTGAACTCGATACAATTATTCCAATTTTCTTTTCATACTTTGGTAATTTGACGATTAAAAATGACGATTTAACTTTTGACGATAAAGCTTGTTTAATAATACATCCATTTAAAGAAAGTACAAAATTAATTTTCACAACGACAACTAATAATCATGTAATTCTAAAAAATCTTTTGAATAGACTTACTCCAGAATTAACTTGGAATTTTATTTTATCTTCTTTAGTTTATATTTCAGATAATTGGTTAATAAATGAGGAATTCTACAATAAATATATTCCTGTAGGAGTTAAAGAACTATTAGAATCAGCAGTTTCCTTACCATTAACCCCTCCAAATAAGTAAATTGCCAGCTGCCAACAGCGGTTTGGCGCAATTGGGGTTTTAGGCAAACTTTAAAGTTGGTTTTGTACTTGGAAGTTCGGTCTTTAATT
>NZ_VJZT01000032.1 GCF_007097245.1 Flavobacterium restrictum | reverse complement strand
AAAATCCCTAATCCGTCTAATTCCATACCCTAAAATTAAACCTTTTTATAACTTTCCACTAATTTAGGCGAAGAACCTTTATAATTTATAATTTATAATTTCTTAAGATGGATCTACTAAAAATAAAGGTTGGTCAAATTCTACTGGTGACATATCGTCAACCAATATTTTTATAATTTTTCCTGATATTTCTGATTCGATTTCATTGAATAATTTCATGGCTTCAATTACACAAAGGACATCACCTTTTGAAATTACGCTTCCAACTTCGGTAAACATTGGTTTATCTGGCGAAGGTTTTCTATAAAAAGTTCCAATAATTGGCGATTTTATAGTAACATAATTGTTAGTTTCTACTACTACAACTTCTGGCGCAGCTACAACTGGCGCAATTTGTTGTGGTGCAACGGCTTGCTGTAATGTATTTTGAGCAGGCATTTGTTGTACATAAGTAGTTTCAGTTACATTACCTTCTAAAGTTGTTCTAATGGTGATTTTTACATCATCCATTTCTAATTTAACTTCTGCAACTCCAGAATTTGCTACAAATTTGATTAGATTTTGAATTTCTTTTAAATCCATAATTATTTGTTTTTAGTTTAAATTTATTTTTTATCGTAAGCCCATTTCAGGTAAATAGATCCCCAAGTAAATCCGCCACCAAAAGCGGCGAAAATAATGGTATCTCCTTTTTTGAATGTTTTTTCAAAGTCAAAAAGCACCAAAGGTAACGTTGCCGAAGTCGTATTACCATAATTCTCAATATTCATCAAGACTTTTGAATCTTCCAAATTCATTCGGTTAGCGGTAGCATCAATAATACGTTTGTTGGCTTGATGTGGTACTAACCAATCGACATCTTCATTAGTCAAATTATTTCTTTTCAAAATCAATTCGCTAGCATCGGCCATATTGGTCACAGCGTATTTAAAAACTGTTTTGCCATCTTGAATGATGTTGTGTCTGTTCTCTTGAACTGTTTCTAATGTGGTTGGCACCAAAGAGCCTCCAGCTGGAATTTTCAAAAAATCACGACCTACACCATCACTTCTTAAATATTCGTCTTGCAATCCTAATCCTTCATAATTAGGCTCAAACAACACGGCACCCGCACCATCACCAAATATAATACAGGTCGAACGATCCGTATAATCTACAATTGATGACATTTTATCGGCACCAATCAACAATACTTTTTTGTATCTCCCGGACTGAATATACGCTGCCGCTGTTGACATTCCGTACAAAAAACTCGAACAAGCTGCTTGTAAATCGTAGGCAAAAGCATTGGTCGCTCCAATTTGGGTTGCTACATAAACTCCTGTTGCTGCAACCAACATATCTGGAGTTGCCGTAGCCATAATCAATAAATCAATATCTAGCGGATCAATATTAGCTTTAGCAATTAAATCTTGAGCCGCTTTTATAGCAAGATATGACGTTCCTTTGTCAGCATCTTTTAAAATTCTTCTTTCCTTTATTCCCGTTCGAGAAGTTATCCATTCATCATTAGTATCTACCATGGTTTCGAGCACTTTGTTCGAGAGAACAAAGTCAGGAACATAACCTCCTACTGCTGTGATTGCGGCGGTAATTGTATTCATTGTATTCGACTATTTTGATCAAATGTTACCATTTGAAAAATTTTTTTAAAGACTTGAAAATTACAAAAAAAATTCTAAATGTATTGTTTTAGAACTTCTTATTTAATGAAAAGTATAAACAACAAAAAAAACTCTCACATGGTGAGAGTTCTAATATCATTTACTGAAATGTATTAAGCAACCGCTACAGATTTATCTATAACAACTTGCCCTCTGTAATACATTTTACCTTCATGCCAGTAAGCTCTATGGTATAAATGCGCTTCTCCAGTAATTGGACAAGTAGCGATTTGAGCTACAGTAGCTTTATAATGTGTTCTTCTTTTATCTCTTCTTGTTTTCGAGATTTTTCTTTTAGGATGTGCCATTTTACTATATTATTTATCCGTTAATAGTTGCTTTAATTTGTCCCAACGTGGGTCAATATTGTCTTCTTTTTGTTCTTTCTTACTTTCTTTTTTTTGCTCTTTGAGACTCAATTCATTCAATTTTGTTAAGGCTTCGGTTTTTAAACTTCCGTCTTTAACACCTGGATGAACGCGTCGTAATGGAACTGAAAGCACAATCATTTCATAAATATATTGCGCAATATCAATTTCAAATTCGCCAAAAGGCAAAATTAATAGTTCTTCATTATCATTATTGTAGGTTTCTCCAAAACGAACAAATAATTTCATTTTGCCTTTTATAGCCAAATCAAAATCTTCGCTTGTCAAATCACAAGGTACATTTACAGTTCCTTTATGTTTAAAACCAAACTCCAAAAAGGTTGATTTTTTTTCTAAAACTACACTTACTTTGATATCCGAATTTGGAAATTCGTCATACTCAAAGCTTTCAAAGAACGCATTATTTACTTGATATTCAAATTGATGTTTCCCTAGCTTTAATCCTACGAAAGGAATTAAAAATTGATTTGTCTTGCTCATTTCAACAACAATTTATCCTATTCTGAATTATCTGAACGGGGGTGCAAAGATATAAAATTATTGTAATTCTAATAATGTTATTCACCTTTTTTTGTTTATAACTGTTTTTCTTTTGTTTTAAGCGGTTTCTGACTGATTTCCAGGTACTGATTTCTCGAATTATAAATATCAATTGCTAAATAAACGGCTTCTTTGAAGGAGTTATAATCGGCACAATTCTTACCTGCTATGTCAAAAGCGGTTCCGTGATCCGGAGAAGTTCTAATTTTGTTCAAACCAGCGGTATAATTTACTCCTTTTCCAAACGAAAGTGTCTTGAACGGAATTAATCCTTGATCGTGATAGGTTGCTATTACGGCATCGTATTTTTCATATTGGTTGCTTCCAAAAAAACCATCCGCAGCAAATGGCCCAAAAACCAAAGTCCCTTTTTCAAATATTTTCTTTAAAGCGGGTTTCAAAATAGTATCTTCTTCTTTGCCAATAACACCGCCATCACCACAATGTGGATTCAAACCCAAAACAGCAATTTTTGGTTTGTTGATGCTAAAATCTTGAATTAAACATTGCTTTACGGTTTCTATTTTCTTTCTAATTAATTCCTCGGTAAGATGTGCTGCCACTTCGTTCAAAGGAATATGATCGGTCAAAAGCCCTACTCGCAAATTGTCCTGAACCATTAACATTAAAGCATTGCCTTCTAATTCTTGATCTAAATAATCCGTATGTCCCGGGAATTTAAACGTTTCGGATTGGATGTTGTATTTGTTTATTGGTGCGGTTACTAGAACATCTACAATACCTTCTTTCAAAGCTTTGGTAGCGGCAACAAATGATTTTATAGCATATTCGCCTATTTTATCATCGGTAACTCCTAGATTCAAATCAACACCTTCTTTCCAAAGATTAAAAACATTGATTTTGCCTATAACAATCTGGTCTAATTTGTCAATTCCGTGCAAACTGGAGGTGGACTCAAAACTTTTTTTAAGAAAAGATAGGATTCTTGCATTAGCAAAAATAACCGGCGTACACAACTCTAACATACGAGGATCTTCGAATGTTTTTAGCACTACTTCGCTTCCAATACCGTTCAAATCCCCTATTGAAATTCCAACTATTATATTTTCTGCTTTTTTCATCATGACTACACGGTATTTATTACTAATTTTGAAGTGCAAATTTAGTAAAATAAAACAAGAAATGTTTACAGGAATTATAGAAACACTTGGCGTTGTTCAAGAAATAAAAAAAGACAAGAATAATCTTCACCTGACGATAGATTCATCACTTACAAGCGAACTAAAAATAGATCAAAGCGTAGCTCATAACGGCATTTGCATGACCGTTGTTGCTATAAACAACTCGGTTTACACCGTTACGGCTATTGATGAGACTGTAAAAAAAACAAATTTATCTTATTGGAAAATTGGAGACAGCATCAATCTAGAAAGAGCCATGAAGCTTGGCGATCGTCTTGACGGACACCTTGTACAAGGTCATGTGGATCAAATAGGAACGTGTATTGTTGCCAAAGAAACCAATGGAAGTTGGCTATACACCTTTGAATATGACCAAAATCTTCACAACATCACTATCGAAAAAGGCTCTATTACCGTAAATGGTGTTAGTTTAACTGTTGTTGATTCTCAAAAAAACCAATTTAGTGTAGCAATTATTCCTTACACATTTGAACATACTAATTTTAATACGTTTCAAGTGGGTACCATAATTAATTTAGAATTTGATGTTATTGGCAAGTATGTTACACGCCTTTATGCACAGAAATGACAATAAAAATATTTTATAAAAAACAAAAACTCCAATTTTACATTGGAGTTTTTGTTTTTAAATTATAATTATAAACTATATAGAAACCAAATACAACGGCAACTAGAAGTAGTAACAAAATATTTTCGTCAATTGGCAAACCCGGAGGTGGAGGCGGTCTTTTTCTTCCAAAAGGATTTGGTGTAGGTGGAGCTGCTGTTATGGTTTCGAAAAAACCAAACAAAAACACAAGTACAGTAAAGGTTATTTTTGGGGCAAATTTCATATACTCAATTAAGTAATAAGGGATTGAATTAATATAATTTTTATTCTTTCATCTGCATTACGAGGTGTAAATTAAATATATAAAATTTACAAAAACAATCAAATCCGATACAAAAGTATATATTTCTGTTGAAATACACTATTTAACAAAACAAAAATTTATGATTGCGCTTATTATTTAATGAAAATTTTACAATTCAAGTGCT
This sequence comes from Flavobacterium restrictum, assembly GCF_007097245.1. GTDB lineage: Bacteria > Bacteroidota > Bacteroidia > Flavobacteriales > Flavobacteriaceae > Flavobacterium > Flavobacterium restrictum. Next base: position 5,770 of record NZ_VJZT01000032.1, on the reverse strand, counting down.
TTAACAAAGGGTCGAGGTGTCCTAAATTTACACGCTAAATAAAAAAAACTCCTTGAAAACAAATTGTTTTTCAAGGAGTTAATGTGGTCCCACCTGGGCTCGAACCAGGGACCACCTGATTATGAGTCAGGTGCTCTAACCAGCTGAGCTATAGGACCGGTTAAGAAGTTGCAATATTACTACTATTTTTTATTCGTTCCAAATATTTTGAGACCTGATTTCATATTTGATTCTTTATTACAAAACAGCAAAGAGGAATGTGCTGATTATGAAGAATCTATTTTGGAAATTATTTTATCAAATTATTTTATTTCTTGACATAATTCAATCAAAACGCCATTAGTATCCTTGGGATGCAAGAAAACAACTAGCTTATTATCGGCTCCTTGTTTAGGAATTTCATTCAAAACAACAAATCCTTCTTTCGTTAACCGTATAATTTCTTCCAAAATATCCTCGACTTCAAAAGCAATATGATGCATTCCTTCGCCTTTTTTGGCAATGAATTTAGCAATAGGACTATCCTGATTAGTCGCTTCAAGCAATTCTATCTTGGTAGTTCCTGTTTTGAAAAAGGAAGTTTTCACCCCTTCAGAAACTACTATTTCTTGTTTGTAAGGAGTTGTTCCAAGCAATTTTTCGAAAACTAAATTAGAAACCATTAAGTCTTTGACTGCAATTCCAATGTGCTCCATTTTTTTCATACGGCTTTTTTCAACCATAAAAGTACACATTCTGGCACAAAATCCCGAAAACGATAGGTGTGAACTTCAAAAAACGGATTTATATTCCTTAAAACATTTCGATTACAGTAAATATAATTGTTATTTTGTATTCCTAATTTTGACCAATTATGTTTAAAAATAATATTCGCTATACCTACTTTCTGCTCCTGCTAATTCTTGTTGGCTGTGCCAAAAGAGGCAATATTACTGGCGGTTTAAAAGATACTCTTGCACCCACCTTGAAAATGAGTTTTCCAGAAAATTTCAGTACTAACTTTACTGGAAGTGACATAAAACTGACTTTTGACGAGTACGTTAAACTTAAAAACCTAAACAAACAGTTGATTATTTCACCTCCCATGAAATATGAGCCTCTAATCCTACCTACAACGGCTAGTAAATTTATTACCATAAAAATAAAAGACACTTTACAGCCCAATACAACCTATAGTTTCAACTTTGGTCAAAGCATTACCGATAATAACGAAGGAAATCCGTACAACCAATTCAAATATGTCTTTTCAACAGGAAAAAATATTGACTCATTGGCTATTGGCGGGAGAGTAAAGGATGCTTACGAGAAAGAAGTAGCCTCATTTGTATCGATAATGCTTTATGAAGTGAACGAAAATTTTAAAGATTCCGTTGTTTACAAGTCGCCTCCAAGATACATTACCAATACATTAGACAGTCTAAAAACATTTAGATTAGAGAATTTAAAAGCTGGAAAATACCTTTTGGTGGCGATGAAAGACGAAAACAACAACAATAAATTCAATCCCAAAACGGATAAAATTGGATTTTTAAAACAATTTATAAAAATTCCAAACGATACTGTTTTCGAATTGGAATTGTTCAAAGAAACATTGCCGTTCAAAGCCTACAAACCTACACAAATTTCCGGAAACCGATTGGTTATGGGTTATGACGGGAAACAAGATTTTGCCAAATCAAGACCGAAACTAATTTTAAAAAACAACACCGAAGTTATCCCAACCCTAATCACGCAATTCCCTAAAAAAGATTCGTTGCAAATTTGGTACAAACCCTTGAAAGCCGATTCGCTAAATGTGAGTGTAGAAAAAGGCAAATACCAACAAAATTTCAACTTTAAAATCAAAGTACAAAAGAAAGATACTTTGAACATTACAGCGGTTCAAAACGGGAATTTAAACTTTAGAGAACGCTTCACATTAGAGTCGGCAACTCCATTAATTCGTTTTGATAATTCAAAAATAAAGCTCACCAATACCGTCAAAACCGAAATTGCATTCACAACCGAATACGATGATTTTCACCAACGGTTGTATTTTGATTTCAAGAAAGAACCATCTCAAAAATATGCTTTTACCATTTTGCCAGGTGCTTTGACTGATTTTTACGAAAAAGCAAACGACAGTCTTTCGTATAAATTGACCACTAAAAGCGAAACCGATTATGGCAACCTCATCGTTAGCTTACAAAACGTGAAAAAATATCCTATACTTATTGAATTAACAAATGAAAAAGGGGATGTTTTGGCATCAGAATACAGTCAAAGCAACTCCAAAGTAACCTTTAATCTTCTAGAACCCGCGATTTATACTCTTCGAGCGATTTACGATGATAACAAAAACAAATTATACGATGGTGGTAATTATTTAGAAAAACGCTACTCCGAAGAAGTAGTTTATTTTTCGACACCAATCGATATTCGTACCAATTGGGAGGTGGAACAAGCCTTTGATTTAAGCCTACCTTATGTGCCACAACCTAAAAAGAAAGTGGCCAAGAAGAAAAACAAATTATAGCTTTTTGATTCGTACCTCCAAATAACAACTACTGCTTTGAAGCCTTAAACAACGAAGGCTTTTGGATTTTTTCTAAGTTTAAAACCAACCTTTTTTTCCAACTTGATACGTTTGGTAAAACTCTTCATCGGTTTTAGTCAAATAAATAATGCCTTCAATAAATCCAATTACGCCTCCTATTCCGCAAGTTACAACACCTATTATAAGTTGAATAATTCCTTCTTGAGTATATCCCAAAACAATTTATGAATTCCTAAACCTCCAAAAAGAAGTGCTAGAACTCCTGCTAAAATCTTTTTGTTTTCGGGTTGTGCTGTTGGATAAGGGGCGTTCCAAGCTTCTTGTTTTGTGTTTTCCATATATACTATATTTATGATTATAAAGCGTTTACATGCTTTAAAAGGGAATAGTAAAAATATAAAATTTATTCAAACGATATGTCAATTGGTTCCCAAAGTTCAATTTTATTTCCTTCAAGGTCAAGAATCCAACCAAACTTACCATACTCATAAGAAGCAACTTCCCCAATAATAGTAACCCCCTCGAGGGCTAATTTATTTAATAATTGTTCTAGATCATGAACTCTAAAATTTTGCATGAACTGTTTTGTACTGGGTTCAAAATAAGTGGTATCGTTCTTAAAAGGAGACCATTGTGTGGTACAATCCTCATTATCTGTATTCTTCCAGCAAAAAGTAGCTCCATAATCATCAGTTTTTAGACCTAGGTGCTTTGCATACCAAGCTATGAGTTCTTTTGGATTTTCTGATTTGAAAAAAACACCACCAATTCCCGTAACACGAACCTCTTGACAATCCTCAATCACAATGGGTTTTTCAGGTGGGAAATATAGCGCTTTAATCTTATCGACGATAACTTGTGCTAATCGTTCATGACTTTCGTAGGTCCATCCAGCAATGTGCGGCGTAAGAATTACTTTTTTGCCATCCAATAAATATTGAAAAGCATCTGGTGTGTTTTTATCTTGAAAAAGCGTTTCGAAGGAGAGCTTTTCATATTCTAAAACATCCAAACCAGCTCCCAAAATTTTTCCAGATTCCATAGCAGCAACCAAATCGGCGGTAACGATATTCTTGCCTCTAGAGGTGTTGATGATCCAAAATGATTTGGCAAAAGCCGAAATAAAATCCAAATCAACCAATTTATCAGTATCAGGCGTCCAGGGAATATGAAGGCTTAAAACATCTGTTTTTTGTTGCAATTCTTTCAACGAAACCTGTTTTGCATTTGCATCGCCCACATTTTCTAGAATATCGTAACACAACACTGTTACATCAAAACCACGCAATTTTTTAGCAAAAGATTTTCCCATTGTTCCATAACCAATGATGCCTACCGTTTTGCCGTCTAATTCATGACCCCGATTGCTTTCTCGGTTCCATTGTCCGGAACGAATTTCGCTATCGGCTTGGTTTAATTTATTAAAAAGCGACAAAATCATTCCTAATGTATGTTCGGCAACGGCATTGCAATTGCCCTCGGGAGCGGCAATAAGTTGAATATCTTTGGACAACGCATACTCACAATCAATGCTTTCTAAACCAGCACCTACACGGGCTATGAACTGCAAATGAGTTGCTTTGTCAATAAATTGTTGGTCTATTTTGAATCGGCTGCGAATAACAATTCCTTGGTAATTCTGGATTTTGGCTTCGATTTCCTCTTTGGTCGAAGTAAAATCAGTGTGATTGGTAAAGCCAGCTAGTTCTAATTGTTCCCAGAGCAAAGGGTGATTGCTGTCGATATGAAGGATTTTGATTTCCATAAAAAAAAGAATGTTTGAGCCTACTAAAGTAAGGAAAAAATACGATTTATAATTACGCAAAAAAATAGTTAAAATTGCTTAAATTAGCCCAATCAGAAAAAAATCTATTCCAAATAATCGAGACCATATCCTCAAATTATGCCCTTAACCAAAACCTTTACTGCTTTTTTTGAAAGCGAAAAATCCGGGGGAATCCTACTACTTTTAGTAACTATTGTCTCGTTGTATCTAGCCAACTCGGTTTTTCAGGGCGGTTATATTGCGTTTTGGGAAACTCCAATAGAACATCATTCCATCACGCACTGGATTAATGATGGCTTGATGACTATTTTCTTTTTACTGATTGGGTTAGAGCTAGAACGAGAAATTTACCAAGGGGAATTATCGAGTATTAAAAATGCTGCACTCCCTATTTTTGGTGCTTTGGGCGGCATGTTGATTCCAGCAGGGATTTTCTTGGCGTTAAATTACGGAACAACTACCCAAAATGGCGCAGGAATTCCCATGGCTACGGATATTGCTTTTGCCATTGGGATTTTATCTTTATTGGGGAATAAAGTGCCCGCCTCGTTAAAAATATTCTTGACAGCACTTGCGGTAATTGATGATTTGGGAGCCATACTAGTAATTGCTATTTTTTATACCAGTTCCATTTCCTTTGTTTATTTGGGATTGGCCTTTGGAACAATGGGTCTTTTATTTTTGCTGAATCGGTTAAAAGTACAAGGGCTGATTCCGTATCTTTTAGGAGGAATTTTGATGTGGTATTTTATGCTTAATTCGGGTGTTCATGCCACAATAACGGGTGTTTTACTGGCCTTTGTTATTCCGTTTGGGGATGGTGGAAAAAAAACTACTTCCTACCGATTGCAACATATTTTGCATTATCCAGTAGCCTTTGTTATTTTGCCTTTATTCGCCATGGCTAATACTGGAATCGCCATTGCAACCAATTGGCATGAGGGATTAAGTCATTCGAACACGATTGGAATCATTATGGGTCTTGTTGTTGGGAAGCCGCTTGGAATATGGCTTTTCTCGTTTATCGCAGTTCGTTTGGGCATTTGTGCATTGCCCGAAGATTTAAAATGGAAAAACATTCTAGGTGCTGGAATGTTGGGCGGAATAGGATTTACAATGTCTATTTTTATCACGCTTTTGGCTTTCAAAAATGATGGCGAAGAAGTAATTACGTATTCCAAAATAGCCATTTTGATAGCCTCTTTTATAGCAGGAACGGTAGGTTTTATTTGGCTGAAATTGACCTTAAAAAATCCAGTTCAAAAGGTAAAATCGGGATCAAAATAATAATATAAATCACTCTAAATTTTTAAACCATATAAGGCAAATAAGGTCATTTAAGTTGTGCTATTTAGAATTTATAAAAAAATTTTTTGATTGTCCGCAATTACCCATAACACAATAAAAAGCCTTATATTTGATAAAAAAAAACGATGAATCTATTCAAT
>NZ_VJZT01000031.1 GCF_007097245.1 Flavobacterium restrictum | reverse complement strand
CGTTAATGTAGTTATATTATATTTAATTAACAAGTTTTTTAGTACTTATTTTTATGCAATATGATGCGTTTGCCCTGAAGGATTGAAACAGAAATTTTCTTTTATAAATTTTTGTTTGTAAATTTGCATTCTCAATTTTTTGACAACGATTTCATTGGTTGAGGTATCTTATGGGAAACAGAAAAAAAGTAGCGTTCTACACTTTAGGTTGTAAATTAAATTTTTCGGAAACATCGACTATTGCTCGCAATTTGCAAGACGAAGGTTTTGACCGAGTAGATTTTGAAGAAGTTGCGGATATGTATGTGATTAATACGTGCTCCGTTACTGAAAATGCCGACAAACAATTCAAACAAGTGGTGCGAAAAGCCATGAAGTTAAACAACAAAGCTTTTGTGGCCGCCGTGGGCTGTTACGCCCAACTCAAACCCGAAGAATTAGCCAGCGTAGATGGTGTGGATTTGGTTCTTGGTGCTACCGAAAAATTCAAACTGGGGGATTATATCAATGACTTATCTAAAAATGATTTTGGCGAAGTGCATTCCTGCGAAATTGCAGAAGCCGATTTCTACGTAGGCAGTTACTCCATTGGTGATCGAACTCGGGCGTTCCTGAAAGTGCAAGACGGTTGCGATTACAAATGTACCTATTGCACGATTCCGCTGGCGAGAGGTATTTCTAGAAGTGACGAACTCGAAAATGTATTGAAAAATGCCGCTGAAATTTCGAAACAGAATATCAAAGAAATTGTATTGACAGGCGTAAACATTGGTGATTACGGAAAAGGAGAATTTGGAAACAAAAAACACGAACATACGTTCTTGGAATTGGTGCAAGAGTTAGACAAAGTTGCTGGCATCGAACGGTTGCGAATTTCTTCGATAGAACCTAATTTATTGAAGAATGAAACCATTGAATTTGTGTCAAAAAGTCGCACTTTTGTCCCGCATTTTCATATTCCGTTGCAATCCGGTAGCAATGAAATCTTAAAGTTGATGAAACGCCGTTACCAACGTGAAATTTACACGGAACGCGTCAATAAAATTAGAGAAGTCATGCCGCACGCTTGCATTGGCGTGGATGTAATCGTGGGATTTCCTGGCGAAACCGAAGCGCATTTTCTAGAAACCTATCATTTTTTGAACGATTTGGATATTTCGTATTTACACGTTTTTACTTACTCTGAACGGGATAATACCGAGGCGGCAGCGATGCAAGATGTAATTCCTGCCAATGTTCGAGCCAAAAGAAGCAAGATGCTGCGGGGATTATCAGTCAAAAAAAGACGTGCTTTTTATGAAAGTCAGTTGGGTACCAATAGAACTGTTTTGTTCGAAAGTGAAAATAAAGAAGGCTATATTCACGGTTTTACCGAAAATTATGTCAAAGTAAAAACGCCTTGGAACCCCGCATTAGTAAATACGCTACACGAAATCAATTTAACAAAAATTGACGAAGAAGGTAGCGTGAGAATGGATTTTTTGAGGGTATAAATACAAATTAAATAAAAAAAACGTTTGATTCTGTTTATTAAAGCATTTTGCGTTAGGGATTGAAGTGGAAATCCTTTTTTGTGGCTTTTTCTGCCATAAAAAAGATTGTAGCGTAAAGCCCGACCCTTGGGGAACGCCCAAATAATTAAATTTTTAAATGCTGTTAATTTTAGAATATAGCCTAAAAAAGTCCCAATGGTTTAAGTAACGATTGGGACTTTTTTACGGAGTGTGTTTAAAAGAGTAGTGTAAAACTGATATAAATTTGCTAAAATTAGTCTAATCGGATTGCTATTATTGAATTATTAGTTCGTTTAGCAGCCCGTTTTGTATTATAAAACAGCCGTTTCTAAATATAATAGGTTATTTATTCCATACTTTCCACGCTTTTTCGGCTTGAAAAATAAGCATGTCCAACCCATTTTTGGTTTGTGCTCCATGTGCTGCCGCTTTCTTGAGAAATTGAGTTTCGGCTGGATTGTAAATTAGGTCGTAAGCAATGTGTTTTTGGGTAAAATAGTCGTACGGAATTAACGGAAATAAATCAATATTTGGATTTGTTCCTACCGGCGATGCGTTGATGATTATTTGGTAATTGTCAAATGTGGTGGCGTTAATTAAGTCGTACCCAATGGCATTTTCTTTGGCGTCACGAGACACAAAAGTGTACACAATACCCAATTCGTCTAATGCAAAAGCCACCCCTTTGGATGCGCCACCTGTGCCTAAAATCAAGGCTTTTTTGTGGTGCGGTAGGAGTAGCGGTTTTAGGGATTTTTTGAAACCATAATAATCCGTATTGTAACCTTTTAAAGTTCCTTTTTTGGTAAATTTTATTGTGTTGACAGCACCAATTTGAGTTGCTTTTTTGGATAATTTATCTAGAAACGGAATGACGGTTTCCTTGTACGGAATCGTAACATTTAGACCTTTCAAGTCGGGATTGTTTTTTACTATTTCGGTAAAAAAATTAATTTCGGGAATGTCAAAATTCTCGTATGTGCATCCTGCAAAGTTTTCGTCACTAAATTTATCGGTAAAATAACCTTTCGAAAAAGAATAATTTATGTTGCGTCCTAATAAACCAAAACGCTTTCGTATAGAATCAATCATTATCATTTTTTGTGTTTTGCAATGTAATTTTGAACCATTTTCCGAGTCCAAACTACAGGAAATAAGTCTTCAAGAATGGTGTATTTATCAAAATTCAAACGCATTGCATTGCTTAAATGGAACTTTGCTTTGGTATTTTCTTGTATCATAAAGTACAAACCAGCCAAGCGGTATTCAATTTCGTTTTCTTCGGGAAAATAGTCGGCTGCTTGCAATAATGTTGTAATTGCAGGCTCAAATTCGCCCAAAAACAGTAAAATATCCACCCAAAATAACCAGGTGTCTAGTTGGTAATCACCAAATTCTACTGCTTTTCTATAGCCAAATTCAGCTTCTTCAAAGAAATTCATTTGTTTGTTAATTGTTGCAAAACGTTTCCAGTAGAGCTTGTTTTGATTGTCAATTGCCAAGGCTTTGTTGACATAAAATAAGGCTTTTTGGTAGTTTTTTTGACGTACATAAAAGTCGGTAATGGCAATCCAACCTTTGTCCAAAAGGGGATCTTCGTGGACAGTTTTGTTAAAGTATTTTAAAGCCAGTACTTTGTTTCCGAGTTTTTCATAACACTTTCCTATCCGAAGCAAAGCATACGAAGTGGCATCATCCAACTCGATGGTTCTGTTGTAACTTTCGATGGCTTCATTATATTTTTTTAAACGTTCAAATGCCTTTGCTTTTTCCATAAAGGCACCTAGGAATTCATCGTCTATAAGCGTGGCATAATCAAATGCTCGAATGGCATTTTCATATTCTTTAAGTCCATAATGAAGGCGACCCACTTGATGCCAAGCGATTTCGCTATATGGATTTTGGTCGATATAGCTATTCAAATACACGATGGCTTCTTGGTTTTGATCTAGAAATTCGTAACAATACACCACATTATACAACGCTGATTGATCCTCTAAATCTTCTTCGAGGCATTTGGTAAAATTGTCTTTTGCCAATTCAAGGTTGTCCATAAACAGGTATTCCATGCCTATTAAATTGTACACATCAGCATAATCATCGGTATATTTTAGGGCAACTTTTAGGAGTTCAACCGCTTTTTCGTGCTGATCTCTTTTGGAGTAAATATTGGCTTTTTGAATGTAAATTTCTTCATTGGTTGGTTCTATTGCGAACAACTCGTTCAAAAGCTTTTCGGCAAGTTCCAGTTTGTCATCATACACGAGCATTTCTACTTGAACTAGTTTGAGTCCAGTAGATTTGGGGTGTTGTTCCAAAGCGAGTTTGAGGGCTTTTTTTGCCAAAGAGGCCTTACCCATATCCAGATAATGAAGGATGATTTCTTCAAATTCTTCGGAGTCAAAAAAGAGTACCTTGTTGGTTTTCAACATCGACTCAAATTTAGATAAGGATAAGTTATAATCTTCTTCTTCGTTGCTTAATTGCATACTTTATTTGTTTGAATTTGGCTTATTTAAATGTAGCCATTCGTTTTGTTATTGTTGCGGAAAATAGGGATTGTTTTGAACAATTTAATTAACAAATTTTTTAGAATTCAAAAATCAATTTCTAAACATTTGTTGCCATCATCTCATTCATTACCTCCAGAATTATAGCACAACCTTCCTGAATTTCTTGATTAGAAATAGTTAACGGCGGTGTAATTCTGATGGCGCATCCTTCAAACAATAACCAGAATAAAATGAGTCCTTTGTCTTGGCATTTTAGGATCACTTCATTGGTTATATCGGGACTTTTGGTCATGGCGGCAAGCATTAGTCCTATTCCTCGAACCTCTACTATCAAAGGATGTACCAAAAGGGAACGGAAGAGTTTTTCTTTTTCTAATGCTTCGCTCATCAATTGGGTTTCCGTTATTTCTTGCAATGTGGCCAAGCAGGCTGACGCAATGACAGGATGCCCTCCAAAAGTGGTGATGTGTCCCAGTTTAGGATTGTCACTCAATAAATCCATCATTGCCGTTGACGCCGTAAAAGCACCAACTGGCATGCCACCGCCCATGCCTTTGCCCATCACTAGAATATCCGGTACAACATCGTAGTTCTGAAAACCAAAGAGCTTTCCTGTTCGTCCAAAACCCGGTTGGATTTCGTCAAGAATAAGTAGGGCTCCCACTTCATTGCAACGGGCTCTAACTTTGTTTAAAAAATTGTTTTCGGGCTGAATAAACCCTGCGCCACCTTGTATGGTTTCTAGGATTATTCCGGCAGTTTTGGTGGTTATTTTTTGTAAATCGGCTTCGTTATTGAAGGTTATAAAATCTACATCAGGAATCAATGGTCTAAAAACTTGCTTGCGTTCCTCAAATCCCATGACGCTCAAGGATCCCATGGTGTTGCCGTGATAGGCGTTGTGACAAGAAATCAATTGGCTGCGACCCGTAACTCTTCGGGCGAGTTTTAAGGCTCCTTCTATGGCTTCGGTACCGGAGTTGACTAGGTAGGTTTTGTCTAGCGAATCAGGTAGGAGTGAGGCGAGTAACTTGCAATACTGAACGGCTGGACTTTGCGAATATTCGCCATAAACCATCACATGCGAATAGCGGTCTAATTGGTCTTTGATGGCCTTATTGACTCTAGGGTGCTGGTGCCCCAATGCGCAAGCCGAAACGCCAGCCACAAAATCTAAATATTTTTTGTTGCTACTGTTGTAGATATAGGTGCCAATGGCATGCGAAACCTCCATTCCCAAAGGATACGGAGAGGTTTGTGCTTGGTATTTAAGGAAATCTGGATTCAAGTTTGGTAGATTTAACTGCAAAGTTCGCAAAGTTTTTTGCAAAGTTCACGAAGTTTTAAATGTTATATTTTCGATTTTAAAAGTATTATTAATGCAGTCAATCCTTTTAGGGTTCCTTCCTAATAATTTCCACTACCTACTTCCTCTTCTTCCCATAATTTACGGTTTCTTTCCTGATTTTTAGGGGAACATCTTTTTTATCGTTTTCGGCTTTAGTGGCTTTGGCTATTTTATCGTTGTCTTCGTTTTCTTCTGGAGGGAAAATGTCGTCTTTTGATTTTATTCGTTCCTCGCCACGCCAGACCAAACCTCGTAATTTTCGAGCATTTTCGGGTAAGTCTTTTTCGGGATAAATATCGCCGTCCACTTGCTTAAAAAAAGTGATCGTTTCAACTGCGTTTTTATTAAAAATAAGATTTATTTTGCTGCTTACATTCTTGTTGATTCCTATGAGTTCGTGAGCATCGTTGCGCATGTAATAGACTACTTCGGTGTTTTTGATAATATCTACATCGTGAAGTTTTCCGTCAAGGAATTTCCCAAATAAGTTCATGCCTTTTACCTGATTGTAGCCCGTTCCTAGCGTGTCCTTCGAGACCAGAAAAGTGTTGTTGAGGACTTTTAAGGAGTCTAATTTTTGGGTTTTAGTGTCGCCTATTAGGTGCATGATGTCACCAGTAATTTGGTTTTCGCCATTCCATAAAATAGGATTTCCTATAAGTTTTGTCAAGGCTGTTTTTGAGGACGAATTTATAGAGTCGCACTTGCCACTCATATCGGTTTTAAAAAAACGTACATTGTTGTAAGCACGAATAATTCTGCTGCCTTCCTTGCCTGTTATCATTAATTTTTTGCCATGTATGTATACCGAGTCGTTTTCGACAAAATTGATTGCTACGGCTCGTTTGGTCACAAACATAGAATCTTTGAGTTTATAAATTTCGGCATAATGCCCTTTTACGATACCCCGATTTATGGAGTCGGTAATTTTTACATTTTGCGTAGCCGATGCAAATTCCCGATTTCGGTCGTAATACAAACTATCTGCTTTGATAATGCGATCATCGTATTTGATGTAGGATTTGTTTAAAAAATGAGCCAGGTTTTTTTTGGTATCATAAAACCCTTTTTCGGTGTAAATATAGTTGGCTTTACTGGTAATTGTTGACGGACCAAGTAAGTAGGAATGTCCAGAATTGCTGTAATAATCCAAATGATTGGTCTTAATCACATAGGTAGGATTGGTAATGGTTACCGCCGTTAGGAATTGAAATTTTTTTTCGGCAACGTAATATTTTCCAGATTTACTTTTCAAAACATTCTCTTTGTTGATGATGGTGCCCGGGGAATTGTAAAATACTTCTTGTGTATTTCTATCAAAATTAATGGTATCCGTAACCAAAGTAGCGTCTGGCGATGTCATAACAGCATTTCCTGTGGCAAATGCTTTTTTCATATTGCCATTGTACTCTGCGTATTTACTGTTCAAAAACAAAGTGTCGCCTTGAACTAACTGTACGTTTCCAAAGGCTTTGATGTAATTCTCTTTCTGAAAAAAATAGGCTTTGTTACACGTAAGCACTACTCCGTCATGGTTGACACGAACATTTCCTTGCATCAAGAGCGCATCAGGAATTTCGGCTTGATTAACATCGGCAAAATCAGAATGTTCAATGATAATTTTTTTGGGGGCTTGCGCCAAAAGGAATTGGCTACCAAGCAATGCCAAACTGCAGATGATGAAAAAATGAAAATGCTTCAATGGATTTAATTTTTGTCAAATTTATGAAAAAGGAAACAACCAAAATAGATATTAGCATTTATTTATAAAGTGGTAAAACCAATGCTTGTAAAGTAGCGGCACTAATTCCCGTTTAGTTTTCAACAAAGTAGCGAACTCTTACGTTGTAGTACGTTATTTTCAATTGCATAATTGTGTTGATTTCGAGTAAATTTATAGGAATACTAAAAAAAGTAGTAACTTTATAAGTTCGTATTTCTGAAAAATGGAATAGTCTAAACGGATTTGAAATTACCCTTAATAAATTTTTTGTATGATAAAAAAAATAACTATCGTTGCAGGAATAAGTATGGTGCTTTTGGCATCGGCCTGTAAAACGAAACAATCAAAAATGAACGTAGCAAAGAAGGAAACAGTCTCCGAAAAAAAGGTAGTAGTGTACCAAGTTTTTACCCGTTTATTCGGAAATAAAAACACCACTAATGCACCTTGGGGCACCATAGAACAAAACGGAGTAGGGAAATTTAACGATTTTACAGACAAAGCATTACAGGAAATAAAGGATTTAGGCGTATCGTATATTTGGTACACCGGAGTGCCACACCACGCCTTAGTACACGATTATACCGCCATTGGAATTTCAAATGATGATCCCGAAGTGGTCAAAGGTCGTGCCGGTTCACCTTATGCGGTAAAGGATTATTACAACGTAAATCCAGATTTAGCAGTCAATCCAGCCAACCGTTTACAGGAATTTGAAGCCTTAATTGCGCGCACACACCATGCGGACATGAAAGTCATTATTGATATTGTTCCCAACCATATTGCCCGTAAATATGAAGGCAAAAACAATCCCAAAGGCGTAACCGATTTTGGTGCTCATGACGATGTTACCGTAGAATACAAGCGGGATAATAATTTTTATTACATTCCCAATACGCCCTTTGAAGTCCCAAATACGGATGCTCCTTTGAACGGCGAACGGAATCCTTTAATCGATGGAAAATTCAATGAATTCCCAGCAAAATGGACAGGTAACGGTTCGCGTTTAGCCAAGCCAGACCGCAACGATTGGTACGAAACCGTAAAAGTAAATTACGGCATTCGCCCAGATGGTTCCAAAGATTTTCCGGAACTTCCCGCTGGTTTTGAGACCAAATCCGTTCAAGAGCATTTTGAATTTTGGGCAGGTAAAAGTGTGCCTGATTCTTGGATAAAATTCAAAGATATTGCCTTGTACTGGACTGCCAAAGGCGTTGATGGTTTTCGATACGATATGGCCGAGATGGTTCCGTATGAATTTTGGAGTTATATGAACTCGGCTATAAAAACGGCAAATCCAAACGCTTTCTTGATGGCCGAAGTCTACAACCCAAATGAATATAGAAACTACATTAGGTTAGGCAAAATGGATTATTTGTATGACAAAGTCGAAACGTATGACAAACTCAAAGATGTTATTCAAGGCCGATGTTTGCCAGACGGCATATCCGACATTCAAAACCACATGGCGGATATTGAGCATCACATGCTTCATTTTTTAGACAATCACGACGAACAGCGGTTGGCAAGTCCTGAATTTGCTGGTACGCCCGAAAAAGGAAAACCTTTAATGGTAGTTTCTACGACCATTAGCACGGCGCCAACGATGATTTATTTTGGACAAGAAGTAGGCGAAGCTGGAAACGAAAATGCTGGTTTTGGCACGCATTCTCGAACTTCGATTTTTGATTATATTGGCGTACCCAACCACCAACGCTGGATGAATAACGGAAAATTTGATGGTGGACAACTTTCGGAAAATGAAAAATCTTTGCGTGATTTTTATAAAAGACTCCTCAATTTCTCTTTGAATAGTTCCGCATTAATGGGCAAATACCAAGAGATTCAAACTGCTAACAGGCAGTCAACATCGGGTTACGACTCGGGAATTTATGCTTTTGCCCGCTGGTCCGATTCTCAAAAACTCTTGATTGTGACCAATTTTTCGTGGCTAACAACAAGTACTTTTGAACTGAAAGTTCCTTCGGATATGGTTCAAAAATGGAATTTAAAAGATGGAACCTACCCAATTACGGATCAATTGTACCATAAAAGCACCGCCGAATTGCATATTGTGAATGGCGAAGGAAAAGTCTGGATTACTATAGCACCATCAGAATCATTTATTTACGAGTTGTAAGTTCCTTTTAGAACGAAACAATATAAAGTTAGGAAATCGTACCAAGTAGGGGCTATTGACAATTGTCAAATAGCCTCTATTTTTTTCGGGATATCCAACCCGCCTTTCCAAAATCCTAACTACAGGAATTGCCGCTACCATAAAACTAGCGAAATGGCGTGATTACAAGAATTGCTTGGAATGGTATCACAACTGTAGATTTGAGCGGGATTTTTATTTTTTTGTAGAAAAATATTTATATATTTGAATTGCGAATAGTTGGTTGTTTATTTGACTAAACAAGCCATTTTGGAGGTTGTTAAGTTTGATTGTGTCATACATACAAACTAGTTGGTGGTGACTAGTGAGAAATTACGCAGATAAAACCAATCGAAAAATCAAAATTTACATCCGAAAGAAATGCTGAAGCTAGAAAGTTGGAAATTATCCGTGGAAACTTGAAAAACTGAAGCTCGAAAATTGGAACTTATTTACGGACGAAAACGAAAGAGAACAATCGAAGCGCATATAAAAAGCTAAACGTCTTAACTTTGAAATTTCTATCGGAAAGTAGAATCTGAAATTGACGCCGAAAAACGAAACGCGCCGAAGCTTGAAAAACTGAATTTATAAACTGGAATTCTGAAACTTATCAGTCTGAAACTTGTTAATCTTAATTTGCCGACGAAAAAAGGAAAATTGAAACTTGATAAATTGGGATAAAAAAACGGAATTTCGACAAAAACTAGCCACCACCAACACAGGCTACAAGCAATTTGGGGATTTGGCTTAATGGAAAAATTGGTTTGTATTTGGAAGATTTGGCAAATCCGAAGAATAGGCTTAATTTAATCCCAAACTGCTTGTAGCGCGGGAACGTTACAGGGCAAGCTAAAAACGAAATTCAACAGAAAGAAATCTACATGAAATATATTTTGATTTTATTTAGTTCAATTATATTGTTTTCAGGCGAACACTTAAAAAAGAAAGTAATAGTCAGAAACGTCAGAGAAAAAGATACTTTGATTTATTCTGTATCGGCAAAAATTTTGGGAACTACTTATCACGCAGATTACAGAAGTAACTCAATTCTATATGTAATTAATTCAAAAAATGATACAATAACTAAACAAGAAGAAATAGGAATTGCTCCTAACTCATTGAAATTCGAGGATTTTAATAAAGATGGAACTTTAGACATCAGATATGGTTACAATAGTAATTACTACTACGAAATGATTCTTTTGTTTGATTCCAAGACTAAAAAATTTAGAAAAATTGAGGATATTGATATCCCTGAATATGCTTACTCTAAAAAAAATAAAAACACCGATTTATATTATTCATATTCTCCAAATGGTTGCGGAAAAAATAATTGGACAAGTTATTTGTTTTCAATCAACGATTATAAAATAATCCCTAAAGGATTGATAGAATACAGACAATGCGTAGATGATAAAAAAGGAATGTATGTGTTCAAAATCAATAATGAGAAGAAAATTTTGATTGATAAAATAACGTTGAAAGAAGCCGACAAAAAGCAATTAGAAAAGCAATGGAATGAACATTTGAAGAAAATAGCCAGCCCATAACAGCTACTACAACGGATTTGGGCAATTGGCTTAATGGGAAAATGGTTTTGTATTTGGGAATATTTGGCAAATCCGAAGATAAGGCTTAATTTAGTCCCAAACCCGCTGTAGTAGCAAGACGTTAGCGGTAATAATTTGACGAATATTGCGTAAAATCAAAATATTGTACATAAATTTGTACAAATTATAATAATTATGGTAGTAGCAAATATTTCAGATTTCAGAAAAGATATTAAATCTTACTTTGATAGAGTAGCAATAAACTTTGAAACTCTAATTATAAATCGTGGAAAAGATTCAGGGATTGTTGTTATTTCACTTGAAGAATATAATTCACTAATTGCAACAAATTATGAATTATCAAACAGAACTAACGAAAGTAGGTTAGATTCTGCTATTGATAAATTTAAGAGTGGTAAATCATTTTCTAAAGACTTAATTGAGGAATAAAATGAAATATGTATTTGTTGATGAATCTTGGGAAGATTATTTGTATT
>NZ_VJZT01000030.1 GCF_007097245.1 Flavobacterium restrictum | reverse complement strand
TTGCTGTACTTTCCTTTCTTTACGTGCAATACTCTTGTGTCAAAATTGATGTCGTCAATATTTATATTAATTCCTTCGCTTCTTCGCAATCCACAACCGTAATAGATGGTTAATAATACTTTGTCCTGGTAGTTTAGTGCTTCTTGTTTTTGGGTTTGGCATTCTTGATTTTCTACTATGCCGTATAATTCTTTTACTTCTTCTTGGGTCAAAATCTCTCTTTCTAATGTTTGTATTTTTAGTCTTTTTAAATTGACTTCGGGCAGGTTTCGTGTGCCTTTGTGGTGCAGGAACTCGAAGAACTTTTCTAACGCCCAAAAATGATGATTGATGTAGTTGGTGCTTAATGCTCCTCCTTGCTTTTGATTGGTTCTACTGATTAGATAACTGTAATAATCTTTTATATGCTGGTGATTTAACTGATTGATTTGGTTTACGTTGTTTTGTTCTAAATAATATAAAAACTCTCTCACAGCCGTTGGCAGACTATAAACCGTTGCTTGTACAAAACCCAAGATGTCTAACCATTCTTTAAACGCATTTTCCAGATAATTATAACTTGCCTGTTTCAGTAGTAACTTTTTCATAATCAATTTATATTTTTTTTAGTCCTCTTATCTGTTTTTGTGGTTTAGTGGTTCGGCTCTGCTTTTTGCTTTGTGGATTTGGTTTTAAGTGGTTTTATTATAGTGTGGTTCGGTTGTGGTTCGGTGGTTCGGTTCTCTATTGTTGTAATTACTCTGTTTAGTACTGTTTCTATTTCCTGCTCCAGGTTTTGATATTCTTTGCTGTCGGTTATTTGATAGCTGTAAGTTTGGGTTTCTTTATCGTGCAACTTTTTAACTACTCCTGTATCTATCCAATTATTTAAGTAACGTTGTGCTGTAGTCTTTGCAATTTTTAGATTTTTGCGTAAGGTTTGATTGGCAAAGGTTTCACTTTGATTTTTTAAGGTATTTTTAAAATTTTCTAATTGGTTTCTGCTGTGTCCTGTGAGTATATCGGACTTTCTTATAATCACTTCTTTGATTAATTCATTGGCATTTTTTATATCTTCAATGGTAGTTTCTATGTATTCTTCGCCTGTTTGTTCATCATATTTAATTGGTCTTTGGTGTTGATGATAATAGGTTATAAGTTCAATAAATTGCAGATAGTGTGCGTTTGTTCTTCTTGGTTTTAATACTTCTTTTGGCAGTTCTACCATTTGTGCATACGGATTGATTACCTTGATTGATTTTAGTAAATATTGAGAGTTTTGTAATAATTGTTTGGCTTTGATTTGTTCTTCGATGTTGATTTTATTAGCGCTAACTAATTTTTGATAGTTCATAATTTTATCGTCTTGGGCTGTGCTTTCGTCCAGATAAATTAAAAAACTTCTGTTGGCATTGTCTTCGTAAACACTTTCTTTGGTCGTGCAACCTGATACGCATACGGGACCTTCAACAGTTATACTGGTGGTTTTGGTTTCGCCTTTGGTATTTTTAAAAGCGATTGTTTTACTGATTTTCTTTTTGCTTTGTAATTCTCTAATTGGGTACAATGCACTTTCTGCTCCGTCTAAATCTTCTATTAAAATAAGTTTGTGTTTGAGTTCCTGCTGACCGAAGTAATAAAAGGCGTTTTCTGACAAAGTGGTAATTTCTGTTTTTTCCTCGTCTGGTATTAGATTGCCTATACTTTCTTGAAGGTGTGTTTTTCCTGTTCCGCTACTGCCTAGACTGATTATGTGTAGTGGCTGTTCCCGTTTTCGACTGCTAAAGATTAAATACATTATCAAGCGGTTGGTTTCTTCCCCGATAATCCCGCTTTGTCCGATTAGCTCGTTTGTTATGGTTAATAAATTTTCAGATTGCAAAAGTTGTACTGCTTCGCTTTTTTCTTTTTCTGTAAGTTGTTTGGTTTGTGGTTTTTGGTCGGTGTTTTCTAATTGTTCTAACCTGTATTTTTCTAATGCTTCTATGAGTTCGTTGATGCTGGCTTCGATTACAGAAGTTCCGATTTCGAGTTTAGTGGCTGTTTTTCTGATTAGTTTTTCAACTTGTGTATCATTGTAGAGATCTAAATTGTGACGTACCGCCAAGCTGTCTGCTTCTGTTCCCTGTATTTTAACCGTTACCCGCATTCTGTCTAATCCGTCCAGCCTAATACCGCCTAATACGGCTATTTTAATGAGTTTATTGGTGTACTCTAATTGATTTGGGTTTTGGGTGTTTAGATTGTTCATAACTTATAGAATTTCACTTATTAGTTACAAACGTAATCAATAAATGATATTAAATGCAAATTTATTCGTTTGCTTTTTTATCTTTAAGTAATGTATATTTGCATATTCTCTTATTTTTAAAGGATTATTATTACTTATAGATTATGAAAACAGGAAGCTTAATAACGCAATTACGTAAAGAAAAAGGGTTGTCTCGGGATGATTTGGGGGCTATTGTCGGTACTTCTGGGGCAGTAATTGGAAGATATGAACGTGAAGAGATTACACCCTCTGTTGAGATTGCTAATAAAATTGCACAAGCACTTGGAGTTTCTTTGGATTATTTGGTAGGTAATAATTCGGTAATGGTAAAAGACAAAAAAATTGTCGAACGTATTGAAGATATTGCCAGTATGCCTGATAGTGAACAAAAACAAATTTTTAGTGTGATTGATGCATTAATTAGAGATTATAAAGCCAAAAAAGCTTATTCATAAAAAAACAAAAACCACTTCGTAATAAAGTGGTTTCTTTGTTTTAACCGCGTTGAAAACGCTACGTTTTGTTTTTTAATTTAAGTAGGTACTCGATGCAATCGAGCACCAGATGGGAATGGAATGGCTCTTCTATTTATTCGTTTTTGCTTGTATTCAATAGCGGGACGCTAGAACCAGCTGTTTTTTCTTAATTATTAATCAGTATAAATTTAGTTTTAGTTTTAAATACAGTTATCATATCATCTAAACCTTCTATATCAACATAATATTCTCTACGGAATAAGTGTTTCCATCTATTTAACCCAAACTTTTTCTTGGTTGTATTGCCAAAAATCCTATTATCGTAATAAATATTTATGTAATTTGATTTTTTATAATAATAAAAAGGAAAGACAATAGTGTGATTATCTATCAAAACCAATAAAGGTATTCCTTTAGATTTTACAGTATCTTTTATTACTATTGTATCATTTTTACTAGGCAATAAGTATGCTTTATTTTCTTTTCCTATAATATAACACTTAAGTCCATCTATAGGTTTACTGTTTTTATAAAACAAGATTTTAAATTTTAAATTATCCTCTTGTGAAACGGCATTAAGGCCTATTAATAAAGTAAAGATAATCATCATCTTTTTTATCATAATTATTTTAATTTTTTAAAAGATTCATAACTTATCGAAAATGTAGTAGTTGAGCTATTGTAGAAATTCACAGTTTTTCCACCTCTTGTATCAACTTGTATTGCTGTAGCATTATATCCTTGTGAAGATAAAGTTCCCTGATAGCCCATGTCGCCAGTTGAACCTGAAGGACCTGGTTTCGCTGAATATGTAACAGGTTCATTAGTTACTGGGTCAGTACTCGTTATTTCGCCACTAGTATGAACGTGCCAATAATCCAATAATCCAGAAGCAGAAGGTTTAGTTACACCTCCAAAAGGACTAATTGATGCATTATTTGTACCAGTTTTTTTAATTCCTGGAGTCCAAGCCTTTGTTTCAACCTTGCCATTTGCGTCCTTTTGAGTATTACCTCCTTCTTCGTGTAGTCCAGCATCATTAGCTCCAGTAGAAGTATCTTTTTCTTCTGCATCAACAGAAGCAACAACACCATCAACAGTGGCTTTACCGCCATTTAATGTAACTTTATCAGTATTTGATAAATCAATAGCGGTATCTCCTTTTTCTGTTTTATTTTCTATCTCTCTTGATTGACTATTATTAGTGACTATGTGTATCTTTCCATCATTTTTCCCATCATCTCCAATTTGATGAAAACTTCCAAATAATCCAGTTTTCCCATATATAGGGTCTACCGCTGTCATTCCATCAGGGTCAATAAAGAAAACAGGATTGTTCAGAGCATAGACATAGGGAGAAAACCTTCTGGAGATTTCAGCCAGCGGGTCAATAGACAGCCACAACTGCACACTTTTAGCCTCGCCCGAGGCTTCACTTTTCGGTAAGAACGTTCATCTTCATTGTCTTGCGCGAAGTAAAAGTAATTGTTTTCAGTTGAAAAAAAAAGTAAGATTGGATTTGCTAATTTTTATTTTCAATTGAAAAAAAAAAGAGAGTGTTTTTTTATCGATGAACCAACCAAAAAAGCCAAAATCTCTAAATTAAAAAACCAATTCGGCTGATTAGCTTTAATCGTGCGCTCGATTTTTTTGGAAGGATGCCAAAACGTAAACGTTGTTTTTTAGATAAATTTCCCTGGCATTCTTCCAAAAAAATGAGCATAGCCCTGTGGCGATTGAACTATGCGGTTCTACAATAAACACCCCAAGTGAAGCAAAAAAAGCGGTGCTTGCAAGGAGCGTTTTTTGCTGAACGGGTGGCGGTGTTGCGGTCACTGACAGCCACCCTGGACCGAGAGCCCCTTTTTCGGGGGCGTAGGGACAGGAGCGTGTAACGGCAACCGAACAAGTAAAGCGTCAGCGGAACAAATCTATAAAATCAGCGTTAGCGTTCCTATTGAGGTTGATGGCTGGCGGTCGAGCAACCGCCAAAACATAAGGGGCGACAGACGCAAATACGGCTGAATGAAGTGCAGCGTAGTTTACGAAGCAAAACGCAATGAAGCGGTATTGTGGATGTAGTAGCCCCGACGAACGCAGGAAGCGACCGTGTGGAGATGAGGGCGAGGAAGCGTAGTAACTGCCTGCTCTTTTTCAGAGCTGGCAGGTGCTATGCTGACGAGTGGACTGTGGAACGGAGGCTTTTTCAGCCGACTGGAACAGCCGAACGGAACAAAGGAAGCGACCAGAGGGAGACCGCTTTATTGCTCTGCTGTTTAGATTCGGATTTTCCTTTTAAACCTAAATTTATTTGATTGGATGATATTGATTTACCGCATTTTGCAAAGCTTCCAATTCTGTTTGTTTGTATTGAACCGTTGTCGATGCTCTTCGATGACCAGAAAAAACTTGTACAATTCTCGTGTCATTTTCCTTTTTCAAAAGATTGGCGATTACACTTTGTCTTATCCGCATTGGCTGTAATTTCTCGCTTGATTTTCGGTGTTCATTTATCATTTTGCTGATTGTATGAGGATTTACTTTTTCGCCATATTGACCTAAAATAAAGTAACTTATAACTGGATTCTCTTTATTAAAAAACAATAATTCTTTTCGTTCTTTTTCTAAATAATTGTAAAATAAAAGGATCTGTTTGGCTTGTAATGGAAGTGTTCTTTTTTGCTGATGATGTCCTTTTTTAATTTGGATTTCGCACGTCTCTAAATCTATGTTTCCAACTTCTAAATCACTGATTTCCGATACGGTCAAAGCTTGATAAATAAGTAAAGTTATAATCACTTCGTTTCGTCTTTTCAGTCGTTCTTTTCGCTTTATTTTAAAGGTTTTTAAGAAGTTTTCCAACGTTTCTGAACTGTATAAATTATCGACTTGGATTTGTTTGTTTATCTTGTCTTTTAAAAATAATTCACTGCAGGGATGGTCTTTTCTTTTGCCAATTTCCAGTAAATAATTGAAGTAAATTTTAACTCCGTACAAACAATGCCTTAAAGTTTTTGGGTGTAAATCGCAGTTTTTCCGCAAGTAGGCAATGTAGTTTAAAATGTCTGTGTAGGTGGCGGTTTCGGCTTTGTTTTGGTAATAATCCGTAAATCTTTTTATGTTGTAAAGATTTGATGCTAAAGTGCTTTTGCTATACTTTTTCTGTAAATATTCTTCAAGTTTCATCTTTGTATTTCATTGATTTGGTTTTGATTAATATGAGTATAAATTTCTGTTGATTCAATATGACTGTGACCTAAAAAAGTTTGGACTTGTTCGATTTTCATTCCGTTTTCTAAAAGATGTGTGGCGATAGAATGCCGTAAACTATGGATTCCAATTTTATTAAGTTCTTCAGTAGAAAATCTTTGGCCAAACTTCGTTTTGCCAATCAATGTTTTTAGAGTACTATTAAATGTCCATTCCTGCATTCTTTGTCCTTTTGAGTTCAGGAAAATAGCTTTGTTTTTATTTTCTTCCTGGCTTTCTAAATAGTTTTGTAATTCTTCTGCAACCTTTGTATTTATTGGGATAATTCGTCTTTTACTGTTTTTTCCTTTTTGAACTATTAATAAATTTTCAGTAAATCTAATATCTTCTTTATTGATTAAACTCAACTCTCCAACTCGCAGGCCACAACCGTAGGCAATATTTAAAATCGCTTTTTCCTGCTCGTTTGATGCTTTGTATAATTCTTGGATTTCGTTTTGAGTAAAAATAATCCGTTCTACTTTTTCGTTCGGATAACTAAACTTTAAGTGAGAAGCCGGACTAATTTTTATTGTTCCAATTTCCAGTAAATAGCCTAAATATTGTTGCAGGTTTCGCATATGGTCGTGTATGCTTTTTTGCTTGATATTTTGTCCGGTCCTGGTGCTTTTTCTTTGCAGTAAATAATTGTAATAGTTGGCGACTTCAACCGTTGTAACCTCTTGTAATTGATAGATTTGTAGTGCTTCTAACCAACTAAAAAACTCTTTTAAGTATAAATATCTTGCTTGACAAGTTACTTTATTTAACCCTAAAATAAGTAAGTGATTTTTGTAATTTATGGCTTCTTCTATGTAGATTTCATTATAAATTTTGTGTCTGCTTGGTCTTCCCATCTTATGACCTTTTTAGTTGTATGATGCTTTTGCTTACTCAATATTTTGGGTTTAGGGTCGCTAGACTATTTTTGTGTCAAAAACCTATATTTAGCAATACTTCCCGAAGTTTTCTAGTGAACCACTAGCGACCCACAGCGACCCACATTATTTTGTTTCCTGTCGTAATTGGTCAATTTGTTCACGCTTTATTATTGTTTTTTTTGTGTTCACGAATCGAAGTTTTCTTTATCGGATTTTTTTTAGTTCTTCGATTTGTAACATTAAAAAATCTTTGATTTCTGCTCTTAATTTTTGGTGATTGTCCCAATAATCAACCACATATTTTAATCCTTTATTAGAAAAACCTCCTTTGTATTTAATGTATTCCAGTTCCAGTAAACTATTGATAAACCGCTGTAATTGGGTTTTGCTGATGTTCATTTCTTGGCGGATTTCTCTTTGTGTAAACTCGGTGTCTTTTGCTTTGGTGTATTTTTTTAGTCTCTCAAAAAACTGTCTTAAACTTCCGTCCAGTTCATCGACTTTTAAAACTATTGATTCGAATAATATTTCTGTGGCTTGTTCAATATCTTCAATCTTTGTTATCAATTTTCCGTCCGCTGTCTGTTCTCTTTGGTATTGATTTAAAAAGGTAACTTGCTTAATTACGGCTTGATACATTTCATTTAATCGTCTTATTTTATGGACTTTATCGGGTAATTGTAGTTTGGTAGCATAAGGATTTACGACTTCATAATATTTTAAGCTTCTTACTATTTGTTGGATAAAAGCAACTACGATCTGTTTTTCTTTTGGGTCGATTTCTCCCGCATTTCGTTTGTTTTGGTGCGTAATTATTCTTTGGGTTTGTTCTTTGCTTTCATCGACTGCAATCAAAAAACTACGGCTCATATTATCCTCGTAAGTCTCGCCTTTGGTTGTTGCCGATAAACTGGAGAACTGTCCTTTTACTTCTTTTCGAGTGGATTTATTATTTCCCTTTTTGTCTTTCATTGATACTGAACTACTCAAAAACTGATTGCTTATAAGTTCCCGAAGTGCATACAAAGCTTCTTCTTTCAAGCCGTCTAAATCTTCAATAATTATGATTTTTCTAAACAAATCGAACTCTCCCCAATTATATAAACTGCTTTCTGTGATCCTGGTAAATCGAAGCACGTCTTCCCCTGGCATTAAGTCCGCAATCGAGCCAATAATATGAGTTTTTCCGCTACCGCTAGAACCTTGTACAATCCCGTGAATAGGGCTTTTGTTCATATAACTGATGATAATTAAGAACAATAACAATCGGCTATTTTCTTCGCCAACGATACCCGATTTCCCTATTTCTGCATTCAATCTTTTTAATAGATCTTTCGCTTTCAAAAACTCAATAGCAGTTCCAAAATTTGGTTTTACTGCTTTTTGCTTCGCCTGTTCGCTATCGCTCGGGTCTTCAGTAGGTTTTTTGGTAGTGGTTTTGGTTGTTTTCTCTTCAATTGAAAAAGGTTCATTTGAAGATAAAAAGGATTTCCTTTTCTCTAAAAGCTCTGTAACTATTTCGGATTCGTGAAGTTGTAAGGTTTCGTTTATGTCTTTGTTTGGCAGTTCTAAAGTGGTTAATTTCAAGTTTGGATATTCATTTAAGAACATTGCTCCGTATTTAGTTACGGCTTCTTTTCCTGCATCATCGTTATCAAAACAAAAAATAATTTCTTCTAATTGTTGTAATTCTTTAATGGCATTTTGGATTTCTTCGTTTAGTCCGTTTGTTCCGTAACACGCTAAAACACTATGATTTTTTGTTATTTCATCGATTTGTAATAATGAACCTGCATCAATTATACTTTCGGTTAGGATTAGTTTTTTAGTTGCTGGATTTGGGTAATTTGGATAAAGTCCGGAACGGTTCTTCAGATAAAAATGTTTTGAATTTTCATTATTAATTGTTGATCTAAAATAAAAGCTAACGATTTGATTTTCTTTGTTCTTCAGGGGAAAAACAATTGATTTATTTCCAAAAACATTAAACGCTTTTTCGCCTGTTTTACTGATGATGTTTCTGTCCAAAAGCAATCCAACAGCCAGACAATTATTGATTAGGGTTTCGTCTCTTCGTGTGCCGTGGTGGAACTGACCGCCATTAAAACCGATGCTTAATTTTTCTAGATCTAAATTCCTGCCTTTGCAGTATTCTTTTGCTGGCGGACTATTGAAGATTCCTTTTCTAAAACTCTGGAACATCTTTTCTAGAAAAATACTTTTGTCTTCTGTGATGGTTACGGTTTCAACTTTTACAACACTTGGAACATTTGTAATTACCTGACCAATCATCGTTACGCATTTTAAAATCGCTTCTCGTTTGGTTAGCTTTTCATAATCCTGGACAAACTGGATAACATCGCCTTTTTTGTCACAAGCGTGGCATTTGTATTTATTTTGTGTTGGATTGACTTGTAAACTTGCTGTGTTGTCTTCGTGGAACGGACATAACAACATATTGTTTTTGTTGGGCGTTAAATTGTAATGCGCTAATACGGCTGACAGATTTAAGTTTTCTTTGATTTCTGATATGGTCATTACTGGCGTTTTTTCAGGGTTGGCTTTTCTGGAGTTTGGTCTTCTATAAGTTCTATTATTAACTGCTTTTCGCTTGTTAGGATTCTCACGGTATCGCCGGCTTTAAATCCTAATTCTTCGAGCCATATCCCATTCACACTTAACCACGGAACTGTTTTATAACCATAGGTTAATACTCTGTGTTTCGGCTGAAGCTTTACCTGTTTGTTATTTCTTATTGCCATAATTGCTGTGATTACCTTTGTTGAAAAGTTTTTTTGATACTTTTTTGTTATGCAATAATACATAATTGTTTTATTTAATAAAACCTTAATGTATTATATTTTTCAACAATGTTATAAACGGTTGTATTATTGCTTAAATTTGCTAATATTTAAGTATCAAACTAATACACATATCCATTATGACAACCATTAGTGAACGCATAAAACAACTTCGTACAGAAAACAACCTAACTCAATCTGAACTGGCAGAAAAAGTAGGTTTAACTTATGTACAAATTGGTCGATATGAAAAAGGAAAAAGCAATCCGTCATCCGATGTATTGCAAAAATTAGCTTCTGTATTGGGTACCAGCACCGATTATTTAATGAACGGTAAAACGGGGCAAGTAGAAGCGCAACTAACCGATATGGAACTTATAAAACAGTTTCAGGAAGTAGAAAAACTAAACCCTGACGAAAAACATCTTGTAAAAACTTTTCTTGATGCTTTCATAACAAAAAAGAAAATTCAGCAATTAGCTCAATAAAATATCACTTAAAAACATAGAAAACCCCGCAATCTGCGGGGTTTCTTTTTTTTATTCTAGATATTTAGTTAACACTTTTATTAAAGCTACTTTTAAACTATTTTCATCAGCTCGAATCATCTCTCTTTTTTTGATTAGTGGAAAAGAGATGAAAATTGTGTAGCCTATCTCATCCCTTTCTCCATCAAATTTTATTACAGCTATATCCCCATTTTTTTTAACTTGTTCAAAACAGTAAATCAAGTCTTCAATTGATAGATTATCTTTTTCTAATATTTCTTTTATAATTTTCATTTTTTATTTTATTAGCAATTTTGCAATTTGAGAAACATCTGATACCTGACCAGTTGCAACTTGAGTTGAGATATTTAACATTTTAGACTGACTTACAGTTCTTAAACCATTCTGATTAGCAAAAGATTTGAAAACAGCAACTGCAGTTCGCTTATTACCATCCATAAACATATGTCCTCCTGATATTGATCTAAAAATAGAAGCTCCTTGTTCTGCAGCTGTTTCATAATACATTGCGGAATTAATCGCAGAAGAAGGATTCCCGTTAAGTAATACTCCTCCACCATTTGTTGCTCTATTAAGTGTTATTATTTCTTCAGCAAAGGCAGCTTCACTAAATACCTTTACTCCTCTTCCTGAAAGACCTAATGGTAGTAATTGAGGCATTCCATCAGCTACACCTTTCATTACACTCAATTGAGTATAAGGACTACCTAAATTATCAGAATTATTAACAGTGTTTATTGCAAATTGCTGTTCATCATATTTTGCTTTATTTTCGGCTCTTTGTTCTGGTGTTGAATCGTCTTGACTTAACATCGGTCCTGTCTGTTGCTCTATTGGACCTACTGTTACAACATTTTGTTTTATAAAATTTTTAGAATTGTCTGCGTGACCCCAAGCTCCTCCAAAAAATCTACCGATAGCATCCCATCCTCTTCTAACTGCTCCGTGAGTACAATTTGGATCATCACACATCCCCGTTGGGTCGGTTCTGTTTATTGGATTATTTGAGCAAAAGTGATATGGATTTTTGTCTGGCGAGTGTTCCGCCAACGGGTCAATATTCATCCACCGTCCCAGTGCTGGGTCGTAGTTTCTTGCACCGTAGTCATATAGGTTTAAAGAAAGCTCATCTTGGAACTCTTTGGAGTTATATCGATACTTGTAACT
>NZ_VJZT01000002.1:117858-407713 GCF_007097245.1 Flavobacterium restrictum | reverse complement strand
ATTGATTGTGTTTGTGGGCACGAGCCGGAGGCGTCGCGCTAGCCGTTGAACTTATTTCTGCTCGCGCCATCGGGGGGGGGCAAACAAAACAAATCAATAAAAAACCGAGCAATTGCTCGGTTTTATAATTGTTTTATCACTATGAAATGCGCAATGCATGATGTTGTCAAGAGGTTTCTAGTTGGGATGTGCTATTGTTGGATTGCTATTATTTTGGCTTCAAAAGGTCTTAATGTTTGACTTTCTTTATTTTTTGAAATAGGATAATTGCCAAGCAACAGTCTTGATTTTGCCATTTTTAGTGTTGTTTTATAAGCGACTTCTTGTGCGGTAAAATTCAATACAACTAGAATTGTCTTGCTGTTTAATGTTCTTGTGTAGGCAAAAACACTAGGGTTTTCAGGGTCAATTAAGGCATAATTTCCGTAAACTAGTGCGGTATTGTCCTTGCGTAATTGGGCTAGTTTTCTAAAATAATGCAAGACTGAATTGGGGTCTTTCTCCTGTTCGGCTTCGTTTAGCGTGGTGTAATTAGGGTTCACTTTTAGCCACGGTTTTCCGGTTGTAAAGCCAGCATTTGCAGTGGCATCCCATTGAAATGGTGTTCTGCCGTTTTCTCTAGAGGTTTGTTTTTTGTTTTCTAAATAGGCTTTTAGATCACCACCTGCATTTTTTATTTGTTCGTATTTGTTGCGGGTATCCACATCGTTATAATCAACAATGTTGTCAAATCGGATGTTTACCATCCCGAGTTCATCGCCATTAAAATAAAACGGCGTTCCTCGCATGGTCATTACAAAGGTAGATAGCATTTTGGACGAAATAGCTCTAAATTGAGGCGTATCATTGCCAAATTTGCTAACCATTCGTGGTTGGTCGTGATTGGCCATAAAAATGGCGAGCCAGCCTTTGTCCTTAAACTCGGTGTCGTATTTAGAAAAAATGGCTTTGTACTTGTTCAAACCAAATTCAAGGAGACTATTTCCTATGTCTACGCTCTCAAAATGATAGGCAATATCAAGCTCTTTTCGGGCTGGATCTACAAATTTCATGGCATCAGCTGGCGAACTTCCTGCTCCTTCGGCCACGGTCATAATGTTGTATTTGCTAAACACTTCTCGGTTCATTTCTTGCAAATAATCATGCAAATGAGGCCCAACGCCATAGTATTTGATTATGTCTTTTTCGTATCCTTTGGGCAATTCTGGCCATGTGGTATCCTTTGAGGCAAATTGAAATGCATCCATTCTAAAACCATCAATGCCTTTGTCGAGCCAAAAGCGCATGATGTCATACACTTCATTTCGTAGTTTTGGATTTTCCCAGTTTAAGTCGGGTTGTTTTCTAGAAAAATAATGCAAATAGTACGAATTTGTTTGTGCCTCGTATTTCCAAGCTTCGCTATTTACGTCAAAAAAGCTCCATCTATAGGGTGGTTTTCCTTTTTCGGCAGGCCACCAGTGGTAGTAATCGCGGTATTTATTGTCTCTAGAACTTCGGGCTTGCTGGAACCATTCGTGCTCATCGCTGCTGTGATTTACAACTAAATCCATGATTAGTTTAATGCCTCGTTTGTGCATTTCTTTCAATAAAAGGTCAAAGTCAGCCATTGTGCCAAAATCCTTCATAATCTCCCGATAATTGCTAATGTCATAGCCGTTATCATCGTTTGGCGACGCATAAATGGGATTGAGCCAAACGGCATCGATTCCGAGACTTTTTACATAATCTAGTTTTGAAATGATTCCTTTGATATCACCTATCCCGTCCCCGTCGCTATCCTTAAAACTCCGAGGATATATTTGATAAACCACGGCTTTTTTCCACCATTTGGCATCTTGAGCAGGTGTAATTAACGTTTTTTCGGTTTGTGCATGGATGCTATTGCTGAACAACAAGAGCAAAATGGCGCTTAAGCATAAAGAGCGGATAGGTTTCATGGGTAGTTAAATTATAGGAATTGTTTTTTTTGATTGTCTATTGTGAGCCGTTTATTGCTCACGGATTAATATGGTTAAGCTTGAAGACTTTAAGTCAGCCTAAAATTCACTGTGGTTTGTTTTTTAATGATTGGGTTGATTTTTAAATCCATTTACGGCAGCTCTAAAATTACTGCTTCATAAGGGCGTAAGATTCCGTTTTTGAATGGGTTTGCGTAATTAGTAATCAAAACTTTGGCTTTTTTGAGGTTGATACCCGTATTAGCAGTTGCATTTTTGGTCGAAAAATTCAATAAAACCAATACTTTTTTGCCGTCTAATTCTCGGGTGTAGGCATAAACGGCAGGATTTTCTTTGTCTAAAAGGGTGTATTTTCCGTAAACCAAAACTGGGTTTGTTTTGCGCAAGTGCACCATTTTTTTAAAATAATTCAACACTGATTTTGGGTCTTTTTCCTGTGCTTCGGCATTCAAGGTTAGGTGGTTGTCGTTTACTTTTAGCCAAGGTGTTCCTGTTGTAAAACCTGCATTTTCAGTAGCGTTCCATTGAAATGGTGTTCTACCATTATCTCTTGCACCGCCTGTTTTTTGGTATTCGATAAATTCTTTCAAATCGCCACCTTCATTTTTTAAATGTTGGTATTGTGCCAAAGTTTCAATATCGCGATAGTCCTCTATTTTATCAAATTTGGCATTAACCATTCCTATTTCGTCCCCGTTGTAATAATACGGCGTTCCTCTCATGGAGAGTAAAAATGTAGTCAAAAGTTTTGAGGAATAATCATGAAATTCAGGTGCATCATTTCCCCAACGTGTTGCCATACGAGGTTGATCGTGGTTGCCTAGATAAATGGTTCCCCAGCCTTTGGTCTCGTATACTTTGTCCCAATCCGAATAGATTTTTTTGAAATCAACTAGCGAATAAGGGCCAGATTTCTTGAAATAACCGGGAACATAGCCCAGATTGGTGCCTTCAAAATGATAACCCATATTTAACTCTTTTCTATCGGCATCTACAAAATTTAATGCTGTAGAAGTCAACATTCCAGCCCCTTCGGCCAAGGACATACAGTCGTATTTGCTCAAAACTTCTCTATTCATTTCCTGAAGATACTCGTGTAAATGAGGCCCGCTACCCATGTAGACATCCCAGCGACCGTGGTAGTTTTTGTCTAATTCGGCTTGTGTGATTACTGGAAATTCAGGATCCTTTGAAATAAACGGAATCACATCCATACGGAAACCATCAATACCTTTGTCTAACCACCAACGCATCATGGTATATATTTCTTGGCGTAATTTTGGGTTTTCCCAATTCAAATCGGGTTGTTTGTAATTGAAATAATGTAAATAGTAAGAATCTGTGGTTTTGTCGTACCTCCAACCGCTTCCATCGGCTTCAAAAGCACCTGGTCTAAAGGCAGGTTTTCCTTTTTCGGCTGGCCACCAGTGGTAATAATCTCTGTAAGGATTGTCTCTAGATTTGCGACTTTCTTGAAACCATTTGTGTTCGTCTGAACTGTGATTGACAACTAAATCCATCACTAATTTCAAGCCTCTTTCATGCATGCCTTTTAGCAAAGCATCAAAATCCGCCATCGTTCCAAATTCTTTCATGATGGCTTGATAATCCGAAATGTCGTAGCCATTATCAGCGTTTGGTGAGCCGTAAATTGGGTTAAGCCACACGACATCTACACCCAAACTTTTGATGTAATCCAGTTTTGAAATAATTCCTTTTAAATCGCCCACACCATCGCCATCCGTATCCTTGAAACTGCGGGGATAAATCTGGTACACTACTGCTTCTTTCCACCATTTTTTTTCATTTGCCACTTTGATATCTTGCGCCATAGTTTGATTTCCGGTTATAATTCCTAGGCTTAATAGCGCTATGGAGGTTAGCTTTTTGAGTGTTACTTTCATTTTTAATGGATTAATTTGTTGGTTTTATAAATTAGGACGAAATCGATATATTCAAATAAGCAATTGCTTACTTGAGATTGCGTTTGGTAAAATTAGATGCTTTTCCTTCACTAAATTTTATTTGTTTAAAAAAAGTAAATTTATTTTTTTATAAAATACTAAAAATCAATTAAATGACTATTTTTTTTATTCAAAAAAAGTGGTAAATTAAAACTCAAAAATACGACTAAATGGGATTATTCTTTGTTTGCTGTGCCTATTGCCATCACGCTGTTTTCAAATTGATCTCGTGGACCAAGCGATTTGTTTTTTAGTTGCGACCTATAATTGTAAATCGTAGAAACAGAATAGCGCAAAAATCCAGCAATTTTTGTACTGTCTTTGATTCCTAACCGTATGAGTGCAAAAATGCGCAATTCCGTATTTAAGAGCTCTCCTTCTTTGGGTTGTGTGGCTTCTTTTTCACCTAATAAAGCTGTGAATTCTTCAATGAAATTTGGGAAAAGTTTTAAAAACGTTTGGTCAAAATTAGTGTAAAATTCCTTTAATTCGCCCTCAATAAAAGCATTTGATTTTACGGTATGAACCAAATCATTCATTTTCCCAGCCGTGGCCATGACTTTTAGTTTGCTACTGTATTCCTCTAGTTTTCCTATATAATCCGAGCATTGATCCATGTAGCGACCAATGTAGATTTCTTTAACAAGATTCGTTTCGGCGAGTGAAATGTTGCTTTGGTTTAGTTTTTTATTAAATTCATTGAGCTCTTTGTTTAATATAGAAAGTTGGGCATTGGCCAAATGAATGCTTTTTTGAGCTTTTCCTAATTTTTTCATTTGCTTAAAAAGCAATATCAAAACGCCCAATAAAAATAACGATAAGACACTTACGCTGATTAAAAATACCGTAAGCTGCCATCTATTGGTTTCGTTTTTATGCTCGTAGGCGTCGTTTATAATGGGCAACATTTTGGATATTTCGTAAGTTCTTAACCGCGCACTACAAAAAAGGGCATCTTCAAGGGAACGCTTGGTGTACGTATAGGCACGGTCGATATCGCCTTGATTGTAGCGAATTATTGCTAATTTTCGTAATGAAATATTTTCTTTTTTGACCAATTGCAAATCGGATATTGCCGAGATAGCCAGCCATTTTTCTTCCGCGCTGCTGTTTTTTTTCAAATGATACACCTCCGAAATAATATAGGCGATAACGGCTCTATCTGGATTGTTAGTCGCAATGCTAGGAAAGTAGGGCAGTAGTAGCTTTAATGTTTGGTCATAATTACCTAAATCAATACTTTTTTCGGCTTTGACGATAGTGATTTGAGGCGCGTTTTTGGGATAATATAACAAAGACGAATCTCGGTATTTTTTTGTCAAAACGAGGTATTTGTTTTTTTCCTGAATGGAGGTGGTATAATCCGAAAGCGCGCCATAAATAATTCGATGTGTCCAGAGGTAAGCGCCTTTTAAATTGGGTGAGGTTTCTATTTTTACTCCATCAAGAATGTCAATTGCTTCTTTATACATCCCTAAAGTTCCCATTATGGAGGCATAATTTAGCTTTGCTTCATTTGTTTTTTCAAAATCATTTATTTTGTTCGCTATGGCTACTTCTTTTCGGGCGTAGACTAATGCGGAGTCTGACTGGTAGGCTTTGTATTCGCTGTACAAATTGCCATACAAATGATAGCTTTGCGCATCAGTATTGGATTGGTTTAAATGTTTTTTTAGTTTTCCAATTTTGGTTTCTTTCTGCTCTAAAAACTGGTGGTAATCGCTTACAGTCTGGTCTAATTCCTGCAATAAAGCGTCAAAACTAGTTTGCCCAACGACAAAAATCGGGAATAGTAATAGTGCTAGTAAGGACAAAAATTTATTCATTGCAATGAAAAGTAACGGGTTTAAATAACTAAAAATCCATAGTAAAAGCCTGTTGGATGTTGCTTTTACTATGGTATTTTATCAAAGAGAATGTTTTTTTTAACATCCATTTGATTTTATTGGCTCTTCGCCATAACTAGTGGAAAATCAAATTTCGATAACCAACTCATTTGATAAATCTGCAAAATCTGCGTTCCATTTTTCACGCAGATTTAGCAGATTCAGCAGATTCTTTTGATACCTGAAACAAATGCCTTCTTAAAATTCCACTGTTTTAGGCGAAGAATCATTTTGTTTTTTCGAAAAAAAAATTATAGATTCATAAATTCTTTTATCTCTTGGTTGGTTATTTTGGGATTGGCACCTTCGTTTTGCGCCACAAGTCCGCCCAGAGCACAAGCAAAATCGATGGCACTTTGAGGGTCGTTTTGGGTGAGTAACTTGCTTAATAATCCTGCCAAAAAAGAGTCGCCAGCCCCTACGGTATCTGCAACTGTAATTTTGTAACCGCTGTTGTAATAGAGTTTTTCGTCATAGTATAAAACGGCGCCGTGACTTCCCTTGGTTACACATATATGCTTGGTATTGGTTTGTGCTGCTATAAAAAGAATGTTTTGTTCCAGTGAGTTGTAGGGCGAGTTCATAAAGGCACTTATTTCATATAATTCGTCATCATTGAATTTTATAAAATCAGATTGCATCATTAGGCTAATTAGTAGTTCTTTGGAGTAAAATGGGGCTCTCAAATTCACATCAAATATCTTGTATTTGGCATAATTAATCAATTCAAACAAGGCGTCATGGGAAACAGTATCCCTACAAACCAAACTACCAAACACAAATGCATCCGCCTGTTTTACGGTAATTTCATTTTCAGGATTGCAAACAATTTTGTCCCAAGCTACGGGATAATTGATGGTGTAGGAAGCGGAACCTTTGTCGTTTAACAGCACCATAACTTCTCCAGTTGAATGCGTTTCGTCTAGTTGTATGGCTGCGGTATCAACACCGTTTTGGGCGACATATTCTAGCAACTCGTTTCCCAGGGCGTCGTTCCCAACTCGGCTAATGATTTGTACCTTTAAGCCGAGTGATGATAGGCGTAGCCCAACATTTAGGGGTGCTCCGCCAATTTTTTGGTGTGATGGAAAAACATCAAATAATACTTCTCCAAAGCATACTACTGTTGCGGTTTTTGTTGTTGAACTCATTTTTTAAGCATTTTATGTTCTAATTCTTCTAGCGATAATCCTTTGGTTTCTGGCATCATAAATAATACAAATAGCAATTGCAATACCATCATAAAAGCAAAGAAAGCAAATATTGGCCACGGATTTTCTTTAAAAATGTCAATCACAACTGGGCCAGCCAAAGTGATTAATGCCGCAAAAATCCAGTGAATTCCCGTTCCAAAGGATTGCCCATTGGCACGAACATTATTTGGAAATATTTCCGAAATAAAAACCCAAATTACAGCTCCTTGTCCAATGGCATGCGAGGCAATAAAAACCATTATCGACACCATTAATACAATGGAACCTAAATTATTGTGAAAAGCCAAAGCCACCATTCCTAAACTCAAAATATAACCAATGGAGCCAATGAGCATCAATTGTTTACGCCCTAAAACATCAATTAATCGCATTCCTGCAAGGGTAAAAACGAGATTGGTAACCCCAATTAAAATCGAATTCAATAAAGACTCTTTGGAACCCAATCCTGCCATTTCTAAAATTTCGGGAGCATAATACAAAATGAAATTAATTCCCGAAAGTTGGTTGAAAAAGGCCAATAAAAACGCTAATATAACTGGTAATTGGTATTTTTTTGAAAAAATAGTTTCTTTTACAGTTGTTGCTACTACATCTTTTTTGATTTCATTAAAATTTTCTAAAGCTTCTTTTTTGCTGTAAATCATTTCAAGTACTTGCATTCCAGCAGCATCATCTCTTTTTTTAAGAATTAACCAGCGCGGACTGTCTGGGATTTGCATGACGATTATACTGTAAATTAATGCTGGAATTGCTACAATGCCTATCATCCATCGCCAGTCGTTGGCACCTCCAATGCCTTCAAATAAATAATTGGAGAAAAAGGCAATCAGGATTCCGAAAACAATATTGAATTGAAACAAAGTACCCAATTTACCTCTGTTAGCAGGTGTTGAAATTTCCGAAATATATATGGGTGCCGCTACCGATGAGGCTCCAACTCCAATACCACCAATGAATCTAAAAAACGAAAAAACGTACGGATTAGGTGCCAATGCGGAGCCCAAAGCGGATATTAAAAATAGAATCCCAATCCAGAACAACGTTTTCTTGCGTCCCCATTTGTCACAAGGAATGCCACCGAGTAAGGAACCCAAAACGGTACCCCATAATGCCATTGACATGATAAAAAGCCCGTGGAACAAGGGTGTTGTGTGCCATAATTCCTTGATGGGTAAGTTGGCACCCGATATGACAACTGTGTCAAATCCGAATAAAAATCCCGCAACAGCTACGGTAAGAGACCAATTTCTAACGTTATTCATTTTTTTTGGTTATTTGGTTTGGTTGTTTTTGTTAAAGCTTATTTTTTGTCCCAGATTCCTTTTATAGCATTGATTTTAAAATCTTTGAGTGCTATATTTTCATCTGAAGAGAGGGTTAGTTTCGTGTAGGGTTGTTTTGGAAAAATTTGTTCGGTAAAACTATACAAACCACCATCCAAGCAAATTTCGATTGACGACCAGTCCAAAATTATTTGATAGTTACAATTTGTACTGTTTCGCCCCGAAATAGGAGTGGTATGGACTTTTTCTCCAAAACTTTTTTCGAAAGTGGTCATTCCTGAATGCGTTCTATCGATTGAAAATACCTTTGAAGTTGTATCGTAATTTAAAACCAACGAATCCGATGCAGCATTCGAATAAACCAATTTTAATTTTTTTGCTTCGGCATTAAACTGGATTTGAGATTGGTTGAAATTTTGGTATTCAAAAGTTATTTTTTGGTTGGCTTTTATCGGTAAGGAATTTTTAGAAAAAGCAACTTGAAATTGATTTTTTATAGCTGGAATAGGCGTGTTTTTCAAAATAAAATGCCCATTTATTTTTTCTAATGAGAGCTCTCGTGGCAGTGTCATAGCGCTTCTCCAGTTTTTGGTTGGTGTTTTTATGGCATAGCTCCAATTGCTCATCCAGCCCACAAAAATGCGTTTGTTGTCAGGGGCATTGTTGTAAGTTACACCCGCATAATTATCGGTGCCATAGTCAATCCATCGGGTTTCTTTTTGGGTTGTAGTAAAAGTTTTACCGTCATAATCACCTATGAAATATTGCGTTCCTGAACCACCATTGGGTGCGCCAGGATTGATGCTAATGAGCAAAACCCATTTTTCTTGGGTTGAGTTGGCTACTTTTAATTTAAAAAGATCCGGACATTCCCAAACGCCACCATGGGCACCATTCTTTTTGCCAAATTCGCCCGTAAGTTTCCAGTTGAGTAAGTT
The DNA here is from genome assembly GCF_007097245.1 of Flavobacterium restrictum. GTDB lineage: Bacteria > Bacteroidota > Bacteroidia > Flavobacteriales > Flavobacteriaceae > Flavobacterium > Flavobacterium restrictum. Next base: position 398,467 of record NZ_VJZT01000002.1, on the reverse strand, counting down.
GGTAGAATTATAAAATTGTGCATGATCTCCAGCTACCAAAACCAAATTCCAAAGCTTTGTTTCGGGATTCCAAAAGACTTTTGGATCTCTAAAATCTTTCAGGTTTGGGTTGGCAATTATTGGATTTTGGGTGTATTTTGTCCAAGTAGTTCCTTCGTCTAGGCTGTAAGCCAAACCTTGGGACTGCATTTTTATGCCTTTGGCCTTTTCGATTTCGAGGTTGTGGTAGGTAAAAATTGCAATCATGGGCAGATTTGCCGTAGTGCCTAACCCGGAAGAATTACTACTGTCCATGACCGCACTTCCAGAGAAAATGAGTCCTAATTTATCGGGATACAACGCTATTTTTTGGTGTTTCCAATGTATTAAATCCGTACTAGTGGCATGTCCCCAGTGCATAGGGCCCCAAACGGTAGCTCCCGGAAAATATTGGTAAAATAAATGGTAAATTCCTTTGTAATATAACATTCCGTTTGGGTCATTCATCCAGTTTTTTTGGGGTGTGAAATGAAATTGTGGTCGAAACGGTTCTTGATAAAGTGAAGCCGAATTGGGAACTAAAGCTCCTTTTGATGGAATAGTAATGGTGGCGTTTTCTTCTTTTTTACAGGAAAAAAAGACGATTGTGATTCCGAGGTAAAGAAGTAGTATTAATTTGTTTTGAAACACTTTCACGCAATATAGTTTTGATTGTTAGAACTATAAAAATAGAATATATTAAGGAAATTTTAAGAATTCAGAAAACGAAATCGTTTTCGAAACTCCGAAAACGTTATCGGTGCTAAATATAGAGGTCTTGTTCTAAATAGTCCGTTTTTAAGGAATAAATAATTTAAGTTTGAAAACTATTTTTAAAACAAAAATCATGATTTCAAATTTTAAAGTATTGTTAATGTTGCTTTTGGCGGGGCCAATTGTTTTTGGACAAGCAAAATCAGATGAATGGCATTTGGTTGCTAATTCTAGGGAGAATTATTTTGGTGTGGCGATGGCGAACGGTCAAATTGGGATTGTAACGGATGATACGCCATTAAAAACAAAAGAAATTATCCTAAATGGCGTTTATGACGGCAGCCCCGAAAACGGAATTAGTCGCATTGTGCGCGGTATCGAGTTTTTAAATCTGCATTTGAGTATTAATGGTCAAGAAATAAAATCGGACAATATTACAAATTGGAGTCAAGTGATTTCTATGAAAGAGGGGATGAGTACCACTTCGTTTTCATTCAACAAATCAGCTTCAATTAATTATACGATTTTGGCAAATCGAGCGGTTCCCTACTCGGCGATGGCAATTGTAGAAATCACCCCACTTGCGGATATTGAAATAGTTGCTAATAATTATATGATTGTTCCTAGTGAGTTGAAAGAGGCTAAAAGTCAGTTTCGAGTATTGAAGGATAACCAATACATGATGCCCGTTTTTGGGACAACTGCCAAAACCTTAACGGGGAAATATACGATTTCGGCATCGACTACTTTCCTTTTTGATGGGCAAAATGAAGCTTTGAAACAAACAGGTAGTGAAGTTGGTTTTACAAAAAAATTAATGAAAGGGCAAAAATACCGTTTTGCAATAGCTGGAGGAATTTGCACCTCAAAAGATATTACAGATCCTTTGAACGAATCCGAAAGGCAACCTATTTATGCTTTGCAACAAGGAATCGATAATTTAGTCAATCGTCACAAACAAGCTTGGGCGGAACTATGGAACACCGGTGATATTCAAATCGAAGGTGATCTTGATGCGCAACAGCGGGTTCGTTTTGCGTTGTATAATTTGTATTCCTACATTAGACCAGAAACAAGACAAAGTATTGCGCCTATGGGATTGTCATCGCAAGGTTACAATGGACATATTTTTTGGGATAGTGAGCTTTGGATGGTGCCAACACTTCTGGTCTTGCAACCTGATATGGCCAAATCGTGTCTCGATTACCGCTCGGATCGTTTGAATAAAGCCAAGCAAAAAGCGACCATTTACGGGTACAAAGGAGCTATGTTTCCCTGGGAATCCGATGATACAGGGGAGGAAGCAACACCTACTTGGGCTTTGACAGGGATTTTTGAACAGCATATTACAGCCGATGTATCGATAGCTTTTTGGAATTATTACGCATTAACTCAAGATAAAGCGTGGTTAAAAAGTGAGTATAAAGTACTGAAAGAAACGGCGGATTTCTGGGTAAGCCGTGTGGTGAAAAATGACGATGAAAGTTTTTCTATTCTAAATGTTGTGGGAGCCGATGAGTATGCGCAACATGTGGATGATAATGCTTTTACCAATGCGTCAGCAAAGGAGGCCTTGAAAAACACCATCAAAGCAGCAACAATTCTAAACGAACCAATTGATCCCAAATGGATTGCCGTTTCCGAAAAATTAGTTATTCATACCAAAAATGGCATAACTCAAAATTACAAAGGCTATGATGGGCAAACAATCAAGCAAGCTGATGTCAATTTATTAGCCTATCCGTTGCATATTATTACGGACAAAGCTCAAATCGAAAAAGATTTGGATTATTACACCGAAAAAATTGACAAAAAAGACGGGCCTGCAATGGCTTCAGGTGTGTTATCTGTTTTGTATGCTCGAATGGGCAACAGCGATAAAGCGTATGCGTATTTTGTAAAATCGTATTTGCCTAATAGTCGTCCGCCTTTTGGTGTTTTTTCGGAATCGGCAAATAGCAATAATCCTTATTTTGCTACTGGAGCTGGAGCAATGTTACAGGCCGTTATTTACGGTTTTGGTGGTGTTGAGCAAACGGATTTTGGATTAAAATATAATAAAGGTATTTTGCCAAAAAAATGGAAATCACTAAAAATTATAGGTATTGGAATTGATAATAAAACCATTACGATTGAGTAATTTTTTATAAAAAAAAAGAGGCTGTCATTGCGACAGCCTCTTTCACCAATATAAACAAGTAAACCACTAACTTAATAGGTTGGATTCTGAACCAAATTTGGATTTGCATCCAATTGTGATTTTGGCAACGGCATTAATTCTCTTCCTGCTGGAACCGTTTTTCCAGTTCTCAATAGCATGTATTGTGTAGCTTTTCCGGATCTTCTGTATAAAAACCATTGTGTGAATTCGCCCGCTAATTCGTGACGGTATTCGTCTAAAATATCAGTTATTGTGATGGTAGCTTTTGACGCTAAACCTGCTCTAGTTCTAATGATATTAAGAGTAGTTGCCGCTTTTGCACCTTGACCTAATTGTAAGTAACATTCAGCTAAACTCAACAAAGATTCTCCATAACGCGCTAGTATTTGGTTTTGACCGCCAAATATTGTTCCGTAGCTGTTTCCTTGTAATTGTGGGTCTCTCCAAGTTTTCACACAAAAATAACCTGCATTACTTTGTTGTAGCCATGGTTTTGCTAGAGTACCACACGTGTTTAGACCGTATAATTTATCTCCAACAACTGCTTTTTTAACTTCTGGATGGTCTTTTATTTGCATTAATGGATCTGGATGTGCATCACCAGGGCCTAATACGGTACATAATTTTCTTTTGTCTCCAGCTTCGAACGAGTCGTACAATACTTTTGTAGCATTGATATAACCACCCCAACCGCTTAATTCTTGTGGCATACACATTGATTGTAGGTAGGTTACGTTGTCATTACGACCCCAGCCCATATCAGATGCCGCACTAGATAATTGAATTTCGAATAAGGATTCTTTACCGTTTCTATTAGCAGCAGCGTGAATATTGACATAATTAGCTTCTAATTCGGCATGACCTTGTAGTGCTTCAAAAGCGGCAGCAGCTTTATCGTATTGTTTTAACCACATATAAGCATTTCCTAAATAGTGGTAAGCAGCAGCTTTTGTAGCTCTACCTTTGTTGTCGCTATCGTAGGTCCATACTAGCAAAGGGATTGCAGCTTCCATGTCCTTTACGATTTGAGTAAATACTTCGTCTTGCGTATTTCTTCCTAAAGTATAATCCGTGGTTTCTTCGGTTACGATTGGTAAACCTCCAAAATTTTGTGCCATAGAAGTGTACAAGAATCCACGAAGAAACAAACTTTCTCCAAGTAATCTGTTTCCCAATGCTTTGGTTACTTTCCCAGCTTCGATTGCTGGTTTTAATTTTGCTATAGCAGCATTGGCTCTGCCAATTCCTTGGTAATTAAGTACCCAAAGATTTTTCCATCTTCCGTCATCACTTTTTACGGTAAAAGTAGAGAATTGCGTATCGGCACCTGAATCCTCAAAGTCAAGTGTTGGGTAGTTAGAAGGTACCCAAAGTGACTTGGTATTGTATTCTCTACCGTCCGATTCTGCTTGTAGGGCATCGTAAATACCACTTACAACTGCTGTAGCTGTTGCGTCCGAGCTAAATGCGGTGATGTCATTAAGACCATCCGTTTTTTTGTCTTGTAAGAATTCATTAGAGCAGCCTAATGCTAATAATATCGCAAATCCTGCTGTGATTCGTACTAGATTTTTTTTATTTGTTTTTTTATACATGACTATAATTTATTTAAAATTGTAAATTAACTCCAAAAGTTACCGCTTTAGAGACTGGGTAAGCTCCTGCGTCAATTCCTGTTGCTTGAACGGTATTCACACTACCACCGTTTATATTTGAGCCTATTTGACCAATTTCTGGATCAATACCACTGTATTTAGTTATTGTCAATAAGTTTTGAAAACTCATGTACAAGTTACAATTTGTCATACCAATTTTTTTGATAAGATCGCTAGGCAAAGTATATCCAAATTTTACGTTTCTTAAGCGTACGTATGATCCATCTTCAACAAAATGATCTGATACTCTATTGTTTTTGGTGTCTACATCATTTACAAGTGCTCTTGCATACTCGTTTGATGGGTTTGTAGTTGTCCAATGGTTGTTGTAGTAATCTTTGCTCACGTTAGTGTAAGCGTTTCCTAAATTGAAACCACCTGCTGTTTCTTGTTCTACACGTGCATAGTTAAGGATGTCGTTTCCAAAAGAACCATAGATGTCAATTCCTAAATCGAAGGCTTTGTATTTGGCATTGAAGTTAAAGTTACCATACACTTTTGGGATTGGGCTACCTATAACCGTTCTATCAGCATCAGTAATTACACCATCGCCATTCAAATCTTGAAATTTACGGTCACCAGCAGTTGTTTTTGCGTTTTGATAGGCTCCACCAGGGGCTTTTGCGTTTAAAGCATCTACTTCGGCTTTGGTTTGAAAAATACCGTCTGATTTGTATCCGTAAAAAGTACCTACGTTGCCACCAACATACGATCTAGTGATATCCGTCCAGTTTGTTGCCCATGTAGGCATGAAGCTTTCTTCTAATAGGGTATATTCAGCATCTCCAGCCAATTTATCGATGTTATTGTCGATAGTGGTAAAGTTTACTGATGCATCCCAAGTAAGTTCGCCTTTGGTTTGTCTGTATCCAACCAAAACTTCTAATCCTTTATTAGTTACTTGTCCCGCATTTACGGCTTGTGTTGTAAATCCACTTTGGGCTGGAATAACTTTGTTAAATAAGAAATCAGAAGATGTTTTTTTGAAATAATCTACTGTAAAAAACAAATAGTTATTGAATAATTCCCCTTCTAAACCTACGTTTGTTTGTACTTGTTTCTCCCAAGTTAAATTAGGATTTGCCAAGTTGTTTGGTGACAACCCTTGAGAAGCGGTTGGATTTGTCCCAAAGATGTAACCCGAATCATCCGTTCCACTTGTCCCATTACTATAGTTTGCAAGATATTGAAAGGAGCTTACTCCGTATGCATTTCCTGTTTGTCCCCAAGAAGCTCTTAATTTTAAGACATCAAAGATGCTACCATCCATAAAGCTTTCTTCGTCAATATTCCAACCACCTGCTACAGAGTAAAAATTTTCTCTTGATTTGTCAATAAGAAAACGGTTACCAATACCATCGTTTCTCCAGGTAGCAGTAACGTAATACTTACTGTCGTAGTTGTAATTCAATCGTCCCAAGGCACCTACTAGTGTTTCGGTGCTGGCAAAACCTCTTGTGTCTGTTATTTTTTGTGCTTGTGACATGTCTCTTAAATCATTAGACAAGAATCCAAGGCCAGTTGTAGACATAGCTGTATAGGCTGATTTTGAGGCAGTATACCCAGTAAGTGCTTCAATTTTATGTTTGCCAAAAGATTTTGTATAATTCAGGAAAGCTTCTGCCAACCATTCTTTCGAAGTGTTTTGACTCAATGAGTATTGTGCTTTTGTAGTTTGGTCATTACTTTTTGCAGAAAGGAAATAAGTTGGAGAAAAATTAGATCCAGCATAATTTCTAGTTGTAAAACCAAGATTTGTTTTTAAAGTCAATCCTTTCAATAAATCATAATCCAATCCTAATCCACCTTGAATTGTGTTTCTAGCATTGTCATTTGATTGTCGTAATGCTTGTCCTATCACGTTTACACTCGTACTAGCTTCGTTGCTGTCCTCAAACGCTCCGTATAAACCATTACTTTGTGCAAGACTAGTTCCTGAATAGTTAGACGCAGTAGCATCTGTCAAGAAGGGAAGGTTTGTGTATAATTTAGCAATCCCATTAAATCCCGGAGCTAATGTTTGGTAAGCTTCTTGGTATCCGTATTTTAAGTTTGCTTTGGCTCTTAATTTACTAGTGATTACAAAATCACCCTTCAAACCAGTAGTATATTTTTTGGCTGAGGAACCCACTACGGTACCTTCTTCATTTAACATACCTGCAGTGAAAGCTAATTTAGCTTTGTCGTTACCGCCTCTAATACTAAAATTGTGTCCGTAGCGAATAGCATTGTTAAATGCTGCATCTTGCCAATCGACATTGGTTAGTGAATTTGGGTTCTTTAATTGTGATGGAAAAAAGTTAGTACCCGTACTAGCATCAATATCGGCAGTACCTTTGATTTCATTTGCAAAACCTACGTATTCTTGTGCGGTCAGCATTTTTATTGCTTTAGGTGCATTGTTAGAGCTTAACCAAGAGTTGATTTCTACGGTTACTTCTCCGTTTTTACCACTTTTAGTTTCTATAATCACAACACCATTACTAGCTCTCATGCCATATAAAGCGGTTGCTGATGCATCTTTCAATACCGATATAGAGCTCACATCATTAGCATTAAGGTAGGCTATATCTTGAGTTGGGAAACCATCTACTATGTATAAAGGAGTAGAACTACCAAAAGTACCAATTCCACGAATGTTCACTTGCATAGATGATCCAGGTGCTCCAGAGTTGTTCGTAACCTGAACACCACTTACTTTTCCTTGTAGGGCTTGATCAATAGAGGAAACAGGAATTTTGTTTAATTTATCGCCACTAATGATACCTACAGCACCAGTTAAGTCTTTCTTTTTGCTAGTTCCATAAGCAACCACAACCACTTCATCCAACTTTGCAGAGCTGGATTCTAGTTTAAGATTTACAACTGATTTTCCTTCAGCTTTAATTTCTTGTGTGATGTAACCAAGGTAGGATACTATTAAAGTAGCATTAGTACCAATGTTGTTTAGCTTGTAATTACCGTCAAAATCAGTTGTAGTTCCATTGCTGGTTCCTTTTACAACAACGTTTGCTCCGGGTAATGGGCCAGTAGCATCAGATATTGTTCCAGAAATACTTTGCGCCTGAATGAAGCTGCACATCATAAAAGCTCCAAAGAGGAGTAAATTTCTAAATAAATAGTTTTTCATAATTCGTTTTTAGTTGATTATTTAAATGATTATGGCACTTTTGATAAAAACAATATCAATAAAAATCCTTGCTTTTTTTTATTTAATATTTATTTTAAAATGTCATATTTTATACATTTTCAAAAGTATTAACTCTTTTAACAGAATGTTAATACAATTTTGTCGTTTGATAGTATTATTTCCACTTTTTTGAAGTCAAATTGACCATAATTTAACTTTTATATGTAAAATAGTACTTATTTTATGTAAAAATTATTTTTAGGAAGCGGTATAAACTCATATCAGAGGTGTTTATGACCTTATTTGAAGATAATGGCGTCGTTATTGAGCTTTTTAAGGTAAATTCAAGATTTAAGATCATTTTAGAGTCTATAATTAATAGATAAAACCTATAATTTATGCAATGTGTTTTTTTAGTCCCGTTTTTTTATATTTAATATAATTTTAATATTAAAAAATTGAAGTATTAATTTTCGAATCGAAAACGTTTTCGGTGTAACGAAAACGTTATAGTTTGCTTTTTTCATAATATTATCTTAAATTATTCACTATGTTTGACTTCATTATTTAAAACAATAACCAATTAAAACAATTTATTAACCAACTTATTTATTACGTATGAAAAATAGTCTACTAAAAGGCTTGATGGTGTTTCTAACGATGCTATGTACAGGTTTGGCTTATTCGCAAGATGTGTCAGGTACAGTGTCTGATGCAAGTGGTCCGCTTCCAGGGGCCAATGTATTGGTAAAAGGAACCAACAATTCAGCACAAACTGATCTCGATGGAAAATTTACAATCAAAAACGTGGGCTCAAACGCGGTTTTGGTTTTTAGTTACATTGGACTAAAATCACAAGAAGTTAGTGCTGCAGGTAAGAGTACAATTAAAGTTGTACTAAAAGATGACTCTGCAGAGTTAAAAGAAGTAATCGTTATCGGTTACGGTACTGTTAAAAAGAAAGACGCTACTGGAGCTGTTGATCAGCTTAGCTCTAAAAACTTTGACAACGTTGCTTCTCCTTCGCCTGCTCAATTGTTGAGAGGTAAAGTAGCAGGTGTTCAAGTAACACAGTCAAGTGGAGAGCCAGGTGGTGCTGTTTCTATTAGAGTTAGGGGTAATTCATCTATCCGTTCTGGGAATGGACCATTAATTGTAATTGATGGTGTGCCTTTGGATGGTGGGAATGTTTCTGCTGGTGGGGATAATTTGCTAGGAGCTTCTTCTGCCAGAAACCCATTAAACTTTGTTAACCAAAACGATATCGAAAGTATGTCTGTTTTGAAAGATGCTTCTTCAACAGCTATATACGGATCTCGTGGAGCCAATGGTGTAATTGTTATTACTACTAAAAAAGGAAAATCTAAAGAGCCTCAAATTTCTTATAGTACTTCTGTACAATTTAGCAAAAAAGCGGGTAATTTTAATGTAATGAATGGCGATCAATTTGCTGCCGCTGGTGGTGATGACAAAAAATCTAGATCGTACAATTGGGAAGACGCTGTTTTGCAAGATGGTTTTTCAATGAATCATGATTTGTCATTTAGTAAATCAACTGATAACTCTAATACAAGATTGTCATTTGGTGCAACAACTACAGACGGTATTGTTAAAAATACAGGTATAGACAAATATACTGCGTCACTGTACAATTCTAACGATTTCTTTGGCGGTGCATTAAAAATTGAGTCAAGAATTATTTATGCTGCATTGAAAGATAAAACAACATTAATTACTAATGACTCTGGTTTTATTGGAAATGTAATAGGAACTGCTTTGTATTGGAATCCAACTTTGCCAACTTACAATACAGATGGAAGTTACAATGTGATAAGTAACACTTATTTGAATCCAGTACAATTGTTAGATTCGTACAAAGATTATACAAACACTAATAAATTATTAGGAAGTATTTCTGCAACCTGGAAAATTAGTAACCACTGGAATTACAAATTTGTTTTCGGTATTGAAACTTCTAATTCAAGTAGAAAAAGTCAATTGTTGCCAACTATGGATATTCAGAACGTAGCTCAAGCAACAGTTCCAGGTTCTACCACAGTTAAACATGGTCAAGCAGCTATTAACAATCAAAATAAATTCAATAGAACATTTGAACATACTTTGAATTATAATAATGATTTTGGTGATAATTTAAATATTGATGGTTTACTTGGCTATTCATACTACGATTATACCGCAGACGGAAATCTTGTAACAGGTAAAGGATATGATATTGCACAAACAAATTTAATAGACAATATCGAAGGTGGTTTACAAAATGAATACAGAGCTTATTCTTACAGAAACAGAGTGGAATTACAATCTTATTTTGCAAGAATAAACGCAACAATTTACAAAAAGTTATTGTTAACTGCTACATTACGTGCTGATGGTTCTACTAAATTAGGAGCTAATAACAAATACGATTATTTCCCATCTGTAGGTCTTGGGTATAAAGTAATCGAAGATAAAGAAGGTTTGTTGAATAGTTTCAAAATTAGAGGGAACTATGGTATCACAGGAAATCAAGAATTTGCTCCTAACTCTGCTATTGCAAGAGGGTCTTACGGATTGAATGGTTCTTTGAATGTTGATACAAATGCTAATGCTGATTTGAAGTGGGAAACTACTAAATCATATGGTGTGGGTGCAGATTTTGAATTTCTTAACAATAAATTGACAGGTTCTGTTGATTATTTCCAAAGAGATACTAAAGATTTGATTTTCCCAGTTCCTGCTGCTGCTACACAACCAGGGCCACCGTCTCCACGTTTCAAAAACTTACCTGGAAACTTAATTAATAAAGGTGTTGAGGTGTCTTTAAATTATAAGGTAATTTCAAATGAAGATTTCACATGGGATGTTTCGGGGAATGCTTCTTTCTTGAGTAACAAAATGACTAATTTTGCTGGATTTATTGCTACAGGAGGAATTAATGGTCAAGGTTTATCTGGAGCATATGCGCAAGTTATCACCAATGACAAGCCAATTTATAGTTATTTCTTATACGAATGGAGAGGATATGACGCTAATGGAATGTCAGTTTATGCAGATGCTGCTGGAAATGACACAGGATTAGGTACTGCTGCTAAAAAAATATTAGACAAACAGCCATTACCTAAAGTAAACGTTGGTTTCTCTACTAACTTTACTTACAAAGGATTTGATGCTAGTGCCTCTTTCTATGGTGCTTTTGGACAATACATTTATAATAATACTTCTAATGCTTATTTCTTTAAAGGTGCTTTCCTTGGAGGAAGAAACACTACTGAAGAAGCTGCAACTTCTCCTCAAGCACAGGGAGATCCTAACTCACCATCAACTAAATATTTAGAAAAAGGCGATTTCTTAAGAATGGGTAACTTGACTTTAGGATATACTTTTAAAGGTGATGCATTAGAGAAATTCAAAATTAAATCAGCTCGTTTATATGTAAATGGAAATAATTTATTCGTAATCACTCCTTATTCAGGATTTGATCCAGAGGTTGATACCGATAAACAATTGAATGGAGTACCTTCTGCAGGAATGGAATTTTTATCATATCCTAGAGAAAAAAGTTTTGCTGTTGGACTTAACGTAACATTTTAATTAAAAAAACAATGAAAAGAAATAATATTATAAAATCCATCTTATTTGCAAGTACACTTGTTTTTAGTGTTAGTTGTACTAATTTAGATGAGGAAGTTTTAGATGGTGTGGTTATAGGAGGAGGAAGTAGTGGACCGGTTAATGCGGCATCATTATTGACAAGTTCTTACGAAGGTTTAAGAGGATTTCAAACACAAGGACAAATGTTTGCCTTGGATGAAATGTCTACAGATGCTTTGGTTGGGCCAACTCGTGGTGGTGACTGGGATGATAATGCTACATGGCGACAAATTCACGTTCATACTTGGGCACCAGACCACAATGAAGTGAAAAATGCTTGGAATGCTTTGTTGTCTCAAGTGTACAATTGTAATTTAGTTATTGAAAATGGGACCCCTGCAGAAGTAGCACAAGCTCGTTTTTTAAGAGCATTTTACTATTACAATGTTGTCGATTTATTTGGTCAAGCACCTTATAGAGAAGCTGGTTCAGCTTTAACGGATGATCCAAAAGTATGGACAAGAGCAGAAGCTACTGGCTTTATAATTAGTGAATTAGAAGCAGTAGTTTCTCAATTGCCTGCAAGAACTGCTGGAGATGCCAGTATGGCAAATGCAGATGCAGCTCACTTTTTATTAGCAAAAATATACTTGAATAAAGGGGTGTTTACTGCTGCTGCAGCAGCAGGGCCTTATACTTTTGAAGCTGGGGATATGAATAAAGTTATTGAAAACGTTAATGCAATAAACAGTAGTTTAGCTAGTAACTATTGGGATAACTTTAAACCAGAAAACAACACGTCTCCAGAGATTTTATTCTCTTCTAAAAATGTTAGAGGTGGAGCAGGTGGAGGAATTCAGTATCACTGGAGAATGTCTATGCACTACAACCAAACTCCTGATGGATGGAATGGTTTTTCTACTGTAGCTGAATATTACAATAAATTTAATGCAAATGACAAGCGTATTAAATATTCTACTCCAGAAATTATTGCTGCTTTTGGTAATCCAGTTGGATTGCAAATTGGTCAAATATACAAGCCAGGTGGAGTTGAAATAGCTCGTGATAGAATTAAAACGACAGCTAACCCTCTAGGACAACCATTAATTTATACTCCTGCTGTAACACTTATCACAAGTGGTGCAACTTTAGAGTCTGCAGGTATTAGAATGCAAAAATACATTCCAGATGCTGCTAACATAGGTACTCCAGAAAATGATTTTGTATTTATGCGTTATTCTGATGCTTTGTTGATGAAAGCTGAAGCTGTATTAAGAGGTGGTTCAGGAAGTGTAGGTACTATCATGACTGATATAGCTGCTAGAACTGGTCAAGCTGCTTCACCAGCTACCCTTGATGGTGTTTACCTTGAAAGGGGTAAAGAATTATGGTTAGAAGGATGGAGAAGAAATGACATGGTTCGTTTTGGTAAATTCTTGGAAGCAAGAGAATTAAAACCATACGTTTCTGATGCTAAATACATTTTGTTCCCTATACCAGCAGATGCTTTGTTTAATGCAAACTTATCGCAAAATCCAGGGTACTAATAAAAATTTGTTTACTATTATTATGTTTTGAGTTAGTTATAAAGAGGGTAATTTATTACCCTCTTTATTTTTTTAAACAATTCCCAAAATTCTTTTTTTTATTACTTAATATTATATAATTTAGGCAGTTCTAATCTTTGTAATTACCTAACAAACACTGCATATAATATGTTTTATCGTTTTACTTTATTTCTTCTCTTTATACTAATTTTTTCCAGTTGTTCCAATGATACTTCAGAGAAAAAAGATGGCTTATTCTCCAAGCTAGAATCTTCATTAACAGGTGTTACATTTGTTAATACCGTGAAAAACGGTCCGGAAATGAATCTCTTTAAATATAGAAATTTTTACAACGGTGGCGGAGTAGCCATTGGGGATATTAATAATGACGGTTTGTCTGATGTTTATTTTACCTCTAACCAAGGACAAAATAAATTGTACCTCAATAAAGGGAATTTTAAATTTGAAGATATTTCTAAAAAAGCAGGTGTCGAGGGAACCAAATCTTGGTCAACAGGAGTGGTAATGGTCGATATCAACGCCGATGGTTTTCTTGATATTTACGTTTGTAATGCTGGTAATACAAAAGGACTAAATCAAAAAAATGAACTTTTTATCAATAATAAAAATGGCACTTTTACAGATAAAGCCGATGCTTATAATCTGGCTGATACTGGTATCACTACTCATGCTGCCTTTTTTGATTATGATAAGGATGGTGATTTAGATTGTTATATCCTCAACAATAGTTTCATTCCTGTAAGCAGTCTTAATTATTCAAACCAAAGAGAGTTACGAGATAAAGACTGGAATGTTCCCGACATACTAAAAGGTGGAGGTGATAAATTACTTCGTAATGACAGTGGGAAGTTTACTGATGTAAGCGAAGCTGCAGGAATTTATGGTAGCTTAATTGGTTTTGGTCTGGGCGTTACCGTAGGCGATGTAAACGGGGATTTGTATCCGGATATTTACATTTCAAATGATTTTTTTGAACGTGATTATTTGTACATCAACAATCAAAACGGCACTTTTACAGAACAAATACAAAGCTGGGCATCACATACAAGTCAATCCTCGATGGGTGCTGATATGGCTGATATTAATAACGACGGAAAAGCAGATGTTTTTGTGACCGATATGTTACCCGAAGGGGACGAACGCACCAAAAACGTGACCAGTTTTGACAATTACGATTTGTTTACCCGAAAATTAAACCTTGATTTTTATTACCAATACATGCAAAATACCTTGCAAGTAAATAATGGAAACAACCAGTTTAACGAGATTGCCAATTATGCAGGTGTAGCCAAAACGGATTGGAGTTGGGGCGCCTTATTATTTGATATGGATAACGATGGGTACAAAGATATTTATGTTTGCAACGGGATTTATAATGATTTAACCAATCAAGATTTCATGGACTTTTTTGCAAACACCTTTATTCAGCGCATGGCTGTAACGGGCAAAAAAGAAGAAATGCAAAATATAATTGCCAAAATGCCAACCACACCCATACCCAATTACGCCTATCAAAACAATAAAAATTTAACGTTTACCAATCAAGCCCAAAATTGGGGATTGGATACTCCTAGTTTTTCTAATGGTGCTGCTTATGGCGATTTAGACAACGATGGCGATTTAGATCTAGTCGTGAATAATGTAAATATGGAAGCTTTCGTCTATCAAAATAATTCGGAGAAAAAGAAAACCAATAAGTACATAAAAGTAAAACTAAAAGGCGATGGACTAAACCAGTTTGCCATAGGAAGTGTGGTGCAATTGTTCTCGGGCAAAGAAATAATTAGACAAGAATTAATCCCTTCTCGAGGGTTTCAATCTTCGGTAGAATATGCAATGACTTTTGGTATTGGCACAAAAAAAATTGATTCCCTACAAGTTATTTGGCCTAATGCTACCTGTCAAACAATTAAAAAAATTACTGGCAATACCACTTATACGTTGACTATTGCTGATGCAAAATCAAAGTATGTTGTTAAAACAGCTAAACCAAAACCGTTTTTTGTAGAGACCAAAACCCCTTTCCTAGCACATAAAGAAAATGATTATATCGATTTTGATTATGAAGGTTTAATTTCCAAAATGCTTTCGCAAGAAGGACCTTCTCTAGCAGTTGCCGATGTTAATGGCGACGGGAATGAGGATGTTTTTATTGGCGGAGCCAAAGGCGCAGCAGGGAAAATATATTTGAATACGGGTACTACTAATTTTACAGCAACCAAACAATCTGATTTGGATTTAGACGCTAATTACGAAGATACTGCAGCTAGTTTCCTTGATG
Organism: Flavobacterium restrictum; assembly: GCF_007097245.1. Lineage (GTDB taxonomy): Bacteria > Bacteroidota > Bacteroidia > Flavobacteriales > Flavobacteriaceae > Flavobacterium > Flavobacterium restrictum. The sequence continues at coordinate 383,349 of NZ_VJZT01000002.1, read as the reverse complement.
CTGACGGCGATGGCGATTTAGATTTATTAGTTGGATCAGGAGGGAACGAAAAAGCCGATCAATCCAATTATAAAAATCGTTTGTACCTGAATAATGGTAAAGGAATTTTTGCAAAAAGTAAAACTAATATCCCAACAACCAATAACAATGTATCCGTAATTGCTCCTTGCGATTTTGATAATGATGGCGATACAGATGTATTTATTGGCAGCAGGAGTGTTCCTGGTGTTTATGGTATTGACCCAAAACAGTTATTGTTAGAAAATGATGGCAAAGGTAACTTTGCAGATGTTACCAATAAAAAAGCTTTTAAACTCAATGAATCAGGAATGATTACCGCTGCCGTTTGGGAAGATATTGATGGGGATGGTAAGAAAGATTTAATCGTAGTAGGCGATTGGATGGCTCCACAAATTTTCAAAAATACGGGAAGACGATTAACTGTTTTTAAATCAAATATAACCAGTTATACCGGTTTTTGGAATGCAATAAGTTGTGTTGATGTTAATAATGATGGCAAAAAAGATTTGATTTTAGGCAACAAAGGAACTAATACTCCTTACAAAGCCAGCGCAACAAACCCAATGCGATTGTTTATCAATGATTTTGATAATAATGGTACTATCGAACAAATTGCTACGCAATCAATTGGAGGTAAGGATATGCCCGTTTCTCTCAAAAAAGAGTTGACAGCACAAATCCCAATGGTCAAAAAGAAGAATTTGAGTTTTGCCGATTATGCCAAAAAATCATTCCAGGAATTATTTCCACAAGAAGTTTTGGATAATTCCATTCAAAAAACGGCTGTGATTCAAGAGAGCGTTATTGCTATCAACAAAGGCGGCGGAAAATTTGAAATGAGAGCCTTGCCAAGAGAAGTACAGTTTTCTTGTGTGAATACCATTTGTACTTTGGATATTAATAAAGATGGATTTTTGGATATTATTTTGGGAGGAAATCAGTATGAATTCAAGCCACAATTTGCTCGATTAGACGCTAACTATGGTAGTGTTTTGTTAGGCAACAAGAACGGAACTTTTACCTGGACAGCCTATGATAAATCTGGGTTTATGATAAAAGGCGAAGCCAAACACATCGCAACAATTAAAAATAAAAATAATGGGGTTGCTATTATTGCGGCCATGAATAATGATACTCCTAAACTCTTTAGACGTAATGAATAATTTTTTTAAAATACTCCTCTTGTCCCTTGTATTTGCTAGTTGTGCCAAAAAACAAGATCAATTATTTGTAAAATTACCTTCGGAGGAGAGTGGTGTTACTTTCAAAAACGATTTAGATCCATCCAAAAATATTTCGATTTTAGATTACCTCTACTATTACAATGGTGGCGGTGTGGCACTTGGCGATATTAATAATGATGGCTTGGTCGATATTTATTTTTCGTCTAATCAAGGCAAAAACAAATTGTATTTGAACAAAGGAAATAACAAATACGAGGATATTACCCAAAAAGCAGGTGTAGCGGGCGAAAGCGACTGGAAAACGGGAACCATCATGGCCGATGTAAATGGCGATGGCTATCTCGATATTTACGTTTGCGCCGTTGTAGGAATCAATGGTTTTGAAGGGCATAATGAATTATTTATCAATAATAAGGACAATACGTTTACAGAAAGTGCTGCTGAATATGGTTTGGATTTAGACAATTACAGTACTTCTGCAGCCTTTTTTGATTTTGATGGTGACGGAGATTTAGATATGTACCTTTTGAATCAAGCCGTACATTCTGAAGCTTCATTTGGAAATGCCAACATTAGAAATAATAGAAGTTTTGAAAGTGGCGATAAATTATTTAGAAACGATAACGGGAAGTTTGTAGATATAAGTCAACAAGCAGGCATTTTTGGCGGGCCTAATGGCTACGGATTGGGGATTGCAATTTCGGATTTTAACCTAGATGGGTATCCCGATATTTATATTTGTAATGACTTTCACGAGGACGATTACTATTACCTGAATAATGGTAATGGGACGTTTACCGAGAGTTTGAAAAATCACTTTGGGCATACGAGTCGGTTTTCTATGGGAGTGGATGCTGCCGATATTAATCATGACGGATTTCCAGATTTGATGACGCTGGACATGCTTCCCGAAAACGAAAAAGTGCTCAAATCATCCTTGGGTGATGATAATGTGCAAATGCTAAAATTAAGAACCGAAAAACTAGGCTATCATTACCAATACACCCGCAATATGTTGCAAATAAACCAAGCGGGAAATCACTTTACCGAAACCGCTTTGTTAAGTGGCGTTGCCGCTACAGATTGGAGTTGGAGTGCTTTATTTGCAGATTATGATCAAGATGGCGAGCAGGATATTTTTGTTTCTAACGGAATTCCAAAACGTCCCAATGATTTGGATTATGTCAAATATTTTTCGAATGAGCAGATAAAAAGCAAAATAAACACCACAAAATTATTAGACAAACAAGCCTTGAAAAAAATGCCAAAAGGCAATGTAACCAATTATGTTTTTCAAGGAGCAGCCGATTTGCAATTCAAAAACAGGTCTAGTGATTGGATAGAAAATGATTCGATTATCTCTAATGGAACAGGTTATGCGGATTTGGATAACGATGGCGATTTGGATGTGGTGACTAATAATTTGAATAGTGCTGCCTCTATTTACATCAATCTAACCAATGCAAAGTCTAATTATTTGAAGCTTAAACTGCAATTTGAGGGTAAAAACACCTTTGGGATTGGAACAAAAGTAATCTCGTATGTAAAAGGAGTGAAGCAATACAAAGAGTTGCAAACTACCAGAGGTTTTCAATCCTCCTCCGAGCCAATAATTCATTTTGGATATGGGAAAACAGCAATCGTTGATTCGCTTGTGGTGATTTGGCCTGACAAAACGTATCAGACTTTAAAACAGGTAAAAACCAATCAAATGCTTATTATTAAGGCAAATGCCAACCGAAAACCATTTAATTACACTCGTTTGCATCCCACAGTTTTGCCTGTTTTCAAGCAAGTAACGAATCTAGGCATTGATTTTATACATCAAGAAAATCATTATGTTGATTTCACGGCTCAAAAACTAATCCCTTACCAACGGTCGGATCGTGGTGCAGCAACAGCTGTTGGTGACTTGAATGGCGATGGAAAAGACGACATTTTCTTTGGTGCAGCCTCCGGAAGAGCTTCGGAAATTTACCTTCAAACTACCAATGGATTTGCTAAAAAAGCCTATCCAACGCTAGAAAAAGACTCTATTTTTGAGGATGCTTCTGCCGTAATTGGAGATTTTAATCAAGATAAAAATAATGATTTATATGTTGCATCTGGGAATGGCGAAAACGCACAAAATTTGCAAGATCGCTTGTATTTGGGGAATCAACTAACGAATGCAGTTTTACCAGTATTGCGTCAAAATGCCTCGGTTGTCAAAGCATTTGATTATGATGGCGATGGCGATTTAGATTTGTTTATTGGTAATAATTCAAAATTTAATCGTTTTGGAAGTGCGCCAGATTGTTATTTGTTGAACAACAACAAAGGGAAATTCTCGGTTGTTCAAAACAAAACATTCGAAGGAATTGGAATGGTTACGGATGCTATTTTTACTGATTTCAATAATGATGGAAAAACCGATTTGATTGTTGTGGGTGAATGGATGAAACCAACATTTTTTGCCAATACAAAAGGGCTGTTTAAGGATGTTACCGAAAGTCTTTTGCCCGAAAAGTGCAACGGTTTATGGCAATCCATCATCGCATTTGACGTAGATCAGGATGGAGATCAAGATTATTTAATTGGAAACTGGGGAATGAATTCGAAGTTTAAAGCTTCTCAAGAGTTCCCAATGAAAATGTATTACGATGATTTTGATAAAAATGAAACTTTTGAAACTATTGTCGCCATCGAAAAAGGAGGAAACTATTTTACCACAATGGGACTTGATGAACTTACCGAGGAATTTAGCGGGATGCTCAAGAAAAAATTCAATAGCTACAAATCCTTTGCAGGAAAAACTTTAGAAGAAGTTTTTGATCCCAAAATGCTCGAAAGTGCCAAATTGTATGAAGTTCACAACCTGAAATCTGGTTATTTAAGAAACGACAAAGGCAAGTTTACGTTCGTACCTTTTGCGAATAAAATGCAAGTGGCTCCCATTACTTGTTTTGTAAAAGCCAATTTTGATGCAGATGCCAAAGAAGAAGTTTTTGCCGCAGGGAATTATTTTGGTGTTTCGCCGTATCACAGTCGTTTTGATGGTTTTTCGGGAGCATTGATTAAAAGTGATAAAACTATATTTTTGGGAAATCAAGTTGGGATTGACTTGACTCAAAAAGCGGTAAGACATTTGGATATCGTAAATTTTAAAGGCAAAAAATACCTGCTCATTTCCATCAATAATAAAAAAATCGAAATTTACGAATTACCAACGGCAAAAAATTAAACCGATTAATTTCTAAAGATTTAAAATCAAAATACCCAAAAAACCATCAAAATGAAACTTAAAATTAGTATAATAGTTGCTTTGAGTCTTCTTTTTATTTCCTGTAAAAAAGAAGCCTCAATTAGCGTAACAACAAGCGATTACTGTGCCGCTGTAGATACGGTGAGTGCCATTATGGTACATGATATTTTTTCGCCACCTGTTGCGAGTCGAATTTATGTGTATCCTAATATTGCAGCTTATGAAATCTTGGCTCAAAATAGTGCCAAATATCAGAGTTTGCAAGGACAGTTAAAAGGATTGGATTCCATACCTAAACTAGATCCTAAAAGTGGGGTAAACCAAAAATTAGCAGCACTTATTGCACACATGGAAGTGAGTAAACAATTGATTTTTTCCGAAGATGCATTAGCAAAATACAGAGATAGTTTGTATCAAAAATGGGGTTCAGAGAATCAAAAAGAATTTGATGTTTCAAAAGAATATGCCTTGAAAGTGGTCGAAAGAATCAAGAAATGGATGGGGAAAGATAATTACAAGCAAACGAGAACTTTTTCTAAATATTCGGTTTATGCCAATCAACTGGGTCGTTGGCAACCTACACCGCCTGCTTATATGGACGCAGTCGAACCACATTGGGGCGAAATTAGAACTTTGGTAGCTGATTCGGCTTCGCAATTTAAACCAAAAGCACCCTATGCTTTTTCAACCGATAAAAATTCGCCTTTTTACAAAGAAGCAAAGGAAACCTATGACGTTGGAAATATGATTTCCAAAAAATTAATAGCCATGGAGAATGCCAAAAGTGATGTTGTTCCAGAGGAGTCCGTAATTGCTACTTTTTGGGATTGCAATCCGTACGCAACTATTACACAAGGACACATGATGTTTGCCAAGAAGAAAAATTCGCCAGATGCACACTGGATGAATATTACCAAAATTGCGTGTAAGAAAACAAATGCCGATTTTGAAACCGCAGTTTTTGTATATACCAAAACCTCGATTGGTGTTTTTGAAAGCATTATTAGTTGCTGGAACGAAAAATTTAGAACCAATGTCGTTCGCCCAGAAACGTATATCAATCAAAATATAGATCCAACATGGCGACCACAATTACAAACGCCTCCGTTTCCAGAATATACCAGCGGACATTCAGTAATTTCTAATTGTTCGTCGGTGATTTTGACTGTTATTTTTGGAGATAATTTTGCGTATGTAGATGATTCCGAAATTCCTTTTGGAATCCCAAAAAGGTCTTTTAAGTCTTTTAAACAAGCCGCTGCTGAAGCGTCAATTAGTCGTTTGTATGGTGGTATTCATTACCGTGCTGCCATTGATAATGGTGCAGAACAAGGCAAAAATATTGGGAATTATATTAATAATAAATTAAAGATGTTAAAAAAATAATGAAAATTAGAAAGAAAATTATAATTGGGTTAAGCATTTCGTTGTCGGTATTTTTGGTGTGGTATTTATTTGTAAAAGAGGCGGATTATTGTATTTCTTTTAAAGCAAAAACAGCCACTGGAACGGTTTTTCAAGGAATTCAAGAATGGTCTGCTACGCAATCAAAAAGCAACAACGAACACTATACCATTATTGAAAAAAGGAATTTTGATTTAATTAAACAAGAAATGAAAACCGCCAATTCAGAATTTGAATATACTTGGGAATTAAATGCTATCAATGATTCGGTAACCAAGGTAAATGTGGGGATCAAAGAGACAAGTCATAGTTTGTACAATAGGATTACGGCTCCTTTTTTTAGCACCAATTTTAAAGTGGAACAGCTAAAAAAAGTAAAGGATTTAAAAAGTGGTTTGGAGGAGCACCTTAAGAAATTTAAAGTAAAAATCGAAGGCGAAGGTGTTTCTAAAGAGGTTTTTGTAGCTTACCTTCCTTTAAAAAGTGTTTTGCAGGAAAAAGCACAAAATATGATTATGACTGACTCTGATATTACGGGTTTTTTGTATCAAAATAAAATTGCTATAATCGACAAACCGTATGTAGAAATAACCAATTGGGATTTAGATAAGGAAACAATCGATTTTAATTACTGTTTCCCTATTGCTAAAAACACTAAAATCATTCCAAATGATTTGGTTAAATTTAAAACCATACCAGCAATGAAAGGACTAAAAGCCACTTATTATGGTAATTTTAGAACATCGGATAGAGCCTGGTTTGCTTTATTGGATTATGCCAAAAAGCACGATATCAAGTTAAAACTCCTTCCTTTAGAGCAGTTTTTAGCCAATCCATTCAACGGCGGAGAAGAACTTTCGTGGGAAACCAAAATCATTATCCCATTTGAAACAAAATAAACCCAAAAAAGTAACTTTATTTATACGTATCGAAAACGTTTTCGCTTGTTCCGAAAACGTTTTTTATTTTAAATAAGGCGCCATTGTTGTTTTTAAAATTAATTTTAAAGGTTGTACACGTAAATATAAAAAAGGAGTATGAAATTAAAATTAAGTTTTTGGCAAATAATCAATATGAATGTTGGTTTTTTTGGGATTCAGTATAGTTTTGGTTTACAGCAAAGTGCCGTAAATCCTATTTATGATTTTCTTGGTGCAAGCCCAGATCAACTGCCTTTGCTGAATCTTGCTGGGCCATTAACGGGTTTGCTAATTCAACCCATAATTGGTGCTATGAGTGATAAAACATGGTCGCCGAGATTAGGAGGTAGAAGAAAACCCTATTTTTTTATAGGAGCATTAGTGTGCAGTATCGCCTTGTTTTTATTTCCGTTTAGTAGTTCGTTATGGATGGCCGCTGGCTTACTTTGGTTATTAGATGTTGGTAACAATACCGCTATGGAACCTTATCGTGCCTTTATTGCGGATAAACTTGATGCTGCGCAACAACCGGTAGGTTTTCAGGCGCAGAGTTTTTTCACAGGATTTGGACAAACATTAGCAAATGTCTCTTTATTTATTTTTCCAATGATTTTTATTGGCACCACAGGAAAATTACCAACATGGGTTTTCGCTTCCTTTTTTTTGGGTGCCGTTTGTTCGATAGGATCGGTTTGGTGGAGTTCGCATACAACCAAAGAAATTCCACCTACTCCCGAGGAGTTGGAAGCAATGAAATCAGAACCTTCAACAATTTTTACTCCATTTATTGATATTGCAAAAGCCATACAACACATGCCAAAAGTGATGTGGCAATTGGCCTTGGTGTATTTGTTTCAATGGTATGCCCTTTTTTGTTATTGGCAAAATTCATCCAAAAGTATAGCGCTTTCGGTTTGGCATACAACTCCTCAAAAAGATATGAATTTATATAGCGAAGCCGTAAGTTGGACGGGCTTGGTCAATGGATGGTATAATATTGTAACCTTTCTTGTGGCTTTTAGTTTGGTTTATTTTGCAAGAAAATATTCGGCTCGATACGTTCATTTTACGTGTTTGATTTTGGCTGCAATTGGATTTTTACTTTTTCCTCATATCGAGAATAAATACTTATTGTTTCCCGCAATTACTGGTTTTGGGATTGGATGGGCTAGTATGATGGGAATCCCTTATTTGATGGTGGTTTCACAAATTCCAAAGGAACGATACGGTGTTTACATGGGAATAATCAACATGATGATTGTTATTCCAATGTTTATTCAAACAATCACTTTTGGTTATATTCTAAAGCATTTTTTAAATAATGATCCAAGATCAGCGATTACTTTTGCAGGTGTTTTACTTGTTATTAGTGCCGTTTTTACATTATTTATTACAACTAAAAAAGAGACCGTAAGTGAATAATTTACCATACAATAAAGCACTAGAATTACTCAAAACTGTTTCTTCATCCCAAGGGTTTTTTGCAAGTGCTCAAAACATTTCTAATTACAAAAGAGTTTGGGCTCGCGACGGCGTTATTTGCGGCTTGGCGGCATTAGCATCAGGCGATACCGATTTGATTGCTACTTTTCGAACGACACTAGAAACGCTAGCTCGCAACCAGCACCATAACGGAACAATTCCTTCAAATGTGATGACCAATGGGGCAGTTGTCGAGGTGAGTTATGGCGGTTTGGCAGGAAGAGTCGATGCTGTAACCTGGTTTGTTATTGGGATTTGTCAGTATGCTTTGTTTACAAAAGATACTGGTTTTGTCAAAAAATACGATAGCAATATCCAAAAATGCTTGCAATTACTAGAAGCTTGGGAGTTTAATAACAAAGGACTTTTGTATGTGCCCCTATCAGGAAACTGGGCCGATGAATACATTACGGATGGCTATGTTTTGTACGACCAATTGCTACGGGTTTGGGCTCTAAAAAGCTATAATTATTTTGCCAAAAGCGAAATTATTACAGCCAAAATTAATACAATAACGACCCAACTCGAAATTAATTTCACACCAAATGCTACAGGCGAAAAGTACCACGAGCGAGCGTATCAAGAGGCCAATATTCAAAACTATATGCCGTGCTCGTTCTCGCCAGCGGGGTACAAAACCCAATTTGATGCTTTTGCTAACTCATTGGCATTGTGTCTAAATATAGGTTCTCTAGAATTTCAAGAAATTATACTATCCTATTCACTTTCGTTAAAAGCTGAAATGCCGATGCAATTATTACCCGCTTTTTGGCCACCAATTCTAGAATCAGATTTAGATTGGAATTTGCTAAAAAACAATTGCAAATACGAATTCAGGAATTACCCAAACGAATTTCATAACGGTGGAAGTTGGGCTATGGTTAATGGTTTTTATGGTTTAGCATTACTTACCAAAGGGCAAAATCAGGAAGCAAATCAACTCTTGGATGCTATAAACGAAGCCAATGCAAGGGAGGATTTTAGTTTTTATGAAAACTTCAACTCTCAAACCAAAGCGCCTAACGGAGTTCCTTTATGTGCCTGGAGTGCCGCAGCAACCGTAATGTTGCATCAAAGTATCTATACAAATTTTAAATTTTTTATTTAAATTGGAAAAAACAATAGACATCGTATGTGCTGGTGAAGTACTCATAGATTTTATAGGTCACGAAGTAAATACATCCATCAATAGAACCAAAGATTACCACCGTTTTCTAGGCGGATCACCAACAAATGTTGCCGTAAATGCCGCTCGATTAGGACTGCAATCCGTTCTGGTGGCAACTTGTGGACAAGACGGTTTGGGGGAATATATCGTTAGGAAATTAAAGGCAAATAACGTCATTACTTCCCAAGTCCGTAAATCGGATACGGAGCCCACTTCGGTGATATTTGTATCTAAATCTACTGGAACACCAGATTTTATTCCGTATCGGGAAGCAGATTACCAAATAAATGCAACTCAAATAACCGATGAATTGCTCCAAAGTGCCAAAATTTTTCATACCACTTGTTTTGCTTTGAGCAAAAATCCAGCCAGAACCACGTTGATAGAAAGTGCCAAGAAAGCCAAAGCATTGGGATTGCAAACGAGTATTGATATTAATTTTTCGGAACGAATTTGGCCTGATCGGGAAGAAGCCAAACGGGTTCTAGCAGAATATTTAGCCACAAATCCATTAGTGAAATTAAGCGAAGATGATTGTTACCGCCTTTTTGCCGAATCAAAAACCGAAGATTATATATTTGACTATTTTCACGACTTGGGTGCTTCTACGATTTGCCTGACAAAAGGCAAAGGTGGTGTGGTTTTGTCCGATAAAGAGTTTGGACTTGTGCATCAGAAAGCCACTCACATCGATGAAATAAAAGATACAACTGGAGCTGGAGATGCTTTTTGGACGGGATTTTTATACGCTCAATTAGAAAATAAAAATTGGGAAGAAACCTTAACAATTGCCCAAAAACTAGCCGTTTTAAAACTTCAAAACGTAGGCAGACTTCCAGAAGGAATTAATTTTAAAGAATATTTGAACGCGGATTCGTAAGTATAACTAGTAATAAACCAAGAAATAATGCAAAAAAACACTGTCAAGATTGCCATGTATCTTAATTATTTTGTTTTCGCAATTCTGCTAAATAGCGTAGGAATTGTAATTCTAAAATCACAAGCAAATTATGGAGTAGATGAATTACAAGCGAGTATTCTAGAGGCTTTTAAGGATTTGCCAATTGCTATAGTGTCTTTTTTGGTAGCCTCTTTTTTACCCCGAATTGGCTATAAAAGAGCTATGTTAATTGGGCTTGCTTTGGTTTCGGTGGCTTGTGTTGGTATGTATTTTGGCAATTCCTTTGGTACCGCAAAAATTCTTTTTGCAACGGTTGGGGTTTCATTTGCCTTGATAAAAGTTTCGGTATATTCCTTAATTGGAACAATTACGGAGAATCAACAGGAACACAACAGTATGATGAGTAGTATAGAAGGTGTTTTTATGTTAGGAATTGCACTCGCTTATTTCTTGTTTCCAGCCTTTAATTCGGATACTAATCCAGATGCTTGGCTCAACGTATATTGGCTTTTGGCAGGAATGGCACTACTTTCTTTTTGTTTTTTGTTTTTTGCAAAATTCGAAAAGCAAACCGAAATTCCTGGGGTAAATTTAGCAGATGATTTTGCACAAATGTTCAAATTGTTTGCTCAATTATTAACGATAGTTTTTGTTATTAGTGCTTTCTTGTTTGTCATGATTGAACAAGGAATTATGTCTTGGTTGCCTACATTTAATAGCAAAGTACTGCATTTGCCTCAAAATATTAGTATTATGATGGCGAGTATCTTGGCAATTACTTTAGCGGTAGGACGACTTTTGGCTGGGGTAATTACTAAAAAAATAAACTGGATTTGGGTATTGAGTTTTTGTATTATTATGGCAATGCTTATTGTGATTTTTGTTCTTCCCAAAGCAGTTGGGTTAGAGGTAAAGGAAATAAAATCACTTGGTGATATTCCTTTGATAGGGTTTGCATTTCCATTGGTTGGACTTTTTATCGCTCCTATTTATCCGCTTTTGAATTCAGTTGTTTTAAGTGCTTTGCCCAAAAAAATGCACAGTTCAATGACAGGTTTAATTGTTGTATTTTCGGCACTTGGAGGCACGCTAGGTTCCAGAATTATTGGATATTTGTTTAAAAATGAAGGGCCTGAAAATGCTTTTTTTTATACTTTAATTCCAATGTCGTTGTTGTTAATCTCTTTTTTCATTCTAAAAAAACTTACTGCTAAATCATGAAACTCTTACTTAATATAGACCAAACCTTCAGCGATTTATTGCTACAAGAAGATACCGATAATGATAAAAAAATCACCAAAGACGATACGGGACCCAAAAAATTCGTTTTGGTTGATGAAACCACCAAGCAAGAAGTAGCAATAGAAGGAACGTATTTTTTATCGAATTTGCTACAAGAATTAGCCGTGCTTAAAGAGCAAAATGTAGCCCTTGGCGAAATTGATTTGGACTTTATTCAAGAAAATCCTGTGGAGCGCATTTCGAGAAAAATCAAAACAGATTATTGGAATGAACTCACCCGAACGATTGATAAAAAAGGGTTGGCGCAAATTCTTAACGACGAGAAAACTACCAATGCGATTCCTACGCTTTATGTTTCTGCCAAGGACAAAAAAGGAGTGGCTTACTTTCAGGAATTAGAGCAAGAAGTAGGAGGTTTTGAAGTGGCAATTCTCCCCGAAGATTTTTCGATGGAATATGTCGAAACGTTAAATACAAAACCGGGCATTTTGGCTTTGGCTTTGGAACAAAAAATATACAGTCTACAAGGCGTTCCGTTTGTGGTACCTGGTGGTCGTTTTAACGAAATGTATGGCTGGGATAGTTATTTTATTGCAGTTGGATTGCTACTAGACAATCAGTTGGAAAAAGCAATGGCTATTGCCGAAAATTTTAAATACCAAATCATTCATTACGGCAAAATTCTCAATGCCAATAGGAGTTATTACCTCACCAGAACGCAACCGCCGTTGTATTCGTCCTTGTTAATTGATATTTTAAAACAAAAAAAACTGGGTCAGGACTGGTTGCAAAGCCACCTTGAAACGGTTATTTTAGAGTATAATACGGTTTGGATGGTTTCAGGGAATAGATTGACTCCTACGGGTTTGAACCGCTATAAATCAGATGGTGTGGGAATGCCGTTTGAGGTAGAGCCGGGTCATTTTGATGATGTTTTAGCACCTTATGCCCAGAAATACAATCTTTCTGTTCGTGAATTCGAAAAGCAGTATTTGAATAGAACGCTTGTGGATACTGATCTTGATGCTTATTTTGTTCACGATAGGAGTTTACGAGAAAGTGGTCACGACACTACGGATAGATTGATTAATACGTGTGCCAATTTGAATTCGGTTGATATCAATAGCTTTTTGTTTAAATACGAAAAAGACATTGCTTACCTGATTAAGGAATATTTTAACGGCAGCTTTGAGTCCAACTCGGTACATTATACTGCCCAAGAATGGGAACTGAAGGCGCAGGCTAGACAAGCAAAAATAAACGAACTCTGCTGGAATGAAACCGCAGGAATGTATTTTGATTATGATTTTGTAAACCAAAAGCAGTTCCCATTTGAGGCGGCCACTATGTTCTTTCCGCTTTGGGCTGGTTTGTGTAACGAGAATCAAGCCAAAAAATTGGTGGAAATTGCCTTGCCACAATTTGTAAAAATGGGAGGAATTACAGGAAGTACGGCCGCAAGTGTTGCCGGAGTTTCTCCAGACGCACCACATCGACAATGGGATTATCCTTTTGGATGGGCACCCCATCAAATGTTACTTTGGGAAGGACTCTTGAAGTATGGTTACCATCAAAAAGCGCAGGAAATGGTCTACAGATGGTTGTGGCTCATTACCAAAAATGCGGTAGAATACAACGGAACCATTCCGGAGAAATTTGATTTAGAAACCAGTTCTCATAAAGTTTTTGCCGAATATGGGAATGTAGGAACCGAGTTTGATTACATTGCCAAAGAGGGTTTTGGTTGGATGAATGCTTCCTATCAATATGGATTGCAAATTTTGGATGACACTCTAAAAGAGGCCCTAAACAAGGACACTTCGCCAGGTACGATTTTTTAAAAGCAAAATTATACTGATTTTTGTTTTTTGTATGCTATTTTTTTTAACTTTATATAAATTTAATTTAGTGTAACATGACTGTAAATCAAATATTAAGCACAAAAGGGAAGGATGTTTTTTCAGTACTTTCTACGAACACCGTATTCGAAGCGTTAACTGTAATGAGTGAGAAAAATATTGGTGCCATTCTGGTCATCGAAGAGACTGTTTTGAAAGGCATTTTGTCTGAAAGAGATTACGCCCGTAAAATCGTTTTGAAAGATAAGTCTTCCAAGGAGACTTTTGTTCACGAAATTATGGAAAGCGAGTTGGTCACAGTCAAACCATCGGATACTTTTGACTATTGTATGGAGGTCATGAACAGCAAGCGAGTACGCCATTTACCAGTAATAGAAAACGATATTGTCATTGGGATTATTTCTATAAGTGATGTGGTAAAAGCCATTATGGCCATGCAAAAGGATACCATACACCATCTCAATACCTACATCTCGCAATAAATAGTTTAGAGTTTTATAAAAATAGCTGCTTTTATGCGGCTATTTTCATTTTTACAAAAGAATAGTATAAAAGCTTCCTTTTTAAATCAAGACTTATATCTTTGTGAGTCAGAATAAATCATAAAAAAATGGATAAGAATAGCAAAAGAAGAGAAGCCTTACTATACCACGCAAAACCAACTCCAGGAAAAATTCAGGTAGTTCCAACCAAAAAATATGCCACCCAAAGAGACTTGTCATTGGCCTACTCTCCGGGTGTTGCAGAGCCTTGTTTGGAAATTGCAAAAGACATCAATAATGTTTATAAATATACGGCCAAAGGCAATCTTGTGGCTGTAATTACTAATGGTACCGCTGTTTTGGGACTTGGTGATATTGGTCCCGAAGCATCAAAACCAGTAATGGAAGGCAAAGGATTGTTGTTCAAAATTTTTGCCGATATTGATGTTTTTGATATCGAAATTGGCACCAAGGATATCGAAGAATTTATTCAAACCGTTAAAAATATCGCACCTACTTTTGGCGGAATTAATCTGGAAGATATAAAAGCCCCAGAATCATTTGAAATCGAACGACGATTGGTCGAAGAGTTGAACATCCCAGTTATGCACGATGATCAACACGGAACGGCAATTATATCTTCGGCTGCTTTGATCAATGCGTTAGAATTAGCGGGTAAGAAAGCCGAAGACGTAAAAATGGTCGTTTCTGGAGCGGGATCGGCAGCAATTGCTTGTGCTGATTTATATGTTTTATTAGGAGTGAAAACCGAAAATATTTTGATGTTTAATAGCAAGGGGATGTTGACCAAAAACAATCCTGCGCTCTCCCAAATGCAGTTGAAATATGCCCAAGATATTCCGTCAATGTCCCTTGAAGAAGCCTTGACTGGAGCAGATATATTTTTAGGATTGTCTACAGGCGATATTATGTCGCCCCAAATGTTATTGGCAATGGCTGATAATCCTATTGTTTTTGCGATGGCAAATCCAGATCCTGAAATTGATTATAATTTGGCCATAGCAACCCGTAAAGATGTTATTATGGCAACGGGACGATCGGATCATCCTAATCAAGTCAACAATGTGCTTGGGTTTCCGTATATTTTTAGAGGCGCTTTGGATGTTAGAGCCACCAAAATTAATGAAGCTATGAAAATGGCAGCGGTTAGAGCACTCGCTTTATTGGCCAAAGAATCTGTGCCAGAGCAAGTAAATGTGGCTTATGGTGCTACCAAATTGACTTTTGGACGTGATTATATAATCCCAAAACCATTTGATCCCCGCTTAATTACTATTGTTGCTCCGGCTGTTGCCAAAGCGGCTATGGATTCTGGCGTGGCTTTGTATCCCATTACTGATTGGAAAAAATACGAAGAGGAATTATTAGATAGATTGGGTAATGATAACAAAATGGTTCGATTGATAACCAATCGTGCCAAAATGGATCCTAAAACAATCGTTTTTGCCGAAGCCGATCATTTAGACGTGCTCAAAGCAGCACAAATTGTATTCGAGGAAGGCATAGGTCATCCCATCTTATTAGGAAACAAAGAGATAATTTTAGAGTTAAAAGCCGAAATTGGTTTTGATGCCCTAGTACCCATAATTGATCCCAAAGAAAAAGAAGAGGAAGCAAGACGAAATAGATTTGCCACTACCTATTGGCAAACCCGAAAACGAAGAGGAATCTCCCTATTGGATGCTCAAAAACTAATGCGCGAAAGAAATTATTTTGCCGCCATGATGGTCAATGAGTCTGAAGCCGATGCTCTAGTAACGGGACATTCCAGAAGTTATCCCTCTGTGGTGAAACCCATGTTGCAATTAATTGATAAAGCAGCAGGCGCTTCGATTGTGGCTACTACTAATATTATGATGACGGCTCGTGGGCCTATGTTTTTGTCGGATACTGCTATAAACATCAACCCAACTGTCGATGATTTGGCTAAAATTGCCATTATGACCGCCAAAACCGCCAGAATGTTTGGTGTTGAGCCAGTAATTGCGATGATTTCGTTTTCTAATTTTGGCTCTTCTACTAATGCAAGTGCGGCCAAAGTTAGGGATGCAGTTGCTTATTTGCATGAACACCATCCTGATATGGTGATTGATGGTGAAATTCAAGCTGATTTTGCATTAAATCCAGAGATGCTCAAAGCTAAATTTCCGTTTTCTAAACTAGCGGGCAAAAAAGTAAATACCTTGATTTTTCCTAATTTAGAATCGGCAAATATTACTTATAAATTGTTGAAAGAATTGAATAAAGTAGATTCGATTGGCCCAATAATGTTAGGAATGGGTAAACCAGTACACATTTTTCAATTGGGAGCTAGTGTCGAAGAAATGGTCAATATGGCAGCAATTGCAGTAATTGATGCACAAGAAAAAGAGAAAAGAAAAAACAATACCATTACTTAAGAAAAGGATAACGATAGCTTTATAATAGGCAACGCCATTTCATACGAATTAGGGTATATTTGAAACATTAAAAAATAAATGATAGCACATTTACAAGGGAAATTAGCCGAAAAAACACCAACGCACGTCACCATTGACTGCGGTGGCGTAGGCTATCACGTCAATATTTCGTTGCACACCTACTCTTTACTTCCCAATACTGATTTTATAAAATTATTTACGCACCTGCAAATCAAGGAGGATTCGCATACGTTATTTGGTTTTATAGAAAAATCAGAGCGGGAAATTTTTAGATTATTGTTATCTGTTTCGGGGATTGGAGCGAGCATTGCACGAACAATGCTTTCTTCATTAGATCCCAAACAAATTATCAATGCTATTGCTTCTGGCGATGTGGTTACCATTCAATCCATTAAAGGAATTGGGACTAAAACTGCCCAACGGGTCATTCTTGATTTAAAAGATAAAGTCTTAAAATTGTATGATCTGGACGAAGTTTCTATGTCTCAAAGCAATACAAATAGAGATGAGGCGTTATCTGCCTTGGAGGTTTTAGGTTTTGTTCGAAAAACTTCCGAAAAAGTCATTGATAAAATTGTCAAAGAAGATCCGGAAGCCACGGTGGAATCTATCATAAAAAAGGCATTGAAAAGCTTATAAAAAACACTCAAGAAACACGAATTGTATGCGTAAAATTTGTATTTTTTTTCTGGTTTTATTTGGCGGTTTTGTATCGCAAGCACAAGTAAAACAAGAGGTTCAGGATACTATTAAAACGGGTTATTCCGTTGGGAAAATCCAAATAAAAGACCCACAAAGTATCCTATCTAGTTACACCTATGATCCCGTTACGGATCGGTATGTGTATACTAATACCGTTGATGGTTTGTCTATTAATTATCCTATTATTTTAACGCCAAAAGAATACGAGAATTTAGTTTTGAAAGAGGCTAGACGGGATTATTTCAAGAAGAAAAGCGATGCAATTGATGGCAAAAAAGAAGGAAGCGAGGTTGCCAAAAAGGATTTGTTACCAAGATATTACATAAAATCAGGTTTGTTCGAATCTATTTTTGGAAGCAATACCATCGATGTAAAACCAACGGGTTCCGTAGAAATGGATCTGGGAATGCGGTACACTAAACAAGATAATCCTTCTTTATCACCTAGAAATCGAGCCAGCACATCTTTTGATTTTAATCAAAGAATTAGCATGAGTTTGATGGGAAAACTTGGGACTCGACTCAATGTAAATGCTAATTATGACACCCAATCCACATTTGCATTTCAAAATTTAATTAAGTTAGAATACGCCCCTACCGAAGATGATATTATTCAAAAAATCGAAGTTGGAAACGTAAGTATGCCCTTGAACAGTACTTTGATTCGGGGTGCGCAAAGCTTATTTGGGGTAAAAACAAAATTGCAATTTGGTAAAACTACAGTTACAGGCATTTTTTCTGAACAAAAATCCAAAACCAAAAGCGTCGTTGCTGAAGGCGGTGGAACAGTTCAGAATTTTGATATTTTTGCTTTGGATTATGACAATGACCGCCACTTTTTTCTATCCCAATATTTTAGAAATAAATACGATGCTTCGATAAAAAATTATCCTTTTATTGACAGTAGGGTTCAAATTTCTAGAATCGAAGTTTGGGTAACCAATAAGCAAAATAGAGTAAGCACCACCTCCAATAACTTGCGTAATATCATCGCACTTCAGGATTTAGGAGAGTCGCAATTGAACGGTCTTGCGGATAGTGAAATTGTAGTTCTGAATCCTTCGACTGGGATTTTTAACAACCCAGCCGATTCGCCTTCGGACAATACCAACAATGATTATGATCCTGCACAAATAACTGCTGGAACGGGTTTGTTGAACAGTAAAATACGAGAAATTGCAACTGCTAATTCAGGTTTTAACGCAACAGTTAGCGAAGGACAAGATTATTCGAAACTCGAGAATGCCCGAAAATTAAACGCTAACGAGTACACTTACAATGCGCAATTAGGATATATTTCCTTGCAACAACGGTTGTCTAATGATGAGGTTCTTGCTGTAGCTTATCAATACACCATAGGCGATAAAGTGTATCAAGTAGGGGAATTTGGTAATGATGGAGTGGATGCCACAACGGTTGTTGGCGGAAGCAACAATTCGACGCAAGCGATTATTACACAAAGTTTGGTGTTGAAAATGTTGAAGAGTAATCTGACAAATGTCAATAACCCAATTTGGAATTTGATGATGAAAAACATTTATCAAATACCCGGCGGATATCAATTAAAACAAGAAGATTTTAGATTCAATATTTTATACACAGATCCGTCTCCTTTAAATTATATCACAGAAGTTTCTGGAACACCTTTTCCTTCCAATCCCACAGATGCTAATAAAGTAGCCGAAACGCCTTTGCTCAAAGTATTCAATTTAGACAAACTTAATTATAATAACGATCCACAGGCTGGCGGGGATGGTTTTTTTGATTTTATGCCTGGACTCACTATCGATGCGCAAAACGGAAGAATTATATTTACGACCAAAGAGCCTTTTGGGGAACTTCTTTTTTCTAAACTAAAGAACCAAAATTCAGGAGAAACCTACAGCGATCCTACCACTTACAATGCCAATCAAAAAAAATATGTGTTTAGAAGCATGTACAAAAGTACCCAATCAGGTGCGTTACAAGACAGTGACAAAAATAAGTTTTTATTGCGTGGAAAATACAAATCCTCAAGTGGGGACGGAATCCCAATTGGGGCTTTCAACGTGCCACAAGGTTCAGTTGTAGTTACCGCAGGAGGGCGAAAATTAGTAGAGGGGATTGATTATAGCGTGAATTATCAATTAGGTAGAGTTCAAATTTTGGACGCTTCACTACAAGCATCAAACACGCCAATTGAGGTTTCTTTAGAAAATAATTCGGTGTTTGGGCAGCAAACCCGTCGATTTATGGGAGTAAACGTGGAACATCAAATTTCTGAAAAATTTGTTGTTGGCGCTACTTTCTTGAAAATGACCGAAAAACCGTTTACACAAAAATCAAGTTTTGGACAAGAATCTGTAAACAATACTATTTTTGGATTCAATACCAACTTCGCTACCGAAGTACCGTTCTTGACTCGCCTAGCCAATAAATTGCCTAATATCGATACCGATGTGCCATCAAATCTTTCGGTGCGAGGTGAAATTGCTTTTTTGAGACCAGATTCTCCAAAAGCAGATCAGTTTCAAGGCGAATCTACTATTTATGTAGATGATTTTGAAGGCTCGCAATCTACCATCGATATGCGTTCGCCATATTCGTGGAGTTTGGCTTCAACGCCCGTAAATGATGCCGAAAGCATCTATAACTTTAACGAAAGTGCTAATGATTTAAGCTACGGATTCAAAAGAGCAAAACTCGCTTGGTACGCTATTGATCCTGTTTTTTATGTTCAAAAACCTACTGGAATTTCTAATGATGATTTGTCATTAAACAGTACTCGAAGAATTTATAGTCAAGAATTGTACCCCAATACAGATATTGCCCAAGGACAAACGCAAGTGGTTAGTACCTTGGATTTGAGTTACTATCCATCAGAAAGAGGGCCGTATAACAATGGTTCTAATTTTGCTTCAAATCCCAAAGATAATTTTGGGGGAATTATGCGTTCTATAAGTTCTACTAATTTTGAACAAGGAAACGTAGAATACATTCAGTTTTGGGTTTTAGATCCTTATGTGGGTAATGGAAAAACCAATTTGGATAATTCAGGAAAAATTTATTTCAATTTAGGAGAAGTTTCAGAGGATGTGTTGAAAGATGGAAGAAAACAATATGAGAATGGTTTAGGACCAGATCAAATATTGGTTACTCCTAAACCCATTTGGGGCGATGTTCCCGCCTCGCAATCCTTAATATACGCCTTTGATACCAATGTCGAAAACCGAGGGAATCAAGATATTGGTTTGGATGGATTAAAAAACGACCAAGAAGCACAAGTATATACCAATTACGCTTCCGAAACCGACCCCGCTGCCGATGATTACACGTATTATTTGAATTCATCAGGAAATGTTTTAGAACGCTACAAAAAATTTAATGGAGTCGATGGCAATTCAGCCGTTAATGTAAGTGATGCAAATAGAGGGTCTACAACAGTTCCCGATGTGGAGGACATTAATCGTGACAATACCATGAACACTATTAATGCGTATTATGAATACAGTATTGATGTACAACCCAATATGGCTATTGGTCAAAACTACATTACCGATATTAGAAACACCCAAGTAACATTGCCAAATGGCGCTACGACTGATGCTCGATGGATTCAGTTTAAAATCCCAGTTTCTCAACCTCAAAATGTAATAGGAAACATTTCGGATTTTAGATCCATTCGGTTTATGCGAATGTTCATGACTGGTTTTAACGATGCAGTTACGGTTCGTTTTGGTGCTTTGGATTTAGTTCGAGGCGAATGGAGACGGTACACAAATACTTTGGATCCAAATGACACGAACGTTACCGATGATAAAACCGATTTGGATGTTCTAGCTGTTAATATTCAAGAAAATAACGAACGATGCCCTATCAATTACGTAACACCTCCTGGAGTGGTGAGAGAACAATTGTATAACAACAACACGGTTATCAACCAGAACGAGCAATCACTAGCGTTAAGAGTTTCGGGTGGTGGTTTAGAGCCTAATGATGCGCGTGCCGTTTTCAAAAACGTGAGCATTGATATGCGTCAATACAACAAACTAAAAATGTTCTTGCACGCGGAATCGCTTCCTAACGAAGTTGTTTTGCAAGACAATCAAATGGTTGGTTTTATTCGTTTTGGAAATGACTTTACACAAAATTTTTATCAAATAGAAATTCCATTAAAAGTCAGCAAGCCCGCAGGCGACTGTAAAATGACCGCGGCCGAGGTTTGGCCAGAAGAAAACGAAATGGATTTATCCTTGGCATTATTGACCAAGCTGAAAATTCAAGCCATGAGTATAGACCCAACCACTTTGCCAGCTGACGGAATTTATTATCAAAACGAAGATGAACTGGATCCGTCCCTTTCGGGAAAAACCAATAAATTACGAATAGGGATTAAAGGGAATCCTAATTTTGGCTACGTACGCACCTTGATGACTGGGGTAAAAAGCAATGAAACTCGGTTTGATACCTTTGGAGAAGTTTGGTTTAACGAACTTCGATTGGCAGGAATGGATAACAAAGGCGGTATGGCAGCATTGTTGAATGTAGATTCTAATATGGCTGATTTTGCTACCGTTTCGGCTACTGGAAAAAAGAGTACCATTGGTTTTGGCGCATTAGAACAAGGCCCTAACGAGAGAGATCGTGAGGATGTACAGCAATATAATATTGTCACCAATTTGAATTTAGGAAAATTATTGCCTAAAAAATGGGGGGTAAACTTGCCTTTTAATTATGCTATAGGTGAGGAAACCATCACGCCGCAATACGATCCTTTTAATCAAGATATAAAACTAGACCAACTGCTAGCAGAAACAACCGATCAGGCAGAGAAAGACAATCTTAAAAACAGAGCTATTGATTACACAAAACGTAAAAGTATCAATTTTATAGGCGTTCGAAAAGAACGTAGTGCGACCCAAAAGCCGCATATTTACGATGTGGAAAACTTTACTTTTTCGCAATCCTACAACGAAGTTTTACGCCACGATTATGAAATAGAAAGTTATACGGATCAAACCAGTAATACGACTGTAAATTATGCCTATAGTTTTCAGCCCAAAAGTGTCGAGCCTTTTAAGCAAACTAAATTCATGAAAAAAAGTAGTTATTGGAAACTATTAAGTGACTTTAATTTTGATTATTTGCCCTCAAATGTAACTTTCAATACAAATATCATCAGGCAATACAATCGCCAACAATTTCGACAAGTAGATGTGGATGGAATAGGATTGGATCCTATGTATAGACGTAATTTTGCGTTCAATTATCAATATGGGTTTAATTTTAATTTGACAAAATCATTAAAATTAAACTACACGGCATCATCGAGTAATATTGTAAAAAATTATTTGAATGAGGATAATAAACCCATAGATAGTTTTACCATTTGGGACAGTTACTGGAATATTGGTACGCCAAACCAACACATGCAACAGTTGGTTTTGAATTATGAAATTCCAATTAATAAGATTCCTGTTTTTAGTTTTGTAAAAGCAAACTATTCCTATACAGGCGACTACAGCTGGCAGCGTTCCTCCGAGGCTTTGTCTCAAGTAGAAATTGACGGAAATAGTTACAATTTAGGAAACACGGTTCAAAACGCAAATTCAAGTACTTTGAACGCAACTTTCAATATGGATATGTTGTATAAATATTTGGGATTGACCAAAAGCGGTATCAAAGCACCAATAAAACCCAAAACTGCCGCTCCTAAACCGGGCGAAAAAGTAGTTAATACTACATTTCAAGCTGCCGCAAAAGCAAATCCATTTTTAGATGGGCTCAAAGGTATTTTGACGAGTGTAAAAAATGTCCAAATGAATTTCACTCGTAACAGTGGTACCGTTTTGCCAGGATACACGCCAAGTGTAGGTTTTCTGGGTTCCTCAAGACCTTCATTAGGATTTATTTTTGGTAGTCAAGATGATGTGCGTTACGAAGCGGCCAAGCAAGGATGGTTGACTAATTATCAAGATTTCAATCAAAACTTTTCCCAAGTGACCAATAAAATGTTCAAAGGAACTGCTAACATTGATTTGTTGCCCGATTTAAAAATAGATTTAGCCGCTGATCGATCCTATTCCGAAAATTTCTCGGAACAATATGATGTGACGGATAAAGATGATAAAGGGAATCTTAATGGGGTTTTGAATTATCATCGAAGATCTCCCTATAGTTACGGTATTTTCTCTGTTTCAACGGTCTTGATAAAAACGTCCTTTTCGGGTAGCAATGAGAATGCTTCGGCAGCATTTGATGATTTTAGAACCAACCGCCTAACAGTTGCCAATCGATTGGCAACCCAACGCGGAATAGACATTAACAATCCAGCTAATATAGATGCCGAAGGCTTTCCGCTAGGATACGGAAAAAACAACCAAGCCGTTTTGCTTCCCGCTTTTTTGGCAGCCTATACTGGAAGTGATGCTGGAGGAGTTTCTCTCGGAATTTTTAGAAATTTTCCAGTGCCAAACTGGTCCATAAAATACAATGGATTAATGCGATACAATTTTTTCAAAAAAAATTTCAAACGCATTTCCTTACAACACAATTACAGAGCTTCCTATACTGTAAATTCATTTAGATCTAATTTCGAATACGACAAAGATCCTAATGGAGTAGATGCCAGCGGAAACTTTTTCAACAAAACCATTATGTCAAATATCAACTTGGTGGAGCAATTTAGTCCGCTGATTAGAGTGGATTTTGAGTTGAAAGGTTCCTTGAAAGTATTGACCGAAATCAAAAAAGACCGTGCCTTGTCTATGAGTTTCGATAATAATTTATTGACCGAAGTAAAAGGAGTAGAATATATTGTAGGACTTGGATACCGCATAAAAGATGTTATTTTCTCCTCGACCTTGGCGGATAGTCCTACGGGAATTATCAAAAGTGATATCAACATCAAGGCCGATTTGTCGTATCGAAACAACCAAACTATTGTTCGCTATTTAGATTACAACAACAATCAATTGGCGGCAGGACAAAACATTTGGTCGTTACGAATGACAGCGGATTATTCGTTTAGCAAAAATCTAACAGCGATATTCTATTACGATCATTCTTTTTCCAAAGCAGTAATATCAACCGCTTTCCCGTTAACTAACATTCGATCTGGATTTACGATTCGCTATAATTTTGGAAATTAATTTTGGAATTCTAAACTCAATTTTAATAGAAGATAGTTACATTTGTACCCAGAAAATAATAATAAATAATTTAGTAATATGAGCATACCAGCAAATTTAAAGTACACAAAAGATCACGAATGGGTTAGCATCGATGGCGATATAGCAACTGTGGGAATTACTCATTTTGCACAAAAAGAACTAGGAGATATTGTATATGTTGAGGTGGAAACACTAGATCAAACACTAGCAAAAGACGAAGTTTTTGGAACTGTTGAAGCCGTAAAAACGGTTTCGGATTTATTTTTACCTTTATCAGGCGAAATTATTGCGTTCAACGATGCTTTAGAAAACACTCCCGAAAGCGTAAATTCGGATCCTTATGGTGCAGGGTGGATGATTAAAATAAAAATTGCAGACCTTTCGGAAATTGACAGCTTACTTTCTGATGTTGCCTATAAAGAACTTATTGGTGCATAAACAAGTATCGTTATTGTTGGCTTTTGCTTGGACACTTCTGATTCTTTTTTTGTGTTTAATAAAAGCCAAAAGTATTCCAGTAGTGCCTATTGAAAATCTAGATAAAGTAGTGCACGCATTTTTGCATTTTGTTTTTACTACTCTTTGGGTTTTCTTTTTTAAAAAGCAATTTGCGGCGACTTCATTCCATAAAATACTACTATTTTCATTTGGCTTGTCAGTTGTTTTTGGAATAACAATTGAGTTATTGCAAGAGTTTTGCACCACAACCAGAAGTGCTGATGTGTTTGACGTTTTGGCCAATACAACTGGAGCAACTTTAGCTGTTATTGTGTTTTATATTTGGAATAAAAGGAAGTACAAAGCACAACTATAATTTAAAATGAAATCCCACTTTGGTGGGATTTTTTTATGAAATATACCGGTTCAAAAAAAGTTGTTGCTTAACTCAAAAAGACACTTTTATACTAAACTTATGTTAATTTAAAATGTATTTTTGCCATTGATAACTTCACAAGTTGAAATGTTGATTGGATGTGGTAATAGGTTTTTAAAATGAAATCAAACAGGAAGCAATCAACCGAATTCAATACCAAAAACATAATTAAAATGAATATCACAAAAAGCTTTTTTACTTTAATAGTTGCATCTCTCTCTTTCTATTCTAATGCTCAAACTGCCGTAAATGGAGGTTTAGTTTCGCCAGAACGGTTTCCAGTTTTTTCAAAATGCGATACTGTACAAGCCATCGATTTGAAAAAATGTTTTTATACCGAAGTGCAAGATTTTGTGTTCCAAAACTTTCAAGTTCCAGAAAATATAAAACAAAATAATTTTAAAGGAGAAGTAAAAGTTCTCTTTGAAGTGGATGCTACAGGAACTTTCAAATTGATTTATGTAGACGCTGTTGATGCTACGTTAATGCAAGAAACCAAAAGAGTTTTTGGCAAATTTCCAAAAATACAGCCTTCAACCTACAACGGAAAACCAGTATATGCCAAATATACATTGACCATTGCCATTCCCTTAAAAAGTTCGGAACAAATGGTTTCCGAAGCTGCTGCTAAAACCGTATTGCTTCCGGTAGCAACACCAAAATTATCGGAATTGGACAGTATGGTTTATAAAAAATACAATAACCCAGAATTTGAAAGTCACTTGAACATTCCTTTTTCACACAGTTACTATGCCCAATTTGACGCCTCGTTAAATCAAGTGGGAAGCAACAATCATACTGCCTCAAAGCCCTATACTTATGCAGAAGTTGCTAAATATTACAATTTGAATGCCGAAAATGAGAAGTTAAAAAAGAATGCTTCCGGATGGTGGGCAAGGAAATTATGGAACGAAAATACAGTCGAGATTCAAGGCGAAGGCTATTGGTTTACATTGAATCCTATTCTGGATTTGCAAGCAGGAAAATCAAGTCCTAGTGTTGCAAAAAGTACTTTTGTCAATACGAGAGGACTTAATTTTAGAGGTGGTTTAGGCAGCCAATTGAATTTTACGACAACTATTTACGAAAGTCAAGGTCGTTTTGCGGATTATTTTAACCGCTACGCCCAGTCAATCAAGCCCGCAGGTGGCAATCCAGCAATCATTCCTGGAATGGGAATTGCCAAAGATTTTAAAACCGATGCCTACGATTTTCCTTTGGCCGAAGCCAACATTACTTTTGCACCGAGTAAATTTTTTGATTTGCAATTGGGTTATGGACGCAATTTTATTGGGGATGGGTACCGTTCTCTTTTTGAAAGTGATGGAGCGAGTCCGTATCCGTATTTTAAAATCAATACTAGTTTTTGGAAAATTAAATACACCAACACCTATATGTGGCTCAAAGATGTTCGTCCAGAAGTTACAGTAGACAGAACGTATGCCACAAAATTCATGGCAAATCATTATTTGAGTTGGAATGTTTCTAATAAATTGAATCTTGGTTTTTTCGAATCGGTGGTTTGGACGGATACGAATAACAGAGGATTCGATGTGAATTTTGTAAACCCAATTATATTTTATCGGTCGGTGGAATTTGCTTCTTCGGGACGAAGCGGAAATGCGCTTTTGGGTTTTTCTTCCAAATACAAATGGAACAATCAAGTTAATTTATACGGGCAATTTCTGTTGGATGAATTTTCACTTGGCGATGTTAAAAAAGGGGATAATAGTTGGAAAAATAAATTTGGATACCAAGTTGGTGCCAAGTATTACAATGCGTTTCACGTCGAAAATCTATTGTTGCAGCTAGAATACAATCACGTTCGTCCGTATGTGTATTCGCACAGTGATCCCATTACCAATTATGCGCACAATAATCAAAGCATTGGTCATCAATGGGGTGGGAATTTCAAGGAGTTGATCGCCATCGCCCGATACCACAAAGGCAGGTATTATGCGGATGGTAAAATTACCATTGGCACACGTGGTTTGGATTTTGATACGCTTGACAATACTTATAATTATGGAGGTAATATTTATAAAGATTATGATTTAAATAGACCCTACGATACGGGAGTAAAAGTAGGACAGGGGAACAAAACGGCTGTTTTTATAGCTGATCTTCAAGGGGGATATTTGGTTAATCCATCGACTAATTTGAAACTTTTTGGAAGTTTTATTTTTAGAAATTTTGATCCAAATCAAAACACTGCTACCACTTTCAAAGAAAGCACGACTTGGTTTTCTATAGGAATTCGCTCCGATGTGTTTAATTGGTATTTTGATTATTAAGAATAAATTTTAATCATAATTTCTTGATTTATTATAAAAATAATCCAAATCAAACTCAAACTCAAATTCAATCATCGCTTTACTTTTTTATTTAGAAGATCTAATAAACCTTGAATTGGTTTAAAACGTTCTTGTTTTTTTATGACTTGTTTTTTGTCAAATCCCTTTTGATACGCTACTTTTGCACAAGTTTTAGAAAACAAATTTAAAGAGTAGCTTGAATACATCGACCAATACTATTTCGTTTCAGTCACTTTATGGCGACTTTAAAGCAATTACCAAGGCTGGTTTAGCCATAAGTGTTGTTTTTTCGTCTTTGGCGGGATTTATGCTTGGCGTTGTCGACTGGCATTCTTTTCAATGGATGGTTTTGTTTAAATTGGCTATTGGCGGCTATTGCATGGTGGGCGCATCCAATGCTTTCAATCAAGTTATCGAAAAAGATTTGGACGCTTTGATGGATAGAACCAAAAACCGTCCTGTACCTGCGGGACGAATGAGCGTCACTACAGCATTACTTATTGCGAGTGTTCTTACCATAATAGGAATCGTTTTGTTGTACACCATCAATCCTAAAACGGCTATGTTTGGTGCGATTTCTATATTTTTATATACGAGTGTTTACACGCCACTAAAAACGATGACCTCGTTATCTGTTTTTGTGGGTGCATTTCCCGGTGCTATTCCGTTTATGTTAGGATGGGTTGCGGCAACGGGAAATTTTGGTATCGAAGCAGGAACGTTGTTTTTAATACAGTTTTTTTGGCAATTTCCTCATTTTTGGGCCATTGGTTGGTTCTTATTTGAAGATTATGAAAAAGCTGGTTTTTTTATGCTTCCAACGGGTCAAAAAGACAAAGGAACCGCCTTGCAAATTATTTTATATACCGTTTGGCTTATCATTGCGTCGCTTTTGCCTATGTTTGGGTTTACAGGACGCTTGTTTTTATCACCTGTTGCGGCAGTTTTGGTTTTTTTATTGGGGCTTTGGATGTTGCTTTATGCTGTAAAGTTGTATCAAATACGAAGTGCAAAAGCCGCCAGAACATTGATGTTAGTGAGCGTTTCGTACATTACGTTATTGCAATTGGTTTATATAGT
Organism: Flavobacterium restrictum; assembly: GCF_007097245.1. Lineage (GTDB taxonomy): Bacteria > Bacteroidota > Bacteroidia > Flavobacteriales > Flavobacteriaceae > Flavobacterium > Flavobacterium restrictum. The sequence continues at coordinate 354,880 of NZ_VJZT01000002.1, read as the reverse complement.
AGATAAATTTTTAAGATAATTATGGAAATAACAATGAACGCCGAAGAGAATAAATTAAGAACGGCTCGGTCTTACAAATTGATTTTGTTGTTCGCAATGGTCAGCATGACTATGATGTTTGCCGGACTTACAAGTGCATTTGTAGTGAGTAAATCAAGAGTCGATTGGTTGAAAGATTTTCAATTACCAACCGCTTTTTATTATAGTACACTTGCTATCATAGGCTGTAGCGTCACTTTTCATTTGGCTAAAAAAGCCATTCAAAAGAACCATCAAAATGCGACAACTCAATTTCTTTTAGCTACTTTAGTACTTGGGATTTTATTCGTTATTTTACAGTTTGTTGGGTTTGGACAAATAGTAGCAAATGGGTATTATTTTACTGGTGCATCAAGCTCTATTACCACAACATTTTTGTACATTGTGACCGTAGTTCACTTATTGCACCTTGCTGGGGGATTGATTTCTCTTTTAATTATTATTTATAATCATTTTAAACACAAATACAATTCAACTCAAACTCTTGGAATTGAACTAGGTGCAATGTATTGGCACTTTCTTGATTTTCTGTGGGTTTATTTATTTTTATTTTTATATTTCTTTAAATAAGAAAAAAATGTAAATTTGGGAACTTTTTAACGAATAACTTTTATGGGAGCGACAGTTACTACTGCAAATAACGAAACAAAAACTTGGGGAGGCGGAAATGAGCCAATGGGAGCAAGTTATGGTAAAATGATGATGTGGTTTTTTATCGTATCAGATGCTTTAACATTCTCTGGATTTCTAGCCGCGTATGGTTTTTCTAGATTTAAATTTATTGAAACATGGCCATTAGCCGAGGAGGTATTTACTCACTTTCCGTTCATGCACGGGGTTTCGGCGCCTATGTATTATGTGGCATTAATGACTTTTATTTTGATTTTTTCATCGGTGACAATGGTTTTGGCTGTTGATGCTGGACATCAAATGAAAAAAGACAAAGTCGCTATTTATATGTTCCTAACCATTATTGGAGGAATGATATTCGTAGGTTCTCAAGCTTGGGAGTGGAAAAACTTCATCAAAGGAGAGTACGGTGCTATCGAAACCAAAGGTGGTAGCTTACTGCAATTTGTAGACAAAGATGGTAAACGTGTTGCACTTGCTGATTTTGCAGCTACTTTGCCAGAAGAAAGAGAGCAATTAACTAGAAATAAAGGGAGATGGTTTATGGATGAACCTACTTTGCCAAGTTACTCTGTAGCCGAAGTACAAGCGGGATTCAAATCACATCCAGATCTTTTAATTCGTACAGAAGTAATCACTGCCGAAAAGAAAAAAACTGTCCTTTCTAGAGCTGAATCGGAATTGAGATTGACCCAAGCTAGTTTAGTAGTAGAAGGTGCTAACTTAACTCACAATGAATATGGAAGTAAATTGTTTGCTGATTTCTTTTTCTTCATAACTGGATTCCACGGATTCCACGTTTTTTCTGGAATTATCATCAATATCATTATCTTTTTTAATGTTTTAATGGGTACTTACGAAAAAAGAAAAAGTTATGAAATGGTCGAAAAAGTGGGATTGTATTGGCACTTTGTAGATTTAGTTTGGGTTTTCGTATTTACAGTTTTCTATCTAGTTTAATTTTTTAAAGTTATTATTATGTCACACGAACACGTTTCTAATACTAAAAGAATTTGGTTTGTTTTTGGATTGTTATCAGCTGTAACTACAGTTGAAGTTTTTCTTGGAATTATCAAACCAGAATTTTTGCACATGAACTATTTTCTAGGGATGAATTTGCTGAACTGGATATTTTATTCGCTTACTATCTATAAAGCGTATTATATAGTTTGGGCTTTTATGCACATGGAAGGTGAAAAATCTACTTTACGTTCTGCTGTTGTTGCACCAGTTATATTTTTAGTATTGTATTTGCTTTTCATTCTTTTGACCGAAGGGCATTATATTTTTGGGGTTTTTAAAAATTCTACTATTAAATGGAATTTTTAACTAAATATTAATTCAAAAAAGAGCTCCGATATATCGGAGCTTTTTTTATTTTTGTACCCTAAATATCGCCACTCCGATGAAAAAAAATATCGTTCTTTTTATTCTATTTATATTGCCCATTGTTGCCTATCTTTTTTTCGCATCAGGAATCAATAGTTTTACCAAGTTGCCCATTATTACTCATAAAGTTGCTGATTTAGGAAATTGGAAATCCTTGAAAAACGAAAAAGTAAGTTTGAATAATAAAATCACTATTTTGGGGTTTTCTGGTTCGAATCTTTTAAAAAATAGAGGAAATTTTTTTAATTTGAATCAAAAAATTTACCAACAATACCACGACTTTAAAGATTTACAGTTTGTAGTAATTTGCCCCATTGGTACCGAGAATGATGCTAAAGCGATTATAGATGCTTTTACGCAATTTACGGATGTTTCTAAATGGTATTTTGTATTTGCAACCCCAGACCAAATTAATGCCTATTATAGCCAGTTGCAACTCAAGGGGAAATTAGACCAATATGCAGGAACTTCGGATGTATATATTGTTGACAAAGAAAGAAATCTTCGAGGACGAAAAGCAAAGAAAGGATACAAAGAAGGGTATGATACCTTTCACCCATCGGAATTGAGTAACGAAATGTTAGATGATTTTAAAGTGATTTTGTATGAATACCGTGCTGCACTTAAAAAAAATCATAATGCCACCAAAGAACTTTAATTTTTTGAGTATGTTTAAAAATAAATCCTATATCGGAATCTCGTTTATTGTTTTAATTTTTGGAATCTATGCCGTTCCAAAAATCATTGATAGAATTCAAAACAACGAAGTAGTTAATGGCAGTAGTCTGGATAAAGTAGCAGCGCAAACTAGCGAAGACAAGAATTTAGTCAAAATTGGTCAAGCACCTAAATTTGAATTGACGAATCAAGATAATATCAAAATAAACAATGCTTCCTATGCTGGCAAAGTCTATGTGTTAGAATTCTTTTTTACAACCTGCCCTTCAATTTGTCCAAAAATGAATATCAGCATGTTGTCTATCGAGAATGCTTTTTTTGGGAATCCGAACTTTGGAATTGTTTCTATTTCAATCGATCCTGCACACGACACCCCAAAAGTTTTGAAAGATCATGCCAAGTTATTGGGTGTAAAATCTACAAGTTGGAATTTTTTGACGGGCGATACAGCGGTTATTATGGATTTAGCCAATAAAGGATTCAATTTGTATGCTGCCGAGAATAAGAAAGTAAGTGGTGGTTTTGAACATTCTGGACTCTTTGCTTTGATTGATAAAAAAGGATTTATTCGCTGTCGAAAAGACGATTTTGGAAACCCAATTTTGTATTATGATGGTTTGTATAAAAAAGGTGTAAGAGACATTCAGCAAGATATTAAAATCCTATTAAAAGAATAAAAATGGAACAAACTAATTCACTCGAACAAAAATTCAGTAAACCTATAATAGCTATTTCAATACTGATTCCGGTTGTTGTTGCGCTACTTTTTAGTATTAAACTTAAAGATTTTGGTATTCCAGTAACCCCTTTGCATTTTTTGCCGCCAATATATGCTACTATAAACGGGATTACCGCTTTGGTTCTTATTGCTGCAGTATTAGCAATAAAAAGTGGAAATCGAAAACGCCACGAACAATTAATGACTACTGCAATAGTACTTTCGGTTGGTTTCTTGGTCATGTATGTGGCGTATCACATGACAACCGATTCTACAAAATTTGGCGGAGAAGGTATTATTAGGGGCACGTACTTTTTTATACTCATTACCCATATCATTTTGTCAATCGCCGTTATTCCTTTGGTTTTGATTACGTACGTTAGGGCATTGGCAGAGAAATTTGACAAACATAAAAAAATTGCCAAAATAACATTTCCTATTTGGTTGTATGTAGCCGTTACAGGCGTAATTGTATATTTTATGATTGCTCCTTATTATGTCAAATAAAGTGAGAAGAGTGAAGTTAGAAATAAAAAGAGGGGAGTGGGAAGTGAGAAGTAAAAAATGGAAAGCTAACAAAGCATTTATTGCTTTCTATATTTTATGTTTTATGTTCTTTACCCTTTCTTCGAATGCGCAATGTGCCATGTGTCGTGCCGCTTTATCAGGTAAAGACAATCAAGTCAAAGCAGCGGCTGTAAACGATGGTATTGTTTATTTAATGGTCATCCCCTATCTTTTGGTGGGAGTATTGGGTTATTATATTTATCGAATGAAAAAAAATAAAAATTAATTCAGCTTGGTTTTACGAGGGGATTATTTCATATTAAAACGATAATCCTTTTTTTTTTAGTTGATTTTAAAATATAAAAACTCGTAACTTTGTTGCTATGAGCAACGACAAACCCATAGGAATTTTTGATTCAGGAATAGGAGGAACTTCCATTTGGAGTGCTATTCATCAGTTACTACCTAACGAACAAACGATTTATTTAGCCGACAGCAAAAACGCTCCTTATGGACAAAAATCCAAAGAAGAAATCATTGCTTTAAGCATGAAAAATACGGATTTCTTGTTGCAACAGCAGTGCAAGCTCATAGTTGTTGCTTGTAATACCGCAACGACCAATGCAATTAGAGAATTAAGAGCCAAGTACAGCATTCCTTTTATAGGTATTGAACCTGCAATTAAACCGGCTGCGACCAATTCTAGAACACAAACCATTGGCATTCTTGCTACGCAGGGAACTTTGAACAGCGAACTTTTTAATAAAACGCTCGAAATGTTTCAAGATACCACTATCATCGAGCAAGTAGGTCACGGATTGGTGCCATTGATAGAAAGCGGGAATATTAATTCTCCCGAAATGACGCAATTGTTACTTTCGTATCTCACCCCAATGATTGCCGCCAATATTGATTATTTGGTTTTAGGATGCAGTCATTACCCTTATTTAATTCCTCAAATAAAAAAAATACTTCCCGACCACATTCACATTATCGATTCTGGAGAAGCGGTGGCCAAACAAACACTTCAGGTTTTGATAAACAAAGTAGGGCTCACAACAGCTGTTACCAAAAGTTCTCCTATTTTTTATTCCAATGCCAATGCCAAAGTACTTTCGGAGATTTTAGAAAATAAGTATCCTGTTATTACAAAAGATTTTTAGTCTTATTCGAATTTTCTTTTGACAAACCAAATCCCATCTAAACACAAGTTAATGGATATTTTATGGTAATTCTCTTTGATGAGACCATCGCTTATTTTGGCTTTTTGACCATAGGAATATGAGATATTCAATGCCGAAAAAGTATTGTCTATAGGAAGCGACACCCCCACCGAAAAGGATTTGTTAATCACCCTATGGCTGTCGACTTCTAAATAACCGGTATCGTAATTCAATCCTGCTGCATATTGAATTCGGTTGAAATAACTACCAAATAGTTTGGGTCTTTTGTATGTAAATCCCAGGGAAATTTTATCTCGATCTACAAAGCTACCGTAAATATCAGATTGTTTTGTGCTTTGCCAAAAACCTCTTTCATAATCCAAGGTCACATTCAATTTGTTTTTGAAAGCTTTGCTAAAACCTATTCCGGCCTCCAAAGGCATATAAAAATCATCCACATTCGAAGCCAAATCAGATTCCAAAGTAATTGTTGAGGAGCTATTCGTGCTGGCAACGGTTTGTATTTTGGAAGCATTAATTCGTGTTGGTGTTTTGGCAATTATTCCTATTGTCAAAGTCGAATCGGCTTGAAATTGTGCTCCCAAGGTGGCTCTTACACCATTGTAATTTGTTTTTTTATTGATGTAACTAACGGCATTGGCAATAGTATAACTGCGATTGTCTGTTGCATTCCCAAAAAGGAGTGAGGTAGTAAGGCCAAGAGCTAGTTTTTTACTCACTAAATACCCATAGGATAAATCAAAATTATTCAACCCGCCTGTTCCAGTAACGCTTAAATTATAATTCTCGACACTGTTTAAAATGGGTAGTGTTAAATTTGAAATTTTGTAAGCCGTACTCGAATAGGGTTTCAAAGTAGCACTAAAGGCCGATTTTGAAGTGATAGGAAATGCAAAAGCGATGTGCGAAAACTGGATGTTGTTGCGGCTTTCTTTTTTGTCACTATTTTGATAAGTCGAAAATATGGATTTCCCGCCTACATCAAACAAGAAATGATTGTGGTACATAAAGGCCAATGACGCAGGATTCAAATTATTGATAAATTGTGTCGAAGGCAACGCAATTCCAGAACCACCAATAGAAGGAATAGTTCCCAAATCCGCGTCGTACAAGGTTCCTAATCCATATATCGAATAGGGAGAACTCGAAATACTTTGCGAAAAAGAAGTCGAAATGACGCAAAAAAACAAGCTCAAAAATAATAGTGTAGTCTTCATTAATACGTAATGTAATAGATTTTTAATTTGATTTTGTTGTCTGCATTTTTTTGATCGCCCAAAACAATTCGGTCTACGGCTTTGTTGATACTTGGCAAAGTTAGAATCAGGGAATACTTGGCATCGGTTTGTTTGACCATTTCGCTTTGAAGAAATGCCCCAACCGAAATACTATACCCAATGTTCTCATTGAACTCATCACTTTGTTTATTTAAAATCGCATAAATAGGAGTTCCTGTACTAGTGTTCAGCGTCCCTTTTATCCTATTGAGTTTGTCGGCAACGTACACTTTGAGCGAATCTACTAATGGATAGGCTTCGGAATAGGAATTGTTAACAGGTTTTATGACTAACTCTGCATCAACAATTGTCCCTTTGGTAGCAATGTATTTGAGCTGTTTTATATTTGGAAAATCAACTCTACAGGCAATACCAGTCCCAGATTGTATATAGGCTTTGTTCCCCGTGAGCGTGCTTGAAAGTTTGCTCGACGAGACGGGTAAATTTTCAATAATAGTCCCTTTTTTGTCTAGTGTAATGTTGTTAAACTGTTTAGAAGCGTCTAGTATGGTGAAGTTTTTTATCAACGAAACATCGGATTCATCTTGGTATTTGGAATAATACAATCGGAGCGCACTGGTTAAATTAAAACCAATCACATTAGCAGAATTTGCCGATGTTGATTTAATGACAAAGCCTTTTAAGTATTGCGTAAACTCATCATAATTTGCAATTTGATGTTGTTTTAATTTTTGAAAAAGTGCCTCCCCAAAATCAGGACTTAACGTCACAGCAATCGAATCTTTGCCATTGGGTCTGGGCTTAAACGATACGCTCCCTAAAACTTCAGGATTGTATGTCAAGGTTGAATTATTAAAAAAACTAGTATTGTTTTCACCGCTTGGTTTGACTTTTTGGGTCAATTGATGAATACTAAATGTTTGTACCTTGGTGGTATCGCCATAATAATAGTGACTTTGTTTCAAAACCATTTTTATAGAATCAAAAACATAATTGGGCGCATCCGTATCCGAGTTGTCATTATAGAGGCGATAACTCGTAGGGGTTAATTGAAAGTAACTTTCGGATTTTACTTTTCCAAAAATAGGATCGTCATAATTCCCTATCAAAATCCTATTTTGACTGGAGGTAACTAGCGAATCAAAGTTAATGGTGGCCATATCTACAGCCATTGTATCGATCAAAAGCACTTTGTTGGTCACCGATAAATAATCCGAACCAACAACAAATTCTCCTGCATCTCCATCCGAATTACAGGAACAAATGAGCATTCCAAAAAACAATACTACGACTCCTTTAAACATAATTATTTTTTTCGCAAATATAAAAGACATCCTTTGAGACAGCATTACAACATATACCAAAGGCTTTTTTTTGTCTATAAAAAGGCTTTTTGTTGCTACAGCCCCGATTCTGATTTCAAAAAACCATTCGGCTTTTTAATACGCCCATTTGTCTATGAAAAGGGGGCATTCATATATCTTCTTTTTTTATGATAGATAACCCAACTACTTTTGAACCAATAAATAAATAATGAGAATAAAGACTTTTATAATCCTATTGTTAGCCATGGCATTTCATACCGCAAAAGCTCAAAACGGATACGCTGTAGATTTGAATATAAAAACAGAACCTACTAAAAACACAACGGTCAATGAAACTAAAATAGGTTTTAGTTATGAGAAAAATAGTCATTTTAGTACCCTAAAAAATGTGCTTTCGTATACCAATACCAGTATAAATTATCAATTGGAATCCTATGATTTACACAATTCTAACAATCATTTTATCAGTATCGAAAATGTTTTTACATTTTCTAGACCAATAAATAAAGCTATTCAATGGAACTTGACGCTGCATCCAACATTGAATTTTCAAAACACGGGAACGTTTTCCAGTTTCAATTTTTTGGGACAGTTTTCCTTGGAGTATAATGTGAATACTACCAAAATAAACCTTGGCGTCATGCGAAGCACTGTTTTTGGTCAATCAGAAATATTGCCTTATGTGTCTCTTTTTCAACAAATAAACAAGCAGACTTTTGCCGAAATTGGGTTTCCTAATTCAAGGATTGTCTATGCTAATACTACTAGAAACAGTTTTAGTCTCTCTAACAATTTTGCGGGAACCTATTACAAATTGGATCACACAACTAATCTTGACGAAAATAATACTGCGGACAGAGTTCGCTTTTCGCAAATGACAACCGCTTTGGAATTCCAAAGAAACATGGATAAAAATTGGTACATCAGTTTAAAAACTGGGTATGTTTTTAATAAAGAATACCAAAAAACAACAAATACAAATACCACAGTCTTGGATTATAATTTAAATAACGGGCCTACTTTTTCGGTTGGCTTACAATACAAACATTAATTAATACGCTAAATAACATGAATCGTTTAAAAAAAGGAATACTAGTAACTTCACTCTTTATGAGTTTAATTTTTGTTGGCTGCAGCAATGATAGTACAGATGATTTGGTTGGCAACTGGGTAAAAAAATCATCCTTTGATGGCCCAGCAAGATCCAGTGCAACCAGTTTTGTCATTGGAACCTATGCCTATGTAACCACTGGATATACAGGTGATGAATACATGAAAGACCTTTGGGCGTACAGCTCAACAGGCGATTATTGGGAACAAAAAGCTGATTTTATTGGGGCTGCCAGAAGTTCAGCTTCGGGATTTGCTTTAGGCGAAAAAGGATATGTAGGTTTGGGTTATGACGGAACCAATAAATTAAAAGATTTTTATGAATACAATCCTACAAGCAACAGTTGGTCACAAAAAACTGATTTTGCAGGAACCGCACGCTATGGCGCTGTAGGATTTCAAGTAGGTGGAAAAGCGTATTTTGGAACCGGTTATGATGGCAATTATCTAAAAGATTTTTACCAATACAATCAAACCACTAATGCTTGGACGCTAGTAAATGGATTTAGCGGCAATAAACGCCGCAACGCAACCGTATTTGTAATTGACGATAAAGCCTATTTAGGTACTGGGATAAATAGCGGAAGTTACCAAGTAGATTTTTGGGTTTTTGATCCTGCTACCGAAGTTTGGACAAAGAAAAGAGACCTTGATGACGATGAAGATGATCATGACGATTATTTAATTGCCCGCTCGAATGCAAATAGTTTCTCTATAAACGGTCTGGGGTATGTAGTTTGTGGTGAAACTACCAAAACTATTTGGGAATACAATCCAACAACCGATATTTGGAAAGAAAAAACAGCTCTTGAAGGATCAGCACGCACCGATGCAACAGGATTTTCAATCAATCAAAGAGGATTTTTGATGCTTGGGAAATCAGGAAGTGCTTATTTTGATGACTCCTGGGAATTCAAACCTTTAGAAGAGCAAAATGACGATGATAACTAATACCACCACTAAATTCTTCTGGGCGACAATCCAGAAGAATTTTTCTTTTGGAATTTCAAAAGAAAAAGTACTACTTTTAGGCAGTTTAATGTTCTTCATTGCTTGTCATAATAAACAAAATTTAAACCTAGTTTCCTTAAAAACGCCCACAGGCTGGGGATATGTGATTACTAATAACGGCAAAATCATTATCAAGCAAACCGTAATTCCTGTAATTAGTGAAAATAAAAGTTTTTATACCGAGGAAGAAGCCCTTAAAGTTGGGAATCTTGTTTTACAAAAATTAAAAGCCGATTTGTCGCCAACTGTAACCAGAAATGAATTAATTGTATTAGCTATAAAAACCTAAAATGAATTTAAATACACTAAAAAAGAATGATTCGAATACCATACTGTTTCATAGTATTATTTGGTGTTTTTTTATAGTTGCCTCTTTAATTCAGTTTTACGAAGGCCCTTTTAGAATCAATAGCGATTTTTATGCCCAATGGATTTCGGGAATCGTTTTGTTTTATCTTAACTATTTCTATTTCATTCCTTTATTTCTTTTAGAAAAAAAATACTGGCATTATTTAGCCTGCATTCTGGGGCTTATAACGGTTTTTATGACCCTTCGAATTTTGTATTTTATACCGGAATTCCAAATGGTAATTCCCAAAGAGTTTGGACAACACAAAATGATGAATGGAGCTGGGAAAGCGGTTTTCAATGACCGTTTTTTTCATAGAAAACAGCCTTTTGCTTTCAAAATTATCCCTTCTTTTTTTTATATTCTGGTGGTTGCCATTAGCACCATTATCAAAACCTTATCCGAGTATTACAACAACCAGCAAAATGAATTAATTGCCGAGGCACAACGCCAAGCCGCCGAGTTGATTTATTTGAGAAAGCAAACCAACCCGCATTTTTTGTTTAACTCACTCAATAGTATTTATTCTTTGGCACACAAAAAATCCGATTTAGTTCCGGATGCCATCGTAACGCTATCGGAACTCATGCGCTATATGCTGTATGAAACGGATAACAAATTTGTATTCCTAGAAAAAGAAATCAACTACATTCAAAATTATATCGAATTACAAAAATTACGATTGAATAATATCGAGAATATCACCATCAATATTCATGGCGATACCAAGAATAAGTTCATTGAGCCGCTGCTTTTAATCTCCTTTATAGAAAATGCTTTCAAATATGGCACGGATTACAAAGGAGCCGCTTATGTAAAAATTAAAATTACCATTGTAGGAACGGTTTTGGATTTTTTTGTAGAAAATAAAGTCGAAGAGTACGTACGAGATCCCGATAATTCAGGAATTGGATTGTCTAATATCGAAAATCGTTTAAATTTGTTGTATCCAAATGCGCATCAACTGACCATTACCGAGTCGGATGCTAAATATAGTGTCCATTTGAATTTAAAATTAGATAAAATCCAGACTTCTATGTAAGCCACAGGCTATCGGGAAGGCTAAAAATTGATAAAAAATGAAATGTGTAATTATAGATGACGAACCATTAGCGGTCGATTTGCTTAAGGAATTTGTTAGTAAAGTAGATTCGTTAGAACTCGTGAACACATTTACAAATGCTATCGATGCGCTCTCGACACTCAATATGACAACGGTGGATTTGATTTTTTTGGATATCGAAATGCCACATTTTTCAGGAATTGATTTTATAAATGCCATCGAGAAAAAACCACTAATCATTTTTACAACGGCCTATTCTAATTATGCTGTCGAAGGATTTAATCTGGGTGCGGTGGATTATTTAGTAAAACCCATTCCGTTTCATCGGTTTTTGAAATCGGTTTCCAGAGCCCAACAACTTTTTAATCCGCAACCGCTTGCGCCAATTCCAGTAGCACTGCAAGCCCCAGAAATTGAACAAGATTTTATGTTTGTAAGGGCAGAATATGAAAATGTAAAACTGAATTTTTCGGATATATTATTCATCGAAGGCTTAAAGGATTACGTAAAAATTTATACTACGGATACTAAATATACCTTAACCTTAATTAGTTTAATCAAACTCGAAAACCAACTTTCGGCCAAAGGTTTTGCTCGCATTCACCGTTCGTATATCATCAATATCAAGCACGTGAAATCCATCCAAAAAAACAAAGTCATTATTGCCGATAAACGCATTCCTATTAGCGAAAGCTATAAAAATGCTTTTTTCGAAAAGATTAACTTGTAATAACACCAACACTATTTTATAAGTACTTGAAATAATTTAACAATATATTTTTAAAGTTTAAAACATTGACTTTAAAGCTAATGGCTACAAGCTACTTAAGCAGTAGTGGTATAACTTATTCTTCGTCCTTGAACCAGCTCGAATACATCACATAATTAGTAGCAATTCGTTCTATTTCGCCAGCAAAATTAGATTGGTCAATATCCTTCACTTTCTTGGCAGGAACGCCTGCATATATGGATCCCGTAGCAATAACAGTGTTTTGCGTAACAACAGCACCTGCAGCAACAATCGAGTTGCTTTCGACCACACAATTATCCATTATGATAGCGCCCATTCCAATCAAAACATTGTCATGAATAGTACAACCATGCACAATGGCATTGTGTCCTATTGAAACATTATTGCCTATAATGGTAGGATGTTTTTGATACGTACAGTGCACCACAGCACCATCTTGAATGTTGACTTTATTCCCAATTTTTATAAAATTCACATCGCCCCGCAGTACTGCATTAAACCACACACTACAAGAGGATCCAAAACGCACATCGCCCACAATAGTAGCGTTTTCGGCAACATAACAATCATCAGGAATTACGGGAGATTTACCGTTTACGGATTTTAGTAGCATGAGTAGTATTGTTTAGAATTGTATTGGTGTTCAAAAATAAGAAATATTTTGAGAAGGTGGAGGGAATACATTAACCCGATCGCTCGGATATTCACTAAACCTCTCGTGTAGGATACCGCAGATTTGCAATCATAAGTGTTCGAAACCTTGTCTTTAAAATTTTACACCTAATTAAATCGGCTAAAAGGTTTTGTTTTTCTGATGAAAAAAGCTCAATTTGAGTAAAAATAATGTTCAAAATAAATATGCATATCATGTTTCGAACACTTATGATTTGCAATCCGTGCCTACTTACGAGAGCAATTAAAACAAATTTAACACAATTACGGCTAACTCATCATTCAAACAAGTATATTTTTCTCGGAACTTACTTGCGGATTATCAGGTGATTTTGCATTTTTTTATTTAGATTATCCTGCAAGAGCGTATTCCTCTTTTGCTCTTACAGAAAACACAAAACCAAAAAAAATCCCGATGGCTCGGGATTTTTGTTTATCTAATATTGTTATTTTGAATCAAATCGATGTACAAGTTGATCTTGTCTTTCAATTCTTTTCGAGGGGTTATAAAGTCCAAAAAGCCGTGTTCCAAGAGGAATTCTGCGGTTTGAAACCCTTCGGGTAGATCTTTTCCTGTGGTGTCTCGCACGACTCTTGGTCCAGCAAAACCTATTAATGCGCCGGGTTCCGAGATGTTAATGTCGCCTAGCATGGCATAGGAAGCCGTTGTTCCGCCCGTTGTGGGATCGGTACATAAGGAAATGTATGGCAATTTAGCTTCGGCTAGTTGTGCTAGTTTTACAGATGTTTTGGCCAGTTGCATCAAGGAATAAGCTGCTTCCATCATACGCGCTCCACCTGATTTTGAAATCATGATAAAGGGCAATTGGTTTTTGATAGCGTGATCAATACCACGTACTATTTTTTCGCCAACAACGCCACCCATAGAACCGCCAATAAAGGCAAAATCCATACAACAAATAACTACTTCTTTGCCTTTTGATTTTCCAACTCCGGTGCGAACCGCATCTTTGAGTTTGGTTTTTTCCATCACGTCTTTCAAACGGTCGGCATATTTCTTGGTATCTACAAAATGCAAGGTATCTTTGGAGGTCATGTTTTTATCCAATTCAACAAATTCATTGTTGTCGAATAAAATTTCGAAATAGACATCACTCCCTATTCTAACATGAAAATCATCTTCGGGACTTACGTATAAATTACGCGCTAGTTCGTCAGCATCAATGATTTTACCAGTAGGGGATTTGTACCAAAGCCCTTTTGGAACATCCATTTTGTCCTCGGTAGCTGTTGTGATTCCTTTTTCTTTTCTTTTAAACCAAGCCATGATTATTTTAATTATGAATTATGAATTATGAATTATAAATTATGAACACCATGTAATTCATAATTTATAATTTATAATTCATAATTTGAATTTATAGTGTATTCACGTTGTTCAAGTCAGCAAATGCTTGTTCTAGTCTTGTATTGAAAGTCACTTCACTTTCACGCAACCATTTTCTTGGATCGTAGTATTTTTTGTTAGGAGCATCAGCACCTTCTGGATTGCCAATTTGTGTTTTTAGGTAATCAATATTTTTTACCATATAATCACGAATTCCTTCAGTAAAAGCGAATTGTAAATCAGTATCGATGTTCATTTTGATAACGCCGTAGCTAATTCCTTCTCTGATTTCTTCTAATGTAGATCCTGATCCACCGTGAAAAACAAAATCAACTGGGTTTGGTCCTGTTTTGAATTTTTCTTGAACGTAATCTTGAGAGTTTTTTAGGATTTTTGGTGTCAATTTTACATTTCCTGGTTTGTAAACTCCGTGAACGTTTCCAAAAGAAGCTGCAATTGTAAATCTTGGGCTTACTTTTGATAATTCTTCATAAGCATACGATACTTCTGAAGGTTGTGTGTATAATTTTGAGCTATCTACATCAGAGTTGTCAACACCATCTTCTTCTCCACCAGTGATGCCAAGTTCGATTTCTAGTGTCATTCCCATTTTGCTCATTCTTTCTAAATATCCTTTGCAAATTTCGATGTTTTCTTCAATTGGCTCTTCGGATAAATCAATCATGTGCGACGAAAACAATGGTTTTCCTGTTGCAGCAAAATGGGCTTCGGAAGCATCTAATAAACCATCAATCCAAGGTAATAGTTTTTTGGCACAGTGATCCGTGTGTAAAATTACAGTTGCTCCGTAAGCTTCGGCCAAGGTATGAATGTGTTTTGCTCCAGCAATTCCACCAGCAATAGCGGCTTTTTCACCTACATTCGAAAGTCCTTTTCCAGCATTAAATTGTGCTCCACCATTCGAAAACTGAATGATAACTGGGGCATTCAATTTTGCAGCTGTTTCTAGAACGCCATTGATTGTATTAGATCCTGTAACATTTACTGCAGGTAATGCAAATCCTTTTTCTTTTGCATAATTAAAAATTTCCTGAACCTGATCTCCTGTAGCTACTCCCGGTTTTATGTTGTGTGCCATTGTCCTTTTTTTTAAATTGTTTTTTAGTTTTTAGTTTGCAAAAATAAGAATTTCTTGAATTAGAATGGGTAATTAATTCCAAAATTTAAAACAGAGTGTCCAAAATTGTATTCTTTGAACCATCGATCGCCCAATACATAGGCAGGATTGTAGGTTTTAAAGCCCAAATCAAAACGAACGACAAAGAAGCTAAAGTCGTATCGCATACCAAATCCAGTTCCCAAAGCGATATCTTCTAAATCTTTTAGACTTGTAAAAGTTGATTTTTCATCGGTGACATTGTCTAGGACATTCCAAATATTGCCTGCATCGGCAAAAAGAGCTCCTTTTAGACTTCCCAATATCTTGAATCTAAACTCGCCACTAATGGCAATTTTCATATTGGCTTCGTTAAAATCATTGACGCCTCCGCTGCTCCCAGGTCCCAGTCCATACGGTTGCCAAGCCCTATTGTCATTAGATCCACCTGAAAAATAACTTCTAGAAAAAGGAACGTATTTTGAGTTGCCAAAAGGGATTGCAATACCAAAAAACGTTCGCACTGCCAGTACTTTTTGTTTGGATAAATCCCAATGTTTGATATAGTCAAACTCGGTTTTTAAGTATTCGGAATATTCTAGATTGAAAATTTCATAATTATTATTGGCATTTTTTTGCAAATTACTGGCTTTAGAAATCATAGTCAGCAACGAGCCCGCTGATTCTACCTTGACTTTAAATTGATAGAAGGTATTGTCTTGCAAGTCTTTCTTGGTTGTTTTGGTAAACGTATAATTGGTCGCTAGAATAAAATCATTTTCGGTCAATCGTTTTCTTCTTTCCTCAATGCTTTCGACCTCTTTGTATTTGGCATCGGTAGGTTTCAAAGTGGTAGTTTGATCAAATACATTTTGAGTAAACCCGGTCGTTCCCGATGGTATAAGTAAATTTTTATCGTCAATATTGTCAAAATTAAGCGGATCTACATTGTACGTTTTTCCTATGGCGTTCAATGCTTTATAGGAGGATTTGTACACATTAAAATAGTTTAATGGATTCAAATTCCGAACAAATTGTACATTAAACAAATCAAAACGAGCGGTATTGTTGCGTTTGGGCGTCCAATTGTAGGTGATGGCGCCAGTGAAATTTTCTTTGTCAAGTCCTATGTTTCTTTGTTTGGCAAAACCCGCTGTAATTTGTGTATACGGAATCATGCTTTTTGGAATGATTTTCTCGGTATTAAAAGGGGTGAACAATCTGGGAATGTTTAATTTTAAATCCAAACCATATTCGGTTACATTGAAAAAGGCGTTGTTGGGATTGGCCAAATCTTTTGATGATCCAATGTTGCCTCTTGCCGCAATCTCAAAGGTTTCGGCACCATTAAAAACGTTTCTAATGGATTGCGAAATGCTCATTCCAATTCCAAAATCTTGAATGTTAGAATGTGTAATATCCGAAGTCCAGCCAAAACTATATTTTTTTCTGGGTGTCAAATACACTTTGGCAATCAAGGAATGTGCGGTGGAATCTTTTTTGTCGACTTCGTATTGAATGCTGGGGTAATTAAAAATTTTGAGATTGTTCAAATACCGGTTGGTCAGAACGGTTCTAAAATCAGCAAAAAGCATTCCCTTATTGATAAAAATCGCATCGGTTATGGCGTGAGGTTTGTATTTTAATTTGCCGTGGCTATACAATATAAAATTGTTAAATGTGGTACTGTCCGTCACGGTAGCGTTGCTATTGGTAGGCGAATAATCCGTGTAAATTTTGACAGCACTAATTTTGAAAACTCGAAACGGCTCGGTTTTACTGGAATCTTTTTCCTGATAGGAATAATTATTAATGATCAAATTGACATTGGCTTTGTTGACTTTACCAATGGTGTCAATGTTGAAACTTACATAATTAGGCTGAAAATGATAGACGCCATTGTTTCTAAAATTGGTACTGATTCTATTTTTTTCCTCTTCAAAATCAGCTACTTTGTATTGATTTCCAGTTTTTATAACGCTGTTCAATTTGTTTTTTTGGTACAAAGAATCCAAAGCAGGTGTTCGAATACTCGTTTTCAAAGAGTCCAAAAGAAAGGGGTTGCCCAACTGAATGGCATATTTTATAGCCGCTTTTTTAGGAGCAATGGTGTCAATACTATAACTGGTTTTTACATTAAAATAGCCATTGTTGATGTAATAATATTTCAATCGCAACACGGATTTGTCAGCTCTGGTACGGTCAATTATTACGGGAGGTTCGCCTACTTTTTTTAAAAAATCATGAATGCCATGGTAGTAAAATGATTTTCCTAAACGATCCACTTGCTTGGCAGATAACCATTTCGACATACGTTCGTATTTTCCGGGATGATTGGTAAATTTAGCTTGGTAGGTAGAGTCAGGATTCAAATTTGCCGCATTGTAAAGGTTCAATCGCAGTTTATACCCCAGCAAGGTGCTGTTGGGTTTTTGATACAATTGATTAAAGAGCACTTCCTCTTTTACCGCTTTGTCATTTACTAAAATTTGGTTTTTAGTAAGGAGATGTTTGCCGTCAGGAACTCTTTTTAAAGAATTACATGCCGAAATAAATATTGCAATTAGAATAAATGCTACTATTTTTGTGGAAATCTTTTTCAAGTGTTCTAATATATTTAATTCAAAAGTACATTATTTTATGGTTAGTAAAAACCAAATAAAACTAATATCTAGTTTGCACCAAAAGAAATTTCGATTGGCCCATCAATTATTTTTTGCCGAAGGCGTAAAATGCATTCAAGAACTGCTAGATTCTTCTCTGGAACTCGATCATTTATATACCACTCAAGACGATTTTGACGCTGTTGCAAAGGATAAAAAATCCCATATTGCCGAGAGCGATTTGCGAAAAATAAGTGTTCTAGCAACTCCCAATACCTGCTTGGCGGTTTTCAAAATGCCAGCCGAAGCCAATATTCAAAATGCGGGACTCATTCTAGCACTCGATAGCATACGAGATCCAGGCAACTTGGGGACGATTTTGCGACTGTGCGACTGGTTTGGGATAAGTCAAATGGTGTGTTCTAGAGAAACGGTCGATGTTTATAATCCCAAAGTGGTTCAGGCTACAATGGGCTCTATTACACGAGTTAATGTAAATTATGTGTCTTTAACTGATTTTTTGAGCAGTACAAGTTTACCCGTTTTTGGAACTTTTATGGATGGGGATTCTATTTATAAAACTGCTTTGCCCCAAGAAGGAATTGTCATTATGGGCAACGAAGCAAACGGAATTGCAGCAGAATTAGAGCATTTGATAAAAAACCGACTCACCATTCCTCGTTTTGGCGCACTACAACAAACCGAAAGCTTGAATGTTGCTACCGCCACCGCAATTGTATTGAGTGAATTTCGTCGGGGTTAATTTGAAGTATTTAAGACGCCTAACCAACCACTTTTATTTAATGGAAAGTAAAATTGATAAATACAGCCCTGCTTTTTATAGATTCGATATTGCTAGTCCATGGGCTATTGGGATCTTTATCCCGAATTAACTCGTCTTTTAGTCCAAAAACGCCTCTAATGGAAGGAGAGAAAATAAAATATTCCGAGAAAATATCAATACCAAAACCCAATTCGTAATTGGTAGTCCAGGCTTTCATCCTAAACGTATTGTCTAAATTATCGTCTAATGATTTCGAATTACTCGATAAATTAAGCGTTGTAGAAAGTCCTCCTTCTAGGTACGGCCTCACATTTCCTGTTCTCAAAGCCGAAAATTTCACCAATAACGGAAAGTGAATGTACGTGCTATTGACCTCTCTTATTTTGTCTTGGTTTGAAGGAATAGTTGGAAAATAACTCGAAGGGTAATAAAAATCCCTTTTGGTATAATACAAACCAGGTTCAAACCGCAAGTTGACGTATTCTTGTAGTTTTAAATCCGCTACCAAACCCACATTGAAACCAGTAGTTTTTTTTACGAGTATATCAGGAACATCCGTTTTGTAATCAATTTTAAAATCATAGGCGTTAAAACCCATGTAAAACCCAAAGTACAATCGTTGCTTTTGAAAGTTTTCAAGATTGATTATAGGATCCTTGCTAAACAGGTGTTTGTTAAATTGAGCGTTCCCTTTTGCTGCTAGTACTAACAGTATCAGTATGGTTATTTTTTTCATAGTAAATCCAAAAAGGTTTCGTTTTTATTTTTTTGAAGCCGAATAAATAGTGGCAACGCCAAATGTTTGTGGCATTGCTTGAACCTCTATAAACCCAATTTTTCTTAAAATATTGTTTAAGGTTTCACCATAAGGAAAAACCGCCGAAGATTCCGATAAATAGCCATAAGCGGTATTGTCTTTAGAAAACAACTTTCCTATCAAGGGAAGTATGTTCTTGCTGTAAAAGTGGTAGCCTTGCTTGTAAGGAAATTTTTCAGGAACCGAAGTTTCTAAAATCACGAATACACCATTTGGTTTTAAAACTCTCAAGATTTCGGCTAGTCCTTTTTCGAGCGTTTCAAAATTACGTACCCCAAAAGCAACCGTGATAGCATCAAAATAGTTGTCTGCAAAGGGCATGTTTTCCGAGTCGCCCAGTAGCATTTCGATTCGGTTGGATAGTTTTTTTGCGGCAATTTTTTGTACGCCTACTTCCAGCATTCCAGCTGAAATATCTAGGCCAATAATTTTTTCGGCATTAGTTTGCGCCATCAAAATAGCGAGGTCGCCAGTTCCTGTTGCAATATCAAGGAGAATTTTCGGGTTAGATTTAGCGATAATGGCTACTACTTTCTTTCGCCATTTTATGTCTATGCCAAATGAAATGACTCTATTAAGGCTGTCGTAATTGCCTGATATGGTATCGAACATTTGTGCTACTTGTTCTTTTTTGCCTAAAGAAGAATTTTTATAAGGGGTAACATTTTTTGACATTGCGTTTTAAATTTGTACAAATATAGCACAAAGTACATCAATCAGTAACGGCTTTTTGGATTAGAATTTATCTTTTTTAAGCGTTTTTTGGGGTTTGAAAAAAAATGAAAAAATCACTAATTTCCGGTATTGTTTTGTGTCAAATTAATAGTCACATTTGTCCCATAAAGAAATTGTTTAATGATATATTTTTGTTTAATGACCCAAATCAAATGGTTTTTGCTTGCGCTACTGATCTCATTTGTTCTTGTAAGCGGTTTTGAAGGAGCTATTTCCGTAAAAGGGATAGATCTTAATGCGCAAAATACGTTCTTAGGATTAAATTTGTTTTTGGAAATTTTAATTTTCTTTGTCTTTAGTATCTTCGTGGTATTTGGTATTAAAGGCTATTTTGAGTTGTACACTGAGAAGGTATCAAATCTAATTCTCTCCATTTCTGGAGCGTTATTATTTTTTGGTATTTTTATTTTATTTTATCAAATACTGAATCAAGAGTAGGTCATTACTCAAAAATCATTCTTTTCTTTTAAATAAAAAACATCCTGTAAAAAGGATGTTTTTTTGTTTTATTTTCTATGGTACGTGAGGTAAGTATAGTCGTATAAGTGTTTGTCGTCTTTGCTGTGGGCTTCTTCACTGGTTACTTTCCAATCGGTAGTATTAATTTCAGGAAAAAAAGCATCGGCTTCAAAATCATGATGCACACAAGTAATTTCTAGCGCATCGGCAAGAGGCATTCCTAGTGCATAAATTTCGCCGCCACCTATAATAAAGGCATCTTCGTTTTCAGGGCAAGAGGCTATTGCTTTTTCGATGCTGTCAGCAATAATACAACCTTCGGGATGGTAATTTTTTTGGCGTGTTATGACAATATGCGTTCGGTTGGGGAGCGGTTTAGGAAAGCTTTCAAATGTTTTTCGGCCCATAATGATATGATGTCCCGAAGTGAGTGTTTTAAATCGTTTAAAGTCGTTAGGAAGATGCCAAACTAACTCATTATTTTTGCCCAAAGCATTGTTCTGGGCAACTGCAGCAATCATAATAATCATAAACTATAGTGTTTTGGTAAGGTCGTCTTCCTCTATTTTATGTTGAAGTTGACTAATTTTTTTTTCTTGTAAAGCCATCAATCGGTTAATTTGATCCCTTTCCCAGTTTTTATTCATAAAACGATCGGTGATGAAAACTTTTATAAAATGAAGTGTAAATAGAAATAACCAAAAGGTAATCACCCAAATACACCAATTGGTTTGGGGACAAATCTCGAAAAAGTGATTGGCAACAAACAAAAATATACTCACTAATACGAATAAAACAAAATGAAAGTAGAGTCTCTTTTTTTGTTTTAATCTACTTCGGGCATATTCATATTGTTCGTGTTGGGTACTTTCCATAGGTTGTTTTTTGAGTTCATAAAGATAAAATTTATTTTGGAAATTGATACTTCCTCTCTTTTAATCTTTACTGTAAAAGATGAAAGTGCTTTTTAAATGCTGTTTTTAGTCCTTTAAAATTGTTAATTTTTTCAAATTTTAACAAAATTTTCACTTTTATCCTAAATCTGCATTTTTTTTATTGTTAGTTCAAATGAATTTATTTTCTTTGTCCCATAAATCTAAAAATGAAATAGTTATGTCAATTAAGAAACAATTTATAAAGTCGAAACCAGTTTGTAAAGTTACGTTTTCTGTCGAAGCTAAAGATGCAACTGCAGTATCAGTAGTAGGGGATTTTAACAATTGGAGTGCCGAAGAAGGTGTTATGGGCAAATTAAAAAATGGTACTTTTAAAGTAACTTACGATTTAAACAAGGATACTTCGTATGAGTTTAAATATATCGTTGACGGCGCATTTGTAAACGAGCCAGAAGCCGATTCGTATATTTGGAATGATTTTGCTGGTGCAGAAAATAGCCTTATAATGTTGTAATAAGAATAAAAAAATCCGCTGTGAAGCGGATTTTTTAGTTTAAAGTTGTGTTTAAACAGCAACGCTTCCTTTTATTCCTGCATGTGGCTCGTATCCCTCCAAGGTAAAATCTTCGAAAGTAAAATCGAAAATAGTTGTTATGTCTGGATTCAAAATCATTCTTGGCAATGATTTTGGTTCTCGTGACAGTTGCAATTCGAGTTGCTCAAAATGATTGTTATAAATGTGGGCATCGCCAAAGGTGTGAATAAATTCTCCCGATTCTAAACCGCAAACTTGTGCAATCATCATGGTCAACAAAGCATAAGAAGCAATGTTAAAAGGAACGCCAAGAAAAATATCGGCGGAACGCTGGTACAATTGACAAGATAATTTTCCGTCAGAGACATAGAACTGAAAAAAAGCGTGACAAGGAGGCAAAGCCGCTTTGTTATTGGCTACATTCTCTGTAAATGTTTTGGTCGTATCGGGCAATACGGATGGATTCCATGCCGAAACGAGCATTCTACGACTATTCGGATTGGTTTTTAGTTCGGTTATAAGGTCGCTTATTTGGTCTATTTCTTCGCTATTCCAATTGCGCCATTGGTGTCCGTAAACAGGGCCTAAATCGCCATTGGCATCAGCCCAAGCGTCCCAAATTTTTACACCATTTTCCTGTAGGTATTTGATATTGGTATCGCCTTTTAAGAACCAGAGCAACTCGAAAATAATCGATTTTAGATGTAGTTTTTTGGTTGTAACCATAGGGAAACCCTCACTTAAATCAAAACGCATTTGGTATCCAAAAACACTTTTGGTTCCCGTTCCTGTTCGGTCTCCTTTTTGACAACCGTTTTCCATTACGTGTTGTACCAAATCTAAATATTGTTTCATTTGAATGTAATCGTTTAGGTTTTTGAATGCGTTTTTCTGGATTTACTCGGAATTATCAAAGTAAATTACACGAATGAGATTATCGTTTTGAGATTTCGTCCCTAATTTTTGCTGCCTTTTCGTAATCCTCTTGTTCCACAGCTTGATCTAACAATTCGTTGAGCTCTTGCACGGTATGATTCGAGTAGGTTTGCCCAGATTGATTGGTTTCTTCCTGTCCAAAAGTGTCAGGATGCGAGAGAACATCATCTATTTCTTGAGCATCTTTGTCGGGTTGCGACGGATTAGCTTTCAGGAAAATCCCCGCTTTGTCCAAGATGTTTTTGTAGGTAAAAATAGGAGCGTTAAAGCGCAGTGCCAATGCAATAGCATCCGAGGTTCTAGCATCGATTATTTCTTCGATTTTATCTCTTTCGCAAATGATACTCGAGTAAAAAACACCATCTACTAATTTATGAATGATTACTTGCTTGACTACAATATCAAAACGTTCGGCAAAATTTTTGAATAAATCATGAGTTAATGGGCGAGGTGGTTTGATCTCTTTTTCTAAAGCAATTGCGATAGATTGGGCTTCAAAAGCGCCAATGACAATAGGTAATTTCCGTTCGCCATCGACTTCGTTCAAAATCAAAGCATAGGCGCCGTTTTGGGTTTGACTGTAAGAAATTCCTTTTATAGATAGTTTAACTAAACTCATGGTTGCAAAGATGAAAAGTACAAAAGTACCACATTAATGGGGTTGATTCTTTTTGGAATATAAGGTGCAATTTTAATCAAAAAATATGGAACAAAAAAGCTCCCCAAAGCAAAGAT
Organism: Flavobacterium restrictum; assembly: GCF_007097245.1. Taxonomy (GTDB): domain Bacteria; phylum Bacteroidota; class Bacteroidia; order Flavobacteriales; family Flavobacteriaceae; genus Flavobacterium; species Flavobacterium restrictum. Next base: position 331,251 of record NZ_VJZT01000002.1, on the reverse strand, counting down.
ACAATTATCTTATTTTTGGGAAGCTATATTTGAAGTTTAGAATTTTAAAAAAATTAAGCGTGTTGCGCCTTGAATGCTTTTAATTTCTGGATTAATTCCGGTACAATTTCAAAAGCGTCGCCTACTACCCCGTAATCAGCGACTTTAAAGAAAGGGGCTTCTGGGTCGCTATTGATAACCACTTTTATTTTGGAAGAGTTGATTCCTGCAATATGTTGTATCGCACCCGAAATTCCGATGGCAATATACAAATTAGTAGCTACCGGCTTACCAGTTTGTCCTACGTGTTCTCCGTGAGGTCTCCAACCCAAATCCGAAACGGGTTTTGAACAAGCTGTTGCTGCTCCTAGAACGCTAGCTAACTCCTCGATCATTCCCCAATTATCGGGACTTTTTAAACCTCGTCCTGCTGATACGACTATATCGGCATCGGCAATGGACACTTTTCCAGATGCTTTTTCTATTCCTGTTACTTTTACACCAAAATCAGCATCGGCAAGGGATGGGTTAAATGCTTCTTGGGTCAAAGTGCTTGCGTTTTCAAAAATCCCATACGAGTTTTTGGCAAGACCAAGGACTTTTATAGGGGTGCTAATTTCAGTAATTGTAAATGCTTTGTTAGAAAAAGCGGTTCTTTTTACTTGAAAAGGAGCAATGCTTACAGGCAATCCCGTTACGTTAGAAGCAAATCCAGCATTTAAAGCCAAGGCTACTAATCCCGAGAGGTACATGCTATCTGTTGTGGAGGATAGTAAAACCAATTGGGCATTTTCTTTCTCGGCGGCTTGTTTGATAACATCGGCATAGGCTTTGGCTGTAAAACCTGCTAATTTATCGTTGGTAACTTGGAGTACTTTATCGACACCATATTTCGATAATTCCGAAACATCTCCGGCATTAATGGTTACGGCAGTTACTGTAGTTCCTAATGACTCGGCAATTTTTTTGGCATAGGAAGCGAGTTCTAGTGCTACTTTTTTGAATTTTCCTTCTGCGAATTCTGCGTATAATACTATTGACATAATGATTTTGATTTTAGATTTTAGACTTGTGATTTTAGACTTTGGACTAAAGATTTTGGATTTTTTGCTATCAGCAATCAAAAATCGTTACTCATCAATCTTCAATCCAATTCTTAAATTACCTTGGCTTCGTTGTGTAATAAATTAATTAATTCGTCTAGGTTGTCAGCGGCAACTAATTTCACGGCTGATTTTGGAGCTGGTTTTTCGAACTTTACTGCTTTGGTAGTTTGTCCAGCTTCGATTGGTTCTAGTACAGTTAAGACTTTGGTTCGGGCTGTCATTATTCCTCTCATGTTTGGAATGCGCAAATCTTTCTCCTCTACCAATCCTTTTTGACTTCCAATAATAAGTGGTAAACTAGTGGTTAGGGTTTCTTTCCCGCCATCTATTTCGCGAATTGCGGTTGCATTTGTACCATCAACGGTCAAACCCGTACACGAATTTACAAAATTATAGCCTACAATTCCTGCTAGCATACCCGGTACCATGCCGCCATTGTAATCCAATGATTCTTTTCCGGCGATGATAATGTCGTAACTACCGTTTTTAATGACTTCGGCTAATTGTTTGGCAACAAAAAAACCATCTGTAGGTGTGGCATTTACTCGAATGGCTTCATTTGCGCCAATGGCCAAGGCTTTGCGCAAAGTAGGTTCGGTTTCTGGGCCGCCAACATTGATTACGGTTACTGTTGCGCCTTGTTGTTCTTGAAACCAAATGGCACGTGTCAAACCAAATTCATCATTAGGATTGATTACATATTGAACGCCGTTGGTGTCAAATTGAGAGTCGTCATTGATAAAGTTAATTTTGGAAGTAGTATCAGGAACGTGACTGATGCAAACTAATATTTTCATAGGTGTTTATTTTGAATTTCTAAAAATGCTTGACAAATTTAAAATAATAATTTGAATAAAGTACTATGCGTGCATAATATTTTTTATACCTATTACGATTTCGTTGTTTTGTTTGTTTTTATGACAATGGTAGAAGCATAAAGTTTTGAAATTTAGGATTCACATGTACCGCAACTTTCTCTCTTTTGGTCGAGTGCGCTTCGGGCTGTTAGGTTTTTTCAAACAAAATGCTATACTTATTTTGTGGTGTTTTTATCTTTTGGTGTACGGGTTATACGGTATAAAGGATAACAAAAATTCCAACAAAAAAACTTGAAATTGTTGCTTAAACGTGCTTGATTGGGACTCTAAAACGAATTTGGGACAAGAGTTTGATTCATTATATCGATTTCGTAGCCCGGATAGCAGCGGTATCCTTGCTGTGACTTCTTTAGTCACAGCAAGATATAGCGTATAGCCGGAAACAGCTCCTAATTATTTTAGCGTGATTTATGCTTTTAAGTGGTTTAAAATATTTATTTTTGCTTTTCGAAAAATTAGACACACACAATATATAAATATAACTATGAGAACGATACAATTTAGAGAGGCAATTTGCGAAGCGATGAGTGAAGAAATGCGTCGCGATGAGTCCATATACTTAATGGGTGAAGAGGTTGCTGAATACAACGGAGCTTATAAAGCTTCGAAAGGAATGCTGGCCGAATTTGGCGAAAAAAGAGTGATTGATACGCCTATTGCGGAACTTGGTTTTACTGGAATTGCGGTAGGATCGGCTATGAATGGTTGTCGTCCTATTGTAGAATACATGACGTTCAACTTTTGTTTAGTTGGAATTGATCAAATTATAAATAATGCTGCCAAAATGCGTCAAATGACTGGTGGACAATTTAATGTTCCTATCGTTTTTCGTGGGCCTACAGCATCGGCGGGACAATTAGGAGCTACACACTCACAAGCGCTAGAAAACTGGTTTGCCAATACACCTGGATTAAAAGTAGTTGTACCATCGAATGTGTATGATGCCAAAGGCTTGTTGAAATCAGCTATTCGTGATAATGATCCTGTAATTTTTATGGAATCAGAGCAAATGTATGGGGATAAAGGCGAAGTGCCAGATGGCGAATATACGATTCCGATTGGGGTTGCCGATATTAAACGAGAAGGTACTGATGTGACCATTGTTTCTTTTGGAAAAATTATCAAAGAGGCTTATATCGCTGCGGATGAATTGGCTAAAGAAGGGATTTCATGCGAAATTATCGACTTAAGAACGGTTCGCCCAATGGATAAAGATGCTATTTTAACTTCGGTTAAAAAGACGAATAGATTGGTAATTCTCGAGGAAGCTTGGCCATTTGCTAGCGTTTCTTCGGAAATTGCGTATTTAGTGCAAGAACAAGCTTTTGATTTCTTGGATGCGCCAATTCAACGCATTACCACTGCCGATACTCCAGCACCTTATTCGCCAGTTTTGCTTAAAGAATGGTTACCTAATGCTGGTGATGTTGTAAAAGCGGTAAAAAAAGTGCTGTATAAAAAATAAGGGAAACCCTTAATATTAGGTTAAATTTTAGATGAAAAGCAAGCAATTGCATCGTTCTAAAATTCTAATTAATTATATTTGAAACTTCATCAGAAATGCTTTCTGATGAAGTTTTTTTTTGGATAATTATGAAAAAAAGTACTGTATTTTATCTGTTTTTTTTGTTTGCTGTAGCCAATGCTGTTTTGGGGCAAACCAAAGTGAGCGGTATAGTTTTGGACAAAGAAAATCTTCCTATTCCGTTTGCAAATGTAGTTTTTAAGGATTCTAATACTGGTATAGTAACCAATGAGGATGGGCGTTTTTATCTCGAATCACCCAAAACGTATTCGGTATTAGTGATTTCATCCGTTGGATTTTCGGACAAGGAAATTACCTTGGAAAAAGCAATTAATTATAATTTCAAAATTGTACTCAACGCCGCCGAAAACCTAAAAGAAGTGGTCATTTTTACCGGAAAAACCTCCAAAAAAACCAACCCAGCTCTGGATATATTGCGCAAAATATGGGAACGCAAGCGCAAAAATGGTTTGTACCTGTTTGACCAATATCAAATGGAAAAATACGAGAAAGTAGAGTTTGACATGAACACGATTGATAGTGCTTTTATGAAAAATAAACTTTTTAAGGGCATGGAATTTATTTTTAACCAAGTCGATACGTCCAAAATTACAGGAAAAACATACTTGCCCATTTTTATAAATGAGGCCTTGTATGATGTTTATGGTGACAACAAAATAAAGAAGATAAAGCAAAAAATAAAAGCCAATAAAACGGCTGGTTTTAATGGCAATCAGCAAATTTTGGGTTTTGTCAAAGATTTGTATTCGGATTATGATATTTATGACAATCACTTGACTTTTTTTGACAAAAGTTTTACGAGTCCGCTTTCTAGAACAGGAATTGACACTTATAATTACGTCTTGAAAGACAGCGCTTTTATTGATAAAAAATGGTGTTTTAATATTGTTTTTTATCCAAGACGCAAAAATGAATTGACTTTTAAAGGTGATTTTTGGGTAAGCGATACCACATTTGCCATCAAAAAAATCAATATGGCAGTGACCAAAAGTGCTAATATTAACTGGGTAAAGGACATTTATATCGAACAAGAATTTGACGTGGTCAACGATTCGGTTTTTTTGCTGACCAAGGATTATTTGATGTCGGATTTTGCTTTTAACAAAAAAGAAAAATCAAAAGGAGTCTACGGCAAAAGAACCACTTTGTATCGAAATCACAACTTTAATACCCCAAAACCAGCCAATTTTTATAAAGAAGAAGTGAATTATATAGACAACGAAGTCTATAATAAAACGGATGATTATTGGAAAGAAAACCGGTTTGAGAATTTGACCAAAGATGAATTGGGAGTGTATAAAATGCTCGATACGCTACAAACGGTGCGTAAGTTTAAGGAATTGTACAGTTTAGTTTCGGTGTTGGGAAGTGGGTATATTGAGTATAAAAATTTTGATTACGGGCCTATTTTTTCGAGTTTTGGGTACAATGAAGTCGAAGGTGTGCGGTTGCGTGCGGGTGGAAGAACGTATTTTGGTCCTAATGACCCTTGGCGACTGCAAGCCTATACCGCTTACGGTTTTAACGACGATAAATTCAAATACGGGATTTCCGGAAAATGGATGATTGACAAGAAAAACCGAATCATTATTTCGGGAGGGAATAGGCGGGATATTGAACAAATTGGCTCTAGTTTAACCGCTACCAATGATGTTTTGGGTAGGAGCGGGGCATCCTCGTCCTTGTTTACCTCGGGTAGCAACGGGAAATTGACCAACATCAGTTTGACCAAAGCCTCTATCGAAATAGAACCTATCAAGAACTTAACGTTTCAATTGGGAGCTTCAAATCGAACGTTAGAATCGGCTTCCTCAACGTTTAGTTTGGATTATTATACCACTTTGCCTACGCCAGCAAATCCTGCGGGTGTTGTTAAAAGCGATGTCCGACAATCCGAAATGAATTTGCAAATTGAGTTTACGCCCAAACGCGAAACGATTAATTTTGGGGTAGAACGAAGCGTTGTTGACAATCCATATAGTCGCTTTTTTATCAATTATAGTCATGGTTTCAAAGGAGTTTTTAATAGCAATTTCAGGTACGATAAATTGCAATTGTATTACAAACAACCTATTATCATTGGCCCTTTGGGACGAACGAACATTATTGTTGAGGTGGGAAAAACTTTTGGGACAGTACCCTTGGGATTGATGAGTGTCATTCCTGGAAATCAAACCTATTTTACGGTAGATAATGCCTTTAGTAATCTTAACTTTTATGAATTTGTAAGCGATCAATACGCCACGATGCAGTGGGAACATAATTTTAACGGACGCTTATTTGCTAGAATTCCGTTTATGCGCAAGCTCAATTGGAGAGAAATTATAGGAGTAAAAGGGGTTTATGGTACGATTTCGGATGCGAATAGAGCCATCAACGCATCGGGATTGCCGTACAATGCTCCCGAAAATATTTACTGGGAATACAATGTGGGAATTGGGAATATTTTTAAAATTTTCCGAATCGATTTGGCGTGGCGTGGCAGTTATTTAAACACACCCGACACCAATCAGTTTACGGTAAAAGCGGGATTTGGATTTCATTTTTAAAACTAGTATAAACCCATGCAAGATGCTATAGATTTTCTTTGTGCCAAGGATGTTGTTTTCAAGAATATCATCGAGAAATATGGTTTGCCAGTTATTCCTAAACGACCAGAAGGCTTTGAAACATTGGTATTGTTGATTCTGGAACAGCAAGTTTCTATAGACTCGGCAAAGGCGACTTTTAACAAATTAAAAGCCAAAGTAACAACCTGTATTCCTGAACTACTTATCGATTTGCCAGCCGAAGATTTTAGAATCCTTGGGGTAAGCCGTCAAAAAACAACGTATATCAAAGCTTTGGCAACAGCCATTTTAAACAAAGAACTTGATCTAGAAAGCTTGTCGACCAAAAGTTCCGAGCAAGTTCGTGCGGAACTCATTGCCATAAAAGGCATAGGGAACTGGACGATAGATGTTTACCTGATGTTTTGTTTGCAAGAGCCTGACTTGCTTCCTTTAGGCGACGTGGCTGTCATAACTACTCTTAAGGAACTTTTGAATATTCACGACAAACCCGCCATGGAAGCCTATGCCCAGCAATGGCAACCGCATCGATCTGTTGCTACATTTTTGCTTTGGCATTATTATTTGAAACAAAGAAAAAGAACGGTGGTGTATTAATGACTATCCTTAAAAATTTAATGAAGAGATAACCTTGCTTTTTGATGGTAAAAACGTATATTTTTCTTATTTTTGCAAACGAATTATAGAAAAAGAAAATACAAATGACCGCAGCAAAATTAAAATCTTTCGATGTATTAATCGAAATACCAAGAGGAAGCAGAAATAAATACGAATATGATTTCGAAATAAAAAGAATGCGTTTTGATAGAATGTTATTCTCATCGATGATGTATCCTGCCGATTATGGCTTTATTCCAGAAACATTGGCACTTGACGGAGATCCATTAGACGTTTTGGTATTGATAAACGAACCTACTTTTCCAGGTTGTGTAATGGAGGTAAAACCAATTGGCGTTTTTCACATGGCCGATGATAAAGGACCAGATGAAAAAATAATTTGCGTACCTGTTTCAGATCCAATTTGGAACTCGTTAGAAAACTTATCGGATATCAACCCGCATTTATTAAAGGAAATCGAACATTTCTTTCAAGTCTATAAAGATTTAGAAAACAAAGTAGTAGATGTCGAAGGATGGGGAGATTTGAGCGAAGCACACGCTATTATTATAGAATGCACAGAGCGTTTTAATCAAATTGAAAATAAACCAGAGGGATTATTTAGTATTAGATAAATTTTACTCGATATTTTTATAAAAAAAGCAATATTCAGCAATGAGTATTGCTTTTTTTGTTTAAATTCGTTTTATACATTGAACTATTACTAACCAAAACCACTTTTTTTTATGAATACAATTATGATTTATGTGCCAATTGTGATGGCGCTTATTGGACTGGCTTTTATGGCTATCAAAAAGTCTTGGGTTTTAAAACAAGATGCTGGAGATGGCAAAATGGCAGCCATTTCAGATTACATTTACGAAGGGGCTTTGGCTTTCTTAAAAGCCGAATATCGATTACTAGCCGTTTTTGTTCTTTTGGCAAGTATTGTTTTAGCAGGAGTTTCGTTTGTAGTACCCACAACACATATTTTAATTGTTGTTGCTTTTGTATTTGGCGCCTTTTTCTCGGCTTTGGCTGGAAATATGGGAATGAAAATCGCAACCAAAACGAATGTTCGTACCACACAAGCCGCTCGTACGAGTTTGCCACAAGCCTTAAAGGTTTCGTTTGGTGGCGGAACGGTTATGGGATTGGGCGTAGCTGGTTTAGCCGTTCTAGGATTAACAGGTTTTTTTATTGTGTTTTTTCAATATTTTATGCACGGTGTTTGGACTTCATCCGAAGACATGACCAAAGTACTCGAAACTTTGGCTGGTTTCTCCCTTGGAGCCGAATCGATTGCATTATTCGCGCGTGTTGGCGGCGGAATTTATACCAAAGCTGCCGATGTTGGAGCCGATCTAGTAGGCAAAGTCGAAGCTGGAATTCCTGAAGACGACCCTCGTAATCCAGCCACAATTGCTGACAATGTGGGGGATAATGTAGGTGATGTTGCGGGAATGGGAGCCGATTTATTTGGTTCGTATGTAGCCACAGTTCTGGCAGCCATGGTGCTAGGAAACTACGTGATCAAGGATATGGGCGGAAGAATTGATGATATCTTTGGCGGAATTGGCCCTATTTTGTTGCCAATGTCAATTGCTGGTTTCGGAATATTGTTCTCCATAATAGGTACTATGGTCGTAAAAATATCTGATGATACTGCCAAAGAAGCACAAGTTCAAAAAGCATTAAATATAGGAAACTGGATTTCGATTGCATTAACTGCCATTGCTTGCTATGTTTTGGTAAAATACATGCTGCCTGAAACGATGAAAATGAGTTTCTTTGGCGAAGGCCTAAAAGACATTTCGTCGATGCGGGTTTTTTATGCTACAATTGTAGGATTGGTCGTTGGAGCAACCATTTCATCCGTAACCGAATATTATACGGGATTAGGGACAAAACCCGTTATGGCTATTGTTCAAAAATCGTCGACTGGAGCAGGAACTAACGTGATTGCTGGTTTGGCAACAGGAATGATTTCTACGTTTCCTACCGTATTATTGTTTGCAGCAGCGATATGGGCTTCGTATGCTTTTGCAGGATTTTATGGTGTGGCATTGGCGGCATCGGCTATGATGGCAACTACCGCAATGCAATTAGCAATCGATGCTTTTGGTCCCATTTCTGACAATGCTGGAGGAATTGCCGAAATGAGCGAATTGCCAAAAGAAGTGCGTACAAGAACCGATATTTTGGATTCTGTTGGAAACACGACTGCGGCAACAGGAAAAGGTTTTGCAATCGCATCAGCGGCATTAACATCCTTGGCTTTGTTTGCTGCGTATGTCACTTTTACAGGAATCGACGGAATTAATATTTTCAAAGCACCCGTTTTAGCGATGCTTTTTGTGGGCGGGATGATTCCTGTAGTTTTCTCGGCTTTGGCCATGAACTCTGTTGGAAAAGCCGCTATGGATATGGTGTATGAAGTACGCCGACAATTCAAGGAAATTCCGGGGATTATGGAAGGAACGGGTAAGCCAGAATATGCCAAATGTGTAGATATTTCGACCAAAGCTGCCCTTCGTGAAATGATGTTGCCTGGAGTTATGACTATTGGTTTTCCTATTGCCATTGTCCTTTTGGGATTGCTTGTTTATGGCGATAACCACCAATTAATCGCCGAAATGCTGGGTGGTTATATGGCTGGAGTTACGGTATCGGGCGTGCTTTGGGCAGTTTTTCAAAACAATGCTGGAGGTGCTTGGGACAATGCCAAAAAATCATTTGAAGCTGGCGTTTTAATCAATGGCGAAATGACCTACAAAGGATCTGATGCGCACAAAGCGGCCGTAACTGGTGACACGGTTGGTGATCCGTTCAAGGATACTTCTGGCCCATCTATGAATATATTGATCAAATTAACCTGTTTGATAGGATTAGTAATAGCGCCTATTTTAGGAAATGGAAACCATAATACTATGATGGTCAAAGAAAACAATTCAGAAATGTCGTGTTGCAAAGACAAATCTGCCTTGATGGGAAAATGTGATCCAGCAAAAATGGCGACTATGACCAAAGCCGAATGTGCCGCTATGTGTGACAAAAAAGGATGTTCTCCCGAAGAAAAAGAAATGTGTTTGTCGCATTATGACAAAAACGGAACGTATGCTAATGCGACCAAAACATCTTGTTTTAATACCGATGCCTTGACCAAAAAGCAGGTTAAAGTAACTGTTGTTGCGACTAATGGCAATGCAAAAGCAACAGTTACCACAACCGAAAAAGGGGCTGTAACTACTCAAGTTTTTGAAGGATCTCTGGAGGAGGTAAAAGCAAAAGTAGACGCTTTGAAATAATTTTTGGTTCTTCGCCATAATTAATGGAAAATCAATTTTCGGTAGCTATGGGATTCGCTAAATCTGCTAAATCTGCGGGATAAATTTTAAATTGCTTCCCGCAGATTTAGCAGATTTTTTTATGTTTCACTAATAAATTGCCTTTTTTAAATTCCACTGTTTTTGGCGAAGAACCTAATTTTTTTACTATTCTAAAGTGCCTCATAAAAGTGAGGTATTTTTTTTGAAATCAAAAAAAATCATTTTCGAAAAAAATATATTTTTGCGAAAAACCGTACTAAATGATTTTGTATCTTTATCTCAATTATTGTGTTACTTTAAATTTATTTATATGAAAGCAAAACTTTACTATTTTATCATTTTTATCTTTTTGATTTGTAATCAAACTATTTATGCACAAGATGTCGAATTGTCCAATAAATTAATCAACCAATTGCAGCAAACCAAAACACAAACTGGAAAGCAAGTCAAGAACAAGGCAATTACAAGTTCGTGTATTTCCTCGATAATCTTGGAAGCCAAAAAGAATTGGAGTAAACTAACTCCAAAAGCGCAAGGAATTTTCAAGATATATACTACTAGACCTGTCTTGTCAAAAACATTTAATACCACAAATTATTCTTTTCATTATGATGTTGCAGGAACCGATGCTGTGCCTACTACTGATGCGGATGCCTCTGGAACTCCTGATTATGTGGAGCAAATGGCTGCCGTGTTTGAGCATGTTTGGTTAGAATATAAAAACCGAAATTATACCATGCCCCCGCTGGATGGAACTAGAGGTGGTTCTACTAAATATGACATTTATATTAGTGATTTAGGGAGTAGTCTTTATGGTTTTGTAAGCCCAGATGTAGCCATAGGAAATAATCCACAATCAACTACTATAACAGAGGTGGATGCTTATTCGAGTTGGATGGGAATGAATAAAGATTATTCTTGGGTAGCTCCAACGCCTGAATTAGACGCTATAAAAGTCACAGCAGCTCATGAGTTTTTTCATGCAGTTCAGTTTGGAACCGTATCACATACTACTAATTTTATTGCCGAAGCTACCGCAGCTTGGTCCGAGGATGAGGTTTATCCTGGTATAGATGATAATTTGCAATACTTGCCTCCCATGTTCAGCCAGCCTGATGTTGCTTTAAATTGGAATAGTGATGACGGAGCTCTCTATGACAGTCGCTGGTATGGTGGATGGTTGTTTTTTAGATACCTTACCGAAAAAACAAGTTCAGACCTTATCAGAAAAATTTATAAGGAAACAATTACCGAAAATGATGAGATATTTGCGATTGAAACGGTATTGAACTCCGATTATTCAAGTGATTTCGAAACAATGTATAAAAAATATTTAATCTCGTTAGATGTTTTAACTGATGTGGTTTCACTTGCTCCATATACCTATTCAAGAGCAGCAACTTATAAAAGCAGCTTGGCAAAGTATCAAAGTTGTGGTAGTGTTTGTTATGAAAATGGATTTAATTTTACGGGAACAACATTGTTACATTCTAGCAATACAACGGTAATCGCCAATACAACTTTAGGAAATGGAACATTAATGAGATTTGGGGCTGATTATTTTGACCTTACCACAAATCAAAATTTTAAAATAAAGTGCGCTATTGGTGCTAGTTCTCCTGTTTCAATGTTATTGTTGAAATACAATTCAACTCAAAGCACTGTAGCAGTCTCCGAAGCTGTAGTAGTTAATGGTGTTTTGGAAATTTCGGTTTCGGATTATCAAAATTATGATGCCTATACTTTAATTGTATTTAGAGCAGATAATGTTGCCGATACAAATTCGGAACAATATGAATTGAATATTAGTAAATACACCGCTTTGGGGCTAGAAAATTTTGCGAATAGCGCAGTAGTTGCATACCCAAACCCTGTTAAAGACGATTTGTCAATAAACAATCTAGAGACTCTTTTTACTAATTATGAGTTGATAAATACCGCTGGTCAGGTTATAAAAAAAGCCAACACCGCAACAATAGCTCAAAATAATAAAATAGATATTCGTCAATTAAGCGATGGAATTTATTATTTAAAGCTTACAACAAAAGAAGGTAAAACTGCCGTTAGAAAAATCATAGTAAAAAAATAAGTGGCATCATGTTTAAAAAAATCGTGTTCCTTTTTGCCATTTTTCACTTTTCTTGTGCTAGCAATATAAAGCAAAATACCACTTCAAAAAGGGTAGTTGTCTATGAAAGTAAACCATGTTACGGGAGATGTGAAGCTTTTAGTCTAACGCTTTTTGAGGATAAAAAAATGGAATACGACGGATTTAAGAATACTAAAAAAAGTGGTAAATTTTATGCCAAAATTACAACAGTTGATTTTAAAAAAATCAAAATACTAATTAATAAACTCGATTATGAAAATCTCAAAACCGATTACACATCCAAAAGAACGGATTTACATTTAAGAATTTTGATTTTAAATAGTCTTGAAAAACAAAAGACGATTTTTTTAAGGGATGAAATTCCAATAGATATTTTAAATCTCGAAAAAGAAATTAACAGGCTTGTAAAAAAGTATGAGTTTAAAAAAGAATGAACAAAATGCCTCCTGAAAGGGAGGTTTTTTTGGGTTATAAACCATATTCATGAAAAATAATAAAAAGTAAAATAGGTTAAAAAAACGAATTTTGTTCTTGTAAATTAGCATCAAAACCCTGTTTTATTTTTCAAACACTTCAAAAAGAAGTTCCCAATCAATCGTACTATTCATTTGGGACAGTCCTTTGTAATCCTTGATTTTAGACAAATCAGCTATTTTAAATTGCTCTTGGGTTGCACAAGGAACAATGCGTTCTTCATCTAGTTTTTGTGCCAAATATTCTTGTTCATACTGCCCAGGTGTGGGTATAAAAAACGCTTTTTTACCCAGTTTTACCAAGTCCATAATGGTGGTATACCCTGACCGACAAAGCACTATTTCACTTTCGTTAAAGGTTTGTTCCAATTGTCGGGTATTCATAAAATTGTAAAAAGTAACGTTTCCTATCTCTTCTTTCTTTTGTTCTTTTTCGATAATTCCCTTTATAAAAACAACATTTCCTTTGTATTCGAGTATTTCTTTTTGCAATTTAGATTCCAAAAAACCTCTCTGTGGCTCTGGTCCAGAGAGAATAATCATCAAATCATATACTTTTGGAATTTCTTTTTTGTGCAATCGGCTTAAAGGCCCGATATAATTTATGGGGAATGGTTTGGTTTTTAAATGCCCTAATTTCCCAGTTAGATTGGGAGCGTTTTCAAGATCGGGTACCCAGCATTGGGTGTATTTTTTGATAATATATTGATGAATTTTACTGGTAAACCAAGTGGTATTGCCAGTCATTACATGGAGCTGGTGCGTGACAAATACCGAAGGGACTTTTGGACTAAAAACTCCCAACCGATTGTCCGATATAATGCCTTCAATGTTGTATTGTTTGACCCATTTTTGAACCAATCTTTTTTCTTCCCAAATGGCATCGATCATTTTAGGTAAATTTTGTATTAATTTCCATTTAAAATTTTTGCCGTTTTTAGCATATTCGATTTGGTAGGAAGGCAAGTGCAACGTTTGAATATAAGGGAATTCTTTTTTTAACAATTCTAGGGCAATTCCATCAGAGGCTATTATGGGAATGTAATTTTCGTCTTGAAGGGCTTTTATAATGGGAATACATCGGGTGGCATGTCCTAATCCCCAGTTTAAAGGAGCAATAAGTATTGTTTTATTGGTAGAATCCAAAGTCATTATGTAATTATTTATCTTGTTTTGAAATCGAAAGATACTCAAACTAATGGGTTCTATTATTGCTGTTGTATTACCAAAATATTAATTTAAAGCATAAAAAGAGTTAAATAAAAAGAGGCCAACCGTTTTAGGAAAGCCTCTTTTTTGTTTTTTTTTTTAACTAGGGATTAATCCTGAATATAGGTTTTGTTTCCGTTAGCATTAATGTAATATTTGCCACCACGAGGGCCGGTATATACTTTTTTACCATTGTATTCTCCAGTGATTTTATCGGCTACTTTTGGTGCTTTCTCTGTAGTTTCTTTAATTTTAGCCGAAGATTTTTTGGACACAGCAGTTTCTTTTTTGGCTTTGACCGTTTTGTCGGCTACTGTTTTTTCTGCTTTTGCGGTTGCATCGGTAGTTTTTGCGGCTTCTTTTTTGGCTTTGGCTACTGTTTTTTCTGCTTTTGCATCGGCTTCAGTAGCTTTTGCGACTTCTTTTTTGGCAGCATTTGTCGCTTTTCGTTTTTCGTTTGATGCTTTGGTTTTTTCGGCTTTGGCGGCATCGGCAGTGGCTGCGGCTTCTTTTTTGGCAGCTATTGTTGCCTTTCTTTTTTCGTTAGAGGCTTTGGTTTTTGCCGCTTTTTCGGTTGCCGAAAGGGAGGTTTTCATTGCCGCTTCTTGGGCATAAAAAGAGTTCGTTAGGATAAAAACGAAACAGAACAAAAATAATTTTTTCATGATTTAAGGTTTTAGGTAAATTTTTAATAAAGCTACTATTTTTATTTTAAAAAAAGTATTACTGTTTTAAAAATAAGCTCTTAATTGAATGTTTCCCGTATGAATGGTGTCACTTGTCTCGCTTTTTCGCCCTTGGTAATTGAAGTTTATGTCTAGAAATTGGGTCAGATTTTTTTGCAAAAGCAATCGCCAAGTCATGTTTTGTCCGGATTGCAATCCTTCCAGCATTTGAAATCCTACCGCCGAAAGTTCGTTGCCTGTAAACTTGTTTTGATAAAAAGACAACTCCCCATTAAGTGTGAATTTTTTACTACTAGCATAGGAAAATGCGGTACCCAAGCGGTTTTGTACTAGTGTTTCGGAATTTCCAATTTGGTTTTTCTTGTTTTGTAATTCATAAAAGAACTCTAAACTGGCATTTTTAGAAAACAAATAACTAATTTTTGGTGCTAATTGATAGCCTGTTAGTGTATAATTTTTTTCGGAATAATTTTCGGAAATAATGGAGGTGGCTATCGTTTTGCAAAACAACCCAAGCAACCAACTTTTTTGATACAAATGCGTGTATTGCAATTGGTGCGATGCCGTTTTTGATTCTTGTGAGCCTATCGAAAGCAAGTTTTTGGTCTGGTTTTGCAAATAGGTGTAGGTTACGGAATGCTGTTGCTTCCCGCGATTGTAAAACAAACTGTTTCTAAAACTGGAATTCAATCCCAACACATCCTTGGTGCCGATGCTAAACGGATTTAGATCAAAATTTTCCCCATCGTTTTTTATTTTCCGATCCATTATAAAGGAGGTTTGGTTGTAAAAATAGGAAGCTAATTTTTTGAATCCCGTCTCGTTTTGCCATTGGTTTGGATTGATAATTACGGATTGCGAAAATTTATTTTGATGCGTTTTTATATACACTTGATTGGGCAAAAACACCCGAATGTACTTGGCTAAATCCGCAAATGGAGCTACTTCAAACTCCAATAATTCCTGAATTCCATTGCCGTTATAATCGTTCCAAGCATAGACACCTTGACCTGCGGGAACTTCTAAATAGGTGAATTCCTGTTGGGCAATGGTACCAGAATTGGTTTCGTAAACGGATGTGCTTTGTATTAATTTATTAAAAAAGCGGTCGTTATATACAATTCTAGAGTTCAAGGATGGTTCTTTTTTATAGTTGGAATTCACAAAATCCAACACCCGATAATTAGCATAAATAGCCAAATCGCTTTTGCTGTTTTGAATAATTTTGGACTTTAAAACAAATGTTTGGGAGTTGTTTACACGTTGTAGAATTCCGTTTTGCAAGCTGTCATTCGTTCGTTTTAAATAGCCTAATTCTACAAAAACTTTAGTACTATCGCCGCGACCCGTAAAAAAACCGTATTCCTGAAAACGCTGGCTTATTCCTGTTAGGGCTTGGGTATTTTTATTTTTTTCTTGGTTGTTTTCTATCCTAAAACTGCTGCCAATCCAGTTTTTGTCAAAATGATACCGCAGTTGCGATTGGTTTCTAATGAAGTTTGAAGTGGTACTGGTATTGTCACTTTTTAAGAAACTACCTTGATTTTGAAATGTCCATTTATTGAACTGAAGCAACCCTTTTACACTGTGTCGGCTCCCCGAAAAAGAGTTTGAAAAATCCAATTTTTCGAATTGATAATTGGCCATTCCTTGGTTATTGCCACTTGTTCTTGGATTCAAATTAAATTGCAACCCCGAAACCAGTAAACTTTGATTGCCCACTAAAGCACTGCCTAGATTCCAATCACGATTGAATTCTATGGTGTACAACCGCTCGACTGTTTTGAAATTTTGGGCAACATATTGATAATTGGCATAGGCATCCAGATCCCATTTTCCAGAATATAGCCGTTGTTTGGTATTGATTTTGGTCGCCAATCCTTTATTATTGCTGTCGTCTATGCTCGAAAATAAGTTTTTATCGCTGTTGCTTACCCCAATTTCAAAATCGATTGTACTTTTTTCGGTAGGATGGTAGTTTCCTAAAAAAGTAGCCACTTGAATTTTGGTTGGGGCAACTAGTGGAATTGTAGGTTCATAATTTCCTTGCAAAAGGGTTCCTATGGGAGCCACATATTCATAAATGCGACCAATAGCAGCACTGCTTTTTAGCACGTAATTGCCTTTGTTTGCCCCCACTAAACTAAACCGCACATTGTAGAGCTCGTCATCGGGATTATTGGAATATTCAAAAACAGCAACTGAATTTATGCTCGTTTTTCTATACAATATTTTATTGTCCGAGTATGTATCCTGGTAGGCTGACGGAGCATTCATTAAATCCGGATTGTTGCCAGCATTGACGAGTATTTGCGCTTGTTCTTTGGATAAATTTTGTTGCAAAGGCTGGTTTTTCAAATCGCTTTCGGCATACAAATAACTGGCAAAGCTCCATTTTTTTTCTTCGTGAGTGCCACCTGCATAGGTTACATAACGCGTGTAATTCCTGTCCGAATATTGGTATTCGATTGTAATCCGCATTTCGGAAGTGATGGTGAACAAAGGCGTAAATACAATTTCGCCAGCATTGTAATCGATAGTATAATCCTTGTTTTCTCCCCTTTTTAGCAGCATTCCATTCACATAAACGCGCTCCGAACCCGAGATGACCAATACATACAGCTCGCCATTTTGCCCTTTTAATTTATACGGCCCTTGATTGCCTTCTTGCCCTATAAAAGTGCTTTTCGAATATTGTCCTTTGACCAATGCCGCCGATGCAAAAATAGCTGTTTTGCTATTTTCGTTTCCAAAATCAAAACTAGTGGCGAGTCCTTGCACCTTTTTGTTGAAATTCAAAAATTGTGTTTTCTTGTTTTCTAGAAATACATCGCCTGCTCGAATGCTCCATTTTGTGCTGAACAATTCCATGAAAATATTGTCAAATTGATCTAGTTTTTGGGAGTAACCACCATCTTGTAGCGGAATGTTGTTGTCTTGTATGGAGGCTCTTAAACTCACTTTTTCGGATATTTTCCCTGTGATTTGTAAGTCTAAATTCGAGTTTAAAACGGCATTTTGATTGTTCCCTATGGTGATGCCACGCGTAATACTTCCAGAGGTATTTAAGCCGTCAAAAGGGATTGCTTTTTTGGTAGTATTGCTTTCAATTTTATATAAAATGGAGCTTGCGTTTGGGTCGCTTATCACTTGGCTGTCCTTGTAAATGCTGTATTCTTTGGTAAGCATTTCAGGAAGTTGTAGGTACTCGATGGTTATAGAATCTAATTTTACAGCGACATTTTGTTTAAAAAAAAGAGTTCCTTTCTGGAAATTTACTTCGTATAATGCAGGATTTAATACTTCGTTATTTGAATCAATTATTTTGAAATAGCTGGGGTTAAAGCTCTTTTTTTCAATAATAATAGTATCCCGTGTGAACGGAATTTTTTTGGTACTGTATGCGGAATTCACTTCCTGCGCATGAAGCCCAGAAAAGTAAATAAGAACCAACAACAGCACTAGTTTTTGAAACATAAAAAGTATAACGTCTAGGCTTCAAAAGTAGTATTTATAATTGGGAAAATTGTGTTTGATTCTTGGTGCCAATCCTTCCTTTTTTCTCAAAAAAAATCCCTTAAAATTTTTAAGGGATTTGCTGTTTAATTTTCTTTGATAACCACCTGCATGGTTTCGCGACTGACTTGTTTGAGCAAAACGGTCTTGTTTTCTTCTACCGTTTGTGCCGCTTGATCGTTAAAATGGCGAATGGTATATAAGGTTACATTTTCGCTAAAATCGACTTTGAATTTTTTTGAAAGTAGTGCATTCAAAGCGTTGAAATTGTCGAATTTGTCTTCTACACAAACCGAAAAACTAATCGCTGAATTCTGAATCAAATTAACTTTGAGTTTGAATTGGTGAAACAACCCAAAAATCTCACTGATGTTTTCCTCCATTATAAACGAAAAATCTATGGACGAAAGCGAAATTAAAAGCTGGTTTCTTTTGACAATAAAACACGGTAAATACGGTTCCAAGTCAACACCTTTGGCCACGCTAGTTCCTTTTAATAAGGGGTTGATGAAGGATTTTACATAGAGTGGAATTTCCTTTTTTTGTAGCGGCTGTAAGGTTTTTGGATGAATTACAGTGGCGCCATAAAAGGCTAATTCAATAGCTTCCCGATACGAAATTTGATTGAGCAAACTCGCATTTTCAAAGTAACGCGGATCGGCATTCATCACTCCAGGAACATCTTTCCAGATGGTCACACTCTCGGCATTCAAGCAATAGGCAAAAATGGCAGCGGTATAATCCGAGCCTTCTCGTCCTAGTGTGGTTGTAAAATTATTTTCGTCAGAACCCAGAAAACCTTGTGTGATATTCAGGATTTTACGTTTGATGTTTTTGCTAATGTTGGTTTGGGTCAAACTCCAATCTAGCTCGGCATCCCTATAATTTGCGTCGGTTTTGATTAAATTTCGAACGTCTACCCACTGTGTTTGGATACCCATAAAGGACATAAAATGACTTAAAATGGTAGTCGAAATCAATTCGCCGTAGCTTACAATTTGGTCGTAAACAAAGTTGTAATTTGGTGATTTATTGTGTGCCAAGAAGTATTCTAAATCGCTGAATTGTGCATTTATAGCAGCAAAAACTTCATTTTTTTCGTCCTCAAATAAATCCATTACGATTTGATTGTGGTATTTTTTTACTTCTTGTACAGAGGAGTTCAACTCTGCCGATTTTTCAAAATAGTTTTTTATTACTTCTTCCAAGGCATTTGTAGTTTTTCCCATAGCCGAAACTACGAGTAAAACATCCTCGAATCCTACTTTTTGTAAAACGTCATATACGTTTTTTATCCCATCTGCATCTTTTACAGAAGCACCACCAAATTTGAATACTCTCATTTTTAATTCAGATTTTAGATTTCGAATTTTTAGTTTTTGACCAAAAACGAAACCGTATTTTATTATTATTTTAATTTATTTTCAACAAAAAAGTTGATTCCTGCTTCATCCATTTGTGCTACACGCCATTCGTCTAATACTTTGGCGCCTGAATTTTCATAAAAAGTTATAGCCGTTGTATTCCAGTCCAAAACATTCCAATCAATGCGTCTTACCTGATCTTTTTTGGCTTGCTTGATAATTTCGGAGTACAAAGCGTATCCCAAACCGGTACCGCGCATGCTTTCTTTGACCACCAAATCTTCTAAATGGATGGTTTTGCCTTTCCAAGTCGAATAGCGGTAATAATGCAATGCAATTCCTACGATTTCAGCTGCAACTTCAGCAACAAAAACATGAAATAAAGGATTAGCACCAAAGCCATCGCGAACCAAATCTGCAACGGTTATTAAAACGGCATTGGGTTCTTTTTCAAAAACGGCTAATTCTTGTATCAGTGCCAAAACGCCTTCCATATCCTCTGGTCTTCCTTGTCTAATATTCATAATTCTATAATTTTTGGTGCTAAAAGTATAAAAAAACCAACACTTTAGCAGCTTGTAAAAGCACTTTTGATAGCAAATATACAATAGTGATAAAGTATCCAATTAATTATTAATTCATTTTCACAAAAAAAACGATATTTGTGACTTCAACACAACTACAACGATTTCGTAATGAAAGAACACAACAAAACACTAGGGGAATTTATCATCGAAAACCAAAAATCTTTCCAGTATTCATCAGGAGAATTATCTCGAATTATTAATGCCATCCGCTTAGCGGCAAAAGTCGTAAATTACAAAGTCAACAAAGCGGGTTTAGTCGATATTGTGGGTGCCGCTGGTGAACAAAATATTCAAGGCGAAGACCAACAAAAACTGGATGTGTATGCCAATGAGATTTTTATTCAAACCCTTATTAATCGAGAAATTGTATGTGGCATTGCCTCCGAAGAAAATGATGATTTCATAACCGTTCGAGGGTCGGATAACAGTCATACTAATAAATATGTCGTGTTGATGGATCCGCTTGATGGCTCGTCGAATATTGATGTAAATGTTTCGGTGGGGACAATTTTTTCGGTCTACAGGCGCATAACTCCTGTAGGAACACCTGTTGCGTTAGAGGATTTTTTGCAACCTGGCGTGAATCAAGTTGCTGCTGGATATGTAATTTACGGAACGTCAACAATGTTGGTGTACACAACGGGTCATGGCGTGAACGGTTTTACGTTGAATCCTGCAATTGGTACTTTTTATTTGTCGCATCCTAATATGATGTTTCCGAAGGAGGGAATTATTTATTCTATCAACGAGGGGAATTATGTTCATTTTCCGCAAGGGGTTAAGGATTATATTAAGTATTGCCAGCTCGAAGAAGGCGATAGGCCGTATACGTCAAGGTATATTGGAAGTTTGGTTTCGGATTTTCATCGCAATATGATTAAGGGTGGAATTTATTTGTACCCAACGAGTTCCAAAGCGCCAAAAGGCAAGTTGCGCTTGTTGTATGAATGTAATCCCATGGCGTTTATTGCCGAACAAGCTGGCGGAAAAGCTTCGGATGGTTTTGGACGAATTTTAGAAATTCGACCAACTGAATTGCATGAACGTGTTCCGTTTTTTTGTGGAAGTTATGCTATGGTCGAAAAAGCGGAGGATTTTATGCGTAACGCCAAAAAGTAAGAGTCGGATTTGGACTAACAAACAGCAGTTTACGAGCGATATCCAGAATAAAGGGCTTTTTTTAAACCATATAAGTTATCCAAGGTCGTATAAGGTTGTTGTTGTACTATTGGTTTTAAGAACCAATTTTTTTTAGTTTCACACTTATATGACCTTAAATGCCTTATGTGGTAAATCTTTTAGTAATCTATTATTTGGATTTGGACTTAAAAGAAAAGCCATTTATCTACAAAATCATTTTTTAAACCATATAAGTTATCCAAGGTCACATAAGGTTGTTGTTGTGCTATTGGTTTTAAGAACCAGATTTTTTTAGTATCACACTTATACGACCTTAAATGCCTTACATGGTAAATTTTTTTTGTAATAAATTTTTTTGGATTTGGAATTAAAAAGAAAAGCCATTTATCTACAAAATTATTTTTTAAACCATATAAGTTATTCAAGGTCACATAAGGTTGTTGTTGTACCATTGGTTTTAGAAGCCAAATTTTTTTAGCATCACACTTATATGACCTTAAATGCCTTACATGGTAAATCTTTTAGTAATCCATTTTTTTGGATTTGGACTTAAAAGAAAAGCTATTTATCAACAAAATTGTTACTTATTCATATTTTGCATTTCGTAAACAAATGTATCGGAATCGACTTTTTGATCAACCAATACCAAGGCTTTATCAACAATATAATTAACATTACCAGGGGTAAAACCCAATGCCAAACCAAATTTTCGCAACAATCGATCTTGATTGTCTCCCAGATGGTGGTCTGTGTTGACCATTCGGGCTAAATCATAGAGACGTTCTAATCGTTGACTATGCAAATAAGGTGGGTTGATGGGATATTTCAAAGGATTTTCTAAAATTTCTTCATATTCTGCTGGAGAAATTTCAAGTCGAGTGGCTAGTTTTGATAAAAATGCCAATTCATCCTGAGTTGCTTCCCCATCTGCAAGTGCTACACGCGCAATGGCCGAAAAATGACCTTTATTTCTTTGTTTGAATTCGCTATCGAATAAATCTGAAAGTGACATAGTATGTTTGATTTTTGTTTATACTAAAGATACTGATTTTTTTTATAAAGTTTCATTTTTTCTTTAAAAAGGTATGGGATTCACTTTTAAAAAGTTGATCGCAGATTCACAGATTTTAAAAATAAAATAGTCCTGTTTTATTGCACTAATTCAAAAATTGGCTGCTCTGCGGCATGTTTTTGCATTTAAAGTCTTTTGTTTTAAAAGCGAATGCCCTGACAAAAAGGAGCAGTGTTGTCTGGCTTTTTATTTAAAGGAATTGCAACTCCTAATCCTTCATTTTCAAAATTAATCGTAAGTTTACAACCCCAACATCAATAATATACTACCTATGTCAGATTTTTGGATTTATTTTCAAATAGGATTGCGCCATGTTTTAGATATTCATGCTTACGATCATGTTTTGTTTTTGATAGCATTGGCCGTCCCATTTTCGTTTAGCGATTGGAAACGCATTTTGCTTTTAGTTTCTATGTTCACCGTGGGACATACGCTGGCGTTGTTGCTTTCGGTTTATGAAATCGTGGCTATAAAAGTAAATGTTGTCGAACTATTAATTCCTATTACGATATTAATAACGGCACTTTTTAACTTATTTACCGCAGGAAAATCAAGCAAAAAAGAAAGTATAAGTTTGGTGTTTTTTGTGACTTTGTTCTTTGGAATTGTTCACGGTTTGGGTTTTTCTAATTATTTCAAAACCATACTAGGAGGTAGTCCAAGTTCTAAATTGGTTCCCTTGGGCGAGTTTGCATTAGGAATTGAAGCGGCTCAAATTGTAGTGGTTTTTGTGGTTTTAATACTCTCTTATATGGTTCAAACCGTTTTTAGATTTTCTAAAAGAGATTGGACATTGGTCATGTCATCCTTTATAGTAGGTGTTGTGTTGCCTATGATTGTTGCTAGTAAAATTTGGTTAAGATAAAAAATGAATATAAATAAATTAAATAAATACGACAAAGCCTATTTGCGCATTGCCAAAGAATGGAGTCTTTTGTCGTACTGCAAACGCAAGCAAGTAGGGGCAATTATCGTCAAGGACCGCATGATTATTTCGGATGGATACAACGGTACGCCATCAGGTTTTGAGAACTGTTGCGAGGATGAAGACGGATTGACTCGCTGGGATGTTTTGCATGCAGAAGCCAATGCGATTCTAAAAGTAGCTCGTTCTACCCAATCTTGCGAAGGCGCTACCTTATATATTACGCTATCTCCTTGCAAGGAATGCAGTAAGTTAATTCATCAGTCTGGCGTGAAAAGAGTCGTGTATCAAACGGGATATAAGGACGATTCAGGCATTCAGTTTTTGATAAAAGCAGGCATAGAAGTAGTGCATATTGCTAATTTAGACCAATAAATGAAAATAAATCCAAAATACCTACCCTTGCTCATTGGCGCCACTCTTGCGACAGGAATTTGGATTGGTGGGAATTTGAATTTTCCGGATCAAAATCATTTTTTTGCCAAAAATAACACTAAAAACAAGCTCAATAAACTCCTTGATTTTATTGATAATGAATATGTTGATGCTGTCAATACGGATTCTATTGTCAATCTGACCGTAGATACCATTCTCGCTAAACTGGATCCCCATTCGGTATATATTCCGCCCAGTGAACAAGCCGAAGTTGCCGAAAGTATGAAAGGCGATTTCGTAGGTATTGGGATTAGTTTTTACATGTACAAAGATTCCGTTACGGTTATAAAACCTATTGAAAATGGCCCTTCGGCAAAAGCGGGAATCCTGTCTGGAGATCGTATTTTATATGCTGGAAAAACCAAATTATTTGGACGAAAATTACCCAACGACTCTTTGTTTACCACTTTAAAAGGCGAAGTGGATTCGGAAATTGAACTCCTTGTGTATCGCAAATCGGCACATAAAAAATTCAAAATAAAAGTAAAAAGAGCCGTTATTCCTATAAAAAGTGTAGATGCCGCCTTGCTCTTGAACCCCACAACGGGATATATCAAAATCAATCGTTTTGCCGAAACCACGTACCAAGAATTTTTGACGGGATTAAACAGGTTGAAAAAACAAGGGGCAAAATCACTCGTAATCGATCTTCGTGATAATGGTGGCGGTTACATGGAAGAAGCCATTGCCATTGCCGACGAATTATTGCCAAACAAGCAATTAATTGTTTTTACCAAAAATAAAAAAGGCAGTATCGAAAAAACATTTGCCACCGAAAAAGGCAGTTTCGAAACCGGAAAAGTTTTTGTTTTACTAAACGAAAACAGTGCATCAGCAAGCGAAATTCTGGCAGGTGCAATACAAGATAACGACCGTGGAATCATTCTTGGTCGCCGCTCTTTTGGAAAAGGATTGGTGCAACGCGAAATGGATTTTGACGATGGTTCTGCCGTGCGATTGACCATTGCGAGGTATTATACTCCTACGGGACGTTCCATCCAAAAACCGTATTCCAAAGGAAATGAAAACTACTTTAAAGAATCCGATTCTCGTTTTGCAACTGGCGAAATGTATTCCAAAGACAGTATAAAAGTGATTGATTCCTTGCGTTTTAAAACCAAAAAAGGCAAAATCGTTTATGGCGGTGGCGGGATTGTCCCAGATATTTTTGTCCCTTTAGAAGTAGAAAAAGGAACCGAAAGTAGTGCTTATTTATTGCAATCGGGAGTTGTGGGGCATTGTATTTTTGAACTTTTAGATAAAAATAGAAGCGATTTTAACGGTTTAACTTTGGAACAACTAAAAACCAAAATGAATGCTTCGGATCGCTATTTTACCGCTTTTAAAAAGTATGTTTCCCAGAATGGATTGGATTTGAACTTGGACAAAAATAAAGCGTTGGTCAAAACCGAACTCACCGCTGAATTAGCCCGGCAGTTATTGGGCGAAGACTATTTTTATCAAATTATTTTGAAAGAGGATACAATGGTAAAAGCCGTTTTGAAACAGTAGATTTTGCTATTAGCGATTGCTGTCGTGGGCATGTGTTTGAATCCCGTTATTCCACAAAGTCAAAATATCGGTGGCAACCGCTGCGCCGCTTCCTGCAGCTACGGCTAGTTGGCTTCTCCAGCCTGCCAATGTTCCTATGGCATAAATGCCTTGGGCGACAAGATGATCCGTGTTTTTTAATTGAATGCGTTGTTTCTCTGGGAGTGATTTTTGATGAGGTTCTATAAACGACAGTAAACCTTCAATGGCAAAAGTATTAGCAGATCCAATTCCTACGACAATAGTTTTGGTTGTGTACAAATTTTTTGTGGTAAAAACTTTAAATTCAGGAAACTTACCTTCTATTTTAAGTACTTTCTCGTCGGGAATTTGTGTGATGTGCGGATAGGTAGTGGCTAAATGATGGGTACTTTGAGTGAGCAAATCTGCGCCTAGTGTATTTGGTGCAATGCCATACGCATTATTAAAAAGTGCTTCTTGTAGCGAAGACGATTTTTGATGGGTAAAAATCCCAATGTTTTTTGTGCTGACAAAAGATTTGTTTTTGGCGGAACCCAATACCAAGGCACATGACATTCCAGAAACCCCGCCACCAATGATTAATACATCAAACATATTAATTATTGTCTCTCATTTTTTCTTCTATTTTTTTAGACATTCTAAAAATTAATAGAATCAAAACAGCGCAAAAGGAAGCTGCAATTCCAACAAAAGCAACCATGCTATTTCCTTGCAATGGATTACTAAAATCCAATAGCGTCACATTAAAAACAATTAATGCAAGGGCTAAAACAATTAAAATGCTTGTAAAAATTTTCATGAAGGTAGTTTTTTATAAAAAACAGAACAGTTTTTTTAAATCCGTCTGCGAATACTAAAAGTTAGTGGGTAAATTTATAAAAAAAAATATTAGACAAACAAACCTTTAACATTAGCAGCGAATAATTTAACAGCTATAGCAAGAAGTACCACCCCAAAGGTTTTGCGAACCACTCCCAAACCGTTTTTGCCCAACATTCGTTCTATTTTTCCCGAAGATTTTAAAACCGCATACACTAATATGATATTCAAAATAATTCCAATTACAATATTTACAGTATGAAATTGCGACCGCAACGAGAGTAAAGTAGTCATTGTTCCAGCGCCTGCAATTAACGGAAAAGCCAAAGGTACAATCGAAGCCGAATTAGCTTCCTCATCGCGATAAATCCGGATGCCTAAAATCATTTCCAAGGCTAGAAAAAACAAGACAAAGGAACCTGCTACCGCAAAGGAATGCACGTCAATACCTATCAAACTCAAAAATTCCTCTCCTATAAACAGGAAAACAATCATTATTAAACCCGCTACTAATGAGGCTTTTTCGGATTCGATGTGGCCATGTTTGGCTCTTAAATTCACAATAATAGGTATGGATCCCACAATATCAATAACGGCAAAAAGTACCATTCCTACGGTAATAATTTCTTTGAAGCTAAATTCTAACATAACAATTTTTTGTGCAAAGGTAGCGTAATGAATAGAATTTCAGGGTATAACAATAAAATATGCGGTGAAATTGTTTTGGACTTTTGTGTTTTTTGATGCGTGTTGTAGCGATTAGGGTTCTCCTTTTTGAACTATTGTTTTTTAGATTCTAAAATAGAATCCCATAGATTGATTACCTTTGCAAAATATAATCCCAGTACCTCAAAATAATGTTTCAATTAGGAAAAACCATCGTGTCAGAAGACATACTCGAAAAAGATTTTGTGTGTAATTTATCGGCTTGCAAAGGTGCTTGTTGTGTAGACGGCGATGCTGGAGCTCCTTTGAGCCTAGAGGAAACCAAGATTCTAGAAACTATTTATCCAAAAGTGAAACCTTTTCTTCGCAAACAAGGCATTCAAGCCATCGAAGCGCAAGGTGTTTGGGTAACAGGAACTGATGGTGATCTCGAAACACCATTGATAGACAACAAGGATTGTGCGTATGTGATTTTTGATGGCAAAACCGCACTTTGTGGTATTGAGCAAGCCTACAATCAAGGTATAATCGATTGGAAAAAACCAGTTTCTTGTCATTTATATCCCATTCGAGTAAAAGATTTTACCGAGTTTGTTGCCGTTAATTACGACCGTTGGGACATTTGTGATCCTGCGTGTTCATTAGGACAAGAATTAGAAGTTCCCATCTACAAATTCGTCAAAGAAGCTTTGGTTCGCAAGTTTGGCGAAGATTGGTATTTAGAGCTAGAAAAAGTGGCTCAAGACCTAAAAAAATAAATAAAAAAAAGCGGTTGTTTCCTTGTTTCTTATTTTAAAAATCCTATAGTTGGCGGTGTTTTAGCGTGTTTTTGTGTTTTTAAAATATTGATTTTCAGTAATTTAAAAAATGTATGAAAATCATTCTTATTTCGGTGCTTTGTTAAAAACTAGTAGCGATTGTGAATAAGTTTGGCTTTTTATAACCGCATTATTTTACAATCTTTGTAATCCGCTGAACGACTAAAAATAGGCTGATAATTCAAAAAAACAAACACATCCCATGTCACAACTAGAACCAATTTTACAAGAAAACAAAAACCGTTTCGTTATTTTTCCAATCAAACACCATGATATTTGGGAGTTTTATAAAAGTATGGAAGCCAGTTTTTGGACCGCCGAAGAAATTGATTTGTCCCAAGATTTAAACGATTGGAATCATAAGTTGTCCGATGATGAGCGGTATTTTGTCAAACATATTTTAGCTTTTTTTGCCGCATCAGATGGAATTGTAA
Source organism: Flavobacterium restrictum (assembly GCF_007097245.1). Lineage (GTDB taxonomy): Bacteria > Bacteroidota > Bacteroidia > Flavobacteriales > Flavobacteriaceae > Flavobacterium > Flavobacterium restrictum. The sequence goes on along the minus strand of NZ_VJZT01000002.1, from coordinate 303,459 downwards.
ATGAAAACTTGGCCGAAAACTTTGTTAACGAAGTGCAATATGCCGAAGCTAAATTCTTCTATGGTTTTCAAATCATGATGGAAAACATTCACAGTGAAACCTATTCGTTGTTGATTGATACGTACGTGAAAGATGAAGCCGAAAAAGAGGAATTATTCAATGCGTTAGAAGTTTTTCCAGCGATTAAGAAAAAAGCAGATTGGGCTTTGAAATGGATTGAATCCGATTCGTTCGCAGAGCGTTTAATAGCTTTTGCAGCAGTGGAAGGAATTTTCTTTTCAGGCGCTTTTTGCTCCATTTATTGGTTGAAAAAAAGAGGTTTGATGCCAGGATTAACCTTCTCGAACGAATTGATTTCTCGTGACGAAGGCGTGCATTGCGATTTTGCGGTGCATTTGCACAACCACCATTTGGTTAATAAAGTGCCTAATGAACGAATCAGAAGCATTATTGTCGACGCCTTAAATATTGAAAGAGAGTTCATTACCGAGTCGCTTCCTGTGAGTTTGATTGGTATGAATGCCGTTTTGATGACGCAATACCTAGAATTTGTTGCGGATAGATTGTTAGTAGAACTAGGTTGCGAAAGAGAATACAATACCACCAATCCGTTTGATTTTATGGACATGATTTCATTGCAAGGAAAAACCAATTTCTTTGAGAAAAAAGTAGCTGAATATCAAAAAGCGGGCGTAATGAACACCGATTCCGAAGCGCAAAAAATCACATTTGACGCTGATTTTTAATATTTCGCCGCAAAGGCACCAAGCCACGAAGAAAAATATAAAATAAGAATTCTTAATTTAAGTACGAATGGCAAAGCCAAAAAAATTTGCGCCTTGTGACTTCGTGGCAAAAATACCTAATAATTCAACGGGATTAGTTTCCCAAAACCATTAATACAAATTCGACAAAATAGAAAAGGGATTTTCTATTTTAAAAAAAACAAGATTATTATGTACGTAGTAAAAAGAGACGGCCACAAAGAGCCCGTAATGTTTGACAAAATCACGGATAGAATTAAAAAACTATGCTATGGTTTGAATGATTTGGTAGATGCAGTAAAAGTAGCCATGAGAGTTATTGAGGGATTGTATGACGGAGTTACCACCTCGGAATTAGACAATCTTGCTGCTGAAACTGCCGCTTCAATGACCATTGCTCATCCTGATTATGCCCAATTGGCGGCTCGAATTGCCATTTCCAACTTGCATAAAAATACCAACAAATCGTTCTCGGAAACGATGAACGAAATGTTTCATTATGTCAATCCTAGAAACGGACAATATGCTCCTTTACTGTCCGATGAAGTGCATAAAGTAATTATGGAGAATGCTGAATTTTTGAATTCACACATTATATACAACAGAGATTTTAATTACGATTATTTTGGTTTCAAAACATTAGAACGTTCTTATTTGTTGAAAATAAACGGTAAAATTGTCGAAAGACCACAACACATGTTAATGCGTGTTTCGGTTGGGATTCACCTTAACGACCTAACATCAGTAATAGAAACGTACGACTTAATGTCGAAAAAATTCTTTACTCACGCCACACCAACTTTATTTAACGCTGGAACTCCAAAACCGCAAATGTCGTCTTGTTTCCTTCTAGCTATGAAAGACGATAGTATTGATGGCATTTACGATACGCTAAAAAATACTGCCAAAATCTCGCAATCGGCGGGTGGAGTAGGGCTTTCTATTCACAACGTTCGGGCAACGGGTTCTTACATTCGGGGTACCAACGGAACTTCCAACGGAATTGTTCCCATGTTGCGTGTTTTCAATGATACCGCTCGTTATGTAGATCAAGGTGGTGGAAAACGCAAAGGAAGTTTTGCCATTTATATCGAAACTTGGCATGCTGATATTTTTGAATTTTTGGATTTGAAAAAGAATACAGGTAAAGAGGAAATGCGTGCCAGAGATTTATTCTTTGCCATGTGGACTTCGGATTTGTTTATGAAAAGAGTGCAAGAAAACGGCGATTGGACGCTAATGTGCCCTAATGAATGTCCTGGTTTGTATGACGTTCACGGTGAAGACTTCGAAAAAATGTACACTGATTATGAAAAAGCGGGTAAAGGTAGAAAAACCATTAAAGCGCATGAATTATGGGAAAAAATTCTAGAATCACAAATTGAAACTGGAACGCCCTACATGTTGTACAAGGATGCAGCCAACAGGAAATCAAATCAAAAAAATCTTGGCACCATTAGGTCATCGAATTTGTGTACCGAGATTATGGAATATACTTCTGCTGATGAGGTTGCTGTTTGTAATTTGGCTTCGCTTTCGTTGCCAATGTTTGTAGAAAACAAAAAATTCAATCACGAATTACTGTTTACTGTTACCAAACGAGTAACGCGTAACTTGAACAAAGTGATTGATAGAAATTACTATCCTGTAAAAGAAGCCGAAAATTCTAATATGCGTCACCGTCCAATTGGGCTTGGCGTTCAAGGACTTGCCGATGCTTTTATACTATTGCGTTTGCCGTTTACGAGTGACGAAGCCAAGAAATTAAATCAAGAAATTTTCGAAACTTTATATTTTGCAGCTGTAACCGCCTCGATGGAAATGGCCAAAGAAGAAGGACCGTATTCTAGTTTTAAAGGCTCGCCAATTTCGCAAGGAGAATTCCAACACAACCTATGGGGAATGAAGGACGAAGAACTTTCTGGACGTTGGGATTGGGCTTCCTTGAGAAAAGAAGTGATGCAACACGGAGTAAGAAATTCGCTTTTGGTTGCGCCAATGCCAACCGCTTCAACTTCCCAAATTTTAGGAAACAACGAAGCATTTGAACCATATACATCCAATATTTATACTAGGCGAGTACTTTCGGGAGAATTTATCGTAGTCAACAAGCATTTGTTGAACGATTTAGTAGAACGTGGACTTTGGAACGAAACCTTGAAACAAGAATTAATGCGTGAAAATGGTTCGGTTCAGAACTTGAATATTCCACAAGAATTGAAAGAATTGTACAAAACTGTTTGGGAAATGTCCATGAAAGATATTATCGATATGTCCCGTCATAGAGGGTATTTTGTAGACCAATCACAGTCGTTGAACCTGTTTATGCAAAACGCCAATTACTCTAAATTGACTTCGATGCACTTCTACGCTTGGCAATCTGGATTGAAAACAGGAATGTATTATTTGAGAACCAAAGCAGCTGTTGATGCTATAAAATTCACCTTGAACAACGATAAAAAAGCAGAACCATTAGAGGTAAAAGAGCCAATTGCAGAACAGAAATTACAGCCTATTGCTGTTCTAAACGATGCCGTAGAAATGACTCCAGCAGAATACCGAGCCATGATCGAATTAGCCAAAAACGCAGGGCCAGAAGATTGTGAAATGTGTGGTTCGTAATTTTAGAAAATAGAATAAAAGAAGCAGCTATCAATTACGGTAGCTGTTTTTGTTTTATATTTATAATCAAATGAAGACAAAATATACAATACCAAATTATATTTTAGCCTCAAAAAACACTCGTATGTTGCACTTTGTTGTTGATGTTTTTTTTATTAATATCGTGTTTTCAATAGCGTATTTGTTGGCTAGCTTTGTAAAGTTTAATGCAGATTTTCCTCTAGTTTCAGATTGGATTGATTCATTTGATCCCTACAAGAAAATAATTTATAGAACCATAATCTGTTTTTTCTATTACGGATTTACTGAATATTTTCTAGCTCGGACACTTGCCAAATATTTCACAAAAACAATTGTTGTTTTGAAAGACGGCTCAAAACCAAATTTCATTGCTATTTTAACTAGAACAACATTAAGAATTATGCCCTTTGAGTGTTTAACTTTTTTAAAAGGGAGAAGACTAGGCTTGCATGATGAATATTCGGGTACATTTGTGGTTAAAAAAGAGAAGCTAGAGGTTAGTAAAAAGGAGTTTTCAGAGCTTCAGTAAATTAGTAATTCTGAATTTGTTTTTCTGATTAACAATCAAAATATTTTGTAATTTTATAATTCAATTTTATCATTATGGATATCTCAATCGAAAAGAAAAATATAATTCAATGGATTCAAAAAATTGATGATGAAAAAAGCATTCAAGAAATCCTAGGTTTTAAAGAGAAAAATGAGTTTTCGTTTTTTGAAAATCAGCTAATTCAAAAAGGATTGAATGATGTTTCATCAGGGAATGTTAGTTCGAACGAAGAAGTAAAAAAGCGTTTTGAAGTAAAGTTCGCTGAAAAATGAAAATCGTTTGGACTGAAACTTCGGAGTTAACTTTAGACGAAATTATAGATTATATTAAAAATAAATTCGGGAATTTGGTTGCTGAAAAATATTATTTTGATGTTTCAAAAACCGTTGAAGATATTGAAATAAATCCGGAATTTTTTGCAGTTTATCAACATAAAAATGAAATTCGGAAAGCGGTAATTAATAAAAAAACTATTTTGTATTATCAAATTCAAGATGAAAACATTCCTCTTTTAGCATTTTATGATGCTCGAAAAGGAATACATAAATTATAGTTTCTAAAAACCAAACCCCTAGTAAATCTAAAATCTACTAGGGGTTTTTGGTTATAAATAATAGCTTTTAAACCAATGCAACATTCTCAACAGCCACTCGCATTTCTTTTGCAGCAGCGACCATCTCGATTAATGCTTTTTTGGTTTCGTCCCAATGGCGGGTTTTGAGGCCACAATCGGGGTTTACCCAAAGTTGATTTGCGGGGATCACGGCGGCGGCTTTTTCTAATAAATGCACCATTTCTTGGCGAGAAGGCACGCGTGGCGAGTGGATGTCATAGACCCCAGGCCCAATTTCGTTGGGGTAGTTAAAATCGGCAAAAACATCCAGCAATTCCATTTGTGAGCGCGAGCATTCAATGGTGATTACATCGGCATCCATATCGGCAATGTTTTGAATAATGTCGTTAAATTCGCTGTAGCACATGTGGGTGTGAATTTGCGTATCGTCTTTCACGCCCGAGGCCGAAATTCTAAAGGCTTTGATGGCCCAGTTTAAATAATTAGCCCATTCTTCTTTGCGCAAAGGCAATCCTTCTCTAATAGCTGGCTCATCAATTTGAATGATTTTGATGCCCGCTTTTTCTAAATCAACCACCTCATCACGGATGGCCAAGGCTATTTGCGTACAAGTTTCAGATCGTGGCTGATCATTGCGCACAAATGACCATTGCAAGATGGTTACTGGGCCAGTAAGCATTCCTTTTACCCATTTTGGCGTTAGTGATTGTGCAAATTGCGCCCATTTTACAGTCATGGGCGTTGGGCGCGAAACATCGCCATAAATGACGGGCGGTTTCACGCAACGGCTGCCGTAACTTTGTACCCAACCGTTTTTGGTAAAGGTAAATCCGCTCAATTGTTCGCCAAAATATTCTACCATATCATTGCGCTCAAACTCACCGTGAACCAGCACATCAATGCCCGTTTCTTCCTGAAAACGAATGGTTTCTTCGGTTTCTTTTTGCAATAAATGATCGTATGCTGTTTGTGATAATTCGCCTTTTTTAAATCGGGCTCTCCAGCTTCTTACCTCGGTAGTTTGTGGGAAAGATCCAATGGTAGTGGTTGGAAACAAAGGCAAATTCAAAGCTTCAATTTGTTTTTCTCTTCGAATAGCAAAAGCATTTTCTCTTTTGTCATCGCCAGTTGTAATGCTCTTTACTCTATTTTTTACGGCATCATTATGAATTAATTTTGAAGTTTTACGGTTTTCATTCGCAATAGTATTTTGTTGAAATGAAACCGAATCCACCAGACTTACCTCGTCTGTAGCAAAATTTTGAAGCAGTACAATTTCTTCTATTTTTTGTTTGGCGAAAGCCAGCCATTGTTTGATTTCGGGTGTTAATGTAGCGTCATTGGTTTCTAAATCCAAGTCGCAAGGCGAGTGAATTAGCGAACAGGAAGGTGCAATTAAAACTCGGTTTTTCCCAATTGCGTTGGTTGCTTTTTCGATTAATGCCAAAGATTTTTTGAAATCATTTTTCCAAATATTTCTTCCGTCCACCACTCCAAGAGAAAGGTTTATGTTGGCAGCCAATTTTCCGGAATCTAAAATATCATCCAATTGTGAGTGGCAGCGCACCAAATCTAGGTGCAAAGTATCAACGGGTAGAGCCAAAACGGTGTCTAAATTTTCGCCAAAACAATCAAAATAATTGGTCAAAATTATTTTTAAAGAAGGGAACTTTTTGTTGATTTGGTTGTAAACATTTGTAATGGCAGCACGGTCTTTATCGGTTAAATTCAAGGCCAAAAAGGGTTCGTCAATCTGTATGTATTTTGCGCCTTCGGTTTGCAAAGCCTTTAAAATTTCAAAATAAACGGGCAATATATTTTCTATCAAATCAATTTTTTCAAAACCAGCTTCTTTTTCTTTGCCCAAAAGCAAATAAGAAACGGGGCCAATAAGCACGGGTTTGGTGATGATGCCGTTGTTTTTTGCTTCTTTAAATTCGTCAATTATTTTGGTCGAAAACAATTCAAATTTTTGATTTTTTGTAAATTCTGGTACAATATAATGGTAGTTCGTGTCAAACCATTTGGTCATTTCCATGGCCACTACGTCTTGCCCTTCTTTTTGCGAACCTCTAGCCATGGTAAAATACAAATCCAAAGCGGAGTTTGTTTTGGCGATTTCGCTGTAACGTTTCGGAATTGCTCCCAAAGTCAAACTCAAATCCAAAACCTGATCATAAAAAGAAAAATCATTAGACGGAATCAAATCGATACCTGCCTCGGCTTGCAATTGCCAGTTTGTGGCACGGATTTTTTTTCCTGCTTCTAGCAATTCATCGGCCGAAATTTTTCCGGCCCAATACAATTCGCTTGCTTTTTTTAGTTCTCTATTGCTCCCAATTCTTGGGTAACCCAGGTTGTTTGTTTTCATGTTTTTAAAAGTTTTTTTTACGGTACAAATGTATTGCAATAGATTTTTATACTTTAAAAATGAAATTATTTCAGTAAAATGAGGTTTTTATGGAGGTTTTTGTAGTAATTTGTTTGGTAATTAAGTTATAAAAAGAACTTTGGCAGTAAAAAAAACTATGGAAAATTTAGATAAAATCGATTTACAAATCTTAAAACACCTGCAGGAGAACTCAAATAGCAACACAAAAGAGCTAGCGAGCAAACTTTTCCTGACCGTTACCCCCGTTTATGAACGCATCAAACGCCTAGAACGTGAGGGGTATATTATGAAATATGTAGCCTTATTAGATAAGAAAAAATTGAATCTTGGCATGACCGTTTTTTGCAACGTGCGCCTCAAAGAACACGCCCGAAATGTAGGAAGCAATTTTGTAAAAGACATCGTTGCACTACCCGAAATAATTGAATGCTACAACATTGCTGGCGATTACGATTTTATGCTCAAAATTTTGGTCGAAGATATGGCGAGTTACCAAGATTTTGTAATGAACAAATTATCGACCATCGAGAATATTGGCAATACGCAGAGCGTTTTTGTCATGGGCGAAATTAAGCACAGCACGGCATTGGCGATTTGATATGATTTTATAATTTTATTTGTTTAAATTTGTAAACACTAAATGTGAATTTATGGAAATCAAGAATTTATTGAACTATAGCAATGCCGAAAAGATTGTACTTGCCGAGCAATTATGGGATAGTGTTTCTAAAAATGAAATAGAAATTTCTGACGAATTGAAAAGAGAATTAGATATTCGATTGCAAATTTTTGAAGAGGGAAAATCAGAGTTGCATTCTTGGGATGAGGTAAAAAACCATTTGAAGTCTATTCGATGACGAATAAAATTCAATTTACGAATGAAGCATTATTCGATATTGAAGCTGTTGTTCTCTGGTATGAGGAACAAAGAATAGGACTTTCGTATGATTTTGAACTTTGTTTAGAAGCAGAAATTGAAGCAGTTTTAAGAAATCCCGAGGCGTTTCAAAAAAGATATAAACATATCAAAATTAGATTTATTTCACGCTTCCCTTATGGAATTCATTACGTATTTATTAAAAATCAAATAACAGTTATTGGTGTTTTTCATACTTCTCGTTCTCCTAAAAATTGGTCACAAAGACCCCGTTTATAATTGTTTTCCCAACCTCACAAATACTTAAACCACAATCCACAATCACTATGAACTGGGAACAACTATTATCCTTAAAGCGCCAAGGCGATAAAAGCAAGCGATTGCGAATTGAGCAAGACGAAACGCGTTTGGGTTTTGAAGTCGATTATGACCGTATTATTTTTTCGTCGGCTTTTAGAAGTTTACAGGACAAAACGCAAGTGATTCCGTTGTCAAAAACCGATTTTGTGCACACTCGGCTCACGCACAGTCTGGAGGTTTCGGTAGTTGGGCGTTCCTTGGGTCGTTTGGTAGGGAAGAAAATAATCGAAAAACACCCGTATTTACAGGAAGTTCATGGCTATCAAATGAATGATTTTGGGGCTATTGTGGCTGCAGCATCTTTGGCGCATGATATTGGAAATCCGCCTTTTGGGCATTCAGGCGAAAAAGCCATTGGGGAATATTTTTCGATAGGAAAAGGACAACAATATAAAGATAAACTTTCCGCCAAAGAATGGCAGGATTTAATCGATTTTGAAGGGAATGCCAATGGATTTTCGGTTTTGTCGAGTTCCCGTCCGGGAGTTTCTGGCGGTATTAGACTTACGTATGCCATTTTAGGAGCGTTCATGAAATATCCCAAAGAAAGCTTGCCTAAAAAACCGACTAAAAACATAGCCGATAAAAAATACGGATTTTTTCAAACGGATAAAAAATTCTTTGAAGATGTTGCTTTAGAATTGGGTTTGATTCCTAATAAAACGGGCGATGATATTGGTTATGAGAGACATCCTTTGGCCTATTTGGTCGAAGCCGCCGATGATATTTGCTACACTATTATTGACTTTGAAGACGGAATAAATCTGGGTTTAGTTTCCGAGGATTTTGCTTTAGAATATTTGATAAAATTAGTAAAAGACAATATTGGCGTCGAAAAATACAAAACTTTGACCACCAAGGAGGATCGCATCAGTTATTTGCGTGCTTTGGCAATTGGTAGCTTGATTAATGATGCTGTAAAAGTTTTTATCGAAAACGAAGAAGCGATTTTGGCAGGAAGATTTCCGTTTTCGATAATGGATAAAAGCCAGTACAAAGCCCAAATGGACGATGTGATTAAGTTGAGTGTAAATACAATTTACCAAAGCCGAGAAGTCATCGAGAAGGAAATTGTGGGGTATCAAATTATTCAAACATTATTAGATAAAATGATTACCGCTTTTAGCAATAAATTCGAAGGGAAAGCGTCTAATTATGATACTTTGATTCTAAAAATGCTACCCGAAAAGCATCATATAGAAAAAGAAAATCTATACGAGCGATTGCTTCATATTTGTCATTATGTATCGATGTTGACTGATGGGAATGCCCTGAAATTATACGAAATGATAAATGGCAGAAAAAATAATTAACCTAAAATTCATATAAAATCCCGATGCCTAAAAGTTGTTTCAATTGTGCTTTTGGGCCTTCGGTAATTTGAATTCCATCTACTTCTTTTTTGGATTTTATGTCGTCGTCATATATAAAATGTGTACCAATAGTAGCTTTTACATAGCGGTTCACAATTAATTCGAGTTGCATATCCCAGTCAATATCGATATTGCCAAAATGGTTAAGATAATCCGAATACAAACTCAATCGGTTTTCGAAATTTATATTTTGAAAAATTTCTTTTTTAAACTGCGTTGTTACCAAGAAACCCAGTTCAGTCTTGGTTCTTTTACCTCTGGTAAGCATTGTTCCTTCGGAATCATAGGTTGCTTTTGTAACACCAAATGCGCCTTGGTCAGCGAGCGTTTGGTCTAAAACGAGTGTCTTTTTGAACGTAAAAGGGGAGATGTAAAACTTTCTTTTTTTCTCTTTATTGATATTTTCAGCTCCAATACCCATAAAAATATAAGCGGGTGCAAAAGGTTTTGAAATGGCAATTTCTTTATTTGGGTACGAATATCCATTTGTAAATTGCGTGTTGAAATTAAATTTAGCCGAGTGGTACCAGTTTGTCAAAGTGTCTTTTCGGTAGCCAAAAGTGGAATTTATATGAACCGCATCATCGGTTTTGCGAACGCCAATTCCGTCTTGTTTGTTTAAACCGTATCTGACAATAAGCTCGTTAGCCCAAATGTAATTGTCTTTTTTGTAAATTCGTTGGAAATTTCCTTTCAAAAGTCCGGATACAGAACTGGTTCCTCCAGCACTCCAGTTTACAAAAGCAATTTGGGAAATGTCAAATCCCACACTATTTTTTTTAATCCAATTCGAAACGGTATCTTGCGGTGTTACATTTGTGATTTCTTGAGCAAAACCAGTTGTTGTAGTGAGTAATAGTAGTAAAAAAAGAGTAGGCACTAATTTCATTATTGATCTGTTTTTTTTTGCAAAAATAATTATTTGAAGTAATTATCCCATTTTAAATTTTAACTAAAAAGGGCATTAGCAAAAATTATTTCTAAACTGAAAACGTCAATTTTGCAATAGTATTGTAGCTCGGATACGGTTCCTTGTTCGATGAATTCGTCTGGAATGCCTAGAATTTCAATTTTGGATTTATAATTGTGGGATGCTGCAAACTCAACAATTGCGCTCCCAAATCCTCCTTTTATAACCCCATCTTCCAGAGTTATAATACTTTCAAATTCCGAGAAAATAGTGTGCAATAGTGGTTCGTCTACTGGTTTTACAAAAGCAAAATCATAATGCGCAATGCTTTCTGGATTGTTCATTTTGGCCAATGCCAAAGTCACGTTATTGCCAATAGTTCCGTTAGATAAAACGGCTATTTGGCTTCCTTTTTTGAGGCAATTGGCTTGACCAATTTCGATTTTTTGATACGGTTTTTGCCAATCCACAATTTGCCCTCGACCCCGAGGATAACGAATTGCAATAGGATGATTTAAACCCAATTGTGCGGTGTATAAAATGTTGCGTAAGGCAATTTCGTTCAAAGGAGCATACACCATCATATTAGGAATACAACGCAAATAGGCCAAATCGAAAACACCGTGATGTGTGGCGCCATCCTCGCCAACCAGACCTGCTCTATCCAAACAAAAAATAACTGGTAAATCCTGTAAAGCCACGTCATGTATGACTTGGTCGTAAGCTCGTTGCAAAAAAGTAGAATAAATATTGCAAAAAACAACCATTCCTTGCGTAGCCATTCCAGCGGCTAATGTTACTGCGTGTTGCTCTGCAATTCCCACGTCAAAAGCACGTTTTGGGAACGCGTCCATCATAAATTTCAGGGAACTTCCTGATGGCATGGCAGGGGTAATTCCGATTATTTTTTCATTGGCTTTCGCCAAATCTAAAATGGTTAACCCAAAAACATCTTGGTATTTTGGAGGTAAATTTGCTTCGGATTTGGGTAGGATTTCACCTGTGTTGGCGTCAAATTTACCAGGCGCATGGTATTGTACTTGGTTATCTTCGGCTTGTTGTAGCCCTTTGCCTTTGGTGGTAATGAGGTGTAAAAACTTGGGGCCTTTAATTTTTTGCAAACGCTTTAATTCCTTGATTACGGCAAAAATATCATTCCCATCAATGGGTCCTGAATAATCAAAATTCAGGGACTTAATCATGTTGTTTTGCTTGTGGTTTTTTCCTTCTTTTACGGCAGTGAGGTAATTTTTCAAAGCGCCAACACTAGGGTCAATTCCGATAGCGTTGTCGTTGAGAATGACTAGTAAATTAGCATCTGTAACTCCGGCGTGATTCAATCCTTCGAATGCCATTCCAGATGCGATAGAAGCATCGCCTATTACAGCAATATGCTGTTTCTCGAAATCTCCTTTCAAATTGGAAGCAATTGCCATTCCTAAAGCTGCCGAAATAGAAGTCGAAGAATGCCCTACGCCAAAAGCATCGTAAACACTTTCGCTACGTTTGGGAAAACCCGAAATGCCGTTGAGTTGTCTATTGGTATGAAAATTGGCTCTTCGACCAGTGAGTATTTTGTGTCCATAGGCTTGGTGTCCTACGTCCCAAATTAATAAATCATTTGGCGTATCAAAAACATAATGCAAGGCAATGGTAAGCTCTACCACACCAAGGCTTGCGCCAAGATGTCCTTCCTTGACCGCTACAACGGCAATTATAAAATTGCGCAATTCTTGTGCCACTTCGGGAAGCTGGGCTTCTTCGAGTTGGCGCAAATCGGTAGGATTGTTGATGTGTTTTAGGAATTTGCTTTTCATTGTATTTTAAAAAACAAATTTACGGTTTTAAATTTAATTACAATTTTGAATCTTTGCGACAAATTCTATTTTCAACTTGAATCCCTGTATAAATTGGATTAAACTGAAAATTGAGGCAATTAATTGCGTTAATCGCCTCAAAAAAACACTATATTTGAGGCGATTAATGAGATTAAATAACTCAATGCAATACAACTGGCAACATTCAAATTGGAAAAAGTTTTTATTTGATGATTCTGTAATAGATTCATTATGTATGGATTTTGCTTTGGAAACAGGAGAACTAAAAGGTCTTGTCGATTCCTTATCAACCGAGATTCAGCAAGAAACAATTTTGCAATTTATGATTTTTGAGGCTATCAAAACTTCGGAAATAGAAGGAGAATTTTTTAGTCGTCAAGATGTAATGTCCTCGATTAAAAAGAATTTAGGAATTGGAGCTACTTTTGGTCAAATAAGAGACAAAAATGCACAAGGAATTGGAAAGTTGATGGTGACGGTGCGAAATTCTTATGCTGCAAAGCTTACCGAGTTTTCGATAAAAGAATGGCACACTATTCTCATGGAATTTTCCAAGCGTATTAATCCTGGAGAGTATAGAATTGGCGAGGAACCAATGCAAATTGTTTCAGGTAGATTTGGTAAAGAAATCATTCATTTTGAAGCGCCACCATCCAATCAAGTTCCAGTTGAAATGAAAAATTTTATCGATTGGTATACTAATTTTGAAGTGAAACCAACCGATATCAAAAGTGCATTGATTAAAACTTCAATTTCGCATTTGTATTTTGAAAGTATTCATCCTTTTGAAGACGGAAATGATAGAATTGGTAGGGCTATTGCCGAAAAATGTCTTTCGGAATCCTTAAATCGACCTGTTTTAATGAGCATTTCAAGTACTATTGAACAGGATAAAAAACGATATTATGAATCATTACAGCAAGCCCAAAGAACTTTAGAAATCACAGATTGGATTTTTTATTTTTCTACACTGATTTTAGAATCACAGAAAAATGCCAAAGAAACGGTTCTTTTTACTTTAAATAAAACCAAATTTATAGACCGTTTTAAAAATCAAATGAACGAAAGACAAAGTAAGGCTGTTTTAAAAATGTTTGAAAATGGTATTGCTGGTTTTGAAGGTGGAATGACTGCTATAAAATATGTTGCTATCACAAAAACTTCCAGAGCAACTGCCACAAGAGATTTACAGGATTTGACAGAAAAAAGCGTTTTGATTCCAAAAGGAGAAGGAAGAAGTAGAGGGTATGACTTGAATTTGTTGTTATAACGTTACAATAAGTTTTTTGTTTTTAAATTGATTTTTTTTGTGAATGGCTACTAGAAATTGTATTTGAGAAACCTAAAATTAGTTCAAAATCGTACTTTTGCACTATGGAAAACCCTTTCACCGACGAATATTTCATGAAAAAAGCCTTGCAAGAGGCAGAAACCGCTTTTGAAAAAGATGAAATCCCTGTAGGCGCAATCATTGTAATCGATAATAAGGTCATTGCTAGAAGTCATAATTTGACTGAATTGCTCAATGATGTTACAGCCCATGCTGAAATGCAAGCGATTACTGCCGCTGCTAATTTTATTGGAGGAAAATACCTCAAGGATTGTACGCTATATGTCACGCTCGAACCTTGCCAGATGTGTGCGGGTGCATTATACTGGTCACAAATTTCGAAAATTGTTTTTGGTGCCAGCGATGAAAATCGCGGTTTCGAGAAAATGGGAACACAATTGCATCCCAAAACTACGGTTGTTCGTGGAATTTTGGCAAATGAAGCTACTGATTTAATAAAGCGATTTTTTGCCGAGAAAAGAAAGTAAGACCTATCGTTTAATGTTGTCAATTTCTCATTACATTTACAGTTATAGTATACTAGTGGAAAGAAATAACTAAATTCTAAAATTACGTTGACGATGGAAACCAAAATCAAAACATCACTTATTATTGGAATTGCAATCGTAGTTACTGCCTTTATTTTGGGTCAATCTTTTAAAAACAGAAATGAAAATTTAGATTCTATTTCGGTAATTGGGCTTGGAACGAAAGATTTTGTTTCGGACGAAATTTTGTGGTCTGGCAGTTTTACGGCAAATAGTCTAGATATCAAAACAGCTTATGGCAAAATTATTTCGGACCAAAAAATTGTTTCCGAATTTTTTATTTCAAAAGGATTTAAACCGAACGAGTTTTCTTTTGGAGCCGTAAATTTTCAAAAAAAGTTTAGAGAAATTAAAGTTCAAAATGCCAATAACGAATACATAAATACAGAACAAGTTTTTGATGGGTATGAAGCAACGCAAAGTATTTCGTTTTCGGCCAAGAAAAATCCAGAACTCATGAAACGTATTGAAACCGTATCAAGCAAAACATCTGAATTGATAAATTCCGGAATAGAACTAACGTCAAACTCTATCCAATACACCTATTCTAACTTGCCAAGTTTGAAACAAAGCTTGATAGAAAATGCTACAAAAGATGCAAACGAGCGGGCGAATAAAATTGTAAATACGGCAAATGGTAGTATAGGCAAACTTAAAGATGCAAGTATGGGCGTTTTTCAAATTACGGGTCAAGGCTCAACAGCAGAGGATAGTTATGGTGGTAATAATGATACTTTTAGTAAAAATAAAACAGCCAGAATTACAGTAAGATTGGAATATGGTTTGAAATAAAACTAATTAAACCAAACAATTTCACTTTAAAGAGGGAACTCGAAAAGAATTAATTTGTAGATGTTTTGGTGTATACTTCTATTTTATTTCATTCCCCTTTATAGCCTTCGAGCAAATAAACAAGCATATTTCGTGTTGGTTTATTATTGCGGTATTGTTTGATTATTACGGGCGAATTAATTTTTTCGAAAAGCATTTTGTAGGAGTCTTTAGGATTGCTAAAGCTATTAGAAACCGTAATAAAGTAGGCGTCATCTCCTTTTTTTATTTTCTTTCTATAGGCGTTCAGCCACGCATAGGTATGTATGTCCTCCAATTTTCCTAGGGCTACAAAATCCAGATGCAAGGGTTGTGCAATATAATTATCAATATGAGCACCTGGAAACCATTTGTTAGTAATGATAAAATTAGTTTTAGTTTTCTTTAAATAAAGGTCTTTTTGATGCAGATTGTCAAATTCTTTTTTGAAAAAATCCCAGCCGTACATATCCAGCGTCACATCTTTTTTGCCAAGTGATTCTTCTTTTTTATCGCCAATGGTTCCTGGATAATAATTGATTACTAAAATCCCTGAAACAACCACGACTAGAATCAAAACACCCGAATAGGCTACAGCTTTACTTATATTGGTAGTATTCAATTTTGTTTTGTCATCGATAAAGCAAGCTGCCAAAAGGAGTAAAGCAGTAAATCCAGGACCAGACCAATGCGGTAATGTGTCTCTAAATAAGGAGATAAAAAGAATAATAACGAGTAACGGTAGTCCTGATAAAAGTAATATTCTTTTCACGGGTTGCGCAAGGGTAATTTGATTTTTGCACATGGCAATCAAAGTGATACTGATAAGAAAATAGTTGATGGGATTGTTGTATAAAATACCGCCAAAAAGCTCTCTAAAAAAACTGCTGGAATTCAAACCGCTGTGAATGCTAACTCGATTGCTGTGAAAAGTATAGGTTATAAAATGGTTGTCGATATTCCAAAAAAGTATTGGCGAAATTAGCATCAAAGTTAGCAACACCGCCAGATACAAATAGACATTCGACAGCAAATTTCTTTTGTAAATCAAAATATACAATCCAAAGCCAAGCCACAAAAAAACACCGTGAATTTTGCTCATCACACACAAACCCGTAGTTAAACCAAAAAGTAACAGATTGATATTGAGTTGGTTTTTGGAGGTATTCGTTGTTACTATTTCAATCAAAAGCCACAAGCTCACCATCCAAAAAAAGAGTTGAGGCGCATCAGGCAAAATAAATACGCCAGCAATTATACTGGAATAAATAGAGGTCGAAAACAGCACAGCTGCTATAAAACCCGTATTCTCATTTTTTATTTTTGTGCCAATGGCATAAATTAAATACGTATTTATACCCGAAAAAAGAATAGATCCTAGCCTTACAAAAAAGTCATTCGTTAGCCATAAATTAAGCGTAGTTAAGCGTATAAGTAGCGCCACCATGGGCGGATGATCAAAATAATTCCATTGCAAATGTTGCGCATAAGTGAGGTAATACACCTCGTCGTTCCCTAGATTTAGGGTCGTAGCAATACAACAGCGTACCAGCGTTGCAACTGCAATTAGTAAAAATAGTTTGTGTTTTGTAATCATTATATTTTAAAAGTATACCAGCTATTTGCAGCAAAATTCCAAACGAAAACTAGGACGGTTACCATAGCTTTGCAAACATAAAAATTAATTTTAGTCTTTTTTTGAAGTCCATAAAGGAGAGCCGTATTCAAGGTAAAGCCAATGATGGAAACCAACAAAAAACTTAAAAACTGCGCAGCAAGATGGTGGTCATTGTTTTGAAAAGTAAAGTATTTATTAAGAAAATAGTTGTTTACTACGCCAAACAAAAAACCAAATCCGTTTGAAACATATTTGTTCAATTGGAGTTTTTCTTTGCAAATCCAAGTTACCGAAAAATCTATCAAAAGTCCAGAAAAACCAACTAGTCCAAACTTTATAAATCGAATAAAATCCATCTATCAGGGGTTGCTTAAGGAAGAATTTGGGAATGCCGTATTGGGCCAATTGTTTTTATGAAACAAGCTCTTTTTGACTATTTTGCTAATTTTTGATTGGATGGCGTTATACCAAATTACCGATAATGATGCCGATAAAACACCAATAGCTGTCCCGCCCAAAACATCAATTAGAAAATGGTGCGCCAAGTATATTCGGGAATAACCCACCAAGAGCGCAAAGAGTAAGGCCGCTATACAAACCGATTTTTTATGACAATAAATAGAAATAACGGTAGCCATTGCAAATGCAGAAGCGGCATGACCCGAAGGAAAACTCCGAAATCCAATTCTGCTCGTGGCAAAGGTATCCAGATAATAGGTGTAATGATGCATTGCAAAATACACACTTGGTCTAGGAGCTGTAATAAAGGCTTTGAAAAATTGTGCAAAAACACCAGAAATAAAATACGAAAGTAGGATAAGAAATGCAAGTTTTCGATGCTTTTTAAAACCAAAAAGAAGGAGCAAACTAACAGCAATTAAAAAGATGCCGTCGCCAAAAAAAGTAATAATTTCAAAAAAGAAATTCAAGGCTTTGGTATGAAAACTATTCAAAAGCATGAAGCCATCACAATGCGAAAAACAACATAAAAAGCAGCTCATAGCCACGAGTAATAGTAGTGTAATGGTGTAAAACCAGCTGTTCTTGGAGATTAAGTGAGTCATTTTACGGATATTAATCAGGCGTAAAAATACTGGCTTACTGTGTTGTGAATACGAACTTAAGTTTATAAAAATAAAACCAAATTGTAAATCAAAGGTTACTATTGTTAAGGTATTTCAATACTGTTTTATAAATAACGTTAATTTAAAGCGCTGGTATGTAGTTTATTGTGGTTATTGTGCTAAAAAAAACTACAAAAAAAACCGCCACTCGAGGCTGCTAAGCCGTACTGGCAAAGCAATCTTGCGAAAGGCGGTTTTAATTTATTCTTTTAATACAGTTCCTTTTTTATCGTAGAAATGATATTCTAGATACGTGTAAGCGTCACGAGGAATTATTTTTATCCATTTTTTATGTTCAAAAAACCATTTTGAACGTAGTGATGGAAATCCTTTGGTAAGGTAAGCGGCCACAAATGGGTGCACATTAAGCACAACATCGGTGTGGACTTTTAGAATTCGTTCTAGATCCAAAGCGATTCGATCAATGATTAAAATTGGCGCTTCAATTTCGCCGTGTTCATTGTTAGGATCTTCTTCTCTAGTTTTGATATTCACTTCTGGTCTTACTCTTTGTCTAGTAATTTGAACTAATCCAAATTTACTGGGAGGTAAGATTTTGTGTTTGGCTTTATCGTCGCTCATTTCTTCTCTCAAGAAGTCGAACAATACTTTGCGATTTTCGGGATTAGACATATCAATAAAATCAATCACGATTATTCCGCCCATATCTCGAAGACGCAATTGTCTAGCGATTTCGGCGGCGGCAATCATGTTTACTTCCATGGCGGTGTCCTCTTGATTAGAAGCCTTATTCGAACGGTTTCCGCTATTTACGTCTATAACGTGCAATGCTTCAGTGTGTTCTATAATAAGATACGCTCCTTTGCTCATCGAAACGGTTTTGCCAAAAGAAGTTTTGATTTGTCTTTCTATGTTGTATTTCTCGAATATAGGCGTATCATTTGACTGATAAAACTTAACAATCGATTGTTTGGATGGTGCAATTTCTTGCAAATAATCCTTTGTTTGGTTGTACAACTCTTCGTCATCTATCTGAATACCACTAAAGGTATCATTGAACACGTCTCGTAATATCGAAGAGGCTCTGTTGAGTTCTCCCAATACTTTGGACGGATGATGAGCAGTTGGTAATTTTTTACACATTGCAGTCCATCTGTCTAACAGGTTCTGCAAATCTTTTTCTAATTCTGCGGTATTTTTGCCTTCGGCTACTGTGCGAACAATAACACCAAATCCTTTTGGTTTGACGGATTGTACAAGTTTTTTTAGTCGTTCTTTTTCTCTTCGGTCTTCTATTTTTTGAGAAATAGACACTCGGTCAGAAAAAGGAACTAACACAATAAAACGACCTGCAAGAGATAGCTCTGCGCTAATTCTTGGGCCTTTGGTCGATATTGGTTCTTTGACAACTTGTACTAAAACGGATTGATTGGCATTTAAAACCTCGGTAATAGTGCCATCTTTATCAATCTCTTTTTCAAACTGAAAATTTTTTAGGGAGAAATCTTTTATTTTACCTGCGCTTACAAGTTTTATGAATTTCAGTTGGGAAGCAAGATTTGGTCCTAAATCATGGTAATGTAAAAAAGCATCTTTTTCGAAGCCTACATTTACAAAAGCGGCATTAAGTCCCGCAACTGGTTTTCTGATTTTGGCAATAAAAATATCACCAACCTGAAAGTTGCTCGTTTCTTGTTCTTTGTGTAATTCAATTAGTTTTCCATCTTTTAATAAGGCAAAATCTACGGCTTCAGAACTCGATCTAATGATTAATTCTTTATTCACACTGTAAATTTTTATCCAGACTTTTTAGCTTTTGGCTTTTAGCAAACATGACATTGCTAATGGCTAATGGCTAATTGTAAGGATGGATTAAACAATAATTTTAACAGGTATTGACCCCGGTGAGATTTTAGATTTCTTGATTTTAATTCTTGATTTTAGATTTTTTAAATCTGCAATCTTAAATTGGTAATCTACAATCTTAAATCTCCATTTCAATGAACTTTTAAAAAGAAAAAAGTAGTTTAAAACTACTTTTTCTTTTTGTGACGGTTAGCTCTCGCTCTTTTTTTACGTTTGTGCGTTGCTACCTTATGTCTCTTTCTTTTTTTACCACTTGGCATATCTTGTCGATTTTATGATTAATTAATATTTTTATTTTGCTTCGTTATTGATTTTTACGCCTTCAACAAATACTTTTGCTGGTTTGAACGCAGGAATGTTGTGTGCAGGAATTTTAATAGTTGTATTTTTAGAAATATTTCTTCCTGTTTTTTCAGCTCTCGTTTTTACGATAAAACTTCCAAAACCTCTTAGATAAACATTGTCTCCAGTTTCTAATGAAGTTTTTACTTCATTCATAAAAGTCTCTACTGTTGCTTGAACATCTCCTTTTTCAAGACCTAATTTTTCTGAAATTTTTGCTACGATATCTGCTTTCGTCATTTTCTTTCCTATTTATTATGTTGTACTATTTTTTTTGAGGTTGCAAATATATGAATTTAAAAAACAATAATTCAAGCTAATTCATTAAATTTTAATTACATAAACTTTTACTTTTGCTAACAAATAATTAATCCATGATTTTTTCTAACTTGCTTACGCATTGGTATTTACAAAATAAACGAGATTTGCCTTGGCGAAACACCACTAATCCCTACCTGATTTGGCTCTCCGAAATCATGTTACAGCAAACTAGAGTTGCCCAAGGATTACCTTATTTTAACTCGTTTACAGCTGCTTTTCCTACTGTTTTTGATTTGGCCAATGCTCATGAGGAGCAAGTATTAAAACTTTGGCAAGGATTAGGCTATTATTCCAGAGCTCGAAACTTGCATCAAACGGCTCAATATATTGCCAATGAGTTATCAGGAGTTTTTCCAGACAATTATATAGATTTGTTAAAACTAAAAGGAGTAGGCGAATATACCGCTGCCGCGATTGCCTCTTTCTCCTATAATGAGGTCGTGCCTGTTGTTGACGGAAATGTTTTTCGGGTTTTGTCTCGGTATTTTGATGTCGAAACGGATATTGCTGCGGCTTCCGCCAAAAAGGAATTTACTGCTTTGGCCTTTGAGTTAATACCCAAAAATAATCCAGCACTTTTTAATCAAGCCATAATGGAGTTTGGCGCCTTGCAATGTGTTCCTAAAAATCCCGATTGTAACAATTGTGTTTTTAACGAAAGTTGTGCAGCGCTTCAAAAAAAGAAAGTGGCTCAATTACCCGTAAAATCAAAGAAATTAAAAGTACGAAACCGCTACTTCAATTATCTGGTTGTGGCCGATGCCAATGCCAATACCATCATTCAAAAACGAACGGACAAAGGAATTTGGCACAACCTCTATGAATTTCCGTTGATAGAAACGAACCAAGAAGAGGATTTTGAGTGTATTGCCAGTGCGGTTCAGAATGATTTTTTTGAGCAAAATTCCATCAAAAGCATTCTAGAATACAACCCTAAAAGTATTATTCACAAGCTTTCTCACCAGCATTTACACATCAAATTCTGGAAAGTAAATTTGAACGAGCCTATTCAAAACGGAATTGATAACGCGACTTTAAAAACATTTCCGTTTCCTATTGTGATCCATAATTTTATTGAAGCGCATTGTGTTTCCTAATTTTTCAAAAAAAATGTATCTTTGATTCAAATACCACCACATTATTATGAACGGAACATTAAATAAGGTAATGCTTATAGGTTATTTAGGTGACGATATTAAAATGCATTATTTTGAAGGAGGCAACTGCATTGGGCGTTTTCAATTGGCTACTAATGAGGTTTATATCAATAAAACGACCAATGAGAAAATCACGTCAACCGAGTGGCACAGCCTTGTAGTGCGCAACAAAGCCGCCGAAATTTGCGAAAAATATTTATCAAAAGGAGATAAAATATATGTAGAAGGACGAATAAAATCACGTCAATGGCAAGCCGAAGATGGTTCAACCAAATACACCACCGAGATTCAAGTAACCGAATTTACGTTTTTGAACACCAAAAAAGACACCGAAAACCAGAAGCAAATCCAAACTCCTGAACCAGCAAAAAACACTAACTTTGACACCGTAAATAACGACTTACCTATAAATGATTTGCCGTTTTAATTGTTTAACTAATCGTATGTAATTTGGACCCAGCGCCCAGTTTAGATTTTGCCTACACCATAGATACTCCTGCAGTACTAGGTTTTAGTGCTATTTTTGCATTGCTTTTTTGTTCTGCCATAGTTTCAGGTGCCGAGGTGGCCTTGTTTTCGCTTTCGCAAAAAGACCTCGAGGAGACCACACTTCAAAATCCTTCCAAAGGAAAAATAATCGCTCAACTTTTAGAAAGACCCAAGAAATTGTTAGCTACCTTACTAGTAGCCAATAATTTTATAAATATTGGAGTCGTTATTTTGTTTTCTTTTGTCGGGAAGGAACTATTCTTGGCAGTGACCTCGCCCATTTTAAAGTTTATTCTAGAGGTAATTGTAGTTACTTTTTTATTGTTGTTATTTGGCGAAGTTTTGCCCAAAGTTTATGCCAGTCGCAACAACATTAAATTTGCAAATTTGGTGGCCTATCCTATTGCTTTTTTGGACAAATTGCTCTCGCCAATAAGTTTGCCCATGCGCGCCACAACCATTTATTTGCACACGAAACTTGGGAAACAAAAAAATAATTTTTCGGTAGACCAACTCTCACAAGCACTTGGGCTTACAACCACCGATGATACTTCTAGCGAGGAACAAAAAATTCTAGAAGGAATAGTTTCTTTTGGGAATACCGATACCAAACAGGTCATGAGTCCTAGAATTGATATTTTTGCACTCGAAATTGATGCTTCTTTCGCTGAAATTTATCCCAAAATTATCGAAAAAGGCTATTCTAGAATTCCAGTTTACCAAGATAATGTGGATCAAATCGTGGGAATTTTATTTGTAAAAGATTTATTGCCACACATTAATAACAATGATTTCGATTGGAAAACCTTACTCCGTGAACCGTTTTTTGTGCCCGAAAACAAAAAACTGGACGATTTGTTAAAAGAGTTTCAAAGCATGAAAAGCCATCTCGCCATAGTGGTCGATGAGTATGGAGGCACCTCGGGATTGGTATCTTTAGAAGATGTAATCGAAGAAATTGTAGGCGATATCAGCGACGAATTTGACGACGAACACATTAATTTTTCTCAAATTGACGATAAAAATTTTCTTTTTGAGGGCAAAATAAACCTAAAAGATTTCTACCGAATTATTGATGTTGATGAAGCTGTTTTTGAAATTAAAAAAGGCGAAGCCGAAACGCTCGCTGGTTTTATTCTTGAAATACTGGGCAATTTTCCCAAAAAAGAACAAAAAATAGCTTTCGAAAATTGCTTGTTTACCATCGAAGCTGTCGACAAAAAACGAATCAAGCAAATAAAAGTAACGATTGAATAAGTATAAAATGACCCAAAGAACAAGCACTATCGCCCTCCTTTTTATTGTTATGCTTCCTTTTTTTAGTTGTAAAAACGATGTTTTGCCTAAACCATCGGCCTATTTGCGGTTGGATTATAATGAAGCCAAATATGTGAATTTCGGGAATGAATGCCCGTTTACTTTCGAAATGAATTCGGAGGCGGTTATCAAAGGCGAAAAAAATTGTGGTTTTACCATTACGTATCCCAAAATGAAAGCCACTATTTATTTGACCTATAAACCCGTTCATAACGATATCAATAAACTGTTGCGTGATGCTCAAAAACTAACCTATGAGCACGTTATAAAAGCCGATGATATTCTGGAGCAACCTTTTTTGAATCCCAACAAAAAAGTATACGGAATGTTCTACCAAGTAGATGGTAATGCCGCAACCAATTCCCAGTTTTACGCCACGGATAGTACCAAACATTTTGTTACCGCTTCGGTTTATTTTTACGCCAAACCCAATTTCGATTCGATCATGCCCGCTGCAAGTTATGTAAAAAATGACATGCAACGTTTGCTGGAAACCTTGAAGTGGAAGTAGTTTTGGCAAGGCAATTTGCGGTCTTTTTTAGTACTTTTACTCTTTAAATCTAGAAACAATGACTTTTGAAAACACTCGTGAATTTGCACAAGATCTCGACAATAAAGATGTTTTACGCCAGTATCAAGACGAATTTATTTTTCCAAAAGTAAACGACAAAAAAGTCATTTATTTTACTGGAAACTCATTAGGATTGCAACCCAAAAGAGCCAAATCCTATGTTGATGAAATCCTGAACGATTGGGCAAATCTTGCTGTCGAAGGTCATTTTTATGCTCAAAAACCGTGGTGGGATTACCACGAACGTTTTGCCAATCCGTTGAGTTCTATTGTAGGGGCTTTGCCTAGCGAAGTCACTGTAATGAATACTTTAACTGTCAATTTGCACCTATTGATGGTTTCTTTTTATCAACCAACAGCCACGCAATATAAAATTATTTGTGAGGAAAAAGCGTTTCCATCGGATCAATATATGTTTCAAAGCCAAGTGCATTTTCACGGCTACCAACCCGAAGATGCCATTGTTGAAATCAAGCGCAGAGAAGGCGAACACAACCTGCGATTGGAAGATATTTTGGCCAAAATTGCCCAAGTTGGCGATGCACTCGCATTGGTATTAATAGGAGGTGTTAATTATTATACCGGTCAAGTTTTTGACATGAAAGCCATAACCCAAGCGGGACATCAAGTAGGGGCAAAAGTAGGGTGGGATTTAGCACATGCTGCGGGAAATGTAAAATTGCACTTGCACGATTGGAACGTAGATTTTGCTGCTTGGTGTAGTTACAAATACATGAATTCAGGACCAGGAAATGCGTCGGGTTGTTTCATTCACGAACAGCACCATAACAATCCTAATTTGCCACGATTTGCAGGTTGGTGGGGACATAACAAAGAACGGCGTTTCAAGATGGAGCCAAATTTCGACCCCATCCACGGTGCCGATGGCTGGCAAATAAGTAATTTACCAGTGCTTTCATTGGCTCCATATCTTGCCTCTGTTACCCTTTTTGAGGAAATAGGGATGGATGCTTTGATCCTCAAAAGAGACAAAATAACCGCTTATTTAGAATTTATTTTACACGAAATCGATCAAGAAGTCAATGGAAACTTCGAAATCATAACCCCTGCTAATCCATCCGAACGAGCATGCCAATTATCAGTTTTTCTTCATGGGGAAGGGCGCAGTTTATTCGATTATTTAATGAAAAACGGAGTTATTACAGATTGGCGTGAGCCCAATGTGATTCGGTTAGCTCCCGTTCCTATGTATTGTTCTTTTGAAGATATGTATGAATTTGGTCAAATTTTGAAAGCGGGAATTTTAGCAAAATAAGCAAATTAATAATCCGAACTCCTTTTATAAAAGGTGCTACAAAAAAATAAAGCCGATGCAACACACCGGCTTTATAATAGCAACAATAGTTTTTTAGACTAATTCCAATACAGGAATGGCGATTGATTGCAGTTCTAATTTGTACTTTTTAAGCTGATTTTGAATTTCGGCACTACTGTTTTTAAAATAGGACGTAGTCAAAAACAGGTCTTCATAATACGCAATTCCAAGAAATAAATTGTTTTTGAAAACAGTCCACTTTTTGATTTTTGCAGTTGTAATTTCTTCGGTGAGGCTGTTGATTTCATTTTTCAAATAATCCAGATACATCTTTAATTCTTTTACAAACACATTTGGTCGGTGGGTTGCACCAATCACATTAGTATTTCCATAAATGTGTTGCACCATCGTAGTGAGTGAAACTTGCTGGTCAAAATACGCCATATTAGGACCAGGACAAATAACAACTCCTTGTGCTTGTCCCTTTATTTTGATGTTGTTTTCGAGATAGGAGGCATTGGCTAAACCAACACAAAGACATGACTTCTCGGTAATATTTTCTTTTAATTTGACAAAAATTTCGGGGGAAACGCTGTCTTTTTTAGTTTCTAATTCGTGAAGTTTTTGGTCTTGGTATTTTTTGGATGCGGTACATATTGGTTGACCACTGGCATCTTTGTTTAGTGCCAAAAACTTTTTGGGACACGAACTTCCAGCCTTACTTTCTTGAATTCGTTTTTGCTTCATGTACTCATTTGTAGTGCCTCGTAAGGTGTTAAAAGGCACGCCCAATGGCGAGATATGGCTCAAATACAAATCTTCTTCTTTGGCATTTGCCAGCAATTCACGAGTAGCGTTATCGACAGCTGTTGCTTCAGGGACTAACAAAAAAGGAGTTCCCCAACCTACGGAATCCATATTGTAATGGGCTAGTAAAAAAGTATGCTCCTCCGCAGTTCCTACGCCACCTTGAACCGTAATTTTCAAGTTCAAAGGCGTCTCTGGACAATGCAATCCTTTTTGTGTCAAGGCTTTTACCATTAAATCATGTGCGGATTGTATCAGTTGGGATTTTTTTTGTTTGAATTCCTCCAATATTGGTCCTAACAAAAATCCCTCGGTGGCAAAAGCATGACCACCACAATTTAGTCCAGATTCGATGCGGTATTCCGAAACCCAAAGTCCTTTTTTGGCCAGAAAATTTCCTTGAATCATCGCTGATCGAAAGTCACTTACTTTGAGGGTAATTTTTTTTTGAAGTGCATGAGTGGCATCGGGAAAAAAGGCAGGAAAATTTCCGAAATAGCTGAACAATCTCGGATTCATTCCTGCCGAAAGTACCACTGACGATGTCAAAGTGCTGTTCGCAAAACCACGAAGTGCGGCATGAGCATCATTGAATTCAATTGGTAATTGTTCTTGGTTAATGAAATTATCTTTGTCTAATTTGGTCATGATATTCACATCGATGTCTCCAGAATAGAGATTGTTTTCAAGATAATTTTTAAGGCTTTCCTTGCAAGCAACACCTTCTTTAAGTAGGTTTTGCAATCCTAATTTGAGTCTGGATTTGTTGGGTAATAAGGCAATATAACCAGCCAATGCTGCTTTGCTTTCGGATAATTCGGTTTTGAAATTCTCGAATTTTTCTTTTACAATGATGTCAACCAAGTTCAAATAAGTAGTAATGCGTTGGGCACGATAATCCTGAAATTTCTGGGTTATTTCTTGGTAATGAATCTCAAATTTCCGACTATAAAATGCCGTCATTTTTTCGATTAATTCATCATCAGCGATTGAAATCACTGACGAAATACCGTATTTTGCCACCCGAATAGGGCTGTCAATCGTGTAGGCCAATCCCATAACGGGAATGTGAAACGTATGTATGGGTTTTGTTGTTTTCATGCAAATAAATTCAGTTAAATAACGACAAAGGTTACAAAATGAATTCATTTAAAAACTGATAATTATCATACGGATTT
Source organism: Flavobacterium restrictum (assembly GCF_007097245.1). Taxonomy (GTDB): domain Bacteria; phylum Bacteroidota; class Bacteroidia; order Flavobacteriales; family Flavobacteriaceae; genus Flavobacterium; species Flavobacterium restrictum. The sequence goes on along the minus strand of NZ_VJZT01000002.1, from coordinate 276,463 downwards.
TTTTTGACCGCTTATGTTTATGGGTCTACTTGTTTTTGTTCGTTTTCATTTTCGGAACGGGAGTTAACACGACTCCTTATTATCTAATGCTAAACTTTAAAATTGTTTTAATTAAAAATGGCTTCTAATTTAAAATCCAATTCGGGGAACAATTTGCTTTGAATAGTATCTTCTTCAATCAAAGGGTGCATTCCTATGAACTGATTTTCTTTTAGAACGTAAACAAAAACTGTTTTGTCCGCTGGGTTTACAATCCAATATTCGAGAACTCCGGCTTCTTCATACAAATCAAATTTGTACTTCATTTCTTTATTTGAATTTCCCGGGGATAGGATTTCAATCACTAAATCAGGAGCACCAATTGCACCTCGTTCGTCAATTTTATTTTCGTCACAAATCACACACAAATCGGGTTGAATAACGGTATAAATTTCTTGGTCTAATGTCGATTTTTTCTTATCTAATAATCTAACATCAAAAGGAGCTGCAAAAAAGTTCAAAGCTTTATTATTAAATTTTTGCCACAAAAACCCAGACAATTTCCCTGAAATTATTTGATGAAAAGTGTTTGGAGTAGCTCCCATACTTGAAACTTTTCCTTTCAATATTTCTACTCTTTCTTCAAACTCCCAATTTAAATAATCGGCATAAGTGTAGGTTTTTTCTAAATCCAATAAATTAATGTCCGTTATCATAAGGATTGCTTTTTTTCAAAGTTAGTAAAAAAACGAAAACCTATTCTTGATTGTCTTCACGAAAATACAAATGCTGTTATTTTATACCGTTCTTAAGTGTGTTTTTATAAACTCCTGAATTAGTGTATCGGTTTAGATAGCTACCTACTTGAGTAAATAGATCTAATACCCATCAAGGTTGGCAATAATCTCCTGGGCTTTGGTTTTTATTAGAAATAGGTCTTCGGGTTTTATTTTTTGGAGTAAATTAAGCATCATACTCATGCGCTGATTTCCTTTGAAATAATCCTTTTTTTCGTCCAAAAAATTCCAGTATAACGAATTGAAAGGGCAGGCTTTCTCGCCCAATTTTTCTTTCACATTATAATGGCATTTGGAGCAGTTGTTACTCATTTTGTTGATGTAACTGCCCGAGGAAACGTAGGGTTTAGTTGCAATAATACCGCCATCAGCATATTGCGACATGCCTCGAGTATTGGGCATTTCGACCCATTCGATGGCGTCAATATACACGCCAAGATACCAAGCATCTACTTGATCTGGATGAATTTGGGTTAGCAAAGTAAAGTTGCCTATGACCATCAACCGCTGGATGTGGTGGGCGTAGGCTTCGTCCAAACTTTGTGTAATAGCGTGCTGCATGCAATTCATTTTGGTCTTGCCAGTCCAGAAAAAATCTGGTAGGTTGTTGTGGTTATTCAGGGCGTTGAGTTGTGCGTAATCTGGCATTTCTTTCCAGTAAATTCCTCGAATATATTCCCGCCAGCCTAGAATTTGGCGTACAAAACCTTCTACTTGCGAGATTGAAATCTGGGCTTCGTTGTTGTGATAATGGGCAATAACGGTTTCGATGACTTCTTTTGGAGACAGCATTTTTGTATTCATAGCAAAGGAAAGGCGGGAATGAAAAAGAAATTTTTCATCGGTGTGCATGGCATCCTCGTAATCGCCAAAATGCTGTAATAAATGCGTACAAAAATAGTCTAGAACCACAAGCGATTCTGCTCTTGAAGTGGGCCAACTGAAATCATTTTCCTTTATGTTTCCAAAAGTTTGAATACCAGATAGTTTAATTTCATGCAGTATTTCGGTTATATTTTTATGAAAGTTTTTCTCGGTTGGAACGGGAATTTCGCCTTTGTATTTCTTGCGGTTGTCGTGGTCAAAATTCCATTGATTGCCCACTGGAGTTGAGCCATCCATGAGGACATGGTGTTTTTTGCGCATGTTCCTGTAGAAATTCTCCATCAACAATAGTTTCTTTCCTTCAAAGAAATTTTCCAATTCGTTGCGTGTGGTATAAAAGTGTTCCGTATCGGACGCTTCAGCTGGAATTTTTAGCTGCGATGCAATGGTTTTGAGTTGTAAATCCAGCCTGTACTCATCTGGAAGTTGGTATTCAAATTTTTCGATTTGGTGTTTTTCGATGCAAATCGCAATCAATTTTTCAAGATCTTGCGGGTTGTTTTCGGCTGTAATTTGAAAATACGATACCTGATGTCCCTTTGCTTTTAGATCGGTTGCAAAGTGGCGCATGGATAGAAAAAAAGCAACAACTTTTTGAATATGGTGTTTTACATAATCCGTTTCCTGACGCATTTCGGCCATTAAATATATTGTGTTTTCATTGGTTTCCTCAAACCAAGAATGCGCTAAATTAAGCTGATCACCAAGGAGTAAGCGTAGTTTTCTCATGTTTATTTCTGGTAAAAAGATTTGGTAGGAACTTCCTTTCTGGCATATTCAAAACGGTCAATAAGTTGGGGCAAGCAATAGCCGTCTAAACCATTTAATGTTACCACATTTCCTTTGTCAAGTTGCAACCAACCATCTTTGTGTTCTAGATTTTCATCAAAAAATAGGTGCTCAATCGAGGCAATAACATGAATGGTATCGTTCTCTTTAATGTAATATTCATTCACATATTTGCAGTACAATTGTACGGGACTTCCTTTTACAAATGGAATTTCAATATCATTTTTATATTCCTCATCCAAAGTTGTTTTGTCAAATTCCGATACGCCCAATTCATAATTTGCCGAGGTGTGATGTGCCGCTGCAATGATGTTTTGGGTCACATGATTTACCGTAAAATAACCAGTTTCTCTAATATTTTTATAGGTATCTCTAGGAACGGTGGTGGGTCGCATGATAAATCCCAAAAGTGCTGGGTTGCTTCCTAGATGCGTAATGCTACTAAAAATGGCAACATTAGATTGTCCATCAATAGATTTTGTGGCTATAAGATTGGCTGATTTATACCCCGTGCAGGAATTAATTAAATTCAAGCGTGGTACTTTTTCCATTTGCGAAATATCATCTCTTGATATGTGTTTCATTTTTTTAGGTTTAATTTTTAACAAATATACTTTTGTTTAATTAAAAATGAAATTTATTAAACAAAAAATATATATTTTTGTCTCCTTTTTCAAAATGGTGTTTGTCATAATGATACTAATTGTGCTTCAAAATTAAATATAACTTCAAAATCCTATATATTTGTTATTCAAATGGTATTTAAAATGAATAAAATTAAAAAAATCGGTCTCGTTTTTCTTTTTCTAACACTGCTTTTGGTGCTACTGGGAGTGGGGTATGCTTTTTATACCAAACCCCAATACGAAGGGCAAATTGCTTTGCAAAATATTAAAAAAGAAACAACGGTTTATTTTGATGAATTTGGGGTGCCCCATATTTATGCCGCTACTTCGCATGATGCCATGGAGGCTTTGGGCTACCTACATGCGCAAGATCGCTTGTGGCAAATGGAGCTCATGCGGCGTATTGCACCGGGACGTTTGTCGGAAATATTTGGTTCGGTGGCTTTAAAAAACGATACTTTTTTTGCAGGTATAGGTATTGAAGAGGCTTCCGCCAAAGCCATTGCTCATTTGGATAAAAACAGTCCTAGTTACCAATTAACAATGGCATATTTAGACGGAATTAATCACTATTTAGACCAAGGGAAAACGCCTATCGAGTTCACTTTGCTGGGAATAAAGAAGGAAAAGTTCACGATAAAAGATGTGTATAATATTTTTGGATACATGTCTTTTAGTTTCGCCATGGCACAAAAATCAGATCCACTATTGACAGATATTCGCAATAAATGGGGAATGGAATACCTAAAGGATTTTGGAATTGACAGCTCTTTTAATACGACTCGAATTAAAAATGCCTCCGAAAATCCCACCGAATATGCCGCCATAGCCAAGTCGGTTGCAGCACTTTTAGACCAATCACCAACTCCTCCTTTTGTGGGAAGCAACAGCTGGGTAATTGCTCCACAAAAGACTAAAAACGGAAAAGTCATTTTTGCAAATGATCCGCATATTGGGTTTTCGCAACCCGGAACTTGGTACGAAGCGCATTTGGTTACCCCTGATTTTGAGTTGTATGGCTGTTATTTGGCAGGAACTCCATTTCCGCTTTTGGGACACAACCGCGAGTATGCGTATGGTTTGACAATGTTCGAAAACGATGATATTGATTTTTATAAAGAACAAAATAATCCCATCAATTCCAATCAATACAAAACGCCAAACGGTTTTAACAACTATGAAACTAGAACCAAAATTATAAAGGTAAAAGACACTTTGGATGTCGTTTTGAAAGTAAAAATAAGTCGGCATGGCCCCGTTATGAATGACTTGATTGCAGGTTTAAAGGGGCAAAATCCGGTAGCGATGTCTTGGATTTATACCCAACAACCTATTCAAATTCTGGATGCGGTTTACACCCTTTCGCATGCTAAAAACAAAGCCGATTTTCACAAAGGTGCGTCCCTTATTGCGGCACCTGGACTGAATGTGATGTATGGCGATGCCAAAGGAAATGTGGCATGGTGGGCAACCGGAAAGTTGTACAAACACCGCAAAGGTGTAAACCCAAACTTTGTATTAGACGGTGCTTCTGGTAAGGATGATATTGCGGAATATTTGCCATTTTCCAAGAATCCTTCGGCGGTGAATCCTGCTTGGAATTATGTTTATTCGGCTAATAATCAGCCGGAAGCGATTGATGGGTTTTTGTATCCAGGCTATTACCTTCCCGAAGATAGAGCCAAAAGAATCAATCAATTGTTGGCGCCAAAATCAAATTGGGATAAGGAATCGGTGAGTAAAATGATTTTTGACAATACCTCGGCCGTTGCGCCTGAAGTGGTTAAAATCTTGATTGGTAGTGTAGAGAATACCACCCTTTCGACCACCGAAAAGGAGGCTGTTGCGGTATTAAAAATCTGGAATGGTTCTCATAATCTGGAAGATGTAGCACCCACAATTTACAACAAATGGATTTATTTGTATTTAAAAAAAACCTTTGAAGACGAATTAGGAACCGATAATTTCAAGCAATTTCTCGGGACGCACATCATGAAACAAATTGTTGCCAAACAAATGGCAAATGAAAGTTCCCTTTGGTGGGATAACACCACCACCAAAAACCAAATAGAAACCAGAAACCAAATTCTCTCACAAGCATTCAAAGAAGGCGTTTTTGCATTAGAAAAACAATTAGGAACTACGGTTTCGGACTGGACTTGGGACAAAGTGCATCATGTAGAACACCAGCATCCGTTGGGAAAAGTGGCATTATTGAAGCCTTTTTTCAACGTGGGACCTTTTCCTGTTTCGGGATCGAATGAGGTGATTAATAATTTGTTTTTTGATTACACTAATGATGGAAATTATCTGGTAAAAGGCGGCCCATCTACCCGAAGAATTATCGATTTTTCGGATATAGAAAACAGTTGGAGCATCCTGCCCACTGGACAATCTGGAAACCCAATGAGTTCGCATTATGATGATCAAGCCAAATTGTACAATACGGGAAAGTTCCGTAAAATGAAATTAAATAAAGCCGAGATTGTTGCAACTTCAACAAAATTGGTTTTTGTACCGCTTGATAATTAGTTGTTTTCAAAGCACTTGCCTTATTGAATTAGTATTTTTGTTTTACTTTTTATAAAAAAAAACAGCATGCAAACACCTCGAAAAATTGCTATTGTAGGTTCAGGATTAGTCGGCTCTTTGTTAGCTATTTATTTGCGCAAAGCAGGGCATCAGGTGCATATTTACGACAGGAGTCCTGATATTAGAAAGATTAATTTTTCAGGACGATCCATCAATTTGGCTATGTCAAATCGCGGTTGGAAAGCATTGGATGGCGTAGGCGTAGGCGATGCTGTTCGGGCTATCGCTATTCCCATGGGGAAACGTGCCATACATCTTGTTGACAAACTTAATTTTCAAAATTACGGACAAGAAGGCGAAAGTATTTATTCGATTTCGAGAGGACTTTTGAACCGAAAAATGATTGATTTAGCCGAAGATGCGGGAGCCGAATTCTTTTTTGAACAAAAAATTTGGGATGTTACGCTCGACGAGGCAACGTTGCACATAGGCGAAACCGAACGTGGGGCTTGGGAAGAAAAAAAATACGATATGGTTTTTGGTGCCGATGGAGCATTTTCTAGAATTAGGCATCGCATGCAGCGACAAAGTATGTTTGATTATTCACAGGAATTTTTACCCATAGGTTACAAAGAATTGAACATTCCTGCCAATGCAGATGGATCACATAAATTAGACAAAAACTCTTTTCATATCTGGCCTCGAGGTGCTTATATGTTAATTGCTTTACCCAATTTAGACGGCAGTTTTACCTGTACCTTATTTATGCCTTTTGAAGGAGAAAACTCGTTTGATTTACTCCAAGAACGAAAAGAAGTTGAAGTTTTTTTTGAGAAAAATTTCCCGGATTCGATTGATGTTATTCCAAAACTTGCCGAAGATTTTTTCAAAAATCCTACGAGCACTTTGGTAACAATGAAATGTTTTCCTTGGACTTTTGAAGATAAAATTGCATTAATTGGCGATGCTTGTCATGCCATTGTGCCGTTTTATGGGCAAGGTATGAATGCTGGTTTTGAAGATATCACCATTTTGAATGAAATGATGGGTAAGTATGGTGACGATTGGAAAATGATTTTTTCCGAATATCAAAAATCGCGTAAACCCAATGCCGATGCGATTGCGGAGCTTTCGTATCGAAATTTTTTGGAAATGAGTTCTAAAACTGCCGATGATCGCTTTTTATTACAGAAAAAAATCGAAAAAGCATTTTCCGATAAATATCCCGAAAAATGGATTCCGCTTTATAGCCGTGTTACCTTTAGTGATCGACCGTATGCGGAGGCGCTTGCTATAGGAGATTTTCAAGATGCCATTATGAAGCAAATTTTAGCCCTTGAAAACATCGAAAATAAATGGGATTCAAAAGAAGTTGAAGACAAGATTTTGGAATTGTTGCAGTAAAAAAATAATTTCAATTTCAATGGCAATTTCAATAACAATGGCAATTTCAATGGCAATTTCAAATATATAATTAAGTATTTTCTTATTTTAAACCATTATTTTTTAATATTTTTATTGCCATTGCAGTTGAATTTTGCCATTCCCCAACTTATCAAAATAATGGTTAGGAGTCCCGCATTTTCGAACCATTTTAATTCCTTGAATTTCAAGTGACCATACCAAGCCAAAGTCATAAACACAATAGACAAAACAAGTAATCCTATTGTAGGTAGCCTTTCATTTTTTTGAATGATTTTTAATTGCTATTTGAAATTGAAATTTCCATTTGCCATTGAAATTGCCATTTGCTATTGAAATTGCATCCTTTATTTTTTAAATATTTTTGACAAAATCCCAAAAACACCTCGAATGAAACTAGCACTTGTAACGACTTTGAGCACTGATTTTCCTACCACGCTGGCGGTACTGGGCTCATTGCTTTGCGGCGTTGCTTCTTGAGTTTGTTCCGCTTGTTCTTGTGCTGCGTTTATTTTTTTGGTAAGCAATTCATAAGCACTTTCTCTATCAATAAGTTCGCTATATTTTTTGACCAATTTCGATTTGGAGTTGATTTCTTGAATCTCACTTTCGGTCAAAATATCCATTCGGCTCATCGGGGTGCGCATCATTGTGGCAGCGAGAGGCGTTGGAATTCCTTTTTCGTTCAATGCCGTTACGAGTGCTTCACCAATGCCTAAACTAGTCAATATTTCATCGGTTTTGTAGTAATCAGAGTTGGGGTAATTGTCTGCAGTTTGCTTAATTGCCTTGCGATCATTGGCTGTAAAAGCTCGCAAAGCATGTTGAATTTTCAATCCCAATTGTGCCAAAACGGCACTCGGAATATCCATTGGGTTTTGAGTAATAAAATAAATGCCAATTCCTTTGGAACGAATGAGCTTGACAATGGTCTCGATTTGTTCTAACAATGCTTTGCTGGCTTCGTTAAAAATCAAATGCGCTTCATCTATAAAAATAACCAATTCAGGTTGATCGGCATCGCCTTTTTCAGGCATTTGTTGGTATATTTCGGCCAAAAGGCTCAACATAAAAGTAGAAAATAATTTAGGTTTGTCTTGAATATCGGTTAACCTAATGATATTGATGTATCCTTTTCCGTTTTCGTCAATGCGCATTAAATCGTCAATTTCAAAAGATTTTTCTCCAAAGAAAAGACCCGCGCCTTGTTGTTCAAGCTCAATGATTTTGCGCAAAATCGTTCCGGTAGTAGCGGTAGAAATTTTACCATAATCAGCGGCAATTTCATCCTTTCCCTCTTCGGTAATATAATTGATGACTTTTTTGATGTCTTTCAAATCCAAAAGTGGCATCTGCTTGTCGTCACAATATTTAAAAATTACCGCAACAACACCCGCTTGCGTATCATTCAAACCCAGAATCCTAGAAAATAGAACAGGTCCAAATTCCGATACAGTAGCCCGAAGCCGAACGCCACTTTGTTCCGACAAGGAGAGCAACTCAACCGGAAAACTGGCGGTGGTATAGGGGATGTTAATTTTGGCATGCCGCTCCGTTATAAAGGGTTTTTCTTCTCCTTCTTTGGCAACACCGCTAAAATCGCCTTTGATGTCCATCATTAGCACAGGAATTCCAAAATTGGATAATTGTTCCGAAAGCACTTGGATGGTTTTAGTTTTTCCAGTTCCAGTCGCACCTGCAATAAGTCCGTGGCGGTTTAGAGTCTTCAATGGGATTTTTACAAACGCATCGATTATTGCTTCGCCGTCAAGCATGGCGCCACCTAATATAATGCTTTCGCCTTTTGAAGTGTACCCTGCAGTTATCTGTTCTATAAAACCTTGTTTTCTGTCCATTTTTCTGAATTTAAATCAACTGCAAGATATTAATTTTTTTCAAATTGGATGCTTTTAACGCTTTATCCTAGAGGTTATTCTTAATATTTAAGTGATAAATTAAAAAAATACACTTTTTAATAGCATCGGTTTTATTGAAATATTCTCTTATAATCCTAAAAAAAAAGCCAGATTCATTAGATTTATGTAGCGAAATGCCGAATTATGTTACATAAACTCCTTAAAAAACGTTGTAGTTGATTATTTCGAATAAAATCATTTGAAATTTTAGGACAAAAAAAATTTTTTTATTTCAACTAAAAATATAAATTTGCTCCTCTACAAGTTTATTATAACAAAAAAAAATTATTTAAAACTATTAAAATTTAAAAAAATGGCAAACGTTAAAAAAGAAAGCAGTTCAAACGGAGGAGGAATGGTTTCAGCAATTATTATTGTATTATGTATTTTTGTTGGTTACTTAATCTGGTCTCAAGTAATGGGTTCTCCTGCGAATTTCGAAGGTGGAGATAATGTGAAAGGACACCCTTTGAATACTTTAGGTATGGTTTATAAAGGAGGATTTATTGTTCCTGTTTTATTAGGAATGTTGTTGATGGTTGTTGTTTTTTCAATCGAAAGATATATTGTAACTGCAAAAGCAGCTGGTAAAGGAAAACTAGATGTTTTTATGAAAAAAGTACAAGGTGATATTAAAGAAGGTAAAATTGACGAAGCTATTGCTGCTTGTGACAAACAACAAGGTTCAGTTGCAAATTCAATCAAATCAGCTTTGATTAAATACCAAGATGTTAAAAAAGAAGGATTCAATAGCGAGGATGCTGCTGAAACTATTCACAAAGAAATCGAAGAGGCAACTTCACTTGAAATGCCAATGTTAGAAAAACACATGACTATTATCTCTACTTTAGTTTCTCTTGGAACTCTTGGAGGATTATTAGGAACAGTATCTGGGATGATTAAAGCGTTTGGTGCTTTGGCTTCTGCTGGAACTCCAGATCAAGCTGCACTTGCAACAGGTATTTCTGAAGCACTTATCAATACTGCAACAGGTATCTCTACTTCGGTATTAGCTATTATCTCTTACAACTTCTTTACTTCTAAAATTGATGATTTGACGTACTCTATCGATGAGGCAGGTACTACAATTGTAAACACTTACAGAAAATTTAGAGGTAGCTTAAAACAATAATTTTTGATAGTTAATATCAAATAATATAAAACAACAATGGCTAAAATAAAAATGAAAAAAAAGTCAACATCGACTGACATGACAGCGATGTGTGACGTAGCTTTTCTATTGCTTACGTTCTTTATTTTGACAGCTACAGCCAAAGTTCCAGAAGTACTGCCTGTGGATACTCCGCAGTCAACGGTACAAACCAAATTACCATCAGCAGACTTGGCAACAATCACGATTGGTAAAATAAAAGGTGCAGGGGCAGACGGTAAGAGTATTATATTTTTTGACCTAAAAGGAAGAGAAGTTCGTAAAAGAACTTTAGAACTTATGGGACAAAAATATGGCGTAGCTTTCTCGGAAGATGATAAAACTAAATTTGCATTAATGGAAAGTTTTGGTGTGCCAATTCAGAGTTTGAAGCAAATTATCGATATGAAAGCGGCTGATAGGTCAAAAGCAGGACAACCTGGTATACCTAAAGATTCTCTTGACAATCAATTGAAAGATTGGATATTCTATGCGAGAACCGCTAATATTGAAATTGATGATAAACAGCTAGAAATTGCTATAAAAGGTGATGCCAAAGAAGAATATCCTGAAATTCATAAAGTAATGGACATGCTTCAAGACCAAAAAATCAACAGCTTTAGTTTGGTTACTGGCTTAAGAGGAAAGAATTTTTAATTAAAAAAGACACACTAAAATGGCTGAATTAAATACTGGCGGCGATGGTGGCGGAAAAGGTGGAAAAGTAAGAAGTAAAAAACAAAACTCAAAGGTAGATTTAACTGCCATGGTGGATTTGGCCTTCTTATTGATTACCTTCTTTATGCTAACTACTACGTTGTCAAAACCTCAATCGATGAATTTAGGTTTGCCGGACAAACAAGATGATCCTACTGAAAAACCAATAAAAGTTGATGAAAACCGAACAATGACTATCTTGTTAGGTGCCAATAACAAATTGATTCGTTACGTTGGTTTATTAGCTACACCAGTAGCTGGCGGCACACCAAAAGATTTTATTTATGGTAAAGCTGGAATTCGTCAAGAATTACTAGCTAGAAAAAAAATGGTACTGGATTATTCGGCAGCAAAAGGAAAACCGAAAGATGGTATGATTGTAATTATTAAACCAGGTAAGAAATCAAATTATCGTAACTTGGTTGATATACTAGATGAAATGGCAATTGTAGATGTTCCTACGTATGCTATTGTAAACGATTTTTCGCCCGAGGAACTAAAATTGTTAGAGGGTAAATAGGATTTCCTACAACCCAATAACCTAATAATTAAGAAAAATGAAATTAGATATATTAAAAAACCAATGGCTTGATATCGTATTCGAAGGACGTAACAAAATTTACGGTGCTTATGAATTAAGAAAATCAAACCGTAAGACCTCTTTTAGAGCACTTATCATTGGTACTATAATTTTTACACTTGCCATTAGTGCACCACTTATTGCGAGTTTAATTCCAGATTCATCAGATAATGAAAATTTGGATGTGAAAATTACTGCTGTTAAACTGCCACCAAAGAAAGAAGAGCCTAAAGAAAATTTACCACCACCTCCACCACCACCACCAAAAGTGGATCAAGTAAAATTTGTGAAACCAGTAGTGGCAAAAGCAGATGAAGTGGTAGAGGAAATTGTTGTTATCAAAGACATCAAGGACAAAAACATCGGGAAAGAAACCATCAAAGGAGATCCTGATGCTGATTTAACTGTTGAACCAGTTGGTACAGGTACTGCCGCAGTAGTAGAAGAGGATACTCAAATTTACAACACTGCTGGTATCGAAGTAAAACCAGAATTCCCAGGAGGGATGGATAAATTCTACAAATTCGTAGGAAATAATTACCAAACTCCCGAAGAAGAAGGTTTGAAAGGAAAAGTCTATGTTACTTTTGTTGTTGAAAAAGATGGTTCATTGACTGATATTAAAGTTTTAAGAGATATTGGTTACGGAACAGGAAAAGAAGCAATACGTGTTTTAAACAAATGCCCAAGATGGAATCCTGGTGAGCAAAATGGTAAAAAAGTAAGGGTATTGTATTCTTTGCCTATTACTATTCAATCAGCGGAATAATGTTGAAGGATTTAATTGAGAATAGTAAGAAGAAATCGCTTAAAGAGCGATTTCTTCTCGTTATAGGGATTTTGTTTTTCCTGATTTATTTGGTTTTAGGATTGATAATCATCTTTTGGAAAAAATTTCCAATCGTAATGCAACCCAATTATAGAATCGCTTTTGGAGTTTTATTAATAGTATATTCGTTTTTGAGGTTTTTAAGATTTTTTAATGCTAATAAATAAATATCATGTTTAAAAAAAGTGCTGTTATTGCGATTTTAGTAGTTGGAATGCTTTTTATAACCTGTAAAGAGTCTACTGAAAATAAAGAAACAATCCTAAAAGGATCGGTATCAATTATTGTCGACGAAACCTTGCTTCCCATTATTCAAGATCAGGTTCAAGTTTTTGAAAGTACCTATGATGCCAAGATTACATTGATCCCTAAATCCGAGTCAGAAGCTCTTAACGCATTGTTTCATGATAAATCTGTTATCGCCATTTTAGCAAGAGATTTGACCAAAGTGGAAAAGGATAATTTTCTACAAAAGAAAATTATCCCCAAAACAACCCTCTTTGCATCAGATGCAATTGCTTTTATATCCAATAAAAGTAGTAATGATACGTTAGTCGCTATAAAGGATGTAGTTTCGTTTATGAATGGCAACCAAAATCAAGCTTTCAAAGGGTTGGTTTTTGACAATCCTAATTCAAGTACAGTTCGCTACATGAATACTTTGGCTGGATTGAAAACGATTCCTTCCAAAGGTGTTTTTTCGCTCAAAACGAATGATGAAGTAATTAAATTTGTCGCTCAAAATAAAGGAATGATAGGGGTAGTAGGTGTCAATTGGCTCTCCCAACCACAACCGGATATGCAACAGTTTGTAGGTCAAGTGGCTGTTATGAGTGTAAAAGGCATGACGAGTACTACGTACCAATCGCCTTCTCAAAACAGCATGGCTGAAGGGACGTATCCTTTGGCACGCGATTTGTATATCATCAATTGTCAAGGTTATTCTGGATTAGGAATGGGGTTTGCTTCTTTTGTTGCAGGTGATATTGGGCAAAGGATAATTTTAAAATCAGGTTTATTGCCTGTACGAGTTCCTAATAGAAAATTGATGATTAGGAATAAAATCAATAATGATAAAAAATAATTAAATAGAGTTAAGATGAATAAATTTAAAATTTTTAGTATTGCTTTATTGGCATCCGTATCAGTGAGTCATGCGCAAGATTTAAACCAAGCCAAAAAAGCTATCGACGCAGAACAATACGAGAAAGCCAAATCGATGTTGAAATCGATAATTCAAGCCAAACCTACTAATGGTGCTGCTTCGTTCTTTTTAGGTAAAGTATATTTAATTCAATCCAATGTAGATTCGGCTAAAATCTATTTCCAAAAAGGATTAACCGGTAGCGAAGGAGCAAAGCTTAATTATATTGGTTTGGGTCAAATTGATCTTGACAATAACAATCTTGCTGCTGCTCAAGCTAATTTTGCTTTGGCTACAAAAGATGCCAAAAAGAAAGATGTAGATGTTCCCAATTATATTGGTAGAGCCTACATGAATACAGTAAAACCAGATTTCAAAACCGCTATTGCAGTGGTCAATAGAGCAGTGATTGACAATCCTCAAGATGCACAACTGTTATTGACTCTTGGTGATGCATATTATGGCGACAACAAACAAAACGAAGCCTATGTTTCGTATCGTAATGCGTTTCAAGCGGATAATACCTTACTTCGTGCCAAAATGCAGTTGGGTGTGTTGCTTAAAGGAGCAAAATCATACGATGAAGCTATAAAAGCGTTCAACGAAGTGATAGCTTTGAATCCTAATTACGGTCCAGTTTACAGAGAGTTGGCCGAAACCTATTATAAATGGGGAAGAAACAAACCTTCTAAATCAGCCGAAAACATGAAAATTGCTATTGGCTTTTATGAAAAATATTTAGACCTCACAGATCATTCCTTGAATTCAAGAATGCGTCATGCTGACTTTCTAGTTTTGGTAAAAGATTATGCCGCTCTAGAAGTTGAAGCCAACAAAATGATTGAATTGGATAAAGTAAATCCAAGAATCTACAGGTATTTGGGTTATTCTGCTTACGAAAATGGTAATGTTGATGTTGCTATTAAATCACTCGAAAGTTTTGTTGCAAATCCAACGAACAAAGTAATTTCTAAAGATTATTTATATCTTGGAGCAGCCAAATTCAAAAAAGGATTAAGTGCCGATGGATTAGCAATGGATCCCACTTTATACAACGAAGGTCTTGATCAATTGAAAAAAGCAATTGCAATGGAACCAACATCTGCCGAAGATTTGAACGAAATTGGTAAGAAAATGTTTGGTCAAAAAATGTACAAAGAAGCTGCAAGCGTTTTTGAATTAGGCATTACTAATCCAGAAGCTAAAAACTATGTAGATGATAATATTTATTTTGGATTGTCAATTTTTTATGCCAATACCAAAAAAGATGTTGTTGCTGACAAAGTGGCCTTGAAAAAAGCAGATACTGCTTTCGAAAATGTGATAAAAGCGTCTCCAGCCTATCAAGATGCTTATTTGTACAGAGCTAGAACGAATGCTTTGCTAGAAAACAATGACGTAATGAAAAAAAATTACGAAGATTATGTTGCCAAAACTACCGAAAAAGGAGCAGAGGAATTAGCAAAACCAGCGGTAAAAAAGAAATTTATCGAATCATATAATAATATCGCTTCTACTTATTTGAATTCAGATAAAGTTAAAGCCAAAGAATTCGTGAATAAATCACTAGAATTAGATCCAGCAGATAAGCGTGCATTAGACTTGCTTGCTTTCTTGAAATAGGATTTTATAAAAATTAATACCAAAAACCGATAGTTTCTTAACTGTCGGTTTTTTTTGTTTCCAGTAACTTTCTTAAACAACCGGAATTGGTACGTGCTGAAAACACTATCTTTGCACTTTTAAATGGAACAAATGTTATCAAAAGAAATACAATTAGAAGTTAATAAAGGCGCTATGTTGCCATTGATGGAGGAGTTTTATACCATTCAAGGAGAAGGATTTCACACTGGGACTGCCGCTTATTTTATTAGAATTGGTGGTTGCGATGTGGGTTGTCATTGGTGCGATGTCAAAGAAAGTTGGAATGCCGAGCTACATCCCCCAACAAGCATTGATTTAATTGTTACCAATGCAAAAACGTATGCCGATACCGTTGTGGTAACTGGTGGCGAACCTTTGATGTGGGATATGACTTTGCTCACGCAAAAGCTTAAAGAACAGGATTTAAAAGTGCATATCGAAACCTCTGGTGCGTATCCGCTTTCTGGAACGTGGGATTGGATTTGTCTTTCGCCAAAGAAAAACAAACTGCCAACACAAACCGTATATGATCATGCGCAGGAGTTGAAAGTGATTATTCACAACAAGCATGACTTTATTTTTGCCGAAGAGCAAGCCGAGCAAGTAACCAAATCTGCTATTTTATTTTTGCAACCAGAATGGAGCAAAAAAGAAGAAATGACTCCTCTAATTGTTGATTATGTCATGAAAAATCCCAAATGGCGCGTTTCCTTGCAAACCCATAAATATTTGAATATTCCTTAATTTTTCAATTTAAGAATACTGTTTTTGTTTCTTTAGATGTAGCTGTTTTAATCCTTATGAAATCACAATTCCTTCTTGATCCTGAAATTACCTATTTAAATCACGGTGCCTTTGGTGCTTGTCCAAAACCTATTTTCCAGAATTATCAATTTTGGCAAATGGAACTCGAGAAAAACCCTACGCAGTTTATTCAAAAAAAAGCTGCTGGGTATTTGAATATTTCCAAAGAGGCTTTGTCAAAATACGTGGGTTGTAATCCCGAAGATTTTTTCTTTGTGCAAAATCCAACAGTCGCTATCAATACCATTATGCGGAGTTTGTGCCTTAAAGCTGGTGATGAAATTTTAGCCACCAATCACGAATATGGTGCCATGGATAAAACTTGGGAATTTTATTGTAGTAAATCGGGAGCTAAATACGTTCGTCAAAACATATCACTTCCAGTGGTTTCGAAAGCGCAATTGTTAACCGAATTTTGGAACGGATATACTACCAAAACCAAGGTTGTTTTTATAAATCACATGTCAAGTTGTACCGCTTTGATTTTTCCTGTAAAGGAAATTTGCGAGAAAGCAAGAGCACTTGGGTTGATTATTATTGTTGATGGAGCCCACGTTCCCGGACACATCGACTTGAATATTAGGGCACTTGATCCTGATTTTTATACGGCCACGACCCATAAATGGATGCTTACCCCCAAAGGAAATTCGTTTTTATACGTAAAAAAAACGTACCAATCCATGCTGGAACCCTTGGTGGTGAGTTGGGGATATCAAAGTCAAGTTCCTAATGCGAATCCGTTTTTAGAATTGCATCAATTGCAAGGCACTCGAGATATTTCTGCTTTTTTGACCGTTCCAACTGCCATTCAATTTCTGGAGGATAACAATTGGTCGCAGCAATCACAGCAAAGCAAGCAGTTAATTTTAGATAATTATCAAGCTTTTTGCGATTTGCTTCAATCGGAACCTATTTGTCCTATTAGTTCGGAGTTTTTAGGGCAAATGTGTAGTATTCCTATTCGTACCCAACAACCTGTGGAGTTAAAAGAACTGCTTTACCAGCACTATAAAATTGAAATTCCCATCATGCAAATTTATGGTGCGACTTATTTGAGGATTTCTATTAATGCCTATAACTCCCAAGCCGATTTAGATAAATTGCGTTTGGCAATTATAGACATTCAAGAAAATACAGATTTGTTGAACTAAAATCCTACCAGCTTTTTTGTTTTTTCAAAGTGGTAATGTGTGCCAAATGGTGGTTTCCATGCCATGCATACGTGCCAATAATTTCTTTGATTTTAAATTCGGCGTTGTATTCTGGATGAATAAATGATTTTTCTAAATCACTTTCTTTTAAGGAGCTCATCAAGAAAGCCAAGCGTTGGTGCAATCCGTCCAATAGTAGTAAAGTAGGAGCAATAGGCATGGTTACGTTATCTTCCAAAGTTGCCCAACGGTCTTCATGATAGTATTTTATAACGGGTTTATCCTCGGTCAACGCCCATTTAATTCGGATGTAGCAATTCATGTGGCTTTCGGCGCAATGATGAATCACTTGGCGAATAGTCCAGCCATTTGGTCGGTACGGCGTGTCGAGTTGTTCATTTGTCAATTGCGCAACTTCGGTTCTTAATCGTTCTGGAAAGGAAGCAATTTCGGCAATTTTTCCAGTAAGATAGTCCGTTGTAAATACGGCTGGCGCACTAAATTTTCCTATTGGATATTGTAATTCTTCTACGGTTAGGTCTTGCATAGCTATAAAGTTTTTGTTTTTTTTTATATAAAAAGTCGAGCCAAATAATCGTAATGTTCGCCTTCAAGCAGCAATTCGCATTGCAATCCATTTGCCAAAGCGGCATTTTGGAGCGTATTGTAATCCAAATACAGCCAAGGAAACGGATTTTCTTTTTCGGATTTATAGGTTATTGTAAAATTTATTTCACCGTAATACCCATTTCCATCAATCCATTTTCCGCCATCCTCATCCTCATCAAACATATAAATAATATCGGAACTGTCAATGAGAATTTGTCCATTTGGAAGCAAAAGTGACTTCAGTTTTTGAATAAATGCAGGTGTTTTATCCAATGTTCCAAATATTCCCGTACCATTCATTAAAAGCAAAATAGTATCGAATTTTTCGTTTTCCAAAGTCATTACATCCTGAACTCTCGCGTTTTTTAGCCCTCGAAGTTGGCAAGCTGCAATAGCATTTTTAGAAATATCGATTGCAGAAACCTCGATATTGCGGTCGTTTTGCAAACTCAAACTATGACTTCCGGCACCACAGCCTACGTCTAGGACTTTGCCTTTGGCAAGTTGCAGTGCTTTTTGTTCCAGTTGCGGCATCTGGTCATAGGTTCGAAATAAATAGGCCACACTCATTTCATCTTCTTCAGAAATGCTGGTTTCAGTAATTAAATCTTCTGGGGCATTGTTGGTTTGAAAATCAAGAATCGCTTTGCCAAAAAGGTCTTTCATTTTTAAAGTATTTGGTTATTTGTGTATTCGAATTGAGTAATTTTGTCCAATCAACTTTAAACTTTAAAATTGAAACAAATTATAGCACAACTTCCTAAAGAAGCCAAAGATAAGCATATCGAAAATAAAAAGTATTTTGATAAGCTGAAAAAAAAGACCCCCAAGAATTTGGACTACATGATGCAAGAGGTGCATGATGCCGAATTTAAGAAAACCAATTGCTTGGATTGTGCTAATTGTTGCAAAACTACTGGCCCCTTGTTTACGGCTGCGGACATTGAGCGGATTTCAAAACATTTGCGCCAGAAACCGCAACAATTTATAACTCAATATTTGCGTATAGATGAAGATCAAGATTATGTTTTGCAAAGCGTGCCTTGTGCTTTTCTAGATACAGATAATACCTGTTTTATTTATGATGTACGTCCTAAAGCGTGTCGCGAATTTCCACATACGGACAGGAAAAAGTTCATTCAAATTACGGATTTAACGCTTAAAAACACGGCCATTTGTCCCGCAGCTTTTAATATTGTGGAAGCTATAAAAAAGAAATTGCCTTTGTAAAATAGGGTGTTTCTAGAAATGCTCCCAAAAAAAACTTCCTTCTTTCAAAGCCAAAACTTTGCGTATCTTTGTCTTTAAATCCAAAGGAACACAACTTGAATCTAGAATATTTCATTGCCAAAAGACTGATTACTGCCAAAGATTATAAAAGCAGTATTTCGGCACCAATTATTAAAATTGCCATTTCGGCAATCGCTATCGGGATGATTATGATGATTGTTTCGGTTGCTACAGGAATTGGTTTGCAACAAAAAATCCGTGAAAAAATTTCGGCTTTCAATGGGAATATCATTATTTCTAATTACGACAACAACCAATCCGAAGTTACGCTAACGCCAATTTCAAAAAAACAAGAATTTTATCCCAAATTCAACTCCGTTGCTGGAATTAGTCATGTTCATGCCATTGCGAGCAAAGCGGGAATCATACGAACCGAAACCGCATTTGAAGGAATAATTTTCAAAGGCGTTGGTACGGATTATCAATGGAATAATATCAAGGATTATTTGGTTTCAGGAAAGTTACCCAATTTGTCTGGCACAATTAACCCAGAAGTAATTATTTCTGAATTTCTAGCCAACCGATTGAATTTGAAAGTGGGTGATTCCTTCAATACTTTTTTTATCAAAGAATCTCAAAATCAGTTGCCCAATATCCGAAGGTTCAAAATAACGGGTATTTTTAATTCTGGATTCCAAGAATTTGACGCCAGTTATATCATTGGCGACATTCGGCACATACAGCGTATCAATAAATGGTCACCAGATCAAGTGGGTGCTTTCGAGGTTTTTGTGACTGATTTTAATGCCATCAAAGCGACGGGCGACAAAGTATACGAGCAAACGTCATCCACATTAGATTCTAAAACTATCATCGAAAAATACAGCTATATATTCGACTGGTTGCAACTTTTTGATTTCAATATTATCGTTATTTTAGTCGTTATGATTCTAGTTGCCACCATCAATATGGTTGTAGCTTTGCTGGTATTAATTCTAGAACGTACTCAAATGATTGGGATTTTGAAAGCATTGGGCGCTACAAATTGGTCTGTCCGAAAAATATTTTTATACAACGCGTTTTATCTCATAGTAAGAGGTTTGTTTTGGGGAAATCTAATAGGAATTTCGGCATTGTTAATCCAAAAATACTTTGGAGTCATCAAACTCAATCCCGAAAATTACTACGTCAACCAAGCACCAGTTGATATTAACTTATTTTATATTTTACTGTTAAATGTGCTTACAGTAAGCGTGTGTTTTTTGGTCTTGTTAATTCCGTCCTATATTATTACCAAAATATCGCCTGTAAAAGCCATTAGGTTCGATTAAAAGCTGCCGCCAAAAGTGGTATTTGTGTCGATTGGTATTAAAAAGGAACGAATGTTAGTGGTGTTGTATTTTGGAATCAATAATTTTAGTGCCATAACCAGTATGTTTTTTGAATAATAAGGAGTTAAAATTCATTTTCACAAAGAAATCTTTTTTTGTTACATAATATTAAATTTATTTTTTGCTTGATTTAAAATAAGTTATACATTTGCATAGCATTAATTAAAAATAAAGAATACACGATGTCAACTAACCGTTTTTATTTTAGCAACTCTTTTTATTTCTTCTTTAAGAAATAAAGGATTGTGCTATGGTTATTTGAAAAACAACAAACAAATAAAACTACTATACAATCCTGATGAAAATCAGGATTTTTTTTTGAGTATATGAGAACAAAAATTGCGATACAAGGTATAAAAGGATCATTTCACCATCAAGTGGCACAGGATTATTTCTATCAAAATATAGAGGTAGATGAATGTTTGTCATTTGAGGAATTGGTTGATAGCGTTTTGTCTGGAAAATCGGATCAAGCAGTCATGGCGATTGAGAATTCTATTGCAGGGCCAATTATCCCGAATTATGCTTTGATAGACAAGAACAATTTACACATTATAGGCGAACATTATTTAGATATTCATCAAAATTTGATGGCGTTAAGAGGTCAAAAAATCGAGGATATTCAGGAAGTACATTCCCATCCAATGGCGTTATTGCAATGTATGGAGTTTTTGAAAAAATACCCAAACATAAAATTAGTTGAAGATAAAGATACAGCCGAAACCGCACGACGAATTCACGAAAAACAACTCAAAGGAGTTGCAGCAATTGCCAGTAAAACGGCTTCGGAAATGTATGATTTAGAAATTTTGGCTCCCGAAATTCAAACCATCAATAACAATATGACTCGTTTTGTGATTATAAACAAAGAGAAAGTAGTTGTTGAAGAAGAGCAAATAAACCGAGCTTCACTCAAATTCGAATTGGATCACAAACGAGGAAGTTTAGCAGCAGTTTTGAATGTAATGAGCGACTGTAAATTGAATTTAACCAAAATTCAGTCCTTGCCAAAAATAGAAACACCTTGGAAATATTCGTTTTTTGTGGACGTCACTTTCGATAAATATGAAGATTATGCCAAGGCCAAAGTATTAATGACTATTATGGCGGAATACTTCAAAGTGTTAGGAGAATATAAAAATACAAAGCCATCATAATTAGTCGAAAGTTATAAAGTCGAAAGGTCGAAAGAATTTAAAATAAAGTAATGATTACAACAGCAAAACGTCTGGATATAGTGGAAGAATACTATTTCTCTTCAAAATTGAGAGAAGTACGACAATTGGCTTCCGAAGGGAAACCCATTATTAATATGGGAATTGGAAGTCCAGATTTAAAGCCTTCACAAGCGGTTATTGAGGCTGTAGCTTTGGCAATGCAAGATGAAAATGCACACCAATATCAAAGCTATCAAGGATTACCAGAATTAAGAACTGGAATGGCTGATTTCTATCAGAATAATTATGGAGTTGCCTTGAATCCAGCTAATGAAATTCTTCCTTTGATGGGTTCCAAAGAGGGAATTATGCATATTTCATTGGCCTTTTTGAACGAAGGCGATCAAGTTTTGATTCCAAATCCAGGATATCCTACTTATTCTTCGGTGACAAATTTAGTCGGAGCAGTACCAGTTTATTATGATTTAGTAGAAGCAAATAATTGGGAACCTGATTTTGAAGCTCTAGAAAAATTAGATTTATCTAAAGTGAAAATCATGTGGATGGGTTATCCGCACATGCCAACAGGAGCGAGAGGATGTTTAGAATTGTTCGAAAAGTTGGTGGCTTTCGCCAGAAAGCACAACATTTTATTAATCAATGACAACCCATACAGTTTTGTTTTGAATGATAAACCCATGAGTTTGTTGCAAGTGGAAGGCGCAAAAGAAGTAGCATTAGAGTTAAATTCCTTGTCAAAAACCTTCAATATGGCGGGTTGGAGAGTTGGAATGGTTTTAGGAAATGCGGCTTGTATTGATGCCGTTTTGAAAGTAAAAAGCAATATGGATAGCGGAATGTTCTTCGGGATTCAAAAAGGAGCCATTGCAGCTTTGAAAAGTGATAAATCTTGGTTCGATTCGATGAATGCTATCTATAAACGAAGAAGAATTTTAACGGAACAATTAGCCGAAAAGCTAGGTTGTAAAGTGTATAAGGAAGGAGTTGGATTGTTTGTTTGGGCAAAATTGCCTGACGGAATCACATCATCAGAGGATTTTATTGATAAAATTTTATACGAGAAATCGATTTTCATCACACCAGGAACCATTTTTGGCAGTAATGGCGAAGGATACATCCGATTTGCATTGTGTGTAAAAGAAGAAAAAGTACAAGAAGCGATAGATAGATTTGCAATTGGCTTTTAGCTTTTATCGGTTGGCAAATTGTCAACTATTAAAAGCCAAAAGCCAAAAGCCAAAAGCAAAATAAAATGAATATACACGTAATAGGAATAGGATTAATAGGCGGTTCGATGGTTTTGGACATCAAATCGCTACATCCAGATGCGACTATTTATGGAATCGATACTAACGAAAGTCATTTGGCGGAAGCCATTGCTCTTGGAGTAATTGATAAAGCGGCAACATTCGAGGATTTGGCAGATGCCGATTTTGTAATTGTTTCCGTTCCTGTGGATGTGGCGCTGATGGTTTTGCCAAAAGTTTTGGATGCCATTGGAGAAAACACCATCGTTTTTGAAGTAGGTTCGACTAAAACACCTATTTGCGAAGCGGTAGCGAATCATCCCAAAAGAAGAAATTATATTGCCACACATCCTATTGCGGGAACGGAATTTTCAGGACCTTCGGCAGCGATAAAAGGGTTGTTTCAAGGGAAAACGAATATCATTTGTGAGGTGGAAAAAACTACTTTCAAACTACAAGAAAAAGCCTTGGAATTGTTCAAAAGTTTGGGAATGCGAATCCGATATATGGATCCCAAATCGCATGACAAACACATTGCTTATGTATCGCATTTGTCGCATATAAGTGCATTTATGCTGGGAAAAACGGTAATAAATAAAGAGAAAGACGAGCAAGATATTTTTGACATGGCGGGTTCTGGTTTTGAAAGTACGGTGCGTTTGGCCAAAAGTTCGCCAGCAATGTGGACACCGATTTTTAAACAGAATAAAAAGCAAGTCGTAAAAACTTTGGAAGAATACATTTCCAATTTATCCCATTTCAAAGCGTTGTTGGAGAAGGACGATTACGAGGCGATTTACAACGAAATGCGAAGCGTGAATAGGATAAAAGAAATACTAAACGGAATGAAGAAGTAGTCAATTGCAATTGCAATAAAAGCAATTGCAATTACAAAAAGAAAGAACAACACATAATAATACAATAAAAAATTAAATTTAGAAAAGATGGAAAACAAAAAAGAAATGAGAAATTGGTTGAACGAATTCAATTTGACTCATCCATTTGTAATAGCAGGCCCATGTAGTGCTGAAACAGAAGAACAAGTTTTGAAAATTGCTCATGAATTGAAAGATTCTGATGTAAGTGTTTTTAGAGCGGGAATTTGGAAACCAAGAACACGTCCAGGAGGATTTGAAGGTGTTGGAGAAATTGGTTTGAAATGGTTGAAAAAAGCCAAAGCTGAAACTGGTTTGCTAATGGGAACCGAGGTTGCCACGGCTGCACATTGTAAATTGGCTTTAGAGGCTGATATTGATGTTTTATGGGTAGGTGCTCGTACGACTGCAAATCCATTTGCGGTTCAAGAAATTGCCGATACATTAGCAGGAACGGATAAAATTGTATTGATCAAAAATCCAGTAAATCCAGATATGGCTTTGTGGCTAGGTGGTGTAGAACGTTTGTATGCTGCTGGAATCAAAAAATTAGGCGTAATTCACAGAGGTTTTTCTACGTACGAAAAAACAAAATACCGTAACATTCCAGAATGGCAAATTGCTATCGAATTGCAAAATAAATTCCCTGATTTGCCTTTAATCATTGATCCATCACACATTACAGGAAACCGTGATATGATTCTTGAAGTGACGCAAGAAGCCTTGGATTTGAATTATGACGGTATGATTATCGAAACGCACAATGATCCAGACAATGCTTGGAGCGATGCGGCACAGCAAGTAACGCCAGATGCTTTGAAACAAATTTTCAAAGATTTGAAAGTAAGAAAAGTGAGTGGTGATACCGCTGATTTTGAACAAAAAATGACAAAATTAAGAGCGAATATCGATATTTTGGATGCTAATTTGCTAGAGCTTTTAGGAAAACGTATGAAGGTTGCAGACGAAATAGGTCAAGTAAAAAAAGACAATAACGTAGCAGTTTTACAAAACAACCGTTGGAATGAAATTCAAGAAAAAATGATTGCCGAAGGAAGTAAAAAAGGATTGACAGAAGAATTTATTGTTAAATTGTTCAAAGAAATTCACCAAGAAAGTATTGGACATCAAGAAAAAATCTTGAACGCTTAATCAATATTCTATTTAAAATGAATCTCCATAATTTTTTAATTGTGGGGATTTTATTATGAAATTAATTTGATTTTTAACAATGATTATACTAGATTTGGAATCAAATTTAAAATCAAAAAAAAATGAAAAAAATTGTTACAGTAATTGCTTTGCTTTTAGTAGGAATCATAGCAAACGCCCAAGTTGATGTAATTACAAAACACAGTGGCGAAATTGTGAAAGGGAAAGTTGTAAAACTAGAGGAGTTTACTATTGTTTTTAAGTATGATGGTGAAGATGCCGAAAATACTATTAGCAAATATGCAGTTGAAAAAATTGTATATGGAAAAAGTGGTAGAGTGGAAGAAGTAACCGAAAAAATTGTAGTAGCTACTGAAGATGATTGGGAAAAAGTGGTTATTTTGGAAGACAAAGCTTATATAGCAGGTTTAAAAAAAGGAGAAGAAGTAAGAGGGAAAACTGGTTTGATAAATTTTCAAACAGGTAACACAGGAGATAAAAAAGCAGAAAAAAAATTAAAAATGGCTGCGGCAGCAATTGGTTGCCCATTTATTTTATTGACTGCTGATAAAACTACGGTTGGAGCCAATTCGAACCAATTAGGAGGCGTTCAAGCCATAAAAAAAGGAGTTTCTTATAAATACTAATTTCTTAAAGATATTTGACAAGAAAAATATTGAAATCATAGAATGAATTCAGTTTTTTTAAAATCCCAAGACGTATCGTTTTGGGATTTTGTTTTTTTATGGAATT
Source organism: Flavobacterium restrictum (assembly GCF_007097245.1). GTDB lineage: Bacteria > Bacteroidota > Bacteroidia > Flavobacteriales > Flavobacteriaceae > Flavobacterium > Flavobacterium restrictum. The sequence goes on along the minus strand of NZ_VJZT01000002.1, from coordinate 251,063 downwards.
TTCAAAAACTTTAAACTTTAAAGCTAAAACAAAGTTTTATCTTTGCAAAAGGTTTTGGATTAATCTGAAATCGTTAATCTACAATCAAAAATCCTCTATGACAGGACTCGTTTATAAATCTACAGGAAGTTGGTACACCGTAAAATCCCAAGAGGGTCATTTTATTGAATGCCGCATGAAGGGAAAATTCCGAATCAAAGGCATCAAAAGCACCAACCCAATTGCGGTGGGAGATATAGTAGATTATGAACTCGAAGAAACATCCGATACTGTAACGGGAACTATTCATAACATTCACGAACGCAAGAATTATATTGTTAGGAAATCCGTGAATCTCTCGCATCAAATGCACATTATTGCTTCCAATATTGATTGCGTTTTCCTGTTGGTCACCATCAATAATCCGCCAACGACTTTTAATTTTATTGATCGATTCTTGGTCACTGCCGAAGCGTATGGCATAGAAACCATTTTGGTTTTTAATAAAATAGATACTTTTGATGATGCTACTCTCGATGAGCAATTGTATATGCAACATGTGTATCAAGAAATTGGGTACCAATGTTTGCGAGTTTCGGCAGCAACAGGCAAAGGAGTTGAAGAGTTAAAACAATTAATGATTGGCAAAGTAACGATGTTTTCGGGGCATTCTGGTGTAGGGAAATCGACTTTGGTCAACGCCATGGAACCGACTTTGCACCTTAAAACCAAAACCATTTCCGAGGCCAGCAAGCAAGGACAACACACCACGACTTTTGCCGAAATGTATGATTTGAGTTTTGATGCTCGAATAATTGATACACCAGGCATTAAAGGTTTTGGGATTGTCGATATGGAGAAGGAAGAAATCAGTGGTTATTTTCCAGAATTTTTTAAGCTAAAAGACCAATGCAAATTCAATAATTGCCTGCACAAAGAAGAACCACATTGTGCTATTAAAGCGGCTTTGGAAAAAGATGAAATTGCTTGGTCACGCTACAACAGTTACCTTAAAATCCTCGAAGGTGATGACGAAAATTATCGTGTCGATTCATTCGACGAAGATCGAAAAGCCAGTGATGAAACGAGGAAGTAGTTTTGATTCTTTTAATTTCTTATATTGCAATTAAATTTTGATTATAATTAAAAATTACTGTCAGCAAAATGATAACATATATAAAAATAGATGGTTTTAAATCCTTTCATAATTTTGAAATGGAATTTACGCCTTTTACAGTAATTGCAGGAGCAAATGCTTCTGGCAAAAGCAATTTATTTGATGCTTTAACATTACTTTCAAGATTAGCAGAAACAGATAATTTAAAGCGTGCATTTAGTGAACAAAGAGGAGAGTTTATTGAATTATTTACTCAATACGGTGATGATAATTATGCAACTGAAATTGAGTTTGTTGTTGAAATGTTGGTAAATAAAGACATTAAAGATGCATGGGGAAATGATACAAAACTTAAATATACTAGATTAAGATATGAATTATCAATTAAACGAATTATTAATTCATCTGGTATTCAGGATTTAACAGTCTCAAAGGAGAATTTATTTAAGTTAAATCATCAGGAGGATGTTTGGGTTTCTGGTATAATTCCCAAAAAAACATTAGAGTATTGGAGACCAAAAGTTGGAACTGGTAAAAGAGGAATTCCTTATATTGAAACTGTATACGATAATAATTTAGCGACTATTCAAGTGCCTCAAGACGGAACTACTGGAAATAAAAGAAGATTTCCATTAAGTAATGCAACCAGAACTGTTTTAAGTAGTTTCGATACAATAGATTTTCCTCACGTTTTTGCAGCAAAAGAAGAAATGAAAAGTTGGAAATTTTTGCAGTTAAATCCTGAAGATTTAAGACAAGCAACTAATAAAAATAACGGAGAAGATACGATTTCTATTAGTGGTAAAAATTTAGCAGCAGCATTATTTAGGATAAAACAAACAGATAAATACTTACTCAAAGAGATTTCAAGAAAATTAAATACTTTTTTACCCAATTTTACAGAAGTAGATGTTATTGATGATAATGAGAATAAGCAATATTTAATTAAGCTAAAAGACGTTGATAAGAAAGAGTTTTCTTCCAGAGTATTGTCTGAAGGTACTTTAAGAATTTTGGCTTTATGCATATTAGAGTTTGATGAAAAACATACTGGTTTACTTTGTTTTGAAGAGCCAGAAAATGGGATTCATCCTTTTAGAATAAAAGCGATGACGGAATTATTAAAGGATTTAAGCGTAGATTTTAATGAAATAGAAATTCCTTTGCGTCAAGTTATTGTTAATACACATTCTCCTGTTTTAGTTGGTAATATGGAAGTGTGGAAGTATGATAAAAATGTTAGTATTTGGTATGCACAAATGCGAACTTCTGTTGCTGATTCAAATGGTTTTAGATTAAAATTAAATTCAACAAAGATTAGTCCTGTAATTAAAGATAATGCATTGCAGCAATTGAGTTTAGTATTCTCTGAACAAGATAGGAAGTTAACATTGTCTATTGTGAATGATTATTTAAAAACAGCACAATTTGAAGATTCAATTATTTAAATTATGAGTAATTTTATTCTTGCAGGATTATTTACAGAGGGAACAACTGATGTTAGATTTTTATCAAGTATTGTTGAACGAACTTTATTAGATATAGCTTTTGAATGTACTGGAGATATCGAAACTGAATTAGAAATTATAAGTTCGAAAAAACAGGAATGAGTTTTATAGATCAAATACTAGAAGCTTCAAAGATAGGTTATGAAAAATACAGTATGCTGATTTTATTTGTCCATACAGATTCCGATGATATTAATGATACTTTGGTTTTTGAATCTAAAATAATTCCTGCTCAAAAAAAAATAGCTGCACAAGATGAGGCTATTTTTTGTAAACATATAATAGCAATTGTTCCAATTCAGATGACGGAATCCTGGATGCTTGCGGACACTCAACTTATAAAAGATGAAATTGGTATAGATAAAACAGACGGAGAATTAGGATTAAATTCAAATCCTGAAACAATAAATAATCCTAAAAAATTGATTCAAGAGATTATTCGTTTGTCAAAATTAGATTTGACTAAAAGAAGAAGAGGTAAAGGTTTAGATATTTCAGATTTATATCAAATCATTGGTCAAAAAATTGAGTTAAATAAATTGCCTTCTTACCTTAAATTTAAGGGGTCTTTGATAGAAAAACTTCGAGAGTTGAACTTTTATCACAAATAATTTTGAAAACAGTAATTCAAAGGGTTTCTTCCGCCTCTGTAACCATCGATTCTAAAATGGTAGCCGAAATCCAAAACGGATTACTAGTTTTAGTTGGGATTGTTGACGCCGATACACAAGAAGACATCGATTGGTTGTGCCAAAAAATCGTGAGTCTTCGCATTTTTGGAGATGAAAATCATGTAATGAATCTTTCCGTAAAAGATAGTGGTGGCGATGTTATTGTGGTTTCCCAATTTACCCTTCAAGCCTTGACCAAAAAAGGCAATCGTCCCTCGTATATCAAAGCATCCAAACCCGAAATTGCTATTCCCATCTACGAGAATTTTGTTCAAAAATTAGAAAAAGAATTGGGTAAAAAGATCCAAACTGGAGTTTTTGGAGCGGATATGAAAGTACTGCTTTTGAACGATGGCCCAGTAACAATTATTATTGATAGTAAAAATAAAGAATAGTTTATTGTTTATTGTGCGATTTAATCTATTTTTGAGAACCACGAATTAAGAATATCCAAAAACAAAAATGTTATTGCCCAATTGCCTGCGATTGGTTTTTTTGTGCCCTTTTATTTGGTAAATTATTCACACTTTCACAAACCTTCATGAAGATTAAATCCCTATTTTTAGTACTAACTATTTGTATTTCGATTGCAGTCCAAGCCCAAAAAAGTGAATACAATGCGCAATCAATTTCGGATAGTCTTAAAGAAAACGCCAATGCTGTGGTGCGTTTGAATCAAATTGATATTCTAATTGCCTCACAACGAAGCATGACTATCAAAACCAAAAGAGTTATTACAGTCCTTAATGAAAAAGGGTTGCGTGCTATTGATGCAATTGAATGGTATAATAAATCGACCACAGTTAGAAGCATCGAAGCGATTGTTTATGATGGTTTGGGTAATGAAATCAAAAAAATAAAGCGCAAAGATTTTAAAGATCAAAGTGCCGTTAGCGGTAGCACTCTTTTTTCTGAAAACCGCTACGTTTTTTTAGATTACACGCCAATTGTTTATCCATTTACATTAATTTATGAAAGCGAAGTACAAACTTCAACTACTGCTTTTATACCTGAATGGAAACCTTTGACGGACTATTTTTTGAGTGTCGAAAAAAGCATTTTGAATGTAAATTGTCCTTCAAATCTTGGTTTTAAAAAGAAAGAAGCTAATTTTTCTGATTTTAAAATAGTAAAATCTACGGATACACCAACGCAACTTTCGTATACGGCTACCCATATTTTAGCTCAAAAAAGAGAAGAGTACAGTCCGGATTTTGATGTCATTTTCCCTGTAGTTACTATGGGATTAGAGTATTTTAACCTAGAAGGAGTAGATGGAAATGCCAAGACTTGGAAAGAGTATGGGCAATGGTTTTCGGAAAAGATTTTATCTGGAACCGATGATTTATCAGCCGAAACCAAGACCAAAATTAGAACACTCGTAGGAAATGAAACCGATCCAATCAAGAAAGCCAGAATTGTATATCATTATGTACAGGAAAAAACGCGGTATATTTTTATACATGTGGGCATTGGCGGTTGGAAACCCATGCCCGCCAGTGATGTGGATCGGCTAGGATATGGCGACTGCAAAGCGCTCTCTAATTACACCAAAGCCTTGCTCGAAGCGGTCGACGTGCCTGCCTATTACACCGAGTTGTATGGCGATGAGGACAAAATGGATATTAAATCTGATTTTGTTTCTATTCAAGGAAATCACGTTATTTTATGTGTTCCTAACAAGGATAAATATCTTTTTTTAGAATGTACGAGTCAAGATATTCCTTTTGGCTACCAAGCTAATTTTACCGATGATAGAAATGTTATTGTCATGAAACCTGACGGCGGCGAAATCATTAGAACCAAAATATATGATGATACCGATAATACCAAAAGTAGCAAAGGCAGTTATACAGTTGCCCCTGATGGAACGCTTTCGGGGACAGTTACCATGGTTTCTGAAGGGACTCGATACGGTAGGAAATATTATTTAGAGAAAATGCAACCTACCGATCAGGAAAAGCATTACAAAGAGTATTGGGACAATATCAATAATTTAAAAATTGATAAATTGGCATTTGTAAACGATAAAGAAGCGATTCGCTTTACCGAAAACGTAGCTATAAGTGCGGTCAATTATGGAACAATAGCCAACAACAAAATGATGGTTCCTGTCAATGCTTTTACCCAATATACTGGAAGTGTAAAAAGAATTAGAAATAGAAAAACCCCTTTTGAAATTGCAAGAGGTTCTGCTGATTCCGATGAAATAAAGGTGGTTTTGCCAGCAGGATTTTCAGTAGAATTTTTGCCTGCTAATTTTGAATCAAAAACTAAATTTGGTTCCTACACTACCGAAATTATTAAGAAAGACGACAACAACTTGATTTACAAAAGAACTCTTTTTGTAAAAAGTGGTTTGTATGCAAACAAAGACTACGATGAATACCGCTTGTTTATGGAACAAGTCAACCGCAATGATAACGCCAAAATTATACTAACCAAAAACTAATACCAATGTCATTAAATAAATCCGTATTATTACTATTGTTGTTGTCGGTTTGTTTACAATCGAATGCACAAGAATTCAAATTAGGAAAAGTTTCTATTGCCGAATTGCAACAAAAGCAACATCCAAAAGATACTACTGCGGTAGCGGCAATATTGTTCGAAAAGGGGGAAGTTCATTTTGAATTCACCCAAGATAACGGATTTACCATGGTTACCGAAGTGGCTACACGTATTAAAATTTACAAAAAAGAAGGGTATGATTTTTCTAATCAAAAGGTGGCGTATTACATTGGAGGCAGTACAAAAGAGAACGTTTCCTTTACGGATGCTGCAACTTATAATTTGGTTGATGGCAAAATAGAAAAAACAAAGCTTAAAAGTGATGGGGAGTTTAACGAAAAAGTAAACCGTTATTGGGGACAAGTAAAAATTGCTTTGCCAAATGTAAAAGTAGGATCAGTAATCGAGTTTAAATACACAGTGAAATCCTCTCGATATGGCTCCCTGCAAGATTGGCAATTTCAAAATTCGATTCCAGTAAACTACTCTGAATTTAAAACCTATATCCCTGAATATTATTCATACAAACCGAGTATGAAAGGATTTATTACGCCTAAAGTAACCGAGGAAAAAAAGCAAAAAACAATAAATTATAGTTACAGAGAACCTGCTGAACCAGGAAGTGCAATAACTACGTCTTCCTCGCAGGAAAAACTTGAATTTCAAGAAACTAAAACTACGTATGTGGCGGAGAACTTGCCCGCACTCAAGGAAGAAGCCTTTGTGAATAACATCAATAACTACGCATCAAGTGTTTCTCATGAATTATCGGTTATTAAATACCCTAACCGTCCGTATGAATATTATTCGACTGATTGGGCAGCGGTGACCAAAACGATTTACGACTACGATGATTTTGGACCAGAACTCAACAAAACTGGATATTTTGAAGATGATTTAAAAATCGTTCTTGCAGGATTGAACACCACCGATGAAAAAATTTCGGCATTATTGAATTATGTAAAAAACGCTGTTAAATGGAATGATTATACTGGCTACAGTTGTAACGATGGGGTAAAAAAAGCCTACAAAGATAAAACCGGAAATGTTGCCGAAATCAACTTAATGCTCACCGCAATGCTGCGTTATGCGGGTTTAACAGCAAACCCAGTTTTAGTTAGTACGCGCTCGAATGGGATTGCATTATTCCCCAATCGTACCGCTTTTAATTATGTTATTGCGGCAGTCGAGACTCCGCAGGGAGTCGTATTATTAGACGCTACAGATAAATTTGCTATGCCCAATGTCTTGCCTTTTAGAGCCTTAAATTGGGTGGGACGATTGATCCGAAAAGATGGTACCTCCCAAGAAATAGATTTAATGCCTAAAGTAGCCTCAATGGATACTATTGCCATGAACTATACTGTTGATGCCAATGGCCAAATATCGGGTAAATTACGAGAACAAAAAACAGATCATGAAGCCTTACTTTTTAGGAAAAATGCCGATGCAGTTACAGCAGATATGTATCTAGAAAAATTAGAAAATGAGTATAAAAAAATAGAAATTTCGGATTATGTGAGAGCTAATGAAAAGGAACTACAATTACCTGTTTCCGAAACTTTTGCTTTTAAAGGAGCCAATCTATGCGAGATCATTGGAGGGAAAATCTATATAAGTCCCCTATTATTTTTTGCCAAAGAGCAAAATCCATTCAAACAAGAAGTTCGGGAATATCCAGTAGATTTTGGGTATCCTTTCCTAGAGAAATATGCTATAAATATCACCATTCCGGACGGTTATGAAGTAGAGACTTTGCCCGTAGCAGCGATTCTAAAAATGCAAGATGATTTAGGCGCTTTCAAATTCATGACCAATGTATCTGGGAATATCATTCAAATAGCCATGACGCACCAAATTAACACTCCCATTATTTCTTCGGAATATTATCCCATGTTGAAAGATTATTACCAAGGAATGCTTGCCAAACAAAGTGAAAAAATAATCTTAAAAAAAATATAACAGATGCATTTTAGTAAAACCACCTCCGTTTTTTTCTTTCTTCTTTTAAGTATAATTAGCAATGCTCAAAATTTCGAATTGGGCAAAGTTACCGTTGCAGAGTTACAAGAAAAAAGCCATCCCAAAGATAGCTCCGCAGTAGCAGCAATTTTGTTTAAAAAAGGAGAATCACGATATGAATATAAAAAAGATGAAGGATTTATAAAAATTACGGATGTTGTAGCCAGAATTAAAATTTACAAGAAAGAAGGATACGATTGGGCTACCGAAATTGTTAGTTATTCTATTCGAGAGGATTCCAAGGAAAGTGTTTCGTTTTCGGATGCTGTGACTTATAATTTAAATGGTGGAAAAATAGAAAAGACCTCTTTGAAATCGGATGGTATATTTGATCAAAAAGTGAATAAGTATCGTGCCGAAAAAAAAATAACAATGCCTAATGTAAAGGAAGGATCGGTTCTAGAATTTAAATATTCTATTCGTAGTCAAAACATTGGTATTAGTAGAAATTGGGATTTTCAAACTACAATTCCAGTTAATTTTTCGGAGTACAAAACTTTTGTGCCAGAGTATTATGTGTTTAATACCAATCAAAAAGGGTTTTTATTTCCAGTAGTAACCGCAGAGCATAAACAAAAATCAGTTAAATTTATGCAAATGGAACGAGCTGACCCAGGATGGAGTTCAAGTAATACTAATACAAGTTTCTACACGTCATCCTTAACGTATTTAGAAAATAAAACGACCTATGTTTTAGAAAATGTACCTGCTTTAAAAACAGAGGCTTACGTAAATAATATTGATAATTATACAGCAAGTTTAGTTGAAGAATTGTCTATGACCCAGTATCCTAACCAACCGTTAAAAAAGTATTCAACGGATTGGAAATCATTAGTAAAAACAATTTATAAGTTTGATGATTTTGGGGAAGAGCTTGATAATACAAGTTATTTTGAGGATGATTTTAAAGCATTGCTTGCTGGTTTAAATTCTCCCGAAGAAAAAATTATGGCTATTTTTAAATTTGTAAAATCCAATATAAAGTGGGATGGTTATTATGGATTTTATTGTAATGATGGTGTAAAAAAAGCCTATAAAAATAAAACAGGAAATGTAGCCGAAATTAACTTGATGCTTACTGCCATGTTGCGTTATGCTGGTTTGCAAGCGAATCCAGTGCTAATAAGTACACGTGCAAATGGAATTGCTTTGTTTCCAAATTTGAATGCTTTTGATTATGTTATTGCCGCAGTCGAAACTACGGATGGTATTATTTTATTGGATGCTACAGAGAAATATGCTTCACCCAATATATTGCCTACCAGGGATTTAAACTGGATTGGTCGATTGATTCGGAAAGACGAAACTTCATTGGAAGTGAATTTAACACCAACAACTGTTTCAAAAGAAATTGTAAATATGAATTTTGGTGTTGATAAAAATGGAATTATTACCGGAAAAATTAGAAATCAACTCTCTGATCACGAGGCACTGACTTTCAGAAAACGTAATTTACTGACATTGAAAGATGCTTATCTTGAGGAATTAGAAAACAAAAACAATGGTATAGAAGTCGGTGATTACGTTCGGGATAACGAAACGGATTTAAGCAGTCCAATTGTAGAATCATACACTTTTAAAGACACCAAAAGTTTTGAAAACATCAATAACAAAATTTATATAGCACCGTTGTTGTTTTTTGCTACCAAAGAAAATCCATTCAAACAAGAGGTTAGGGAGTATCCTATTGATTTTAATTACCCAAAACAAACCAAATTTAATATCAATATTGAACTGCCCGAGGGATATGTTGTAGAATCATTGCCTGCTCCTATGAATGTGGCCACAGCGGATGATATTGCAGCTTTTAAGTACATCATTGCCAATGCGGGTAATAAAATTCAGGTTCAGGCTACATTAGACCTGAAGAAAGTTATCGTTGCCGCCGATTATTACCAAGTAATTAAAGATTTTTTCCAGCAAGTGGTTACTAAACAAAACGAAAAAATAGTTTTAGTAAAAAAATAAATACAACTATGTTTTTCAAAACAATCCGTTTAGTGTTTTTTGTGCTGCTGTTTTTTGCCAATGCAACAGCGCAAAATCAGGAGTTAGGCAAAGTTTCTATGGCCGAATTAGAAAGTAAAGTCCATCCAAACGATACTACTGCTGTGGCTGCAATCTTGTTCAATAAGGCAAAAACTGTTTTTGTATATGATATAAGAAATGGGTTTTCGGTAGTTCATGAATTTCAAATCAGAATAAAAATTTATAAAAAGGAAGGCTTGAGTTGGGCTAATTTTACTGTTCCGTATTATGTAGGTTACGAAAATGATAAGAAAGATGTGGTAGAATTTTCGAATGGAATGACTTATAATCTTGAAAATAAAACGGTAGTAAAAACAAAGCTGACTAACGAGGGAACTTTCAAGCAAAATGTAAATAAATATTGGAATGAAGCCACTATTGTATTGCCTAATGTAAAGGTAGGATCGGTTATTGAATTCAAATACACCTTAAAATCAGCTAATATTACCAAGTTTCCTGTTTTTAATGTGCAATACGATATTCCTGTTGATTATTTTGAATACAACTCAAAAACGCCTGAATTTTTTATTTACAAACCTATTCTAAAAGGGTTTGTAGCGGTCAAAAATGAAATGAAACTCGAGAATGGAAGCCAAAATTACGAGGATAAATTCAATGCTACCGTCAATATGTATTATAAGCAAATAAATTCCATGTTTACTGCCGAGAATGTTCCCGCACTGATAGGCGAGAATTATGTAGACAACATAAAAAACTATAGATCCTACATCAATTATGAATTAGAACGAACTCGTTTTCCAGAGGAACCCGTCAAGGACTATTCCATAACTTGGGAAGGTGTAGCAAAAACAATTTATAAGGAAGACGATTTTGGCAAAGAGCTCAACGAACATGCTTATCTGGAGCAAGATGTACGAGCAATTTTGAAGGACGCCACCACTCCCGAAGAGAAAATGGACATCATTTTTAAGTTTGTCCAAAATAAAATGAATTGGAACAATGATTATGGCTTTTATACAGACAAAGGTGTCAAAAAAGCCTATTTAGACCGAACTGGGAATGTAGCCGAGATTAACTTTATTTTGATTGCAATGCTCAAATTAGCAGGTATTAAAGCTAATCCAGTATTGACCTGTACCGTAGATCGTGGTATTCCAACCTATCCCAACCGAACGATTTTTAATTATGTTATCGCCGCCGTTCAAATTGATGACAAACAAATTTTGTTAGACGCAACCAATAAATTCACCTCACCTAATATCTTGCCTTTGCCAGTTCTTAATTGGACAGGACGGCTCATAGAACAAGACGGTAATTCGGCTGAAATTAATTTATATCCCAGTTTACCTTCCAGAAAAAACTACAGTTTGTTACTGAATATTGATGCTAATGGCAAAATGGCAGGCAAAATCCGAATTCAAAGAAAAGATTATGATGCCTTGCGTTTTAGAGAAGAAAATGCAAGAATGAATAAAGATAATTATCTTGAAAAAATAGAGAATGATTGGAACGGCGTTGACATCAGCGACTATAGTATTGAGAATACGGCGACTGATTTTTCCAAACCAGTTACCGAGACTTTTACTTTCAGTACCGAAAAACATTCTGATATAATTAATGGCAAAATGTACATTAATCCCATGTTGTTTTTTACTACGACTGTAAATCCGTTTGTGCAAGAAAAACGTGTAATGCCTATTTATTTTCAATATCCAAAACTGGAAAAGTTTTCCATAAATTTTGAAATTCCGGAGGGATTTGCAATAGAATCAATGCCAAAAGGGATCAAAATTGTCACACCAGATTCGGTTGCTTCCTTTTCGTTGGATACGCTTTTAGTAGGAAACAAAATTCAAATTCAGGTCAGCATGGAGCTAAATAAGGCAATCGTATCAGCAGATTATTATGATGCGCTGAAAGATTTTTTTCAAAAAATAATTGAAAAAGAAAAGGAGCAAATTGTGTTGAAAAAGAGGTAATAATATGAAAGCTAAATTATATATTGTTTTGTTATTGATCATTGCTATTGTGAATACATATGCTCAAAAGTTTGAATTAGGAAAGGTTTCTGTTGCAGAATTGAACGAAAAAAAACATCCAATAGATTCAAGTGCAGTCGCAGCAGTGCTGTTCAAAAGAGGAAAGACTTTTTTTACCTACACGAATGCAACGGGCTTTACTGCTAATCACGAGTGTGAATTTAGGATAAAAATTTATAGTCTTGAAGGCTTAAGTTGGGCCAATCAAAAAGTTTCGTATTACGTTGGGTATGAAAATTTGAATGATGATAAAGTTCGGTTTTCGAGTGCGGTAACTTATAATCTTGAAGATGGAAAAATTGTGAAAACAAAGTTAAATAACGAAGGTAATTTTAAAACCAAAATAAATAAATATTGGAATCAGGCTACTATTACTTTACCAAATGTAAAAATAGGGTCGGTTATAGAGTTTAAATATGTTTTAGAATCAGAGAATTTAGTTCGGTTTCCAGATTTTGATTTTCAATATGATATTCCAGTTAATTTTTTTGAATACAAAACCGAAATTCCAGAATATTTCATTTACAACTCATTACTTAAAGGGAGTCAGGAAATTGAAACGAAAATGGAAGTTGTAGATAGTAAGAAAGAATATGCTCTAGGGTATAAACAAAATAACAGCTTGTATAGTTCCAAAAATATTCCAGCACTTAATAAAGAAGAATTTGTAGATAATATTGATAATTATCTAGGGGCAATACAAAATGAGTTAGAAACAAAAAGATTTCCTGATATGCCAGTTGTTGATTATGCGCGAACATGGGAGGGAGTTGCAGCAACAATTTATAAAAATAAAAATTTTGGGGATGAGATTAAGATTAGGAATTATTATTCAAAAGATTTAAATGGATTGTTACTACATATAAATACACCTGTAGAACGTTTAAATGTTATTTTTAAGTATGTTCAAAATAAAATGAATTGGAACAAAGTAATGGGATATTATGCTGATAAAGGTGTTGAAAAAGCTTATGAGTCAAAAACAGGTAATGTTGCCGAAATAAATTTTATGCTGATTTCAATGTTAAAAACTGCTGGAATTATAGCAAATCCAGTTTTAGTTAGCACCATTGAAAATGGCATTCCTGTATTTCCTAACAGAACAGTTTTTAATTATGTTATTGCTGTTGCTGAAATTGACGGTCAGAAAATTTTATTAGACATAACAAATAAATTTACAACATCAAATGTCTTGCCGTTAAATCTTTTAAATTGGCAAGGAAGGCTTATTAAAGAGGATGGCTCTTCAAAGGAAATTGATTTAATTCCTGCTATAGTTTCAGAGGATCATTACAATATAAAAGCAACTATACAACCTGATTTAAGAATTATTGAAGGGCTCCTTACTGTAAAAAGAACAGATTATTCTGCTTTTAATTTTAGAGAAACAAATGGTGATAAAAGTAAGGATATCTATTTGGAATATTTAGAAAACAATTTAAACAAAATTGAAATTACAGATTATTTTATAGATAATAAAAGTCAAGATTTGGCAAAGCCAGTATTTGAAAGTTTTAATTTTAAATGGGATCATTCATATGATAATATTGCAGGAAAGCTATTCCTGAATCCAATACTTTTTTTTACAGTTACTACCAATCCATTTCGTCAGGAAGTAAGACAAATGCCTATTTATTTTGGATACCCTCATCGGTATATTTATACGGTCTCTTTAAAAGTCCCACATGGATATAGTATTGAATCGTTGCCAGCGTCAATTAGGATTGTTACAGAAAACAAAGAAGCATCCTATGTGATGAATGTAAATAGTGAAAAGGATACAGTAAATATTGAAGTGGTAAAAGAAATAAATAAAGCTATTTTTGCAGCCGAAGACTACGATATGCTTAAAAATTATTTTCAGCAAGTAATTGCCAAACAAAATGAAAAAATTGTGTTGAAAAAGATCTAAATTTTCTACCTTCAACAACCCCGAAAGGGTTAAACTAATAAAAAAACTAAATCCCATGAACCTAAAAAACGCACAACTCGACGTAGATACTTGGATCAAAGAACACGGTGTTCGCTACTTTAACGAATTGACCAATATGGCGCAACTTACAGAAGAAGTAGGTGAAGTAGCCCGAATTATTGCCCGACGTTACGGGGAACAATCCGAAAAAGAAAGCGATAAAAACAAAGACCTTGGCGAAGAACTGGCCGATGTTGTGTTTGTGGTTTTGTGTCTAGCGAACCAAACTGGAATTGATTTGCAAGCCGCTTTTGACCAAAAAATGGATTTGAAGTCCATTCGGGACAAAGACCGTCACAAAAACAACGACAAATTGAAGTAATTTATAGTTTATAAATTATGAATTATAAATGCGGAGTGGTAAATTGCGCCTTTAAATTAATTTACAATTCAAAAAAAATGAATTTACTTTTAACCACTAGTTCACCATTCACAATAGACAATTTACAAGTAAACATAACAGGTTCAAAAAGCGAAACCAATCGATTATTGCTCCTGCAAGCCTTATACCCCAATATTGCTTTGGCAAATACGTCTAATTCAGATGATTCCGAAGTGATGCAAAAAGCACTAGCCATCAACCACCAAGCACCAACCACTAACCAAATTGTGGATATTCATCATGCTGGTACGGCAATGCGTTTTCTTACCGCTTATTTTGCAGGAAGCGAAGGGCGAGAAATAGTCCTTACAGGCTCGCAACGTATGACCGAGCGTCCCATACAAGTTTTGGTCGAAGCCTTACAACAATTAGGGGCTCACATCACGTATGAAAATCAAGTAGGCTATCCGCCCATTCGAATTAAAGGGCAAAAAATAACGGCAAACAAAGTCTCTATTCCTGCTAATGTAAGCAGTCAGTACATATCGGCATTGCTGTTAATCGCTCCAAAACTAGAAAACGGAATCGAATTGACTTTGGTTGGCGAAATCACCTCGGTGCCTTATATCAAAATGACTTTGGCTTTGCTTAACGATTTGGATATTCAAACCAGTTTTGAAGGAAATATGATCAAAATATATCCCCAACAAGCAGTAGCTACCAAGACCATGACCGTAGAATCCGATTGGAGCTCGGCTTCTTATTTTTTTAGTTTAGTAGCTTTGTCTGACCAGGCTAGCATTTCGTTAACAAGTTACAAGCCTACAAGCTTGCAAGGCGATTCGGCTTTGGTTGGTATTTATGCACAAATGGGTGTGACGACTCATTTTGACGAAAACAAAATGACATTGGTCAAACAACCTGATTTCAAGCTAGAAACTTTAAATTTAGAACTCAACAACACCCCGGATATTGCTCAAACCATAGTAGTGACTTGTCTTGGATTAGGAATAGGAT
Source organism: Flavobacterium restrictum (assembly GCF_007097245.1). Taxonomy (GTDB): domain Bacteria; phylum Bacteroidota; class Bacteroidia; order Flavobacteriales; family Flavobacteriaceae; genus Flavobacterium; species Flavobacterium restrictum. The sequence continues at coordinate 235,916 of NZ_VJZT01000002.1, read as the reverse complement.
GCCACTTAACGGGATTGCATACCTTGAAAATCAAAGAAACGGATAGGCTCGAAGCACTACGAATTGAATTGACTAAACTAGGCGCAAACATTATGGTAACGAATGATAGTTTGACACTTGTAGCTTCAAACGCAATTAATCCAAATGTAAAAATTGCCACTTATAACGATCATAGAATGGCAATGGCATTTGCACCATTAGCCTTAAAAGTGCCTATAATTATAGAAAATGCCGAAGTAGTTTCAAAATCCTACCCTGATTTTTGGACCGATATGAAAAGTTTGGGATTGCAAATTTCTGAAATATAAAACTTGGTGACTTGGCGTCTTTCCATTGAAAACGAAAATAAACAGCAAAACACTTGACAACGCCTATCTTACAATCGTATATTTGCATACTCGAATTAAAATTGTCATCCAGAGCGTAGCCGAAGGTCATAATTTATAATTCATAACTTCTAACTTTATAAGATGAAATTATCCCATTTTCAATTCAATTTACCAAAAGAACTTCTTGCCGAATATCCTGCCGAAAATAGAGATGAATCTCGTTTAATGGTAATTGATCGTAAAAAACAAACAATAGAACACAAAATGTTCAAAGATGTGATCAATTATTTTGATGATGGCGATGTTTTAATTTTGAATAATACCAAAGTTTTTCCAGCTCGTTTGTACGGTAATAAAGAAAAAACTGGCGCAAGAATCGAAGTGTTTTTGTTGCGGGAACTCAATGCCGAACAACGCCTTTGGGACGTATTAGTAGATCCAGCACGTAAAATTAGAATTGGTAACAAATTGTATTTTGGCGATGACGACTCATTAGTAGCCGAAGTAATCGACAACACGACTTCTCGTGGAAGAACATTGCGTTTCTTGTACGATGGCTCTTATGAAGAATTTAGAAATAAATTGACAGAACTGGGCGAAACACCTATTCCAAAATACATTTCAAGAGACGTAACTCCAGAAGATGCCGAAAGATACCAAACCATTTATGCCAAAGAAGAAGGAGCCGTTGCAGCACCAACTGCTGGTTTGCATTTTTCTAAACATTTATTAAAACGACTAGAAATAAAAGGAATAAAATTTGCCGAAGTAACGCTTCACGTAGGTTTAGGAACTTTCAATCCTGTTGAGGTTGAAGATTTGTCTAAACACAAAATGGATTCCGAGGAGTTGAAAATCACCCAAGAAGCTTGTGATATTGTCAACAATGCCAAAGCCAACAAAAAAAGAATTTGTACCGTAGGAACCACCTCAATGCGTGCCGTTGAAAGTTCGGTTTCGTCTCAAAACACTTTAAATCCTTTTGATGGTTGGACAAACAAATTCGTTTTTCCTCCACATGACTTTACCATTCCAACCTGCATGATAACCAACTTTCATACACCAAAATCAACGTTGTTAATGATGGTTTCTGCCTTTTGTGGACACGATTTAATGAAAAAAGCATACGAAGAAGCCATCAAGGAAGAATATAAATTTTATTCTTACGGTGATGCAATGCTCATCATTTAATAGAATAATTATACTTAAAAAATCTCGTCCTAGCGACGAGATTTTTTTTGGTCTTAAATCTGCATTAAAAACCCAATTAGGTTTTCTTTTTTGGTAAGATCTAATTTTTTTCGCAATCGGTAGCGAGCGAGTTCCACACCACCGTTAGAAATATTCATGATTTCGGCAATTTCTTTGGTCGACATATTCATCAATAAATACGTGGACAAATCGAGTTCTCGTGGCGAAATGGTGGGGTATTTCTCTTTTAATCTTTTCAAGAAATCAAAATGAACATTCTTAATGTGTTTTTCTAAATCTTTCCAACTTTTATCTGAATTCACTTCTTTTACAATGCTTTTGTTGAGTTTTGTAAATTGGGATTTAGTCGATTCGTCAAATGAGTCAGCGTTAATGTCTTTCAGTTTGTAAATAATTCCGTTTAGAATTTTATTTTTCTTGACCACTTGAAGCGAATTGTTGACAAGTTCTTTGTCTTTGGCCAAAATCTTGATCTGCAGTTTGTCGTTTTTAAGTTTTTCAATTTCTTTTTCTAAATGGTATTGCTCCTGCCTGATTCGTGATTCTTTTTCTAAATACAATCGGCGTTGTTCAATGGTTTCATAATATTTGTTTTTTCGAATTTTCATTTTTATCCGAATCCGAACATAATAAATGCCTGCGAGCACTAGTAAAATATAAAAAAAATAAGCCAAAAAATGACGGTACCAAGGCGGAGCTATCGTAAATTCAATACGAGATTCCTGGGATTGGATGCCGTAACTGTTGCGAACCTTTAGTCTCATGGTGTAATTTCCTTCTCTTAAATTGGTGTATTCCTTAAACGAAATAGTAGACCAATTACTCCATTTTTCGTCAAAATTTTCTAACTGATAGGAGAATTCTACATTTTGAAGATTTTCGTAGGTTGGCGATGAAAAAGTAAACCGAACCTGATTTGCCGAAAACGGAATGGTGCATCTTGGAACTGTATTTTGACCATTTCCCAATAGCAAAGTATTACCGGGAAAGGAAAAACTGCGAATATACGCTTTGGGTTTGGTCACAAAATGGTTGGAGGATTCCGAATCAAAATGCGCCAAACCATCGGTTAAACCAATTAAAATGTTCTTGGAGTCAATGGTGTTTATAGACATATAGTTGTTGACCAAGTTCCCCGTTAAATTAGAAAAAGGGGCAACAACATTTGAATATTTTCCGGAGCTACTACTCATTAAAACGCCCAATGATTCCTTAAAACAATACCAAATATTGCCATATTTATCCTCGATTAAGGCACTTATTTTTGGAATACTACGGAATAACGCGGACATTTTTTTATCTTCATAAAAAAGGTTTTGTTCTTTAGAATATTTAAAAAAATGGTTGTTCGTTTGGAAATATACCGTGTTTTTTAAGTATTGAATGCTTCCAATTCCAGTAGTAGCATCGGATAGTTTTTTAAATGTTTGTATGGATCTAAAGCTTTTGTAATCATTGGAAAGTACCATTTTGTATATTAAATCGTCTTTTTTTAGCCATAAATTGTTCGCATCAAGTTCAAAATTACTCGAAGATTTGTCGAAGCCCGCAACTTGGTTTCGGTATTCCCAGTTGTTTCCAGTTTTTTCAAATAAGGCAAAACCATTGTAGTTGGAACCAATTATAAAATTAGGATGATTTGGGATTTTTTTGAATCCAAAATATCCTTTGTTGTCTAGTATTTTGCTCGTTTTCGCCCCTTCAATGACCAAAGCGCCGTTGTTATTCCCGCACAACAATTGACCGTCTATGACTTGTACGTTCCAAGCTTGACCTGTTGTTCCTGCCACAAGTTCAAAGGTTTCCTCCTTGAAATTAGTATTCCATGGATGGAAAAAAACACCTTGATTTGTGGCAACATAAAGATTTCCTTTATGAATTATGGAGGCATAAACGGTGCTGATATTATGACTAAAACCAAAATAAGTAAACGGTGAATTCTCGTTGACAAATGTGATTCCGTTGTCCAGTCCCAACCAAAGATTGTTTTTACTGTCTACAAATGAAGTCAGGACGGTATTGTTTTGAAGTCCTTTTTTATCATTGATGTGTTGGATTATTTTGCCGCTCGTATCGCATATAATAATGCCGTTTAAAACCGAGTTGAGCACAATAAATTTATCCTCGATTGCCACACCGCCTAATGAACTATTTTTTTGGATAAACGCATTTGCTTCGGTTTGCCATGGGGTTAATTTTTCATTTCCGTAAACATACAATCCTTTGTTTAGCGTGCTAATCAATAATTGGTTTTTAGGCAATGAAAATATACCCCAAATTTCAGTGTTATTGAGCGCATAGGTACCTTTTAAAGGATAGAGTTTTCCGTTCGAATATTCTAGAATCCCGTTTTTAATATCCTGAATGTAAAGATGATTTTTTACCAAAAATGAAAACTGAAATCGAGTAGGGGCATTGATGGATTTGATTTTGTTGTTTTTGAAAATATACATTTTTTCAAATGACTGAAAAATAACTTCGTCTTTGTAAAGATGTATTTTCCATACAAAATCGATTATTTTGGTAGTATTCAAGTTCGTAAATTTCGATAACGAAAAATAAACTAGTTTTCCTTTTGAGTTCGATTTAAAATAACCAAACTCATTGTAACTCCCCACAAAAATTTTACCATAATGGTCAATTTTCAAACAGCGAATACTGGTGGTATTTGGCAATGCGTATTTACGCCAAGTCGCCCCATCAAATTGATACAAACCATCGTTGTTTGCAAAGTACAAATTTCCGTTTTTGTCTTGGTCTATATTCCAGTTTTGTGTACCTCCTTTATAATCGGATTTTTTATAATTACGAATGTCAGGTAGACCAATATTCTTGATTTGACACAACAGTATTTGAGTTGCTAAAAAAAAGAAAAGTAGAAGATAACGGTTTTTGTAACTCATTTTTTTGGTTTTGAGAATAGCATTTGGATTCACTGCGGAATGGCTTGATTTACTGATGGCAATACACATTTTATTTAGTTCTTTTTTTGATGAATTCCGCAATAAAAGCGAAAATAGCAGTTTTTTGATAAATGTAGGGTTGTTTTTTAGTTTTTATTCTTTGGATATAACATAAAAATATTTTTAAATAACTGTAAAATAGATATTTATAAAACATTTGATGTGTTTTTGTTTAGTCTTTAAAATAGATTTGATGTGTTTTTGTAAGGATTATAAAAAACGAATACCAAAAAAATAACTGTAGTATTGCTTCAAATTACTAATTAATTAACCAAAATTTTTAGAAAAATGAAATTAACAAAATTACTTATTTTTTGTTTTTCGTCTCTCTTATTTTCAGTTTATGGACAAGCACAAGATGTTAAGATAAGCGGAAAAATTTACGACGAAAGTGGATTACCTATTCCTGGAGCAACAGTTTTAATCAAAGGGACGACCAAGGCTACTGCTTCTGATTTTGATGGGAATTATGACATTAAAGCGCCCGTTTCAAGTACTTTGATTTTTAGTTTTGTGGGGTACAAAACGGTACAACAAACACTAAACGGAAAAACTAAAATCGACGTGAAACTACTGCCCGATTCGCAAGATTTGAACGAGGTTGTCGTGGTTGGGTATGGAACCCAAAAGAAAAGTGTAGTAACAGGAGCAATCTCGAGTGTGAAGGCAAAAGACCTAGAAAAAATCCCAAATGGACGCATCGAGCAAGCATTACAAGGGAGAGTTTCTGGTGTAACTATTATGTCAAGTTCAGGACAGCCTGGATCTGGTTCTACTATTAGAGTTCGTGGGGTAACTACTTTTGGCGATGGGGGAAATAATCCGTTATGGGTTATTGACGGTATTGTTGTTGATGCGGGTGGTATTGGTTTTTTGAATCAATCGGATATCGAATCGATAGAGGTTCTTAAGGACGCGGCTTCGGCTGCTATTTATGGAACTCGTGCTGCAACGGGAGTTATTTTGGTGACCACCAAAAAGGGAAAATCAGGGAAAATTACCGTTTCTTATAATGGGTTTACAGGTATTTCTTCTTCGGCAAAATCCTTGGATTTGTTGAATGCTACGCAATATGCTACCATTATGAATGAGAAATCAGTTGCGGCTGGCGGTGGATTACTTTATGCAAATCCAGCTTCGTTAGGTGCAGGAACCGATTGGCAAAAAGCAATTTTTAATACCAGTGCAGCGCGCTATTCACATGAATTAAGCATTAGTGGCGGGAATGAAGTTTCTAACTTTTATGCTTCTTTTGGTCTTACTAATCAAGAGGGAATTGTGGCTACGGATATTTCTAATTACAACAAAAAGAACTTTCGTTTGAACTCGACACACAAGATTTCTAAAGTTTTTACTTTTGGACAAACATTAGGATTTACAAGACAAAAAACGGTTGGAATAGGAAATACCAACAGCGAATTTGGTGGCCCATTGAGTTCTGCAATCAACTTGGATCCTACAACGCCTCTTGTTGAAACAGATCCTGTAAAAGCAAATGGTGCGCCTTATGCCAGCAATCCTGTGATTCGTGATGCTAACGGAAATCCGTACGGAATCTCTAGTGTGGTTGGTCAAGAAATGACAAATCCTTTGGCCTATACCCAAACTAGGCTTGGCGGCTATAGTTGGTCTGATGATTTTGTTGGCAATGCGTATATGGAAGCTGCAGTAAACAGCCATTTGAAAGTAAGAACAACTTTTGGAGGGAAAATTTCCTACTGGGGCGGACAATCTTTTACACCCGTTTTTTATTTAAGTGCTACTTCAAGTGTGCTTAAAAACAATTACGGCATTGGCGAGAACAAAAGTTTTAACTGGAATGTTGAGAATACATTAACCTATTCTAATAATTTTGGGGAACATCATTTCACAGTATTATTAGGTCAAGGTGCTTATGTTGAGAATATTGGTGGGGGCAATGGAGCGACTTTATTTGGCTTACCTATTACGGATTATCATGATGCGTCTTTCAATTTTGATATTCCACAATCAGATAGATCCTCGTATACGTATGACAGTACGGAGCATAAATTAGCATCGTTATTTGCCAGAGTAAATTATGATTGCAAAGAGAGATATTTATTTACAGGAATTGTGCGTCGTGATGGATCTTCTCGTTTTGGTCCCAATCATAAATTTGGCGTTTTTCCTTCCTTTAATGTAGGATGGGTCGTAACCAAAGAAGATTTTTGGAAAGATAATAATGTTGTAAATACTTTGAAAATTCGAGGTGGTTATGGAGTTGTAGGGAATGATGCCATTGCTGATTTCAGGTATTTATCGTTAGTTTCTGGTGGAAATAATTATTCTTTTGGAAACGCTGGAGCTATAACTACAGGATATGCTAATTTAACATTAGACAATCCTGATTTGAGATGGGAAGAAACATCTCAAGCCAATGTAGGTTTCGAATCTAAATTTTTCAATACCATAAACCTTACGGTTGATTTGTATAAAAAATCAACAAAAGGAATTTTACGTCCTATACGAATCCCAGGATATGTAGGTGTTTCAGCAGCACCTTACGGGAATGTTGCTGATATGGACAATAAAGGAATAGAAGTGGAATTGGGGTACAAAAAACAATTGGGACAAGTTAATTTTTCGCTCAACGGAAATGTGGCTTACTTGAAAAACCAAGTGACTTATGTGGCTGCCGACTCGGATTATATTGGGGGAGATGCTTCTTTTCAAAATATGGGTGTGGTAACAAGAACAAAAGTGGGACAATCCTATAACTCTTTTTATGGGTATAAAACCAATGGCATTTTTCAAAATCAAACCGAAATCAACCAATACACCAATGCCAATGGAGGATTAATCCAGCCAAATGCTAAACCGGGTGATTTTAAATGGGTAGATACGGACGGGAATGGAAGCATTAGCGATACTGATAAGCAATTTTTAGGAAGTAATATTCCAAAATATACTTTTGGCTTGACCTTGAATCTTGACTACAAAAACTTTGATTTCATGGCTTTTGCACAAGGAGCAGCTGGAAACAAAATTTTTCAGGGATTGCGAAGATTGGATATCTTGACAGCTAACTATCAAACAAGCGCTTTAAACCGCTGGACAGGTGAAGGAACATCCAACGATTATCCTAGATTGACTAATAATGATACCAACGGAAATTTCGAAAAAATGTCCGATTTCTATTTAGAAAAAGGAGATTACCTCCGTCTAAAAGTGGTTCAAATAGGCTATTCATTGCCAAGCGATGCTATTTCAAAAATTGGAGCTAGTAAATTGCGCATGTACATCACCGCCGAAAACTTGTTTACGTTTACTAAATATTCAGGTTATGATCCTGAAATTGGGGGAGGCGTATTTGGTATAGACAAAGGAATTTATCCACAAGCAAGAACGTTTATGCTTGGTGCTAACGTACAATTTTAACACATAAAAGAATTATGAAAACGATACAATTTAAACCTATTTTTATTGCCGCTGTACTGATTTCTTTAGGATCATGTACACAGGATTTTGTAACTATCACTCCTAAAGGTGCTTTTCTTTCGGAGAATTATTATTCCAATGAGCAACAAGCAACTGCGGCTTTGGTAGGGGTTTATGATCCCATTAGAAAAAATTCTGGTGGATTTGAAAACATGATTACCATGATGAATGCCGGTTCAGATGATCATTATGCTGGAGGCGGTGGTGCAACGGATGGCGCTGGACTTCAAGCTTTTTCTACCCACACGCTTACGGCTACTAATGTGCCTGCTAGTTTCTGGAATGATCATTTTCAAGGGATTTATAGAGCCAATACCTTGCTTGTAAAATTGCCTGATACGAATATGCCAGATAATTTGAAAACTAGATTTGTTGCCGAAACTAAAGCATTGCGTGCCATTTATTATTTTAACCTTGTTCGGTTATTCAAGAATGTTCCGTTGCTATTAGAGCCATTAACAACTACTAACATTTATAATGTGGAACAAGCCACACCAGAGGCAGTTTATGTGCAAATCGAAAAAGATTTGACCGAGGCTATTGGTGGTTTGCCTACCAGTGTTATCGCAGCTACCGAGTCTGGTCGATTGACCAAAGCGGGTGCGCAAGCCATGCTAGGAAAAGTGTATTTATACGAAGGCAAAAAAACCGAAGCCGCAAGTATGCTCGCCCAAGTTAACGGAACTCCTGGTGGAACGAGTCAATATGGCAATAAATTGCTTGCCAAGTATAGTGATTTATGGGTTTTTTCTAATAAATTCAATTCGGAGTCATTAATCGAAGTGGTGCATACAAGTGCTGGAAATTCGGATTGGGGATTTTGGGGTTCAGGAGCAGACGAAGGAAATACCGTAAATGTCATGGTAGGAATTCGTAGCTATTCCAGACCAACGAATTCTCCTGCTGCCGATTTGCCTTCGGGATGGAGCTTTAATGTGATTACAAATGATTTATACGATGCTATAAAAATGGATCCCCGTTTTGAAGCTACTGTTTATGATATGAAAGCCTTAAAAGCAGCTGGAACGGCTGATTATATTGGGGGTTATCAAGATACCGGTTATTTTCTCAACAAGTTTTTACCAAGAAAAACAGATGTTAGAACGGGTGGTGGCGCAGCCGAGCTGAACTATAAACAAGATTCATACGTGATTCGATTGGCCGATACCTATTTGATGGAAGCCGAAGCATTGGGTTCAGGTCCAAGAGCACAAGCCTTGCTGGATGCTGTTCGCACTAGAGTTGGTTTGCCGTCTGTTCCAGTAACATTGGCCGCCATTAAAGCTGAAAGAAGACTGGAACTTGCTGGCGAAGGCCACCGATTTTTTGATTTAGTTCGCTGGGGCGATGCTACTGCAAAGTTGGGTAGTAGAGGATTTGTTGCTGGTAAAGATGAAATTCTTCCTATACCTGCGAACGAATTGCTAGGGACTAAAATGAAACAAAATCCAAATTACAACTAATCTAAAGCAAAAAAATATGAACTTAAATATAATTTTAAAAAGAAGTGTGTTCCTGCTGTTTGCTATGGCAACAGTAAGTGGATTAACCAGTTGTTCTACTGATGCAGTTGGGGACGGTAACGGTTTGTCTGACCCTAATGTTGATGCTGCATTTACAATCACTCCGGTGTCTGGAGCGGTTAACAATTACACTTTGAATGCGCAAACAACCAATGTCATTGCATCCAAATGGGATATTGGCGAAGGCGCTTTTGTAGGCAAAATGTCCGAGGTAATTGCCTTGCCAGATGCTGGTACTTATACCATAAAACACACTGCAATAGGTAGAGGAGGTTTGACCAATACCGTTGCACAAGAACTTGTAGTGGCTACTTCGGACCCTGCCAAAGGGAATTTGGTACTTGGTGGTAGGTTTGCTAATGCGGCTGATCACGCCAAATGGACTATTCTAAAAATCAGTGATTCTGGTACGAGCTGGTCTTTCAATTCAGGAAGTGCTACCATAAAAGGAGGCGGTTGGAATCAGCAAGGGATATACCAAGCTATTCAGGTTCAAGCGGGCAAAGAATATAAAATTGATATGAAAGTTTTTGGTGGAGGTTCCTCAAATACTTGGTTTGAAGTCTATGCTTCAAAAACAGTTCCTGTTCAAAACAGCGATTACTCCGCAGAGGGTCGTAGAATGGGAATGAGCACTTGGGACGGTTGTGCCACGGGGTCTTTTGAAGGGAAACTATCGGCTGTGGGCTGCGTAGGTTCTGGAAATGTTGTCAAATTTGCAGAGTCAGGAACTATTTATTTAGTAATTAAATGCGGTGGTGAAAACATTGGGGCTACAGGAATTTCTATTACAAATGTTGAAATGAGAGGAAAATAAGTTAAGTTTAAATTGAGTTTAGTTGGTGAAATAGCCCATTTTCCTAGGATTTTGGGCTATTTTTTATAAAAAATTGAATTCTCAAATAATACCGTTAATTTTGAAAAACACTTTTTTTAAACAAACTGAATTTTCAAACTAAAATACTATAGAATATGAAAAATAATAGCTTAAAACTTATTTGTCTCCTGTGCTCTTTTTCTTTTTTCGCTCAAGGGCAAAAAGTCAAAAAGCACCAAACTGATTTTACAACCAAAGGCAAATTGGTTACCGTTTACACCACGGCTGATAGCACTAAATTAAGGCTGACCCCAACTGATACTCTCGCTTTTGTAGCTACCAAGCAACCCTTGGAAACAGAAATTTCGATTTTTGTAGCTCCTCAAAAAACCTTTCAATCCTTTATGGGAATTGGTGGTGCCATTACGGATGCTAGTGCCGAAGTTTATGCCAAATTGTCCAAAGAGAAACAACAAGAACTACTGCATGCTTATTATGATAAAAATAGCGGCATTGGCTATACACTGGCCAGAACGTCTATTCATAGTACGGATTTTAGTAGCGCAAGTTACACCTACATTCAGGAAGGCGATGCGAGTTTGAAAACCTTCAGTATCGAGCACGACAAGCAATACCGAATCCCTTTGATTAAAGAAGCAACCAAAATTGCTGGCGGAAAATTGTTGCTTTACGTAACGCCATGGAGCCCTCCTGCTTTTATGAAAAGCAATAAAAGTATGCTAAAAGGCGGCACCTTACTCCCAGAATATTACCAAGCTTGGGCTAATTATTACACCAAATTTATCAAAGCCTACGAAAAAGAAGGAATGCCAATTTGGGGAATCACCACCGAAAACGAACCAATGGCCGTTCAAAAATGGGAATCGTGTGTCTATACCGCTGAAGCCGAACGCGATTTCCTGAAAAATTTTCTTGGACCAACAATGAAAAAAGAAGGTTTGGGAGATAAAAAAATTGTAGTTTGGGATCACAATCGGGATTTGATGACCCAGCGTGCTAACGTGATTTATGATGATCCAGAAGCAGCAAAGTATGCTTGGGGAATGGCTTATCACTGGTATGAAACCTGGGCAGGTGGAGCTCCTATGTTCGACAATGTTCGCAAAGTTTACGAAGCCTATCCCGACAAAAAACTGCTATTTACCGAAGGTTGTGTCGAAAAATTTGACGCTGCCAAATATCAGTTTTGGGGTAATGCCGAGCGATACGGGACTTCTATGATTAATGATTTTAACAACGGGACTGTAGGTTGGACGGATTGGAACATACTTTTGGATCAAAATGGTGGCCCTAATCACGTAGGTAATTTTTGTTTTGCCCCAATTCATGCCGATATTCGTTCGGGAGAATTAATCTACACGCCTTCCTATTATTACATTGGGCATTTTTCTAAATTCATTCATACCAATGCCAAACGAGTGAGTACGGCAGTGAGCCGAAGCAGCCTTTTAAGTACTTCATTCCTGAACACAAATGGCAAAATGGTTACCGTTGTCATGAACCAAAGCAATCAAAAAGTAACTTATAATTTAATCATTGGTACAGAGAAAACAGTAGTCGTAATTCCTTCGCATGCTATACAAACACTAGTTTATTAATGGCAAAATCTGATTTTAAATAAAACCGCTTAATTCTACAATTTACAGCATTATAATTTGGGCGTGTCCCTCGGCAGAAAAAGCCTCGGGGCGGGCTATCCGTTCCCGCTTTTTTTAGCTGGGCAGAAAAAGCCCAGCTAAAAAAGAGCTCCACTACTATCCCTCACGCAGGAGAACTTACAATAAATGCGGTAATTCATAGAATTAAGCCAATAAAAAAAACAACTATGAAAAGTGTAGTAAAAAAAATATTCTTGATTGCAACAATATTCATGCAATTAAGTTGTTCCTCATCGAATGATAGCGTAGATCCAGTACCTACACCAACGCCTACACCAACACCGCCTGTGGTGACGAACGATGTTGATTTTTGGTTAACCAAAGGAAATCAAACGGTCTTGTTAGAAAAGCAAACAAGCGTTTTGGGTTTTGGAACGCTTCTTAACACGAATCAAACTATAGATGTTGACCCAACAGTAACGTATCAAACCGTTGATGGTTTTGGGTTTACTTTAACAGGAGGTAGTGCTGAAGTAATCAACCAATTAACGCCAGCCAAAAAACAAGAATTGTTGCAAGAACTGTTCGGGACGAGTACGGGTATAGGAATCAGTTATTTGCGTATTAGCATTGGTGCTTCTGATATGGATGCGGCTCCTTTTACCTATGACGATCTTGCCACGGGACAAACGGATGTGAACTTGACTAATTTTAGCTTGTCAGCCGATAAAATTAATTTAATTCCTGTGCTAAAATCCATTTTAGCGATTAATCCAAAAATCAAAATTATGGCAACTCCATGGTCGGCACCGCTCTGGATGAAGGACAAAGCTAGTTTTGTTGGCGGTAGTTTACAAGCACAATACTACAGCGTTTACGCCCAATATTTTGTAAAATACCTTCAAAAAATGAAAGAAGAGGGCATTACAATTGACGCCCTTACCCCTCAAAACGAACCTTTGCATGGAGGCAACAACCCGAGTATGGTTATGACGGCACTACAGCAAGCCGATTTTATAAAAAACCATTTAGGGCCTGCCTTACAAGCCACTGCAAGTACTACAAAAATTGTTGCTTACGATCACAATTGTGACAACACCCAATACCCAATGACGGTACTTAATGATGCAGGTGCAAACCCATTTGTAGATGGTGCCGCATTTCATTTATACGGAGGCGATATTAGCGCATTGAGCACGGTTCACGACGCTTTTCCTAGCAAAAACGTTTATTTTACCGAGCAATATACGGCGTCAACGGGCAGTTTTGATGGCGATTTGAAATGGCAAGTCAAAAACGTAATTATTGGTTCCATGCGCAATTGGAGCAAGACAGCCTTACAATGGAATCTTGCCAATGATGGTAATTTTGGACCCCACACCGCTGGTGGTTGTTCAACCTGCAAAGGAGCTATCACGATTACCAGTTCCGAAACTTTTATTAGAAACGTTGGGTATTATATTGCGGCACACGCTTCTAAATTTGTTCCTGCAGGTTCCGTAAGAATTGCAAGTACAATGATGGGAAGTTTGAATACAATTGCGTTCAAAACCCCTGTGGGAAAGACCGTTTTATTAGTCGAAAACGACGGAAGTGCTTCTGAAATATTCAATATCAAATACAACGGGAAGTGGGTAACAACGTCTTTAGACGCAGGTGCTGTGGGAACTTTTATTTGGTAAAAAAACTAAAATTTTAATTTATATAAAAAAAGATATGTACAAACAGTTTTCACAACTAGTCGCTGTAATTAGTTTTTGCTTTACCTTTTGCTCTTGCAGCAGCAATACTGATGGTGGCAATGAGCCTTCGTTAAAACCTTCTAATCTAACCATTACGGCCAGTATTGATGGCGCAACGGTGCAAAAACCAACGGGTGATGGTACCGGAAAAGTAACGTTTACCTTGAGTGCGACCAATGCCACGTCGTATAAAATGCTAGTCGATGGACAAACAATAGAGTCTACCACGGGGAGTTTTACGCACACTTTTGCGGCAGCTGGAACAAACACATTTACGGTATACGGGTCGGCATACAATGGTGCAAATTTTGTAAGCACAACCACTACAATAACGGTTTTTGTAGGTTCGACACTAGTGTGGTCTGACGAGTTTAATGTAGATGGTGCACCTGATAATTCGAAATGGACGTTTCAAATTTGGGATCCTGGTCATGTTAACAATGAGTTACAATCCTATACGAATCGCCCTCAAAATACAATTGTTGAAGGGGGAGTTTTGAAAATCAAAGCCGTTAGAGAAAAATACGGAAATGGTGATTTTACATCGGGTAGAATAGAAAGCAACGGAAAATTTGATTTTACCTATGGCAAAGTAGTCATTCGGGCTAAAATTCCTACTGGTGTGGGGACTTGGCCCGCAGTTTGGATGCTGGGTAGTAATATAGGTACTGTGGGATGGCCAGCGTGTGGTGAGGTCGATATTTTAGAATCAGTTGGAAAGGAATTACACGTAAATCATTCCTCGTTGCACTCACCCGGTCGTTCAGGAAATACTCCTGATACCGGAACCATAAATGTACCTACTGATAATACGGAATTCCATATTTACACTGCAAATTGGACTGCAACTGCAATCAAATTTTATGTAGATGATGTTTTGTATTACACCTTTCAAAATTCGGAGAAATTTCCATTCAATAAAAAATTCTATTTAATAGTAAATTTTGCCATGGGCGGCAGTTGGGGTGGCGATGTGGATCCTAACTTTTCGTCTTCAACGTTAGAGGTAGATTATATTAGAGTCTATAATTAGTGTAAAATAGCGTAACTTTTTGTAGAAATCTGTTTAAAATTGAAATTGGTACAGTAACGAATTGTCACATAAAAAAAGCGATACCATTCCTTTGAATAGTATCGCTTTTTTAATAAAAGAATGATTTTACATTTTATTTTCTAAATGGTATTGTGGTATTTCAATTAGAAAACGGCTATCAATTCTTTTTCAAAACCCTTTTTTTTTAACCAGATACGTATTGGTTCGTCGTATAATTTCAAACAAGCATAAGCAATAAGTACAGCTCCTATCAGCGTGAGCACACTCATAGGCAATGCTTCTTCAAATGAAATTTTAGCACCAACAACCCATGCCGTGTATAAGTAAATAAGCGGATAATGAGTAATGTAAATAGGATATGATATTTCGCCCAGAAATTTGCAAATCCGAGTAGCGTACTTACCAGTAACTTCGCCACTTGCTCCCAAGAATACAATTAACGGGAAAACAAGAATAATACTTAAGGAATCATAAATTCCGTTCATCCATAAATGCTCACTTCCTCCTATTCTGGGCATTGCTAGTACGGCAACAGTAAGTAAACTAGCCCACCAAAAAGCGTTTTTGATAGTGGTTAGTTTTACCATTCGATGCAATAACAGCCCTCCAAAAAACGGAAACAACATTCGTGAAAAACCAATGTGTAGTTGCGTAGAATCTAGTGACCAACCCCCAATTACATCGCCGTTTGGACTCGTAACAGCAAGATGAATCAACAAACAACCTGACAAAAATACGAGTATCGAAAGCGCTTTATTCGAAAATTTCCGTACAAATAACGCATAAAGAATATTCCCTATGTATTCAAAAAACAAAGACCATCCCGGGCCGTTCAATGGGTGCATTTCCTGCCAACCTCTTATATCCATAGAGGGCGGCACGGGTATCAATGTAAATCCTATGAGCATAATCACTATGGTTTTCCATACGGGTACTTGGTGTATGGTAGGCCACAACGATGAATCTTGGTAATAAAAAGTCAACGCCCCAATAATCATTCCCATGACAACCATGGGCTGCAAGCGAACAAGACGAATTTTAAAAAAATCGGTGACATTCATTTTACTCCAGCGATCATCATAAGCGTAGCTTATTACAAAACCAGAGAGTAAGAAAAAAAAGTCAACCGCAAGGTACCCGTGATTGATAACCTGATCTAGATGACTCGTAGCATGAGCCTCCATGATATGAAAGGCAACAACCATAATTGCAGCAACACCACGTAAACCGTCAAGTATTGCGTAATGTTTCTTGGTATGTAATGCGGGTTTTTCCATAAGGATTCTTTTTTTTAAAGAGGCTGCCCAACATAAACAGCCTCAATAAGTAACTAACAATTTTTATTTTAATCTACAATTGATACTGTTTTTAGGGATAATCAATTGTTTGCGCGTACCATGGAGTCGAAAAAATCAACCCGCAATACGGCATTGCATTTTTTTTCATAAGTTTAGTTTTTGGTTTAATATAATAGCAATGCTCTACAAAGTGTTATTATGACGCAAAGTTAGTTTTTTTTTAATAGCTTAAACATTTCACATTCAAAAAAAGAAAAAAAAGTACATATCGTTTTTATTATCCCAATTTTATGTA
This sequence comes from Flavobacterium restrictum, assembly GCF_007097245.1. Lineage (GTDB taxonomy): Bacteria > Bacteroidota > Bacteroidia > Flavobacteriales > Flavobacteriaceae > Flavobacterium > Flavobacterium restrictum. Next base: position 219,605 of record NZ_VJZT01000002.1, on the reverse strand, counting down.
GATACTTGTGTAATTAAAGTCGTTTTTTTATACTATTTTTAAAAATGAATAGACTTAAAGAGGTCGAAAATGGAATTTAAGAGTTGTAGCTTTGAAAAAAAAAGTAAATTGCAACCCTATAAAGAAAAGATTCAAAATGAAAATCATGTTAAAAGCTGTTTTAGAAGATACTTCTCTTTATCAACCCGGGTTGTCAATTGATTGTGTGATTTTTGGATTTCATGACAATCAACTCAAAGTCTTGTTGATAAAAACTAAATACAGCGAGAAATGGGCTTTGCCAGGAGGTTTCGTTCCTGTTGATGAGGATATTGATCAAGCTGCTGTTACTGTGTTGAACAATCGAACAGGGGTAAAAGGAATTTTTTTGAGACAGTTTGCTACTTTTGGGTGTGCCAAACGAAACGATAGTGATTTTAGTAGTATTGTTTTAGATTTTTACGGAATTCCAAAAGAAAAAGGGGAGTGGTATACCAATCGTTTTGTTACGGTGGGCTATTATGCATTAGTAGATTTTTCGCAAATTATTCCGCAGCAAGTTGGGAAAAATGAAACAGTAGAATGGATTGATCACCATGCAGTCCCTGAATTAATTTTAGATCATAAAGAGATTCTGGATAAAGCACTTGAAACACTACGGATGGAATTGAATTTGATGCCGGTTGGATACAATTTATTACCCGAAAAATTTACAATTCCAGAATTACAACGACTTTATGAAACTATTTTGGGAAAAAAACTAGATCGACGCAATTTTCTGCGTAAAATTACTGCTATTGGAATACTAGTCAAATTAGACGAAAAGAAAAGTAATGTAGCTCATAAAGCGCCCAATTTATATAGTTTTGATAAACAAAAATACCAAGAAGTAGTCAAGAATGGCTTGAATCAAGGCTGGTAAATTCAAATTTTAAAAGGAGATATAATTGCTATAACTCGGAACTTATTTAAAAAAGAAACAATCATAAAAACAGAATAACACTTACTATTTTTAAAATATATAAACCAATACCAACATGCAGCAGGCAGAAAAATTATCAAAATTAAACGTTTTTTTAAAAAGCGTAAAAATAAAAGACAAAGATTTTTATTTGCGATTGGGAGCCAATTTCCCCATAATCACTGATTTGTTTCAAAATTTATATGCCAATAGTCCTTTCAAAGAGGAAGCTTTTGAATTGTTACTGCAATCCCTAGTCGCTAATTTCGAGAAGCGTTCTGCTTTGCAAAAAAAGCGAGATTTGAGTCGTGTTGCGCACCCTAATTGGTATTCAAGCGAAAAAATTGTTGGGATGATGCTGTATGTAGATCTTTTTAACATAGATATTAATGGCTTGAAAGCTAAAATTCCTTATTTGTTAGATTTAGGAATTAACACCATTCATTTGATGCCTTTTCTGGACGTGCCTGAATTTGAAAATGATGGTGGTTATGCCGTAAAAAACTACCGTGAAATTAATCCGAAGTTTGGAACAATGGCAGATTTTGAAGACTTGGTTCAAGAAATGCAAAGAAATGATATGAATCTTGTCATGGATTTTGTCCTCAATCATTGCGCAGATCAACACCAATGGGCGGTCGAAGGCAGGAATGGTCATCCCAAATACAAAGATTTTTTCTATTTTTTTCCAGATAGAACTTTGCCCAATGCTTACGAGCAAACCATGACGGATATTTTTCCGGATACGTCGCCAGGAAATTTTACTTATTTACCCGATTCTAATCAATGGGTAATGACCTTGTTTTATGGTTATCAATGGGATTTGAACTATAAAAATCCATTGGTTTTGGTTGAAATGATTGATACTATGTTATTTTGGTCAAACAAGGGAATCGATATTTTTCGATTTGATGCCGTAGCCTACATGTGGAAAGAAATTGGAAAATACAATCAAAACCTTCCCGAAGTTCACTTATTGCTCCAACTTTTTAAATTAGCTGGACAAATTGTTGCACCAGGCGTAGGTTATATCGCCGAGGCAATTGTAGCCCCAGATGAAATTATAAAATATTTTGGAGAAGGATTGGCTCAAGGCGATGAGTGTGATATTGCCTATAATGCTAATTTTATGGCCTTAAGTTGGGAGGCTTTGGCGACTAGAGACACGCGTTTACTCAAAAAATCAATTCAAGCCATTCCTAAAAAGCCCAAAAACACCACTTGGATCAATTATGCTCGTTGTCATGATGATATTGGACTGGGATTTTCGGATCAATTAGTCACGGAATTGGGACGGGATAGTTTGCAGCACCGCTTGTATATTCTAAAACATTATTGCGATGGTTTTAACGGAAGTTTTGGGTTAGGAGAACGATTTATGATTGAGCCACAAACCGGAAATGCTCGCTTGTCAGGTTCTATGGCGGCGCTTTGTGGTTTAGAAAAAGCGGTAAGTGTAAGCAATCAAAAGGAAACGGAATTGGCCATAAAACGTATCAATTTACAGCATGGAATCATATTGTCACTTGGCGGTTTGCCTATGATTTATAGTGGCGATGAGGTGGCTTTGCCCAATAATTACGACTACCGCAACGACGAAACCAAAAAGTTCGATAATCGCTGGTTGCATCGTTCTGCAATGAACTGGAATTTAATCAACGAGAAAACTACCGCATCCCCACCTGCACAAGTTTTTGCCCAACTCAAAAAAATGATTGCCATCAGAAAGCAAACTCCTGCCTTTGCGGACAATAATGACATTCAATTTATAGATTACGAAAACACCCATTTATTGGTTTTCAAAAAGACTGCCAAAACGGGGGAACAAATTTATGTAATTACTAATTTCTCTGAATTTGACACTTTTTTTGGCAAAAGCGTTTTCCTTGATGACAGTATTATTAAGGTCTTTAGCTTACTCACAAATAGTGTGATAGAAATTCAAGAAAAGAATTTTATTAGTGCGTATGATGTGCTATGGCTAAAAAAACAATAATTTTTGACTTAAAAATAAAATGATGAACAACAACAGTAATTCCCAAAAAGTACCTTTAAATAAAACCATTCGGCATTCGGTTATTTTTTCATTCAAAGCAGGGATGAGTGATCAGGATAAACGCCATTTTTTTGATGCCGTTTCAAAATTAACTGCAATCGAAGGCGTTCGTACCTTTGAGATTTTAAAACAAACCAGCGTTAAAAACAAATATGAATTTGGAATTTCTATGGAATTTCAAAACAATGAGGCGTATCAATATTACAACAATCACCCCGATCATGTGGCTTTTGTTCAAAATATTTGGCTCAAACAAGTGGAGGATTTTTTAGAAATAGATTATGAGTCCTTGTAGTATTTTTAGAACTCAAAAAAAAACCGTCTCTAGTATAGGAGACGGTTTTTTTATTTATACAATTTCTAATGTTTTGGCTTTATTTACTAAATCGACCAAATTGGTTACGTTTAGTTTGGTAAGCAATCGCAATTTGTAAGTACTAATTGTCTTCTCGTTCAAAGTAAGAATGGTTGCTATTTCGTGATTTTTCTTACCATCACTCAAATAACGCAATACTTCAATCTCACGATTAGAAAGTTTTCGATACAAGCGTTCGCTTTTGCTTTGTTTTGCTATCAAAGCCATGTTTTTGCGAACAGTTTCGTTAATGATTATTTTTCCTTGGTGGACTTTAATAATCGATTGACCCAAAGTTTCCAATTTTTCGGACTTATGAACAAATCCTGAAACTCCTGCTTTTATTGCATTTGGAGCATAAATTTGTTCTGAAAGACCACTAAAAATGATAATCTTTGTTTTTGGGAAGTTTTTCAAAGTTGCTTTAACTTCAAAAATACTTGCTAGACCTTCTAATTCTAAATCTAGAACTAAAACGTCAATTTCTTTATTGAGAAGAATGTCCCTAACCATCAAAAAGTTACCTACATTGGCAACAATTGATATCTCGGAGTTGTCTTTAAAGTAAGACTTTACGCCAAAATGTGTTACTGGAAAATTATCTGCTAAACAAACTTTAATCATGGTATTTATTTTTTAAGAGTTGTTTATCAAAATGATAGGTTAAATGTAGTAAAAAAAATACAATAAAAATGCAGTTTATCGATTTTTTTAATCTCTATTTATTTCACAAACAGGTATAGCTCTCATTTTGTGCTGGTTAGCTGTATTTAATTTTTTATAAATTTCAAATACATTTTTTTCTTTACCTGAAAAATCGCTTGCCTCCTTGCCATTTTCGGCTTGTAGCATTGCCCATTCCAATTCATCATAACTGGCTCCTAATTGATCTTCATCTGATCGATCATCGCCAAATAAACCATCCGTTGGAGCAGCAATCAAGATGGCATTGGGCACTTGCAAATAGGCTCCTAGCGCATATACCTCGGATTTCATCAAGTCAGCAATAGGACTTAAGTCAACGCCACCGTCACCATATTTGGTATAAAAACCAACGCCAAAATCCTCTACTTTATTTCCTGTTCCAGCGACCAAAAGTCCATGAATTCCAGCAAAATAGTACAACGTAGTCATGCGCAATCGAGCTCTAGTATTGGCCAAGGACAAATGAACTTTGCTTTCCTCAACAGTATTAGGAACAATACTTTTGAATGTTTCAAAAACCGAAGTTAAATCGGCTACAGCATTCTCTACATTTGAGAATCGCTTTTTGAGTTGGTCTATGTGTTCTCGTGCGCGGGTAACATGACTTTCTGCCTGATGTATTGGCATTTCAATACATACGACTTTCAAACCTGTTTGCGCACAAAGAGTTGAGGTTACTGCTGAATCGACACCTCCTGAAATACCAATTACAAATCCGTTTGATTTGGCATTTTCTGCATACGATTTGAGCCAATTTACAATGTGAAGATTTACTTTTTCGACTTGAATAGTGCTTTTTTTAGTCATAATAATTAAGTTTTAAGCAGCAGGAATGTATATTTGCAAAACCAATTTAGCAGTACATTTGCGTTCCTGATTATTAGGAAGCTAATTTAATTAATAAATATGAAAATATATCTATTGCCGTTAGTCTTTTGTCTTTTTTTCTTGTCCTGCGACCAAAAGACTAAAATCGAAAAACAAGTCGAAGCAATTCCTATGACTATCAAGGTGGAGCGTTTTGACACCGTTTTTTTTGAAACCAAACCACAAGATTTAGATAAGGTAAAAAAACAATATCCGTTCTTTTTTCCAACTGGAATTGACGACAGCGTTTGGCTACAAAAAATGCAAAATCCACAATGGCGAGAATTGTATGCCGAGGTGGAGAAAAAATACGCCAATTTTGACCCAGAAAAAGCTGAAATTGAAACGCTTTTCAAGCACATTAAGCATTATTTTCCTAGTACGAAAACACCAAAAGTAATTACCATAATCTCTGAAATGGATTACAAAACCAAAGCCATTTATGCGGATAGTTTAGTGATTATTCCGTTGGAATTGTATTTAGGAAAAAACCATAAATTTTATCAATTTCCGGACTATATCAAACAAGATTTTGAGCAAAATCAAATCCTACCCGATATTGTTTCTAGTTTTTCGCAAGGGAAAATTACGGGTAGCACTGCTAAAAATCTTCTCACTCAAATGATTTATTTTGGCAAGCAATTGTATTTAAAAGACCTCCTGTTGCCACAGTACACAGATGCGGATAAAATGGGATATTCGCCTGCACAAATTACGTGGTGCGAGCAAAATGAAAGCTATATGTGGCGTTATTTTATTGAAAAAGAACTACTTTTTAGCGATGATCAAAAGCTGAATTCTCGATTCATAATTGCAGCTCCGTTTTCTAAATTTTATCTAGAAATCGATAATGACTCACCTGGCCGAGTTGGTGCTTGGATAGGCTGGCAAATTGTTCGTTCGTACATGAAGAACAATGCTATTTCCGTACAGGATATGTTGCAACTGGATGCCAAAGAAATTTTTGATAAATCAAAATATAAACCTAAAAAAAATGACGAATAACAATACCTCCGAAATTAAATTCCAAATCGCTTTGGATGAAAATAAAGTACCTGAAAAACTAACTTGGTCTGCACAAGACGGCGGTATCAATCAAGAAGAGGCAAAGGCCATTATGCTTTCTATATGGGATAGCAAAGCCAAAGAAAGTATGCGAATTGATTTGTGGACAAAAGATATGCCTGTTGATGAAATGAAAATCTTCTTTCATCAAACGCTGGTTTCCATGTCCGAAACCTTCAATCGGGCTACAAATGACGAAAAAATGGCAGCCACGATGATGGATTTTTGTGATTATTTTGCCGAGAAGTTGGAGCTAAAAAAATAATTTATTTTGTATTAAAGCTCTCAAATTAAAGCTCTTCTTTTTGGGGAAATCTAAATTAAAGTGGTTGTATAAACAGTATTGGTTTAAATTTGTGTATACCGCTAATTCGATATTTTTTAATAAAAAAATACCATTACTATTTTACGGTAATGGTATTAATTGAATGTTTATATTGCTTTAAGTTTGATTGAAAAGCGATTATACTGCCAAAGCTCCAGCAGCTGCAACGGCATGATCATTTTCTACAGTACTTCCGCTTACGCCAATAGCTCCTATGATTTCGCCAGCTGCATTTTGTACAGGAACTCCACCAGGAAAGGTAATTAATCCCCCGTTAGAATGTTCTATATTAAATAAAGCGCCACCAGGTTGAGATAAACTTCCTATAATTCCAGTATTCATGTCAAAAAAACGGGCTGTTTTTGCTTTTTTTAATGAAATATCGGCTGATCCTAACCAGGCGCCATCCATGCGAGCAAAGGCAACCATATTCGCTCCAGCGTCTACTACGGTAATATTCATTTTTGTATTCAAAGCTACTGCTTTAACTTTTGCTGCGGCAATCATTTTTTCGGCTTGATCTAGTGTAATGTTCATTTTTTTATTTTAAAAGTTCATTCCAAAATTAAATAGTTTCTGCGCATAATGAATTATTATTTAGGTTCAAAAACTTATTAAAAAAGGTCACTTTTAAATTGTTTTTTTGGGACTGAATCCAAATTCATTTTTGAAAGCAATGCTGAAATTGGACAAATTATCATATCCAAAATCCAAGTAAATCTCCGATGCCTTGAATTTTCCGTCTTGTAAAAGTTCTTTGGCTTTTTGCAATCTTTTTTGCTGTAACCATTTCCCAGGGGATGTTGCGTAAATGCGAACAAAATTGCGCTTAAAAGTAGATAAGCTGCTGTTGCATAAAAAGGCTAGTTCTTCAAGTTTTAGATTCGAATAAACATTGGCTTCAATTATTTTTTTGAAGGACGATTGGTTGTCTGTTTTTATAAGCGAATAGGCGTATTGAGTGAATACCATACCGTATTTATCCATCAAATAAAGCATGATTTCTTCGAATTTTAAGGACAAAAAACTTTGAATATTTTCCTTTTTCACAACCGTTATCGAAGCAAGTGAGGTCACAAATAGCCGAATATAAGCATCATTTTCTATAATAAAATAGGGAGTCTCCTTGGGGGAATTGTTTTTTTCGATAATAAAATTTACAGCATGTTTTTCTAAAAAATCGTTTACTTTGGCTTGTGAGAAAAAAAACAGTTTACAAAAATACGTATTTTCCTTATTCAATAATTCCGTAAACAAGCAATTGCCGCTTTCTATAAGTAAGGATTGGTCTTCATTTACTGCGACTACCGCATTGGCAAAATGAACTTTTTTTTGACCAATTTGCAAAAAACTAAACATATTTAAACCTAAATCTACTTTGTTTTTTACCACATCGGCATTCATCCTGTAGTCGTAAACAAATAAATCTGGTAGCGAATCAGCCTTGGTGAGAAAAATTTCGGGTATGTTTTGAATCTCCATTTTGGTTGTTTAATAGAATTTGCAACAACAAAAAAAACGCAACACCTGTAACTGGTAATTGCGTTAATTAATTTTAAAAGTGACCACGGCAGGGTTCGAACCTGCAACCCTCAGAGTCGAAATCTGATATTCTATCCAGTTGAACTACGCAGTCTTTTGATTTTTGATTTACGATTTTAGATTTGTGATTTAAAATCGTAAACTAAAATCATTATTTATGTCAATAATTTTTTTACAATAGTCGAAATGGTTTTCCCTTCGGCGGTGCCGCCTAATTGAGCTGCTGCTAATCCCATTACTTTTCCCATAGAAGCAATTCCTGATGCGCCAGTCTCTGCTATAATTTTAGCAACTACCGCTTCCACTTCAGCTTCGCTTAATTGTGCGGGAAGGAATTTCTCGATTACGGCTATTTGAGCTAATTCTGGTTCAGCTAAATCCAACCGGTTTTGTTCTGTAAATATTTTAGCACTATCCTTACGGGTTTTTACCAATTTTTGAAGTAATTTAATCTCTTCATCAGCCGAAATTTCTTCTTTGGATCCTGTTGCAGTTTGGGCTAATAAAATTTCTGATTTTATAGCTCGTAATGCTTCTAGTGCAACGGTGTCTTTGGCTCTCATGGCGGCTTTAATGTCGTCCATGATTAATATTGATAAACTCATAATTTTAGAATTTAATTGTAGAAGATTGGATTTTAGGTTTTTGGAGTAAATCCAAAAATAGAATGTTCTTCTTGTTATTTTGCCACAATAAAAAAAAGGCTTTTTGTGATACTTTTATTTTAAGGCGGTACAAATTTATGAAAATTTACTGGAATTACCAACTGTAATATGGGAACTGTTAGTACAAAAAAAAACCCGAAAATTGAATTCAATATTCGGGTTAGTTCAAAATTGGTTGGAGTTAGTTAATCTACATTGTCATGTAAATACGAGTTGTTAGAACGGAACTGTAAGTCGTTGTTACTGTCAGTGCTAACGGATATTCTTGAATTGGTATTGTTTGTTTGTGTGCTAGAAAGATCCAAACCCAAACGTTTATAAGCGGGTTCACGTTCTAATTCATCAACTCTCGAAACGTTATTGTGAAATTTGTAATTAAACTCTTTTAGTTTTTTACGTCTTTCATCGGCTCTGAATTTCAATGATTCTTCGATGGTCATATCCATAGGGGAGATGTTTTCGAAAGCGGTTGTGTCCTGTTGCGTTTTTGCAACCTGTTTCATGGTGATGTTTAATTCGGCTGGAATTTCTTCTACTATTTTTTCAACTGTTTTGACAGCGGTAAAATCAGGTTCTTCTTCCATGTATTCCTCAAGAGAATATTTGATAATTCCATTGTCTGACAATTCTGTTACAGGAACGAATTGTACAGGTTGTACCACATTTATTTCTCGAGCATCATTTGTTAATTCAAAAAAGACTTTGTTTTCTTCTACTTTTTCCATTTTTGGAGCAACTGGGGCTGCTTCCACTTTTTTTGGAGAGAAAAGCGGTAGATCGAAAGAGAATGATGTTTGTTCTAGTTTCTCGATAATTTTGGGTTGTACTGCTTTTACTTCTGCAACAACTGGCGCAGAAATAGTAAAATCGATATCCGTAATAGGGGAAACGATTTCGAAAGTAACATCTAAATTTTTAATAAATTCAGACATCACTTGAAGCTCCTCTTTATTTATTGTAGAAACAACTGGAGCCAAAACAATTGGTGCAGCAATAACTGGTGCAGCAACAAAAACTGGTTCTGGAACTATTTCTTCTTCTAGTAATTCAAAAACAATTCTTTCGTTAGTAATTGAATCTTGGCTTTTTTCATTGGAATCAAAAGCAGCTACAGGACTATTGATTAGATTGTGAACACTTTTTTGTTCATCTTCTAATGTGTGAATGATTTTTTTTGGTTCGGTATTTACAATTTCATTTTGTTGTTCAACGTCAAAACCAGTTGCAATAATAGTAACTGCTATTGAGTCGCCAAGGGTTTCATCCTCACCCACACCCATAATAATATTGGCATTGTGACCTGCTTCGTTTTGAATATGATCGTTGATTTCGCCAATTTCGTCAATTGTAATTTCAGTTGATCCAGAAACGATAAGCAACAATACGTTTTTGGCTCCTGTAATTTTGTTATCGTTCAATAAAGGCGAATCCAAAGCAGCAACTATAGCTTCTTTGGCTCTGTTCTCACCAGATGAAATCGACGATCCCATGATGGCAGTTCCGCTATTGAACAACACCGTTTTGGCATCTCTTAAATCTATATTTTGAGTATAATGGTGTGTGATTACCTCGGCAATTCCTCTAGAGGCAGTTGCCAGAACTTCATCCGCTTTCGAAAATCCAGCTTTGAAACCTAGATTACCATATACTTCTCTTAATTTATTATTATTGATAACAATTAAAGAATCTACTTGTTTACGCAGTTTTTCGATTCCTACCTTGGCTTGTTCTTGACGCACTTTTCCTTCAAACAAGAACGGCAATGTGACAATACCTACAGTTAAAATGTCTCTTTCTTTGGCCAATTGAGCAATTACTGGCGCAGCTCCAGTTCCAGTTCCTCCGCCCATTCCAGCGGTTATAAAGACCATTTTCGTATTGCGATCGAGCATTTTTTCGATATCACCAATACTTTCTATTGCTGATTGTTGTCCTACATCCGGATTTGCTCCAGCCCCAAGTCCTTCGGTTAAGTTCACGCCTAACTGAATTTTGTTGGGAACGGCACTGTTTTGCAATGCTTGCGAATCCGTATTACAAACGATAAAATCGACACCTTTGATGCCTTGTTTAAACATGTGATTGATGGCATTGCTTCCGCCGCCACCTACACCAATAACTTTTATTACATTTGACTGGTTTTTTGGTAAATCAAATGAAATACTTCCAAATTCTGAATTGCTCATCATCTTATTGGGTTTTTGAAATTCTTATTTATTATTTTTTTTCACTCAAGGCTTTGGCCAATAAGGAAACTATTTTTACTCTGCGTTATCTAAAAAATCTTTAATCTTATCTACATATTTGTCTAGAAAGGATCTTCGGATTTTGGTTTCAGTTGATTCAGCTCCTGTGGGTTTGTTTGCCACCACTTTTGTTGCGATATGTACTGGTTCCTGAACCTCTGGAGTGGGTTCTACATAGCGCTCTCGCTGGTAAACTACTCTTTCAGGAATTACATTTACTTGCATTTTTACAGCACTTTGTGTTTTCTTTTCGATGCTGTTCATCACTAATCCAACGGCTGTTGCGTACAACGGACTTGAAATTTCTTCATCGGAATTTCCGGCTAAATGCTCGTTTGGATATCCAATTCTGGTATCGATTCCAGTAATGTATTCGACTAATTGCTTGATGTGTTTGAGTTGAGCTCCGCCACCTGTAAGTACAATTCCAGCAATTAATTTTTTACGAGGATCCTCGTGACCGTATACTTTTATTTCGGCAAAAACTTGTTCGATAATTTCGACAACGCGGGCGTGAATTATTTTAGAAAGATTCTTTAGCGAAATTTCTTTTGGTTCTCTACCTCTTATTCCAGGAATGGATACAATTTCATTGTCTTTATTTTCTCCAGGCCATGCAGAACCAAATTTAACTTTCAATAATTCGGCTTGTTTCTCTACAATCGAGCAACCTTCTTTAATATCTTCGGTAATGACATTGCCTCCAAAAGGAATTACAGCAGTATGACGAATAATTCCATCTTTAAAAATGGCTAAATCCGTTGTTCCGCCACCTATATCAATAAGTGCAACTCCTGCTTCTTTTTCTTCTTGACTCAAAACTGCGTCTGATGATGCCAATGGTTCTAATGTTAATCCTGACAATTCGATGCCTGAACTTTGAATACACCTACCCACATTTCGAATTGACGAGGCTTGTCCTACAACAATATGAAAACTACTTTCTAAACGACCACCATACATTCCCACAGGCTCTTTGATGTCAGATTGTCCGTCGATTTTAAATTCTTGTGGCAATACATGTATGATTTCTTCACCTGGAAGCATGGCTAATTTGTGCACTTGATTGATTAACATATCAATATCGCAATCGCCTATTACTTCTTCGGGATTGCTACGGCTAATGTAATCGCTGTGTTGAATGCTACGAATGTGCTGACCTGCAATTCCTACTACAACATCTTTTATTTTATAACCAGAATTATTTTCGGCTTCTAAAATAGCTTGTTGTATGGATTGAATAGTTTGAGTAATGTTATTTACAACTCCTCTCGCTACACCCAAACTTTTGGATTTTCCAACACCCAAAATTTCTAGTTTTCCGTACTCATTTTTTTTGCCTATCATGGCAACAATTTTTGTTGTCCCAATATCTAGACCTACTGCAATATTCTCTTTTTCCATTCTCTATTATTTAGTACACACTACTTGTTCTGTAAACCGGAGGTCAATTTTTTTGTATTTTGTCAAAACACTATCTGAAACTGCTTTCTGAAAAAAAGCTTTGTAATTTTTAAATTTTCGCTCTGCATTCCTTACGCTACCAAAATCTATTTGGTAATCAAAATTTCTATTGAGCATTAATAAGCTTCCATTTGGCATTATTTGTATCCCAATGATGTTTTTTTTCAAAAACGCATCGTTATAGATTGCACGAAATATTTCGGTTAAATCTTTCTTGTTTTTTGCATTTATTTCCCCAGAAACAAGTGGAACTCTTGCGGTAAAATTTGCTGAAAGCGGCATGTTATTTCCTTTATAATCAATATAGAAAGACGTGCCGTTATCAAAAATTCTCGCTATGGGAGTTTTTTGTTTAACTACTGCTTTTAGAACACCATCGATACTCACAAAAACATCTGATTCGTCTATCATTGCTTGTGCGCCTATCGCTTTTTCCAATTTATTCAAATCTAAGTCTTCTCTACGAATACTTTGCACCTCTTTTTTATTTTCTATTAACAATTTATTAACCGTTTCCTGTTTAATAAAAAGCGTATTTTCTCCAACAAAAACGACTACTGATTTAACAATTTTCCGCTTTTCATTTCGTTTTGAGGTAAACGAAAACAGGAAAATCACCAATACCACCATCAGCAACAATCGAATATTTGTCCAATTAAATCCTTTCATACAATGCTTTTTTTATGGTGGGTACCATTTCGCCCAAATCGCCTGCGCCAATGGTTACAATTATAGTAGCATCAGTTGCCAAAATAGTTGGAATCAAATCTTTTTTGGTTACTAATTTTTTATTTTCGTTTGTCATTTTATCCAGTAGCCATTGCGACGTAATTCCTTCCATGGGTAGTTCCCGTGCGGGATAAATATCTAATAATAACACTTGGTCAAATTGTGACAAGCTTTTGGCAAAATCATCAGCAAAATCTTTGGTTCGACTAAACAAATGGGGTTGAAAAATGGCTACTACTTTTTGATTAGGATACAATTCTCTAACCGCTTGATGTACCGCATTTATCTCCGTAGGATGGTGTGCGTAATCGTCTATATAAACTAAATGAGGTGTTTTTATTTGGTATGAAAAACGTCTGCGAATCCCTCTGAATGACATTAAAGCTTTAGCAATTGCCTCGGTCGGGGTGCCAAAAGTTTTTGCCATTGCCAAAGCCATTAATGCATTCATTAAATTGTGTTTTCCAGGTAATCCAAAATGTAAATCCTTGATTATTTCGTCTGGTGTTTGCACGTCAAAAACATAACTAGCCTCTTGAATTCGGACGTTAAATGCCTTGAATGTTGCCTCTTGGTTTACTGCGCAAACCACACCTTCAATTGACAATTCATTGGTTATAAAAAGGTTGTTTTTATCAGTTATTTTATCGGCAAATTCTATAAACGAGGCCTCTATTGCTTCGCTGGTACCATATATATCCAAATGATCAGCATCCATGGAGGTGATGCAAGCAATATTGGGATGCAAATGCAAAAAGGAGCGGTCAAATTCATCGGCCTCGACTACCGTAATTGTCTTGCCAGTTCCTATTAAATTAGAGTTGTAATTTTCTACAATTCCGCCTATAAAAGCGGTAACATCGGCTCCGCTTTCATATAAAATATGCCCCAAAATACTTGACGTGGTTGTTTTTCCGTGCGTTCCTGCAACAGCAAAACAAAAAGTATCTTTGGTGATGATTCCTAAAACTTCGGCTCTTTTTTTGACTTGGAAATCATTTTGCAAAAAATAATTCCATTCCAAATGTGCTTTCGGAACGGCAGGCGTAATAATCACTAACGTATTGCTGGGATTAAAATGACTGGGAATCAAAGTTATATTGTCTTCAAAATGAATTGCAATGCCACTTTCGATTAATTCGTTTGTAAGTATTGACGGTGTTTTGTCATAGCCTGAAACTTCTTTTCCTATGGCTTTAAAATAACGTGCCAAAGCACTCATTCCAATGCCTCCAATTCCTATAAAATAGACGTTATGTATTTGATTTAAGTTCATTTTTTTTCTTCATCCCAACCCCTCACCAAAAGAGAGTGTTACCAAAACTGGAAAAGGGTTATTTTAAATTATTATTACTTATTTTTACTCATAAAAAAAAAGACCCACTTATAAATTGAAAAATTAAATATCTGTTGAACTATTAGGAATAATCCAAAAACAACAAATCCAATTCCAAAAAAATAGCTTATCCAATAACTCTCCTTTTTTTTTATCTCTCTATTCATAATATAGAAATAAATACTTATCCCAATGATTACAAAAACACTACCTAAAAGTAATTGATAAAACATATTTTATTTTTTTATACTCCAAGACTACTTTTGGTAGGTAGATTATTGAATTTATAGCAACTTAACAATGGCATCAACTATATTTTGAGTTGCCATAGGCAAAGCCAATTGTTTAATGTTTTCGCTCAATTGCAATTGTTTGCCTTTGTCCTTCAATAAGGCTTCAAAAACAAGACTAAACTGACTGTCTAATTCAGATTCTTTCAACATGAGTGCTCCTTTTTTGGACACTATCGCCTGTGCATTTTTAGTTTGGTGATCTTCGGCGACATTAGGGGAGGGTATAAAAATAACGGGTTTCCCCACGATACACAACTCCGAAACCGAGGAAGCTCCTGCTCTAGAAATTACTATATCCGCCGCAGCATAAACCAAATCCATTCTTTCGATGAAGGCAACCACCTGAACATTGGTACTGCTGTATTTTTTATAATCTTCTAAATATAATTTTCCGCATTGCCAGATTACTTGAATATTTTGCAAAAGAATTCCGTCTATTTCTTTTTCGATTAATTGATTCACTCTACGGGCACCTAGGCTTCCACCCAAAACCAAAAGTGTTTTCTTGGAAGTATCCAAATTAAAAAATGCGATTGCTTCGTCTTTTTTGGTAGCAACATCCAGTAAATCTTGACGTACAGGATTCCCAGTCAGGATCATTTTTTCTTTTGGAAAAAAACGATCTAGATTTTCATAGGCTACACATATTGCTCTCGCTTTTTTGCTCAACAATTTATTAGTAATTCCTGGAAAGGAATTTTGCTCTTGAATCACTGTTGGAATTCCTAGCGTACTAGCCATATTTAGTAATGGGCCGCTAGCAAAACCGCCAGTTCCTATTACCACATTGGGCTTGAATTGTTTGATTATTTTTCGGGATTCCCATAAACTAGCTACTAGTTTAAAGGGGAACATTGCGTTTTGTAAGGTCAATTTTCGTTGCAATCCTGCAATCCAAAGTCCTTTTATTTCGTAACCCGCTTGTGGTACTTTTTGCATTTCCATTTTATCTTTGGCACCTACAAAAAGAATTTTGGCATCAGGAAAACGAACTTTTAATTCGTTAGCAATAGCAATTGCTGGATAAATATGTCCACCAGTTCCACCACCACTTAAAATAAATTTATATTGAGCCATTTTTATACTAATTAGTCAATTTGTATCTACTACTTATTTGCTACTGCACTCATGGGATTTGTTGCTTTATCCTCAATAGAATAGGATGTTGCATCCATTTCAGGATCCTCCTCTGATGCTATGTGAGCGTCTATCAACTTGCGAAGTGCTTCGTCTCTAATTGCTTTTTCTTTCAATTCTTCGGCAATTTCCTCTTCTTTTCTGGTGACACTTATAATGATTCCTAGCGCAAAACAGGTCATCCAAATCGAGCTTCCACCACTACTGATAAGGGGTAACGTTTGCCCTGTTACCGGAAGTAACTCAACGGCAACTGCCATATTAATCATGGCTTGAAATATCATAGGAAAACCCAAACCTACCACCACTAATTTGCCAAATAAAGTATTGGCTTTGTGCGAGGCAATTACAAACCGAAACAGCAATAATAAGTACAATCCCAGAATGACTAATCCGCCAAACAATCCCCATTCCTCAACTATAATGGCAAAAATAAAATCGGAAGAGGATTGTGGCAAAAAATTCTTTTGAACGCTTTTTCCCGGACCCAAACCGTAAAGTCCTCCCGAGGCGATTGCTATTTTTGCTTTTTCTATTTGGTAATCATCTTCGTTGGGTTTGTTGCTAGTAAAATTTTCGATTCGGCTTCCCCAAGTTCCTACTCGGCTAAAAAATCTCGAATCGGGAAATGCTTTGGCAATCAGAATAAAAAAAGCTAAAAAAACAATACCCGAACCAATTATAAAACCAATATATTTTAAAGGATACTTTCCTATAAAAACCAACATAATAACCATGGAAAAGATTAATGCAGTAGTCGAAAAGTTAGCCGGTAAAATAAATAATAAGGTTATAAAAACGGGCAACCAAAGTTCTATTAAAGATGACTTAAACGTAATGGGTTCTTCTCTTTTTTTTGACAAATAACGGGCCACAAATATAAATAATATAATGGCTGCGACAGTCGATGTTTGAAAGGTAATACCTATAAACGGAATTTGAATCCACCTACTCGCATTGGCGCCCGCAATTACGGTACCTTTGATTAAAGTATAGGCTAAAAGTAGCCAAACTACAGGTAAACCGGCTTTGGATATGGCTCTAAAATAATGATACGGCACTTTGTGTACCCAGTAAATTATTAAAAACCCAATACAAATATGTGCCAAATGTTTGACCAAATAACCTAATGTATTCCCAGTTCCATGGCCAATATAGGCCAAATTACTACTGGCACTAAAAACAGGCATAAACGAAAACAGGGCTAATAAGGCCACGAAGGTCCATATTACTCTGTCTCCTTTTAATTTGTTTACTAGTTCTTTCATTATTAAATTTAGATTTAAGAATTTAGATTTTAGATTCTTGCGTGATTACAATTTATTTTGTTTGCTTATTCTATCATTAATAGTTTTTTTAATCTTGAACTAATAATCTAAAATTATAAATTATGAACCGCTTGCTTAAATTGTTGTCCTCTGTCCTCGTAATTTTCGAATAAATCAAAACTCGCACAAGCTGGAGAGAGTAAAACGGCATCGCCTTTTTCGGTTAAGCGTTGTGCCATTTTTACGGCATCGTTCATATTCGTAACTTCAATCATGATGTCGACTACGTTCCCAAAAACATCTATAATTTTTTTGTTATCTACACCAAGGCAAATGATGGCTTTCACTTTTTCTCTCACCAATGACATCAATTCATTGTAATCATTTCCTTTGTCAACGCCACCTACAATCCAAACTGTTGGCACATTCATGCTATCCAAAGCAAAAAAGGTTGCGTTTACATTGGTTGCTTTGGAGTCATTTATATATTGCACGTTTTGTATTTTGAGTACTTTCTCTAAACGGTGTTCAACGCCCTGAAAATTTGATAAACTCTCCCGAATAGTTGCATTTCGTATTTGCATTATTTTGGCGACAGAAGTAGCAGCCATAGCGTTTTTCATATTGTGTTTCCCTTCTAATGCAATGTATTCCGTCTCCATTATAAACTCTTCGTGATTGATTCTAACTTCCATGTTGTTGTTTTTGATAAATGCTCCTTGTTCAAAATCTTGGGTCAGTGAAAAAGGAATTAATGTTGCTTTTGTTTTGTTTGTTGTTAACCATTCCGTTGTTGCTTCATCATCCGAATCATAAATTAAATAATCGGATTCAGTTTGATTCCTTGTAATTCTAAATTTTGAAGCAATGTAATTTTCATATTTATACTCGTATCGATCCAAATGATCAGGACTTATATTGGTCAAAATGGCAATGTGTGGTTTGTAATTGATAATCCCGTCGAGTTGAAAACTGCTCAACTCCAGCACGTAGATATCAAAATCATTCTCGGCAACTTGCCACGCAAAACTTTTCCCGATATTTCCGCCTAAACCCACATTTAAACCAGCACTTTGCAATAAATGATAGACTAACATCGTGGTGGTGGTTTTACCGTTGCTACCTGTAATCCCTATAGTCATTGCATTGGTAAAAGGAGCGGTAAATTCTATTTCGGAAATTACTGGAATCTCTTTGGCAATCAATTTTTTTACTATTGGTGCTTTGTCTGGAATTCCGGGACTTTTCATGACAACATCGGCATTTAGAATCAAGCTTTCAGTATGCTGCTCTTCTTCCCAAGGAATGTCATTTTGAATAAGCACTTCTTTGTAATTGTCTTTTATTTTTCCAAAATCAGAAACAAATACTGTATATCCTTTTTTCTTTCCCAAAATAGCTGTGCCTACACCACTTTCTCCTCCACCTAAAACAACTAGTCTTTTCATTTTATTCTGAATTAAAAATTAAAAATTAAAAATTAAAAATTTTGGACACCATTAACCGAATTCAAGCAGCTTTTCATTCCTATTATTTTCAATTCGTATTTTTAATTGATTTACATTTTCTCTTTTAAGGTTATTATAATTTTGTCTAGTATTTTTATAAATTTCTTCAGCTTCAGCATAAACACTTTCAAATTCACTACTAGAAATATAATCGGTTTCTTTTAATAATTTTAACCAATAAATGGTTTCTTGCGCTTCTTTATGTGAAATTTCTAATTTGAACAAAAACTCTTTGTCAGATCTACCACCTATTGACTCTTCTATGTTCGCACCAATGGAAGTTCCGCTTCTTAAAATTTGCTTGATAAAACAAATTCCTTGTTTTTACTCGTCAAATATTTGTATAAATTGATTATTCGTACTGCAAAATAGAATGATTTTTCTTGAACAATGTTTTCTTTCATTTTGGTAATTTTTAATTTTTAATTTAACGAAGTTTTAAAGTTACTATCGATAAAATTGCTAACATGATGGCAACAATCCAAAACCGAGTCACAATCTTACTTTCGTGATACCCTTTCTTTTGATAATGGTGGTGTAATGGTGCCATTAAAAATATTCTACGGCCTTCGCCAAAGCGTTTTTTGGTAAATTTGAAATAGGCAACTTGTAGCACCACCGAAAAATTTTCGACCAAAAATATGCCGCATAATAATGGAATTAGCATTTCTTTTCGCACTGCGATTGCCAATACTGCTATGATTCCTCCAATAGTTAAACTTCCTGTATCTCCCATAAATACAGATGCGGGATACGAATTGTACCAAAGAAAACCAATCAATGCGCCTACAAATGAAAATATAAACACTGTCATTTCCCCTGAATTTGGGATGTACATAATATTAAGGTAATTGGAGAAAATAATATTCCCCGACACGAACGTGAAAATCCCCAGCGCAAATACCGATACTGCCGAAGTTCCTGCCGCCAGACCATCAATACCATCTGTTAAATTGGCTCCATTGGACACGGCTGTGATTATAAAAATTACAACGGGAATAAATATTAACCACGCCCATTTTTCGTAGCCTTCGCCCGTCCAAGCTAATAACTCGGCGTAATTAAATTCATTATTTTTAAAAAACGGGATAGTAGTCGCTGTAGATTTCACTTCTACAGGTGCTTGTACAATGACGTTTTCGGTAGGGGTTTTAAAAATATCACTCTTTCCCGTGTCGGTTCGAACCGTAACTGCAGGACTAAAATAAAGTACGGTACCTACGATTAAGCCCAAACCCACTTGTCCGATAACTTTGAAAATGCCTTTTAGTCCTTCTTTATCTTTCTTGAAAATTTTAATATAATCGTCAATAAAACCGATTGTTCCCATCCACAATGTGGTTACAATTAGTAAAATGATGTAAATATTATGCAACCTTGCGAACAATAATACGGGAACCAATGTGGCAAAAATGATAATCAAACCACCCATTGTAGGCGTTCCTGCTTTTTCATTTTGACCTGCTAAACCAAGTTCTCGAACGGTTTCACCCACTTGTTGATTCCTTAAAAAAGTGATGATTCTTTTTCCGTATATGGTAGACAACAACAACGAAAGCATAAATGCTAATGCAGATCTAAAAGTGATGTACTGAAAAACTCCCGTTCCAGGAATGTCCATTGTTTTGTTTAAATATTCAAATAAATAATACAGCATATCTTTATTTTTTTAAATTCTAATTCGTTTGTTTTTAGTTTTTTTAAAATCGAAAAGGCTGCTTATTTGCCTAATTCTTCTAAAATGTCTTTTACTATTTTCATGTCGTCAAAGTCATGACGAACTCCTTTTATTTCCTGGTATGTTTCGTGCCCTTTACCCGCAATCAATATAATATCATTAGGTTGCGCTAGCTGGCAGGCGGTTTTGATGGCTTGCTTTCTATCGGTTATAGACAACATTTTTTTGTAGTTTTGTGGTGCTACTCCTTGTTCCATTTCCTGTATAATCACTTCGGGATCTTCATTTCTAGGATTGTCAGCTGTAAGGATTACTTTGTCGCTCAATTCAGTTGCAATACCCGCCATAATTGGTCGTTTGGTCGTATCTCGATTGCCACCACAACCTACAACGGTAAGTAGTTGTTCGTTTTTAGTCCGAATAGCAGTAATGGTTTTCAAAACATTTTCAAGCGCATCGGGTGTATGTGCATAATCTACAATTGCAGTAATGTTTTGGGTAGAAACAATAAATTGAAAACGCCCAGAAACACTTTCTAAATCAGATAACAAACGTAAAACTTCTAGATTGTCCAAGCCCAACTCAACAGCAGTTCCGTAAATAGCCAATAAGTTATAGGCATTAAAAGTCCCAATTAATTTTACCCAAACCTCATTGCCATTAATTTTTAATAACAATCCCGATAATTGATTTTCGAGAATTTGTGCTTTATAATCGGCGTAAGATTTTAAGGCATAGGTTCTTTTTTTGGCGACCGTATTTTGCAACATCACTTGTCCGTTCTTATCATCACTATTTGATAAGGCAAATGCCGTTTTGGGTAAGCTGTCAAAAAACGATTTTTTAACATCTCTATATTCTGCAAAAGTGGGGTGGTAATCCAAATGATCGTGTGACAAATTTGTAAAAACGCCACCTACAAAATGCAATCCCTCGGTTCTTTTTTGATGGATGCCGTGCGAGCTCACTTCCATAAAACAATACTGAACGTCTGCAAGAATCATTTCGTTTAAAAAGTGGTTTATTGTAATCGAATCGGGAGTGGTATGTGTTGCTTTGTATTCGAGATCATCTACCAAAATTTTCACAGTTGACAATAAGCCAACTTTGAAACCTGCTTTTTTGAACAATTGATACAATAACGAAGCAATTGTCGTTTTGCCATTGGTACCTGTAATGCCAACTAATTGTAGTTTTTGTGAAGGATTTTCATAGAAATTAGCTGCCATAAATGCCAAAGCTGCATTGGTATCTTTTACCTGAACATAGGCAATTCCTGTTGTCATAACTTCAGGAAATGTATCACAAATAATGGCTACAGCTCCTAGCGCAATTGCTTTTT
The DNA here is from genome assembly GCF_007097245.1 of Flavobacterium restrictum. GTDB lineage: Bacteria > Bacteroidota > Bacteroidia > Flavobacteriales > Flavobacteriaceae > Flavobacterium > Flavobacterium restrictum. Next base: position 198,084 of record NZ_VJZT01000002.1, on the reverse strand, counting down.
CGATAAATTCATGCCCATTAGAAACAGTTCCTCGAATGGCAATAAAAACGGAATCCGATTCTATTTTTCTAGAATCAAAATCAATTTTGCGTATCGCAATTTCCGTAGAACCCATAACGGCTTCAATGGCTACTTTGTACAATAGGTCTTTTAATAGCTTCATGATAATTCTAATAGTATCGTTGTGTTTTTCTCAATATTCTGTCCCGCTTGCACCGATTGTTTTTTTACTTTTCCTATTCCAGTTGCTTTTACTTTTACCCCTAAATTTTCTAATAAAGCCACCGCATCCATACCGCTCATTCCTTTTACATTTGGAATTGATTGTCTTTTTTGTTGTGACTTTGCAAAATACGAATCGTAATTTGTTTCTTGTTTTGGTATTTTTTTGTCTAGACTTTTGATCTCATTTGTTGTTGGCGCATCGGTAAATATTTTTTGAGCAATGCGTTTAAAAACGGGACCAGCAACATCGGCTCCGTAATAATTATTTTTGGATGTATTGGGTTTATGAACTACAACAATGCAAGAATATTTAGGGTGATCTGCTGGAAAATAACCTACAAAGGATGAAATATAATATTTGTCACTGCCACCATTTGTGCCATAACCCGCGGCTGCAGTTCCTGTTTTCCCTGCCATTGAAAAATCTTTGGAATACAATTTTGCTGCTGTTCCTCTTTTTACCACATTTTGCAATACGGTTTTCATTTTTTTGATAGTTTCATCAGAACATATCTTTGGATTGATAACTTGCTTGTCGTATTTTTTGATGGTTTTATTCCATTCTTTTATTTCCGAAACAAATTGTGGTTTTACCATTTCACCATTATTTGCAACAGCATTATACAATGTCAATGTTTGTAAAGGAGTTACAGCAAGTCCATATCCAAAAGCCATCCATGGCAATGAGGTAGCACTCCAAGATTTATCTGATGGATGTGGTATTTTTGGTTTTCCTTCTCCTTGAAACGGCAATCCTAATGGTTTGTTTAGTCCCATTTTATCAATTCTATCTACAAATTTTTGAGGATTACTTTTGTAGTTTTCATAAACAGCTTGTACCATTATTGTATTAGACGAAACTTCGAATCCTCTAGCCAAAGAGACTTTACCGTAACCGCCTTCGTGAGAATCGCGAACTTTATCTCCTTTAATAACTATTGTTCCTCCATGACTATCATATACCTTGCTTGTATCCACTTTATGATCATCTAGTAACGCAAGCATATCTACTAATTTGAATGTGGAACCAGGCTCGTGCGATTCGGCAATGGCATAGTTTATTGTTTCATAATAGTTACCTGATTTTTCATCTCTTCCTAAATTAGAAATGGCTTTAACTTGACCCGTTTTGGTTTCCATTACGACCACACAACCGTGTTCGGCGCCATATTCTTCTAATTGTTTCAACAGCGCATGATGTGCGATATCTTGAATGAAAACATCAATGGTCGAAATAACGTCATAACCATCTTGCGGGTCTATTTCGTTAATATCCCGAATGGGTTTCCATTGTCCTTTTGCGATTTTTTGCTTTAATATTCGACCATCTTTTCCGTTAAGGTATTTGCGATAGGCCCATTCAATTCCTTTTCCGTCCGCTATTCCGTCTGGTGTTTTTCGTTCGTAACCAATGGTTCGTTCGGCAATTTGTCCTATCGGATGTTCTCTAACGGTTTCTTGCTCAACTATAATTCCGCCTTTGTACGCTCCTAGTTTAAACAAAGGGTAGTTTTTTATTTTTACAAATTCGGTGTAACTTAAATTTTGGGCAACTAGAAAATACCGGCTTTTATTGGCTCTAGCTTTTCGCAAGTCACTTTCATAAGAATCCGAAGTTTTTCCGAGTAAAAAAGCCAATGAATCCGATAATAATTTTACGTTCTTTTCAAAAACTTCGGTTTTTGGCGCAACCGCATCAAACCGAATTTCGTAGTTAGGAATCGATGTTGCCAAAAGACTTCCGTCAGCCGAATAAATATTGCCTTTGTTGGCTGGAATTACAAAGTTCCTAACGGTTCTTTCCTTGGCCAATTTTCTATAATAATCGCCCTCAACCCATTGAATATTAGTTAATTTAACAGCTATAGCAACCGCCATCATGAAGATAACAACTGCTACTAGATAAATGCGATACGATATGTTTTTATCTTCTACTGCCATATTTTGTTGAAGAAACTTTTTTCTTCCTCTTTTTTTACTTTTATTTTAACAGGCGGAACAGTTGAGGAAAATATTTGTTTTTCCTCCATTTTTGTCGAAACGGTCGATTCCATTTTCAACTTCATCAACTCGGATCGTCTGTCAACAAATTCGGAACGCAACTCTTTTACTTTGTTGTTTAACTCGTTGATTTCGAATACTTTTTGTTCAAATCGTTGGGTGTTTGCAATCATAATAATAGCCAAGACAATCAAAAAAACAATGAATCTCCAGTTTTTGAGTGCATCGTCATTAATAAGGTACTTCGCTTTTAATATTCCGTAAACTCCGTTTTTCATTTGTTCCTCACCCCCAGCCCCTCTCCAGAGGAGAGGGGAGTCAAAACTGGGTACGTTTTAAATATTAGTATTAACTATATTTTATTTTATCTCAACGCTTTACTTGGCGTCTTTTTTTTCAGCGATCCGTAATTTGGCGCTTCGTGCTCTGTTGTTTATTTTTATCTCGTCGGCATTGGGAACGATTAATTTTCCAATTGTTTGGAACGGAACCGAAAAATTACCAAAAAAATCGCGTTCTGGTTCTCCTTCAAATTGCCCGTTTTTGACAAATCGTTTCACCAACCGATCTTCTAGTGAGTGATACGAAATAACACTCAATCGCCCATTGGGATTTAAAATCTCTAATGATTGCTCTAGGAATTCTTTCAAAACATCCATTTCTTGATTGACTTCAATTCGGATGGCTTGGTACATTTGAGCCAAAATTTTATGGCTTTTGTGTGCGGGCAAAAAGCGTCCTAAAACTACTTTTAATTGCTCGGTGTTTTTTATAGGCTCTTTCTCTCGTGCTTCTAGGATTACTCGTGCAATTGCGGGTGCATTCTTCAATTCTCCGTAATCCAAAAACACTCTTTTTAAATTGGCTTCATCGTATTCATTTACCACACGATACGCATTCAAATCGTTTTTTTGACTCATTCGCATGTCTAATTCTGCATCGAAACGAGTCGAAAAGCCCCGCTCGGCAACATCAAATTGATGGGAAGAAACACCTAAATCGGCCAAAATTCCGTCAACACTTTTGATGCCGTAAAAGCGCAAAAAACGTTTTATAAATCTAAAATTCTCGTTGATCAAAGTGAATCTTTCGTCAGACAAAGCATTCGCCAACGCATCTTCGTCTTGATCAAAAGCAAACAGTTTTCCGTCAGGACCCAATCTATTGAGAATCTCCTTGGAATGACCGCCGCCGCCAAAAGTCACATCTACATAAATACCGTCTGGCTTAATATTTAAACCGTCAACTGATGCGTGAAGCAAAACAGGATTATGATATTCCATTATCGTCGTCATTTAGTGTACCCATTACTTCCTCGGCCAAATCTGCAAAATCTACATCTTCGCCGCTTATTGATTTTTCATAGCAATCTTTATCCCAAATCTCCACAATATTCACAGCCGATGAAAAAACAACGTCCTTGGTGATGCTGGCAAATAAAACTAAATCCTTTGGTACTAATAAGCGACCCAAAGCATCAATCTCTACGATCTTAACGCCAGCGGTAAACCGACGGATAAAATCATTGTTTTTCTTGACAAAACGATTGAGTTTATTGATTTTTTGCATCATCAAGTTCCATTCTTCCATGGGATACAATTCTAAACAAGATTGAAACACGGAACGCTTCAAAACAAATCCGTTTTGAAGTGAAGTAGCCAATTGCTTTTTTAAAGGTGCAGGCAACAACAGCCTACCTTTAGCATCAACTTTGCACTCATATGTTCCAACAATTGTATTCACCTAAATAGTATTGAAATGATGTAGAGCAAAAATATAAAATTTATTACCACTATTTACCACTATATACCACTTTGTTGATAAGTTTAACCACTTTGAAATAAAAACACTTAATTTTTAGACTATCAGAATGTTAGCTTGTTTTTTATTTCTTTGAAAGAATGTTAATAGAACCAATAATTTTGATTATTTCTTGCTAAAAATTAGCCTTTTGCTTTCATTTATTACTAAAACCATAGTAAAGTTTTGGTTGAAAAAAACAAGAATTTGTTATGTATTTTTTTAACAAAAAATCAAGTTATACGTTAAAAATTGTCGTCAAAAAATATTTTTAATTTATTAAACCCTATATTTGCCATAATTGAAATTCAGGAATAGGATACATGGAAAAATACTATAAAAAAGAAGGTAAATACAGCTATTACGAGGCTGGAGAAGGAACGCCAATTGTAATTCTCCACGGGTTAATGGGTGGGTTGAGTAATTTTGATGCTGTTGCGAGTTACTTTTCGAACAAAGGCTACAAAATTATCATTCCTGATTTGCCTATTTACACGCAAAACATACTTAAAACAAATGTTAAGAGTTTTGCTATTTATGTAAAGAATTTTATTACCTTCAAGAAGCTAGACCGAGTTATTCTTTTAGGAAATTCGTTGGGTGGTCATATCGCTTTGTACCATACCAAAATGTATCCCGAAAAAGTTTCTGGCCTTGTAATAACTGGAAGTTCAGGACTTTACGAGAGTGCTATGGGAGACAGTTACCCCAAAAGAGGCGATTATGAATACATCAAGAAGAAAGCCGAAGATGTGTTTTATGATCCCAAAATAGCCACTCCAGAATTAATCGACGAAGTGTATGCTACAGTAAACGATCGCATCAAATTAATCAAAACGTTGACCATTGCCAAAAGTGCTATTAGGCATAATATGGCCAAAGATTTACCAAAAATGCACGTTCAAACTTGTATTATTTGGGGTCGAAATGATAAAGTTACGCCACCAACAGTTGCCGAAGAATTTAATAAATTATTACCAAACTCCACTTTATATTGGATTGACAAATGCGGTCACGCAGCCATGATGGAGCATCCTGATGAGTTCAATACGCATCTTGAAAACTGGCTAACGCACACCCATTTAGCCGAACACTAGTAATTAAGGTAATTTTTTTACACCAAATACCATGAAAATTAATACTGCCGAATTTGTTATTAGCAATTCTGATGTAACAAAATGTCCCAAAGATTTTTTGCCAGAATACGCTTTTATCGGACGATCAAATGTTGGGAAATCTTCCTTGATCAATATGCTAACCAATCATAAAAAGCTAGCAAAAACATCTGGAAGACCAGGAAAAACACAATTGATAAATCATTTTTTAATCAATAGCAATTGGTTTTTAGTCGATTTGCCAGGATATGGGTATGCCAAGGTTTCTAAAAAAACCAAATCTATATTTCAAGAATTTATTACGGATTATTTTGAAACTCGACAGCAATTAGTTTGCGCTTTCGTTTTGATAGACATTCGGCACGAAGCCCAAACAATTGACATCGAGTTTATGTCGTATATGGGCGAAAGTGAAATTCCTTTTTGTATTATTTTCACTAAAGCCGATAAAATAAGTAAAGTCAAAATTGACTCGCATATCGCTGCTTACAAGAAACAAATGTTTGCTAATAATTGGGCCGAAATGCCCCATTATTTTGTAACATCTGCCACTGAATCTACTGGAAAAGAAGAATTATTGACCTACATAGACGAAGTAAATCAGGAGGTTTTCAAGAACCAGAATGAGTTTTAAAATTAAATCTCTGATTATAGTTGTTATTTCGTTAATATTAACTTAATAGTATTTGTACTTCATTTATGTATGTTTGTTGCTTAATTTAATCTTTAACTTGTGAGCACAGCACAGATTAAAAAAGTGAAACTATTTCTCGGATTAATTTTACTAACAAGTATTGTTTCTTGTAGTAATGAGTCTAATTTATTAGAATCTGTATCAAAATCCACTAGCGAGGATTGGATTAAGAAAGGGGTAAAGTTAGAAAATCCCTATTCTGTAAAAAATATGAAGTTAGCATTACAGAATTTAAAAAACAAAAATGCTTCATCGAAATCAAATGTTGAAGCTATCGATGATAATTTTGAAATAGAGCCTACACATTTATATGTGAAATTCGAACCAAAGTCAGAGGAGGAGGAAGCTGTTTTAAAGCACGACAGCTCCGTAGTTCTTTTTGATTATCCGTTAGATTACATATTTACCGAGCAAGTATTAGATGCTAGACCTAAACTTGAATCAAGTGAAGTTCCAAATTATTATACCGCAATTCCTATTGACTCTGAAATAGCTAGCGTAGCCCAATATGAAACTTTGGAAGAGTTATACATTCCAGAAGAAGATCCTTATTTTGGGAGTAATTTAACCCCCACTCAAAAAATTTCAGATAAAAAAGAAAAACTATTAGACCAGCTGCTTGACGAGGCTTAATGGTAAAAGATGCTTTTCTTGATAATCATTCGTCTGTTCAAAATAGAAATAGAAGATTGTTAGAAACATGGGCGACTACTGTTGAAATTATGATGACTTTAAACCGGTATAAGACTAAATTCAACAATCCAAATTATTCATACAAACTACACAACCTTCAGTATCAAGATCTTAATTATGATAATTATTATACATCTGGAGGCTACGATATGATTGATGATTTTAATCAGAGAGATTTTGGAAATGATTTTCCAATTGATAGAGTGAATAGCTATTCTCTTAAACAATTGCAAGATGGCTTGAAAGGCGCAAGATATTGGAATCAATGGAAAGATAATTTAAAAAGTAAGTATAATAATCCTACTGAAATGTATTTAGATGAATTGTTTAATAATTGGCAAGATTAATTATTATGAAAAAGTTAATATTATTGATTTTATTTGTACAAGTTACAAGTTGTGTAACAGAAACAGGGAATGAAAGACATTATCATTATGAGATTGTAAATAATTCGGGCGTTAATATAGAGATAATTCCTTATAAAAACCCTGACAATAGTCAAGCAGATGTGTCAAAAAAAATTAGTATTCTAAACGGAAAATCGTATTCTAAAGAGGTTTCTGTTTCTCCCCCTTATGCTGACAATCTTGATTTTCAACGAATGCTCTATGAAGGTTATTTGACTAAAGTCTGTTTTACATTTAACAATAGTAAAAAAATATTGTATGAATATTGTCCAAACGGAATTTGTTTAAATGATCGAAATATTTTTAACTATACTTTCAATAATGAGACAACGGAAATATATACAATAACTCCAGAGGATTATCAAAATGCTATAGATTGCGGCGGTAACTGCAATTAAAAAGCTTTAAAATTAGAGCTTTAAAAAAAATATCGTATTATAATTTTGTAACATCTGCCACTGAATCTACTGGAAAAGAAGAATTATTGACCTACATAGACGAAGTAAATCAGGAGGTTTTCAAGAACCAGAATGAGTTTTAAAATTAAATCTCTAATTATTGTTGTTTCGTTAATGTTGAATTAACAGTATTTATATTTCATTTACGTATGTTTGATGCTTAATTTAATCTTTAACTTATGAGAACAGAACAGAACAGAACGGAACAGAACAGAACAGAACAAAAAGTAAATTATTCAAGGCATTGTTTTTAATGTTAGTTGTTTTAAATTTAACTTCTTGTCAGAATGAGCCTTATGACAGTTTTACACCTGTTGTAATAAACAAACAAATAAGCGTTAAGAATGGTAGGTTGTTCTTTCAAAACAAAGAGTCATTAATTAGCGTTTTCAAAGATTACACTACTGCTACTGATGAAGAAATTGATAAATTATTAAACCCACTATATCAAAAAGGGTTTTATTCATTAAGACCCATAGTTACTTCTAAAAATGAAGATTTTTTATACAATCATTACAAAGAAAAATCTAAAAAAAATACTTACCTCAAAAGTCTTTCTACCGCAGCAGATGATGAGTTTATTGATAGTTTTGATGCTGTTGAAAAAATTATAGGAGATGATTTATATGCTTCATTTTTAAATTCTGATGGAGAAATTCAAATTGGTAATCAAATCTGTAAATATACTGATGTAGGCTTATTTATAACAAGTATAGAAAATTACAATTTACTGGAAGATTATTTAGTTTCTAAAAATATTTCTAAAGACATGAAAATAGCAACTGAACAATCAGTAAAAGAAGCTATTCATAATGAATTTCCAAATGAAGGAATAACAAATATTAGTGGGGATTTGGAATATTTCAAATTATCTGAACCTGAGACTGATGTTACTAATAAAACTACGAATACTAACAAGCCAAACCTCACTTCTCGTTCTGCATCAATTGACCCAGCCTATAATGCCTTTTTGTCAAACTTAAATCCTTGTAGCCCTGAATCTGGTTTGTTTGGTAGCCTTTTTGGAGACAACAATATTTGCATAGATCAATATCAAAGCCGCAGAAGGGTCAAAACAAAAGCATTTAACTATAATTATTTTTTTGTGTATCATTTGGGAGTAAAATGTGTGAATCAATATAGAGGATGGACAGGCTTGTGGAGAGTTGAAGCAGCAGATAAAATAAAGTTAATAGTCGAATCTGCACAATTTGAGTATAATGCGAATAAATTATTAAATAATGTAATGATTAATAATCAATCTCAAAGCAAGACTTACTATGTAAATAATCAACAAATTTCATATGCTCCAAATAATATGACAATAAATGGATTTACATATACAAATTTAAATGAGTCAGCGTTACCTCAAGTTTTACAAAACGACGGATTGGGTTTAACATTTGAATTTTTTGGCACTGGTAATACTGGATTAGATAATCTTATACAAAATGGTGTTAATAGTAGTTTGAAAGCAAGTCAATTAAATAATTACTTTTATGATGGATTGTATTCAATCATAACTTCACAATTAAGAAGTGCATTGCAAAATAATATTTATTTGCCGCCTGCAAATAGAACATTTGTAGCTAAATTTCCAGAGAACGGAAAGGTTATTATTCAAAAATCTTTGTTGGATGAAGGAACTGGAATTGGTGTTAGAGAAAAAACATTTGATTGGGGAGCAGAAATTAAATTTAAATTTTCTGACAACGGAAGTCAAGATTGGTCTATGAGTGGTGCTGGATCTGGAAATCAATTAATAAGACCAACTAATTTTAGAGTAAAAATAATAGGAGCGGTTTATAATGCTGGTGCATGGCATGGAAATAAATTTAACATAGGAATAGAGTAGCATGAAAAAAAGTATAATTTTCTTATTTTTATTACAATCTTTCATTGTTTTTTCGCAAGATAAAAAAGAATCTATCTTTGAGTACTTGAACATGACGTCTATGTCAATAACCAAAAACACGGAAAGCTATTTTACTGGGTTTAGCAAAACTGATGAGCGGACATCTGACGGCTCAAGTGTTGAATTAAATACAATCCAAGGGGTGGTTATCTATAATTTTATTGCTATTTCGACAGGTTTTAGTGTTGATTATAATATAAAAGAGAGTTTTTTATCAACTCCAGTCTCATTAGATTTTCGATTATTTTCAAATGAAGATAGATCAAATTGTTTGTTTGGCTACTTACAAACAGGCAGAAATATAAAGTGGTCAAATTCGTTCGACGGGAAAGGAACTACATCAAAATTAGGGGTGGGTCTAATTTTTTCAAATAACGAAAAGGTTTCGTATTACGTAGATATTTTTAAAAAATCAAAAAGTATTGAACTGGAAAAAAAATAAAGATAGGGGTAATTATAATATTACAGCCTTTGGTTTATCTTTCGGTGTAATATTTTAAAAAATTTAAAAAACAAACAAAATGAACATAAAAATAATATATATTAGTTTGGCTGTTTTATTAGGTCAATATATAAATGCACAAACTGCAAGTGTCGAAAAATCTATTTATTCTGTCCAATTTGGGCCGTTAGGATTTTGGTTAAATAATGAATCAAGATTGTCTAATGAATTTAGTTTAAGAACAGAAATTGGGTTTGATGCTGGTGTGAATTTAAAATTCGGAAATCAAACGAATTACACTTTAGCTCCAAGTCTAAACATGGAGCCTCGGTGGTACTATAATTTTACTAATAGAATGTCAAAAAATAAAGATTCAAAAAATAATGAAGCAAATTTTTTATCTTGTCGTATTAGCTATATTCCTGACTGGTTTGTTATTTCAAATAAGAATAACACAAATATTCCAAATCAAATTTCCCTCATTCCAGAATGGGGAGTAAGAAGGAATATCTTGAAATCTAATTTTAATTATGAAATAGGTATAGGAATTGGCTTTCTTTATGATTTTGAGAATAAAAGCTTTGACAGAGCCAATGATTTGCATTTAAGAATTGGTTATACCTTTTAAAACGTTTGACTTCAATTTTGCATATCGCTGCTTACAAGAAACAAATGTTTGCTAATAACTGGGCCGAGATGCCACATTATTTTGTAACATCCGCCACTGAATCTACTGGGAAAGAAGAATTATTGACCTATATAGACGAAGTAAATCAGGAGGTTTTCAAGAACCAGAATGAGTTTTAAAATATATTTTACAACAAAAAAATCCAAAGATTTTGTCTTTGGATTTTTTATTTAAAGCTATTTTGAAACTTTTACAAAGCAGTCAATTCCTTCAAGTTGGCAATAGTTTGTGTTGGGTTTTCGGCTTTGAATACAAAGCTTCCTGCTACAAGCACATCAGAACCTGCTTCTACAAGTTGTTTTGCGTTTTTATTCGTAACGCCACCGTCAATTTCTATTATCGTATTAGCCCCTTTTCTAGTGATCAAATCTTTTAATTTTCGCACTTTTTCGTAGGTGTTTTCTATAAATGATTGTCCTCCAAAACCAGGATTAACACTCATAATACATACCATATCAATATCGTTGATGACGTCCTCTAGCAAGTCGATACTCGTATGCGGATTGAGCGCAACACCCGCTTTCATTCCTTCGTCCTTGATGGCTTGAAGCGTACGGTGCAAATGGGTGCAGGCTTCGTAATGCACTGTCAAGATATTAGCGCCCAATGATGCAAATGTTTTAATGTATTGATCTGGATTTACAATCATCAAATGCACATCAATTGTTTTTTTGGCATGTCTTGAAATCGCTTCGAGTACGGGCATTCCAAAAGAAATGTTGGGAACAAAAACGCCATCCATAATATCGATATGAAACCAATCAGCTTCACTGGCATTTATCATTTCGACATCACGTTGTAAATTGGCAAAATCAGCAGCCAAAACAGAAGGGGCAATAAGGGTGTTTTTAGACATTTTTTTATTTTTTGTATCGTTTGTGGAATTCACTAGTGTTCCAATTGTGAATCTTCTATACGATGGAGTGATACAGTTGTATTATTTTGCAAAGGTAGTATAAAAAACAAAAACTCCGGTAATCAGCCGGAGTTTCAATCATCAATCAAAAAACGAACAGTTAATCAGACTGTTGTTTGCTGTATAGTCGAAAGTCAAATGTCTAAAAGTAAAAAGAAACCTTTAGACTTTTTGAACTTTCTAACTTTAAGACTAATTAGCCTAAATACGTTTTCAAGATTTTGCTTCTGGAAGTATGTTTCAATCTACGGATTGCTTTTTCTTTGATTTGTCGAACACGTTCACGCGTTAGATCAAAAGTTTCGCCAATTTCCTCAAGCGTCATTGGATGTTGATCACCAAGACCAAAATATAAACGAACAACATCCGCTTCTCTTGGAGTCAAGGTTTCTAGTGAACGCTCAATTTCGGTACGCAATGATTCGTGAATTAATTCTCTGTCTGGATTTGGAGATTCACCTGAACGCAATACATCATAAAGGTTGGAATCTTCTCCTTCTACAAGCGGTGCATCCATAGATAAGTGACGACCAGAATTTTTCATGGATTCTTTCACGTCATTTACGGTCATGTCCAGTTCTTTGGCAATTTCTTCAGCAGAGGGCGGACGCTCGTTAGATTGTTCTAATAAAGCATACATCTTGTTGATTTTATTGATAGAACCAATTTTATTTAAAGGCAAACGAACGATACGAGATTGCTCTGCCAAGGCTTGCAAAATAGATTGACGAATCCACCATACAGCGTATGAAATGAATTTGAAACCACGAGTTTCATCAAAACGTTGTGCTGCTTTTATCAAACCTAGATTTCCTTCATTAATCAAATCGGGAAGTGTAAGCCCTTGGTTTTGGTATTGTTTGGCTACCGAAACTACGAAACGCAAATTGGCTTTTGTTAATTTCTCTAACGCTTTTTGATCGCCAGCTTTAATTTTTTGTGCCAATTCTACTTCTTCGTCAGCGGTAATAAGGTCAACTTTACCTATTTCTTGTAAATATTTGTCTAATGATGCAGTTTCACGATTGGTTACCTGCTTGGTGATTTTAAGTTGTCTCATGTTGTTGTCTCCTCAATTTTTTAAGTGTACAAATGGTTATACGTACGGAGTTGTATTAAAGTTACAAAAAAGGAGTAAATAAATTTTGTTCAAATCCCCAAAACCGATTCTAACGATTTTTTAAAGTCATTTTCGATTTTGTTATTATAAAAAGGAACTCCCGTAATTCTATATTTATCGGTATTAATTTTTATCGTTCTTTTTTCTCCTTCTATTTCTTTAAGAAAATCTTCTTTCCATTTATCATGAGAAATTAAATGCCCTCCTTTAGGCTCAATGAATACTTGAAAAGTCAATTCTTCACCTTCTTTTTGCTTGCAAAATAAAAGAAAATCGGGTTCAAAAGCACGACCTAATTTATCAATGATTTTTATTTCCCTTTCATTTCGGATTAAAAAGATATTATCAAATTTTTTGTTTAAACTTTCAAATCGCCCAGCAAACATTTTTACAAAATCTTTCTCTTCGCTTGTCCCGTAATTCGCATTGTAAACATACCACGGTTCATTAACTACTAAACTTTCTTGTCCATCAGCTCTCTCATCGTATCTATTTATTTTTAAAGATTTGTCTCTAAAAACCTCGTGCACTTTTTTCTGAATATAATCCGACCCTTCGTATTGCGTTAAGTTTGCTTTTATCTCGATTTCAATAGCAGATAACAGTCCTTGAATTGCTAGCAAATAGTCTTTGTTCGAAATGTTTTCTAGTCGCTTTTTATTACCAACAAAAGCAATTTCAAGATTACCTAAATAGTCTTTGTCGTTGATAAAAAAACTTGTTGACGGAATATTTGGAAAGTATTTTGATAATTTATCGAAATGGAAAAATGGATTTTGAGCTAATGCATATCTAATAATATGTTGATTTAGTATCTCATTCAGCTTGACATCTTTTGCAGTACTTTTATCGTCTGAAATTTCAAAATCAGAGCTAAACATTCCTGACATTCTTCCACTTCCCGAAGACAAAATGTACTCATAATTTTTTTTGACAACACCTAAATCGGCAAATGATTTCACATTAGCATAACTCTTTTCTTTTCGCTTATTATAAACAACCGTTCCTGTTTTATAAAAATCAGTTGTTTTAAAATCGTCTTTTAATTCAAGAGAGAATTGAATAAAATCTTCTTCTTTCTCTGTGCTTCCAAAATGTTCTAGTGCTTTTTTGAGTTCCGAAATGTATTTACTTTCGTCTTTGGTATGATAATATAACTCTTCTAAAACCTTAAAATCATTATCTATTGCATCATCATATTTCCTTCTGTATTTGTCTTGGTCAATATCCAAAGTAAACGGAAAATAGCGCGCTCCTCTACCTATTAACTGTGCTTCGGCAACAGTAGTTTTTCCAAATGTTTTATTAGAACCTCCCGAATTTTGTCCTTCATACAAACGCACAATATCAAACAAATTCAAAACATCCCAACCTTCATTTAATTTTTGAACTGCAAAAATCGCTCGAATTGGATTATTCGCATCCTCAAGTGTATTCAATTTTATTTGATTGGCTTCGGCTTCTTTTTCGTCATTGGCACTCAAACAATTTTCTGGACGAAAATTAGATTTTAGCCTTTTAGCCAATTCATTTGAAGATAAATGAATAGTGTCAAAAAATGAAAAAGCTTTCTGAACAATTGCCACAGTTGAAGTTTCTCGAATAGCATCAATACTACCTCCGTCTAAACTTTCTATCAATTGATGAAAATTTTGCTTATTTTGTTCAGATTCTTTTATGGTTTGCTTTGCCTTAAAAAGAATTACAGGTTTCAAATTGATGTTTTGTTTGGTCGCCAATTCCTGACGGTATTGATTAAGGATAATGGCTTGAATAACTCGTTCTTTTTCATCATAATTAGACCGAATTAAATTGATTTCTTTTGAAAATTTATCCAATCGAAACTGTTTTAAATCGTATTTAAACAGTACTTTATCTTCATATTTCTTGACAATATCTTGCTTTTCATAATCTAAAGTAGCGGTAAATTCTAACAATATATTATTCAAATCTGCCTGATGAATATCCTCAATCAGTTTTTCCCAACTTTGAAATAATTGGGTCTGACTTTGCGTATTAGCATTGTAATGATGTGCTTCATCGCCCAATAATACTATTTTTCGGTTCTTAAAATCCTCTAAACTCAATGCGTTTTCTTTCTCACTTTGAACCAAATCTGAATGTAGTTTTTGAATCGAAGTAAAATGGATATTGATATTTCTATCATCGGCTTCATCAAAGTTCCGCACTTCTTTTACATATACTTTCTGTCCATTGACAACAATATCCTGATTGAATAAATATTTACTAGCCGAAGAATTTAAAAAATTCTCTCTGGTCTTATCCAAAATGGTATTAGAATGTACAAAAAACAAAAAGTTACAATAACCTTTCTCGTATAAATACAACATTAATCCTGCCATAATAAGCGTTTTACCGCTTCCTGTAGCCATATTGTACATCAAATGAAATGGTTTTCTCGGTTTCCCTTCAAAATCTTCATTATAGAAAAGTATGAAGCGCTGAAAAGCTTCTTTTTGATACTCTCTTTCTCCGTAACCTGGTTTAAGATTGTCTGAAATATAATTGGGGATTTCAACTTTTGAAATAGCAATTTTACCAAAATTATCTTTTAATGTGTCGTATAAATAAGCCATAGTCCTGTTGTTTTATTATACCTACAAGGTTTGAAAAAAACCTTGCAGGAAATCGAGTTGACCTGCAAGGTTTCCAAAACCTTGTAGGTCTTTTATCTATTTCTTGAGTTGATAAAAATCCTGTGTTACTTTTAATTCTTCAGCAGTACATTCAAAATCAACATCTTTTAAAGACGAAAGATTAACATACAATTGATTTTTATCCAATAAAGCAATCAAAAGTTCTTGTTGTACCGAAAATTCTAGTTTTTTGAAGTCTTCTATATGTGCTGATTGTTTTTGAATAGCGATATTATAATTCAGAAAGGATTTATTTTTCATCTCTTCCCAAATCCCAAATAAGGTTTCGCTGTCTTTGGCTTCAAGTATTTTATCTACAAAAGTTTGATTGTATTTTTTGAGTTCTAAATAAGTAAAAGAACCACCGCCTTGCCAATTGACGGATTTAGAGATTCCACCTTGTTCACCCGCAATTACTTTTTTAAGGCGTTCAACAGCAACAGTTTCTATATAATCTAATTGTTCAATCCCAATATACTGTCTTTTTATTTTATGAGCTGTAGCACAAGTAGTTCCGCTACCTAGATGATAATCAAGTACAATATCGTTTTCTTCAGTTACAGCTTTAATTAAAAAAGCAATTAATGTTTCTGGTTTAGGATATGAATCAAAATTTAATTTTAGAGAATCAATATGTTTTTTTGAATCCTCATTCGTCTCTACACCAATAGCTTTTGACAAATAGTTTTCATCCAAAAATTTATCAGGAGCAATATTTGAAGCTGTTTTTCTTTGATATCTAATTGAAAATAAATTTGATTTAATTAAAAAGTAAGTTCCTTTTGTAATCTCATCATCCAAAAAGGATTGTTGCCACTTAAACTGTCCTTGTAATCTAATTGTATTTTTATTAAGTCCATTTTCTACAACTAAATCGTCAATTATTTCAATTTTATCATAATTTCCTTTTTTATAAATTCCATCAGCAATTTTGAATTGAATTAATCCATTTTGAAATTCCAATGTTGTTATTGGGTTACCGCTATTTAACAAAGGTGCGTCGTCATTATCACTATTTCTTCCTTTGTAACCTTTTGAAGTATTAATAGATTTTTCATAGCAGTGTATAAACTCAATATTTTTTCTAGATTTTTTAGATAATGTTGGTGCATTGTCAGTATTTTTCCAAATAAAGGTTTCTATAAAGTTTGATGAAGTAAAAATATCATCCATCAAAACTTTTAAATAACCTTGTTCATTATCATCACATTGAACAAATATCACACCTTCATTTTTCAATAAATCCCTTGCAACAACTAACCTATTCCTCATAAAAGTCAGCCAAGTAGAATGATTAAAATTATCATTATACTTAAATCCATCACTTCCTGTATTATAGGGTGGGTCAATATAAATGAGCTTTACTTTTCCAGCAAACTCTTCTTTTAATGAATGCAAATCCAACAAATTATTGCCTTTTATAACCAAATTATCGGTTATTGTTCCTTGCTCATTTCTAGTAAAACCTTCAAATGCTTTTTCTCCCTCTGCTGTGAATGTTTTCACATTGGTTACTACTTTTGGGTCTAGTAATTGGTTGATTTCGTCTTGTGCCAAAACTTCATTAAAGAAAATTTCTTCCCGTTTGTCTTCCTCTCGGCTTTGTCCTCCTTCGAGAACACAATCTTTGTAAGGCCAAACTAGAGCTACTTCGTTTCGTTGGTTTAGGAATTTACCATCAGTCGTTAATCCTATTTTGTTTTTGTAAGCAGTAAAACTATCGTTCAAATAATTCTTTTGCTCCATAAACTCTATAAATAATGCTTGGTTAAAAACCAGCACATCTTTAATAGGAATAAAAAAATGAGTTTTAACTTCTGGATTTTCTAATAATATGGAGATTAATTCTGCATCGCAATTTTGTGCTTTGCTAATAATTACCCATTTTTTCAAGTCACCGTCATCGGTTACATAATTGGGTTCGTTTTTTAAGACTGCTTCGACCGTAGCGTATAGTTTCATGTTTTTTGTTGGAGTAACAAAAAGAAGCGCAGACTAATTACCTTACTTGTATTCTGCGGGATTCGACGCCCGTACCTACAAAGCAAAGTAACGTCCACGCCTATGCATGAACGTTAGCTTAAACTTCCCTGTAGGTATTTTGAAGTGTCGAATTTTCAGAATACAGGTTCTTTCGCTAAACGCTAATTTTTATATGTTGTTATTATCTATTTATCTTTTCAAAATTGATTTTTGTTAGTTGTAGCAAATATAGTTGATTAAAATGATGAATAAAACCAAAAAAACGGATTCCTGTTCAGGAATCGGAGTTCGTAGTGTTTTTTGGGTATGATATAAAAATGACATGTGAAAATACATTTTTGTATGCGTGCAACTTACAACGTGTATAAGAAAGCATTGTTTTTTATACACGTTGTAAAAACGTGTATAAATAGGTTGAATTTTTATACACAAAAATAGATTTTCTGGAGCACGAACTTAAAATTCATCGTCACACAGCAAGAACTTATTTGAATGCTTTGGAAGATGACGAAAATAAATTTTTGACAAAAATTAAAATAGGAAAGAGCAATTATTTTATTAACGAAAAATTACTTCAAGTTCTTAAAAATAGATAACCAAAAACCCCGTTTCAAAGGAATGAAACGGGGTTCTTTATAAAATATACTTTTAGTAAAATAAAAGGATTTACTAATTAAGATTCTCTTGGAGGTCTTGGCATCAAAGCTTTTCTAGACACTTTTTCTTTACGCGTTTTTGGGTCTAAACCTAAATACTTAATCATAAAGACATCGCCCATATTCACTACATCGGCAACGTTTTCAGTGCGTTCCCAAGCCAATTCCGATACGTGAAGCAATACTTCGTTTCCTGGAGCGTCAAGATATTCTACTACTGCACCAAAATCAAGCATTTTGATTACTTTAACTTCATACGCTTCGCCCATTTGTGGTTTGAAAGTAATCGATTGGATTTTTGCTAATACAGCTTCAATTCCTGCAGGATCAGTTCCAAGAATTTCAACAATTCCCATATCATTTTCCTCGTTGATAACGATAGTACAACCGGTTGCTTTTTGCAATTCTTGAATCACTTTTCCACCAGGACCAATTAGGGCACCAATGAAGTTTCCAGGAATGGTACGCATCAAGATTTTTGGAGCGTATGCCTTAACATCTGCTTTTGGTTGCGCCAAAGTATCTGTAAGTATGTTCAAAATATGCAAACGACCGTCTCTAGCTTGAGCCAAAGCTGCTTCCATGATTTCGTATTTCAATCCATCAATTTTGATGTCCATTTGACAAGCGGTAATTCCTTCAGAAGTTCCAGTTACTTTGAAATCCATATCTCCTAAATGATCTTCATCACCTAAAATATCTGATAAAACTGCAAAACGATCCCCATCCGTAATCAATCCCATTGCAATTCCAGAAACGGGACGAATCATTTGAATACCAGCATCCATCAATGATAATGTTCCAGCACAAACGGTAGCCATTGAAGAAGAACCATTTGATTCTAATACTTCCGAAACCACACGAATCGTGTAAGGACAATCAGCAGGAATCATGTTTTTCAAAGCACGTTGTGCTAAGTTTCCGTGACCAACTTCTCTTCTTGAAGTTCCTCTCAACGGACGCGCTTCTCCTGTAGAAAATGGTGGAAAATTATAATGTAAATAGAATTTTTCTTCTCCTTGTTCAGAAGGGGAATCAATTTGGTTGGCTTCTCTAGAAGTTCCTAAAGTGGCTGTTGCCAATGCTTGCGTTTCTCCACGAGTAAACAATGCAGATCCGTGAACCGATGGTAAATAATCTACTTCACACCAGATTGGTCTGATTTCTGTAGTTTTTCTTCCGTCTAAACGAGTTCCTAAATCTAAAGTTACGTTACGAACGGCTTCTTTATTAGTTTTGTAAAAATATTTAGAAACTAAATCGCCATCAACTGCCAATTCTTCTTCAGAGAATAAAGCTTTTACTTCTTCTTTTACTTCTGCAAATGCTGCTGTACGCTCTTGTTTAGAAGAACCTTTGCTTGCAATAGCATAAATTTTATCGTAAGCTGCTGCTTTTACTTTAGCGTAAATAGCATCGTTTGTTTTTTCTTGTTCGTAGGTACGCACTTCTTTTTTTCCAAAAGCGGCTTGCAAACGTTCTTGCGCTGCAATTTGGTTTTTGATGTGCTCGTGCGCAAATTTAATGGCTTCTACCATTTCTGCTTCCGAGATTTCTTTCATTTCACCTTCTACCATGGCGATAGAATCGGTTGAAGCGCCAATCATCATATCGATATCCGATAATTCTAATTGTGCACGAGATGGATTGATGATAAATTTACCGTCAATTCTTCCCACTCTGGCTTCTGAAATCAACGTTTCAAAAGGAATGTCAGACAAAGCCAAAGCTGCCGAAGCGGCTAAACCTGCTAATGCATCTGGCATTACATCTTCGTCATGAGACATCAACTGAATCATAACTTGCACTTCTGCGTGATAATCTGATGGGAAAAGCGGACGCAAAACACGGTCAACTAATCTCATTGTTAATACTTCGTTATCGCTTGGACGTGCTTCTCTTTTGAAGAAACCACCAGGAAAACGACCTGCTGCTGCAAATTTTTCGCGATAATCTACCGTAAGTGGTAAGAAATCGATACCTGGACTTGCTTTTCTTGAGGATACAACTGTTCCTAAAATAACAGTTTTTCCAATACGTACTACTACAGATCCATCAGCTTGTTTGGCTAATCTTCCTGTCTCGATTGTGATGTTTCTGCCATCACCTAAATCGATGCTTTCTACAAATAATTGTGGAATCATAATTTTTTTTCTAATTGTTTATACAATGGTTTTTTAGTTGTGTGTAGTTGTTTGCGTAGTTAATGCCTAAAATTCCAATGAAAACCTAACTTTTTTAAGGGCTATCTGTTTAGTAAGAACGAATAGCTTTTTTATAAGAATCTAAATCTTTCCATTTAAATTCTAAAATAAAAAAGAGGCACTTTCGCACCTCTTTTATATATTGATTATTTTCTAATACCCAATACTTTGATAATTTCACGGTATCTGTTGATTTCTGTCTTTTTCAAGTAATCCAACAAAGATCTTCTTTTACCTACTAGCAATACTAATGAACGCTCTGTGTTGTAATCGTGACGATTTTTTTTCAAATGCTCTGTAAGGTGGCTAATTCTGAAAGTAAATAAAGCAATTTGTGCTTCTGACTTTCCTGTGTTTGTTTTTTCTCCGTGTTTTGCGAAGATTTCTTCTTTAACTTCTTTCGTTAAATACATGCTAATATTATTTAAATGATTGTTATGTATGTCATACAGCTATTGTAAGACGGGTGCAAAAGTACTATAAAAATTCAAAAAAAACCTTAAAAATCCAAAAAAGTAACCATTCGGACGTTTTTCACATAAACTGTACCAACTAAATTCTCTTTGTTATTCAAATTCAGAATTTTCATTGCCGTTTTCTTGCTTTGTAAACTCTAATTTGGTTCTTTTCCAGGCAACTTTTACGGCGGAACCTTGGGCAATAAATACTGCTTCGGGTTTAGTATGGTTTAAAACCGAAAAGCATTTGCCATACATGGCTTCAAAATCGCAATCTATTTTATAATCTACCACTTTTTGAACATTCCAACTTGGGTGTTGTAATTGGTATTCTTCGGTGTTGTTGTCGTCGATTTTTGTGTAGCCAAAATAGTGCTCATAAATGAATTTTTCCAAAGTATTTTGCTCCATTTCTTGGGATTCATTGGCTGCTTCTACATAAATACTGTTCCATTTTTTATGCAAGAGCCATTCGAATTTTATTTTGGTAGTAGCGGAACTTTTTACAATTTCATGTTTGGTTGGCACCACAGTATAATGTTCTTTGTATAATTTATTCGCCATCCAAGCTACTATTTTGTAAGGAATAGTTTCGTTGATAAATACAACGCCACGTTTGATGGTACCGCCTTCTTTTCTGTAGACATAAAAACGCAAATTAATTTCTTCGAAAGTTCCTAAAAACGGAATTGGGATTTGGAACAACTTTGTGTTTTTGAACATAAAACCAACCAAACTAACATAGGCTTTGCCATCGTAAACATCTAAATTCACTCCTTTGGGTAGGTAAGGCTTTAAGATTTCTGGATCAATGGCATAATTGGCCATAATGATGTTTTCCCAATTTGCTTTTAAAAATGTCGTCATTACCATTGTTTTTGAATTTATTTTCTGTGTTAAACAGTTCGCAAAAATTAAATTCAGTTGGAATAAATACTTTTTATACCCAATAACTTTGCGTTTGTAAAGGTCATTCGCTTTTATAAAGACTGTCACAGATTCACAGATTTTAATAACTTAAAAGTAATGAAATTGACACTGATTTTTGAATTTGTGCAATCAAACAGCGTTATTTTGGTTTTAAAATCTGTGACCCGAGCGCTGGTGAACAGGCGAAGCAACCAGTGGTGTATTTTTTTTAATTCACAATTGTTTTAAAATCGAACGCTTTGGTGTTTATAAATTATTTGAGATAAAAAAAGAATATCATTTTGCGTTGCCCCTTAAAAGCAGGTGATTCACCCAAAATTTAGTGCTAATAGGAAGAAAAATGGTCTTTTTGATTTAAAAGCATCCACTTTTTGTCGCTATTCAATTTAAAGGTAGCAATGTGTTCTTTGTTCCATTCCTGTGGCCCAATTAAGGACAAAAAATGAATCCCATCATCACCCGTATACAAATGGTAAATTTCGCCAATAACAGGTTCAAACGAAAATTTAGCGTTGTATACGATATCATTCCATTCGTATTCTTGCATCAATTTTTGGTATTGTTGTTTGAGCTCGTTGAACTTGTTTTCGAATTCTTTATTGACATTATGAATGCCTCTAGTTTTCCAAGCAACTACATCATCGGTTTTAATCACGGGTGCGCCTACACTTGTTGCATAAGGCAAAACACTTGCGTTATATCCTTTTTCTTCAGAAAAAACAACATTATCGGGGTGGCTTTTTTTCATTCTCAAAATCAGTTTTGTTTAACATTTTTAAATAAAAAGTAAACAAAGGTACTAAAGATAAATTAGAAAACACTTCTCGATACTTTTTTTGATTAAAATATTAAGAATCGAAAATAGTCGAACGGCTGTTTTATGTTTATTTACACTTTAAAATAACTTCGCAATTTCTTGGTTCACAAACTCAAGAAAACGTTCGTCGGCTTCGGTAAAGGGATCAATTACATGACTGTCTATATCTATTTGACCAATGTTTTTACCGTTTACAAAAAGTGGTACCACAATTTCGGATTTTACGGTAAAACTACACGCAATATAATTGTCTTGTGCGGCCACATCTGGAACGACAAAATTAGCATTAGAAACTGCCACTTGACCACAAATTCCTTTCCCAAATGGGATTACAGTATGGTCGGTTTCGGCGCCCACGTAAGGACCAAGATGTAACGTTTGGGTCTCGTGATTAGCAAAATAAAATCCTACCCAATTATAATAGGCAATGCCATTGCTCAAGAGTTCGCAAACGGCTAACAATTTTTCGTCTCTAGAAAGTGTTGTATTTATAGTAATTTCGGTTACTTTTGGTTGTAGTTCTTGAAAGGTCATTTTTTTATTTTTTACAAAAGTATTTAATGCTCGTTTCATAATTTATTTAATTTTGTTAAAAAATCACTTTGAAAAAATATTTTAGTATTTACAAACCGTTTTTGCTTTTTTTGGGCACTTTTTTTCTAACCTACATCGTTTTGTCCTTGCTGTATGACTATTATTTGAGCAGTTTTGGTGTTGATGGTTTGGATTCGATTACTCTAAAAGTAGCTCAAAATACCCAGCAAGTACTTCAATGGTTGGAACCAAATTCCGTTAGGATCGAAGAATCGGGTACCAATTACGTGAAATTATGGTACCATCAAAAAGGAATTGCCCGAATCATTGAAGGCTGCAATGCCATAAGTGTCATCATTTTGTTTATTGCTTTTGTAGTGGCTTTTTCGGGTAAACTTAAAACGACTTTGCTTTTTATCCTTGGCGGAAGCCTTCTTATTTATATTCTAAATGTTTTTCGAATTGCGGCTTTGTGCGTTTTGCTGTATCATTTTCCAGAATATGGGTCACTTTTGCACGATATTATTTTTCCGTTATTTATTTATGGTGTCGTTTTTCTTTTATGGGTAATTTGGGTTACTAATTTTTCTAAATATGCTAAAAATACTATTCAATCATAAAGCAAGAGCCTTATCAGTGTTGGTTTTAATACTGCTTTTGGCACTCACGCGAGCTTACGAAACGACTTTATTTTACGATCCTTTTTTGGAGTATTTCAAAGAAGATTTTAATGCTTTGCCATTGCCAGAGTACCGTGCTTTGCCCTTGTTTTTGTCGTTATTATTTCGGTACGCTTTGAATATGTTGTTGTCTTTGGGGATTATTTATGCGTTGTTTCAAGAAATTGAAATGATCAAATTCGCTACCTTTTTGTATCTTTTTTTCTTTTTGATGCTAATCGTGGCTTTCTTTTCGGTGCTTTTTCTGTATGACGAACCTCATAATTTCCTGCTCTTTTACATCCGACGGTTTTTGATTCAACCCGTTTTTGTGATTCTTTTTGTGCCGGCTTTTTATTTTCAAAAAAAGCAAAACAAAAAATAACATTTTATTTGGTTTTGGTGTCTCTATTTTAGATAATTTTGCAGTATGAACGCCAAGAAATCCATAAGTTTATTTTTAGCATTATTCCTATTGGTTTCCAATATGGGTTTTGCTTTTAATGTACATTATTGTGGAGATTCGATTGCTTCGGTATCTTTAAAGACTGCTTTTCCTTCTTTAAAAATCGAAAAAGGTTGCTGCGAAAAAGTTGTTTCTAAAAAAGACAGTTGTTGCAAGGACAAAGTATTTCATTTTCAAAAAAAATCCGAAAACGCCACCGTCAAGGTTTTTTTCTTTGAATTCCCCTCTGTTTTTATCGTTCCACAATCCTATCCTTTTGTTACAATTGGAACTTCTTCTTTCCATAAAAACCAGCCAACTTCCTATTGTTGCGATGCCAATGCGCCGCCACTTTTCCAGCTGTACAGCCAATATATTTTTTACGCCTGATTTTATAATGGTATAAAAATCAAATCATTGCTTGTGGTTTGAGTCTTTTTTATAACACTATAAAACGCTTAATTATGCAAAAAATAATACCGCTATTGGTGGGTATTTTGTTTTCGAATGCTGTTTTTTCTCAAGAAAAACTCAATGAAATCAAAGTTACCGCAAAGCGAAAAGGAATTCAAAAATCCTTTACCGTAACAGGCAACACCATACTGGTGACCAGCAAGGAATTGCTAAAAGCGGCCTGTTGTAATCTCGCCGAAAGTTTTGAGACCAATCCATCAATCGATGTCAATTTTGCCGATGCGCTAACGGGAACCAAACAAATCAAAATGTTGGGACTTACGAGCCCATACCTGATGATTACCGAAGAGAATATTCCCTCGGTTCGTGGTGCTTCGCAAGCGTATGGATTGTCGTTTACCCCAGGCACTTGGGTCGAAAGCATTCAAATTACCAAAGGTGCCGGAAGTGTTGTCAATGGCTACGAAAGTATTTCGGGGCAAATCAATGCCGAGTTACTAAAACCCATCAATAACATTCCTTTTTTCTTGAATGTTTATGGTTCATCGGATGCTCGTTTCGAGTTAAATACCCATTTCAACACCAAAATATCCGATAAATGGAGCAGCTCTTTGTTCCTTCATGGCAACACGAGAACGGCTAAAATGGATCAAAATAAAGATGGTTTCCTAGATAATCCGTTAGCCAAACAAGTCAATATTTTGAATCGCTATCAATACTATAATGCCGAAAAAGGATTGGTAAGTTTTATCAATTTCAGGTACATGAATGATAAAAAACAAACAGGGCAGTTGGATTTTGATCCTGCAAAAGACCGAGGTACCACGCACTATTGGGGTTCCGAAATCAATACCGAACGGCTGGATGTTTCCACCAAAGTGGGCTATGTTTTTAAAGATATGCCGTACCAAAGCATTGGTTTTCAAAACGCGTTTAACAGCCACAATCAGCAATCGTATTTCGGTTTAAATCCTTATAATATCAAGCAAAGTAGTTACTATTCGAATCTGATTTTTAATTCGATTATCAACAATACCATGCACAAATTTGCCACGGGATTGAATTTTACCTATGACAAATACCAAGAATTAGTCACCATAAATGATTACAGTAGAACCGACAATTCGGTTGGTGCTTTTTTTGAATATACCTATGACAATGCCGATAATTTCAGTATTATTCTTGGTGGTCGAATAGACAATCACAATCGTTTGGGGACTTTTGTAACGCCAAGATTGCATGTGCGTTACAATCCTTGGGAAAAAGCTGTGTTGCGATTTTCGGCTGGTCGAGGCAAGCGTGCGGCAAATATTTTTGCCGAAAATCAGTCGCTTTTTGCTAGTTCTCGAACCTTTTCAGTTTTGGATAATTCCGGCAAAATTTATGGTTTAAATCCCGAAATTGCTTGGAATTATGGTTTGAGTTTCAATCAGAAATTTTTAATTTTTGGCAAAAATGCCGATGTTGGTTTTGATTTCTATAGAACTGATTTTCAAAATCAAGCCGTGGTCGATTTGATGCAAAGTCCACAACAGGTTTTATTCTACAATCTAAAAGGAAAATCGTACGCTAATAGTTTACAATTAGAATTCAATTATGAACTGGCTACACATTTGAATTTGCGTACCGCCTATAAATTCTATGACGTTAAAACCGATTATCTTTCAGGGCGTTTTCAAAAACCTTTGCAAGCCAAAAACAGGTTTTTTGGCAATTTAGAATACGAAACGCATCTTGGCGACAAAGGACAACAATGGAAACTAGATTATACCTTCAACTGGATTGGCGCGCAACAATTGCCCAACACAGCATCGAATCCTATAGCAGACCGACTACCCGAATTTTCAAAAGCGTATTCCTTGATGAATGCCCAAATTACTAGAACTTTTTCGCCAACTTTTGAAGTCTATGTTGGTGGCGAAAACATAGGTAATTATACCCAATCAAAAGCTATTTTGGGTTCCGAGAATCCTTTTGGAGCGACTTTTGATGCATCGGTGGTGTACGCACCCGTTTTTGGACAAATGTATTATGCTGGGTTGCGGTTTAAAATAAAATGATGACAAAAGTCAATTTCAATGGCAATGGCAATGTCAATTTCAATGGCAATTTCAAAAATCAATTTCAAAAATCAATTTTAATACTTTTATACAAATGAAAAATATAGTTATAGTACTCGCACTTCTTCTTGCTGGCTTTACTGCCAATGCACAAGTGAAAAAAAATAAAAATGCCAAGTTTGTGACCGAAGTTAATGGCAATTGCGAACAATGCCAGCGCAGGATTCAGAAAGCGGCTTTTGGTGTTGCAGGCGTAAAATCGGCGGTTTGGAATATCGAAACGCATCAGTTAAGTCTGATTTTGAACGAAGAAAAATGTACCCCATTAGATGTCAAAAAAGCCATTGCAAAAGCAGGTCACGACACCGATGAAGTAAAAGCAATTACCGAGAATTACGAAAAACTACCTTCTTGTTGCTTGTATGTGAGAGAAAAATAATTGGAGCTAGCTAGCATTTTTTTAATTTTTTTTCAATTCTTATCCGTTAAGAAAACTTTAAAAAAGAGTAATAAATTGCGACTTTGCTAAATTATCCTTAATTTCACACGCTCATACAATTACCTTAAAAACTATTTATGACTAATTTTGAATGGACACAATTACTCAATCCAGAGTTTTATATTACGTTACAAATAGGAGGGATTCAATTTGGTTTGTACATTGTTCTGTTTATCGTTTTTGCTGAAACGGGTCTTTTTGCTGGATTTTTTCTTCCGGGTGATAGTTTGCTTTTTTTGGCGGGTATTTACAGTCGCGATTTAATTCAGAATGTCTTGTTTCTTGAAAGTGATTTTGTAAACGTAACAATACTATCGGTTTTAGTGGCACTTTCAGGTGTTTTAGGAAATATGGTAGGCTATTGGTTTGGGGCTAAAAGTGGTTATTATTTATTTAAAAAAGAAGATACTTTTTGGTTCAAGAAAAAATACTTACTTCAGTCCAAAGATTTCTTCGAAAAGTATGGTGGAAAAGCGATAATTTTTGCTCGTTTCTTACCCATTTTTAGAACATTTGCACCTATAGTTGCGGGAATTGTTTCGATGGATAAAAAGAAATTCATGTTCTTTAATATTGTTAGTTCGTTTATGTGGTCGTTTGTTTTGATTTTTTCTGGGCATTACTTGTATGGCGTGTTTTTACAACACGGGATAGATTTAAAGGAGCATATTGAATACATTGTGATTGGGATAATCCTAATCTCTACCCTGCCAGTATTCCTAAAACTAATGAAAAAAAGACCAGAAGATAAACACTCTTAAACAAAAAAAATCCGAAGCTTATACACTTCGGATTTTTTGGTTATTCCCAAATAGGAATTTTTGTTTTTGTAATTTAAGATTACATCATTCCCGGCATACCGCCACCCATTGGGTTGCCGCCACCAGTTTCTTCTTTGATGTCAATCAAAGCACATTCGGTAGTTAAGATCATTCCCGCAACCGAAGCAGCGTTTTCTAAAGCAATACGAGTTACTTTTTTAGGATCAATAATTCCCGCTTTTAGCATATCAACATATTCGTCCGTTTTGGCATTATAACCAAAGTCACCAGTACCTTCTGATACTTTTGCAACGACTACTGAACCTTCAAGACCAGCGTTTTCTACGATAGTTCTCAATGGCGATTCGATAGCACGAGATATGATTTGGATTCCGGTTTTTTCGTCTGCATTGTCCGCATTGATAGCTGCCAAAGCTGCTTTAGCTCTCAATAAAGCCACACCACCACCTGCAACAATTCCTTCTTCAACAGCGGCACGAGTCGCATGAAGCGCATCGTCAACACGGTCTTTTTTCTCTTTCATTTCCACTTCAGAAGCAGCGCCAACATAAAGTACTGCAACACCACCAGCTAATTTAGCCAAACGTTCTTGCAATTTTTCTTTGTCATAATCAGAAGTTGTAGCTTCCATTTGACCTTTAATTTGGTTGACACGATTCTTGATCATATCCGCTTCGCCAGCACCACTTACAATAGTAGTGTTGTCTTTGTCTATAGTCACTCTTTTTGCAGTTCCTAGCATTTCTAGAGTAGTGTTTTCAAGGGTGTATCCTCTTTCTTCAGAAATTACAGTTCCGCCGGTTAAGATAGCGATATCTTCTAGCATTGCTTTTCTACGGTCTCCAAAACCAGGTGCTTTTACAGCAGCGATTTTCAAGGCTCCACGCAATTTATTTACCACTAAAGTAGATAATGCTTCACCATCTACATCTTCGGCAATGATCAATAATGGTTTTCCAGTTTGTGCAATTGGTTCCAATACTGGCAATAATTCTTTCAAAGAAGAAACTTTTTTGTCATACAAAAGGATGTATGGACTTTCAAGTTCCGCTTCCATTTTTTCTGGATTGGTCACAAAATATGGAGAAAGGTATCCTCTGTCAAATTGCATTCCTTCCACAACATCAACATACGTATCTGTTCCTTTGGCTTCCTCCACGGTGATTACACCTTCTTTACCTACTTTTGCGAAAGCATTAGCAATCAATTCACCAATTACTTCGTCGTTATTGGCAGAGATAGAAGCAATTTGTTTTATTTTTTCTGAATCGCTTCCTACTACTTTGGCTTGTTTAGCAAGGTCAGCAACAATAGCTTCAACAGCTTTGTCGATACCGCGTTTCAAATCCATTGGATTGGCACCTGCAGCAACGTTTTTCAAACCTTCTTTTACGATGGCTTGTGCTAAAACGGTTGCAGTTGTTGTTCCGTCTCCTGCCAAATCGTTGGTTTTTGAAGCTACTTCTTTTACCATTTGAGCCCCCATATTTTCTAATGGGTCTTTCAATTCAATTTCTTTGGCTACAGTAACACCATCTTTTGTTACGTTAGGTCCACCAAAGGCTTTTCCAATAATCACGTTACGTCCTTTTGGTCCAAGGGTTACTTTTACAGCATTTGCTAATGCGTCAACTCCACGTTTTAATCCGTCACGTGCTTCTATATCAAATTTTATATCTTTTGCCATTTTTATTTCTTTAGCTTTTAGCTTTTAGCTTTTAGCAGGTGTAAGGCTACCTTTTAAAAGTTTAGGCCAAAATAGGTTGTTTTTTATTGTTTTTTTGAGCCATTAGCTAATTGCTAATAGCCAATTTCAGTTTAGATAATTGCTAATATATCATCCTCACGCATAATCAAATAATCTTTTCCTTCCAATTTTAATTCGGTTCCAGCGTATTTTCCGTACAAAACGGTATCGCCAATTTTCACGGTCATTTCGTGTTCTTTGGTGCCATTTCCAACAGCAACTACGGTTCCTTTTTGTGGTTTTTCTTTGGCGGTATCTGGAATAAAAATCCCTGATGCTGTTTTGGTTTCAGCGGCTACTGGTTCAATAAGAACACGGTCTGAAAGCGGTTTTATGTTTAATGCCATAATAGTATGTTTTTTTTATTTTTTATTTATTTATTTGATTTCAGAAATTATGCCAAGCTCCAAAAACTGACATTTTTGCTTATAAAAAATGCCAGCTTTGACAGGCTGGCATTTTTGTATGGGTGTTGAGAATTATTTTGTTGCAGGAGCAGCAGGAGCTGTTTGAACTGGCGCTGTTTGTGGGGCAGCAGTTTCTGTTTTGTCAATAATTTTTGAATCAGTATCACTTAATGATCCTGTAAAACTCAAGCTAGAAAGTAAAATCAAAGCAATTAATATCGTGGCCAGTGTCCAAGTACTTTTGTCTAAAAAGTCGGTTGTTTTTTGTACGCCACCTAACATTTGAGAACCGCTAATTGTGGAAGATAAACCACCACCTTTTGGGTTTTGAACCATTATTACTACTATTAATAGGAAACAAACTATAGTTATTAAAACTAAAAAAATTGAAAATGTGCTCATTGTTTAATTATTGTTATTTTGTAAAATCTTAATTTCTGTTATATGGTTTGCAAAGAAACTACTTTTTTCTGGATATTTCAAAATTAATATTTCATATGCTTGAATGGCACGTTGATATTTTTTTTGTTCCAAATAAACTCTTGCCAAAGTCTCTGTCATCAAGTAGGATTGGTCATCGGAATTTGTTGGTAAAGTCACATTGGTTGCTGTTCCTTGTTTTACTGGTGGTATTTTTGGACTGGTTTCAATGAATTTATCGATTAAATCTATTTTTTTCTTCTTGGCAGGATCAAGATTTAATTCATTAGTTGCAGGACTGGTTTCGTTTTCTCGAATAATTGGTGCTGTACGGGATAATTGCAACCATTCTTGAAACGAATGTTTTTCGCTTGCTGTAAAATCCAATGGTTTACCCAAATCTAATTTGGTTTCAATTGCGGTTTGTATTGGTTTGACATCGTGAATGGCAGCTTCTTTGATGGAACTTAAAATAGCGGTTTCTAGTGGGCTGTATTGTGTTGCTTTATTTTCTAAAACAACGCTGTCAATAACGATTATGTCCAGCAGTTCTTGATTTTTTTTGTCGTATAACTCTTTTTGAATGGCTGTAAAACCCTCGGAGGTAATAAAATCGAATAAAATTGTTCTGTCTGTTGTATGTGCTGCTGTTACTTTTAAGGCAAAATTATATTTAAAACTATTTTGACTAAACAGCCCTTTTAGACGCAACGCTCTGGCACTTTGAAAATACGGAAACTCTTCCAGAACGCCTTGTAAGGCTTCGGTTTGTTTCTCATTTATAGTGCTTGGTTTGTTGATTAAAAAACTATAGTCGGTTACATTCATTGTGGGAAGTACTGCTTTTTTTAGTGATAAATTACCATTTGGCTAACGATTCATTAAAAATATCTTGTGTGATCCTATCAAAAATTTCTTTTACCGCAGTGTTCAACGCAGAACCAGTAAGTTGTACGCCAGCGGGATAATCGTAGAAAAACTCAAACGGTTTCTCGAAATTATCTGTTTCTTTATTTTTATTGGTAAATCGAACATTGATGCGGATTTTCAAACGGTTTTGAGCGGCTTGCTGGTCAGCAGTGGCGGTCATTGGACTAATTCTATAATCTACAATTTCGCCTTCATACGTTAATTCGCCACCTGTTTTGACCAAGTTTAAATTGGTTTGATTTTGAATTAAATCTTGTAATTGCAAGGTAAACGTACGGTCAATTCCAGGTTCAATAAGTGGTGCGTTGTTTTGAAAAAAGTTGACTTGAAATGTTTTAGCATCAATTTTGGACGATCCCGTAAAGTTGTAAACAGAGCAACTATTAAAAGTTACCAAGAGTACTAGAATTAAGATATAGTGTATGTTTTTCATTTTTAATTTAAAGGACAAAGGTATTTAAAATTTGTAGACGTTATTAAAGGTCAAATTGTTTTATTTTTCGGTATAACGTTCTTTCGGAAATGCCTAATTCATCGGCTGCCGCTTTGCGTTTTCCTTTGTTTTTTTCTAGAGATTTTTTGATCATTTCAATTTCTTTTTGTTCCAATCTCAAGATTTCTTCTTCCTCTATCGTTTCGGCAAAAAGGTAATTATCCTCCTGTTCCTCGTACTCTTCTTCATTGTTTGTGCTTGTCATGACTGCGGTTCGTGGTTGTTCTTCGTACTCTATTTCGCTGTCTTGCTCTTTGGAACCATAAATTTTTGTAATCAAGGATTTGTTTGTTTCTTGTACGTTTGCAGTGCCGTTTTTAATTAATTCTAATGTTAATTTCTTTAAATCATGCAGGTCACTTTTCATATCAAAAAGCACTTTATACAGAATTTCTCTTTCGGTATTGAAATCGCTATCGTTTTTTTTGTCCTTTATTACGGATGGTAAATTGCTTCCCTCGGCAGGTAAATAGGACTGTAAGGTGTTGCCCGAAATGTCTCTATTGGTTTCTAAAACCGAAATTTGTTCGGCTACGTTTCGCAATTGACGAATGTTCCCGCTCCAGCGAAATTTTTGTAAAACTTGAACGGCAGTATCATCTAACTTTAAAGGCGGCATTTTGTATTTGTGAGCAAAATCGGCTGCAAATTTTCTAAAAAGCAAATGAATATCCTCTTTTCGCTCTCGCAAAGGAGGGAGTGTAATGTCTACGGTGCTCAAACGATAATACAAATCCTCGCGAAATTTCCCTTTTTCGATGGCGTTAAATAAGTTGACATTTGTTGCAGCTACGATTCTAACATTGGTTTTTTGTACTTGTGACGAACCTACTTTCAAAAATTCTCCATTTTCCAGAATCCGAAGCAAACGAACTTGTGTTGTCAATGGCAATTCGCCCACTTCATCGAGGAAAATTGTTCCGCCATCGGCTACTTCAAAATAACCTTCACGGGTATTTGTTGCTCCTGTAAAAGCGCCTTTTTCGTGGCCAAAAAGCTCACTATCAATGGTTCCCTCGGGAATGGCACCGCAGTTTACGGCAATATATTTTCCGTGTTTGCGATGCGAAAGCGCATGGATGATCCTAGGGATATTCTCCTTACCTACGCCACTTTCTCCAGCCACCAACACCGAAATATCCGTTGGTGCTACTTGAATTGCTTTTTCTATCGCACGATTGAGTTTTGGGTCATTCCCAATAATCTCAAAGCGTTGTTTTATATTTTGTACAGTTTCCATATGTTTCTTCTTTAACCACAAATTGCGCAAATTTTCGCAAAATTTATTTTATGAATTAATTAGGCGTTTGTGGACTAATGATTTGTTTTGAAAGTTTGTAATTATTCCAATTGGTGTATCTACAAGCTTCATATAATTTAATGTTTGAGCGAGATGATCATTACTGATTTCTTTTACAGATTTTACTTCTAATATTATAGCATAATAAACTATAAAATCGGCATAAAATTTATGTGGCAAAACAACGGCCTTTATATTCTATTGCAAATTCCTTTTCTCGTTGATAAGGAATATTATGGCTTTTAAATTCAATTTCTAATGCGTCTTTATATACAATTTCAAGTAAGCCAGGTTCTAATAATCTATGTACTTCCATGCATATGCCTACAATCTTGTAATTCTCATCTTTCTTGTAGTAATATTCGTTAGTGTCACTCATGGATCATTAATTTGTGAAAATTTGTTTAATTCTAACTAACTCCTTTTAATGTTAGTTTATTTTACCATAAATTACACAAATTATCACAAATTTTAAATCTTAACTATTTTTAAAAATTAGTGTAATTCTATTTGATCATTTATTTGAATTTGTGCAATTTTTGGTTTTAAAAAAAGTTAGCAAATAGTTATGAAAGTCCAGCCACTTTCTTTAAATTTTGGCTAACTTTTTTCTTAATTCATTTCAGAATAGCCAACCGCTTCTCCTTTTAAAGTTCCGCTAGTGCAACTCGTGATTTTTACATTTACAAAATCCCCAATTTTATAATCCTCTTTTGGAAAAACAACAGTAATACTTTGCGAATTTCTTCCTGAAAACTCCTCGGTAGATTTTTTTGAAACTTTTTCGACTAAAACTTCTACGGTTTGACCTATGAATTCTTCCGAACGGAACCAAGCATGTTGTTGTTGTAAATCAACAATTTCTTGTAATCTTCTGGCTTTAGTTTGTTCGGTAACATCATCTTCCATTTTACGTCCTGCCAAGGTTCCTGGGCGCTCTGAATACGAATACATATACCCAAAATTATATTTTACATAATTCATTAAACTCAAAGTATCTTGATGGTCTTCCTCTGTTTCGGTAGGGAAACCGGCAATCATATCTTGCGAAATAGAACTGTTAGGTATAATCGTTCTTATTTTATCAATCAAAGTCATGTATCGCTCACGCGTGTGCAAACGGTTCATTTCCTTTAGAATTCTATTGCTTCCCGATTGAACAGGCAAATGAATGTGCTTGCAAATATTAGGATATTTGGCAATAACATGTAGCACACTTTCGTGCATATCTTGCGGATTGGAGGTTGAAAATCGAATGCGCATTTTAGGAAAACCAACCGCTACCATTTCGAGTAATTGGTCGAAATCTACCGCAGTTGCTTTCTGCATTTCGGTAGCATTTTCATAATCTTTTTTCAAGCCGCCGCCGTACCATAAATAGCTATCTACATTTTGACCTAGAAGTGTAATTTCTTTAAAACCTTTGCTCCATAAATCCTGAATTTCACTCATAATACTTTGTGGCTCTCGGCTGCGTTCCCGACCACGAGTAAAAGGCACCACACAAAACGTACACATATTATCGCAACCACGAGTGATAGCAACCAAAGCCGTAATTCCGTTGCTCATTAATCGCACAGGAGAAATATCGCCATAGGTTTCATCCTTGGACAAAATCACATTAATGGCATCTCGACCTTCCTCGACTTCTTGCAAAAGGTTGGGTAAATCTTTATA
Organism: Flavobacterium restrictum; assembly: GCF_007097245.1. Classification (GTDB taxonomy): domain Bacteria; phylum Bacteroidota; class Bacteroidia; order Flavobacteriales; family Flavobacteriaceae; genus Flavobacterium; species Flavobacterium restrictum. The sequence continues at coordinate 163,538 of NZ_VJZT01000002.1, read as the reverse complement.
GGCATCAGGGCCCACAACAAGGTCTACAATTTTTTCTTCTTCCAGAAATTGACTTTTCAAACGTTCCGCCATACAGCCCAAAACGCCCACTTTCATCTTTGGATTGATGCGTTTTACAGCATTGTATTTTTCCAGACGTTTGCGGATTGTTTGTTCTGCTTTGTCTCGAATGGAGCAGGTATTAACCAAAACCAAATCAGCTTCCTCCAGCACTTGCGTTGTATTATATCCATTTCCAGATAAAATAGAAGCTACGATTTCACTATCCGAAAAATTCATCGCACAGCCATAACTTTCTATAAATAATTTTTTAGTATTCTCGGGTTTATGTTCTAAAACAAGACTTTCACCTTGTTTACTTTCTTCAATAATCTTTTCCATCCTATATTTTCAGAGCACAAAGATAACGCAATTCAAATAAATATGACAAGATGTCAGCCGAAGAATTAACATTGTTTTAATGCTTTTTTTCTGGGGAGCTTAATCCCGCTTTCCGTTACAAGTCCTCACAAAAAAAGTAAAGTTTCCAAAGTCCTAGAAAGAGCTTCCGTTGGTCGCTTTTCTAGAACAGGAAACTTTTACTTTTTTTGCTCCGGGCTTTTCACTATAATCGGTGCTAAAAAACAGTCGAGTATGGCGATAACTTACCTATTAATGATTGTGAAATAGTTCAAAAATAAAATCAAAAGCCCAATATTTAAAAAAAACTTCTACTTTTGTCCCAGAAAAATAGAGCAATGGCAAAGAATTTAGTTATAGTGGAGTCCCCTGCAAAGGCGAAAACAATCGAGAAATTTCTAGGAAGTGATTTTCAAGTAGAATCCAGTTATGGGCATATTGCTGACTTACCTTCCAAAGAAATTGGTGTAGATGTTGAGAATGGTTTCAAACCCAAATATGAAGTTTCGGCCGATAAAAAAGCATTGGTTTCTAAACTAAAAACACTAGCCAAAAATGCCGAAATGGTCTGGTTAGCAAGTGATGAGGATCGCGAGGGTGAGGCTATATCTTGGCATCTTGCCGAAGAATTAAAATTAGACAAGAAGAAAACAAAACGGATTGTTTTTCATGAAATTACTAAAACAGCTATTCTAAAAGCAATTGATAATCCTCGTGAAATCGATTATAATTTAGTTAATGCACAACAAGCCCGTCGTGTTTTGGATCGATTAGTTGGTTATGAATTGTCGCCTGTTCTTTGGAGAAAAATTAAAGGAGGACTTTCTGCAGGACGTGTACAATCGGTTTCTGTACGTTTGATTGTAGAACGGGAACGAGAAATTCAAAATTTTAATGCAGTAGCATCCTATTCTGTTGTAGCAGAGTTTGTTAATGAATCAGGAAAAGCATTTAAAGCCAAACTTCCTAAAAATTTCAATACTAAAAAAGAAGCTGAAGATTTTTTAAATAAAAATATCGGTTCTACCTATAAAGTTTCAGATTTAGAAACCAAACCTACCAAAAAATCACCAACGGGTCCCTTTACGACTTCTACTTTACAACAAGAAGCAGCTCGTAAACTGTATTTGCCTGTTGGAATTACGATGCAATTAGCACAACGTTTATACGAAGCGGGACTTATCACGTATATGAGAACGGATAGTGTGAATTTATCTAAAGATGCGATGGAAGCCGCTCAAGCCGAAATCATTAAATCCTACGGAAAAGAGTTCTCTAAACCTAGAACTTTTGTTAATAAAAGCAAAGGAGCACAGGAAGCACACGAGGCAATTCGTCCTACAGATATGTCGCGCCACACCGTAAATATTGATAGAGACCAAGCCCGTTTGTATGATTTGATTTGGAAAAGAACGTTAGCATCACAAATGAGTGATGCGCAATTAGAACGAACCAATGTGAAAATTGAAGCCAACAATCATAAAGAGATTTTCACCGCTTCTGGAGAAGTATTGCTTTTTGAAGGATTTCTAAAAGTATATCTTGAAGGTCATGATGATGACGAAGAAGAGCAGGAAGGTATGTTGCCAGCCATGAAAGTCAACGAAAAATTAGCAAACAATTATATTACGGCAACCGAAAGATATTCGCGTGCAGCGGCAAGATATACGGAAGCTTCTTTGGTGAAAAAATTAGAAGAACTAGGAATTGGTCGTCCGTCTACGTATGCACCAACTATTTCAACTATTATCAACAGAAACTATGTTGAAAAAGGAAATCTTGACGGTCAAGAAAGAAATTATACACAACTAACTTTGCAATCAGGTAAAGTTGGGGAGAAAATTTTAAAAGAAAATACAGGTTCCGATAAAGGAAAATTAGTGCCAACAGATATTGGTACAATTGTTACTGATTTCTTGGTTAAAAATTTCGGAAATATTCTTGATTATAATTTTACTGCCAAAGTGGAGCAGGATTTTGACGAAATTGCAGATGGAAATATCGTTTGGACAAAAATGATGCAAGAATTCTACGATAAATTTCATCCAACCGTAAAAGATGTAGAAGCCAATGCCGATAGAGAAAGCGGAGAGCGCATTTTGGGTATTGATCCTGTTTCTGGAAAACCAGTTTCGGTACGTTTAGGTAAATTTGGTCCTATGGCTCAAATTGGTGCACCTGATGATGAGGAAAAGAAATTTGCTAGCTTGATGAACGACCAGAATATTGGGAATATTACCTTGGAAGAAACCCTAAATCTGTTTTTGTTACCTAAAAATTTAGGCGTTTATAAAGGAGAAGAAGTAGAGGTTTCTAATGGACGATATGGCCCTTATATTCGTCATGGTGCCGCTTTTGTTTCCTTGCCAAAAGGCGAAGAACCTTTGAGCGTAGATATGCAAAGAGCACAAGAATTAATTGACGAGAAAGCACTTGCCGATGCGCCGATTGCTGTTTACAAAGGCGAAGGTGTTCAAAAGGGAACAGGGCGTTTTGGTCCTTTTATTAAGTGGAATGGCATTTTTATAAATGTGTCCAAGAAATATAATTATGATAGTTTGTCACAACAAGATATTCAAGATTTGATTGAAGATAAATTACAAAAAAATATTGACAAAGTGTTACACAACTGGGAGTCCGAAGGGATTTTGGTCGAAAAAGCCCGTTGGGGACGCTCGGTAATTACCAAAGGAAAAATCAAAATCGAATTGAGTAAGGACGTAGATGCTACCCAGCTCACATTGGTCGAAGTACAAGAAATGATAGCCAAAAAAACGCCTGCTAAAAAAGTAGCCGCCAAAAAAGCAACAGCAACCAAAAAACCAGCTGCAAAAAAAGCAGTTGCTAAAAAGTAATAAAAAATGGAATTTGATTTTCTAACTCCTTTAGATACCGAAATCCTTGTTCATGCAAAAGGATTGTCATCACAACAATTAGGAAGTAAAATGCAGTTGCATTCAACTGATTATTTTCCTGATTTAGAAGTGGTGACTATTGCTGTAATTGGCGTTTTAGAAAATAGAGGAAATCAAGGGAGTGATTCAAAAGTAGATTTGATTCTTATTCGTAAAGAATTGTATAGTTTGTTTGCAGGGAATTGGGACGCTACAATTGCGGATTTAGGTAATATTCTGGAAGGGAACACCATTGAAGATACCTATTTTGCACTAAAGAAAGTAGTTTCCTCATTGATTAAAAAGAAAATTATCCCAATCGTTATTGGAGGTTCACAAGATTTGACCTACGCACTCTATAGAGCTTATGACGAACTCGAACAAATGGTAAATTTAGTGGCGATTGACAATAAATTTGATTTCGGAAAAGAAAGTGACACCTTGTCTGCTGCTTCTTATTTGACTAAAATAATAATTGACGAGCCTAATAATTTGTTTAACTATTGTAATATTGGTTATCAAACGTATTATAACGCTCAAGAAGAGATTGATTTAATAGAGAAATTGTTTTTTGATAGTTACAGGTTAGGCGAAGTGGCTAATAATAGTGCTATTTCGGAACCCGTTTTTAGAGATGCCGATGTAGTAAGTTTAGATTTAACCTCGGTAAAATCCGCTGATTCTGGAAATTTGAAACCATTTTCCCCTAATGGATTTAATGGAAAAGAGATTTGTACCTTGTCTAGATATGCAGGAATTAGCGACAAAGTAACCTCGTTTGGTGTTTTTAATCACACGAGTTCAGAGCAAGAATCTGCTTTGATAGCTCAAGTGATTTGGTATTTTATAGAAGGATTTCATTACCGTTCGAATGAGTATCCTTTTGGCAGTAAGGATAGTTATTTAAAATATATAATTCCCCTTGAAGACCAAGAATTAGTTTTTTATAAAAGTGATAAAACAGATCGATGGTGGATAGAAATCCCTTTTATTTCAAATGGCAATAATAAACTAAAAAGAAATACGTTATTACCCTGTTCCTATGAAGAATATTTGGCCGCTTGCAATCAAGAACTCCCCGAAAGATGGTGGAAAGCACAGCGAAAAAATAGTATTTAAGTTTTTTTTATAAAAATAAATGTTGTTTCGTGTAAAAAAATTGTTTTTCTAAAAAATAATAAATAGGTTTACACACTTAAAGAATAATGAATAGTTAACCCCAATTTATATGAAGAAGTTCATTGCGTTTACGGCAATTTTAATGGTATTAATTAGCTGTGGTAAATCAAGCGACAAAGGAGAGTTAGTAGGTGTTAATGGAGGAAAATGGCATCCTGAAAAACCTTATGGAATGACATTAGTGCCAGGTGGTGCTTATATTATGGGTAAATCAGATGATGATTTGGCTAATGTAGAAGATGCTCCTACCAAAACGGTAACAGTTCGTTCGTTTTATATGGACGAAACTGAAATTACCAATAGTGAGTATCGTTCCTTTGTAGAATGGGTGAAAGATTCAACAATGAGAGTTCGATTAGCAATTTTAGCTGATGAAAGTGGTCAAAAAGCAGGAGCTACAACTGGTAAAGGGAAAAACGCTGGAAGCATTGGTGATTTTGCTTTCAATGATACTGATCCAGCAAAAATGACTGCTTATGATAAATACATGTACGATAACTATTACAGTGTAGGAACAGATAAGGATCCATATGCTGGAAGAAGATTGAATAAAAAGACCAAATTAATAAAAGATACTAAATTGTATCCGGATGAATATTACACAGAAGTAATGGATTCTATGTATTTGCCAATAGAGGCTTCCTACAACGGTTTGAGAACAATCGATGTAAATAAATTGAAATTCAAATATACTTGGATGGATATTCAAGCTGCCGCAAAAGCTAAAAAAGGATCTAGAAAAGATTTTATTAGAACAGAAGAAGTAAACGTATATCCTGATACAACCGTTTGGATTAAAGATTTTGCTTATTCCTATAATGAGCCAATGCATAATGATTACTTTTGGCATAAAGCATACGGAGATTATCCTGTTGTTGGTGTAAAATGGACACAAGCTAAAGCATTTTGTGCATGGAGAACTTTGAACAAAAACTCGTACATAAAATCAAAAAAGAAAGGACGTGATTTAATCAATTCTTTCAGGTTACCTACCGAAGCAGAATGGGAATATGCAGCAAGAGGAGGTTTAGAGTCGGCTACTTACCCATGGGGTGGGCCTTACACTAAAAATGACAGAGGTTGTTTTCTTGCTAATTTCAAACCAAACAGAGGTGATTATGCAGCAGATCAAGCTTTGTATACCGTTGAAGCTAAATCATACGAGCCTAATGGATATAATTTATACAACATGGCTGGAAATGTTTCTGAATGGACCGATTCCTCTTATGATCCAAACGCATATGAATATGTATCTACTATGAATCCAAATGTTTTGGATGCTTCTAATAAACGAAAAGTAGTTCGTGGCGGTTCTTGGAAAGATGTTGCTTATTTTTTGCAAGTAAGTACTCGTGATCATGAATATGCTGATTCAGCTAGAAGTTACATTGGTTTTAGAACCGTTCAAGATTACATGGGAACTCAAAACACTGGGAACACTAAAAAAAGATAATAAATAACACCCAAATCAAACTATTAAACAAACCCCTAAAAAAAGTATTATGGCAGTATTAAGTAAAAAAGCAATGAATTTCGCATATGGAATGGGAGCAGCGGTTGTAATTATCGGTGCATTATTCAAAATTACACACATGGAATTTGGATTCATAACTGGTAATAGAATGTTAACAGTAGGTCTAGTTGTTGAAGCTGCAATTTTTGCTCTTTCTGCTTTTGAACCAGTTGATGCCGAATTAGATTGGACATTAGTATACCCAGAATTGGCTAACGGAGAGGCTAAAGCCAAAACTAAAAAAGTGGAAACACCAGCTGATGCACAAGGATTATTGTCTCAAAAATTAGACGGCATGTTGAAAGACGCTAAAATTGATGGTCAATTAATGGCAAGTTTAGGAAATAGTATCAAAAATTTCGAATCGGCAGCAAAAGGAATTGCTCCAACCGTAGATTCTATGGCTGGACAAAAGAAATATGCAGAAGAAATGTCAATGGCAGCAGCACAAATGGAGTCATTAAATAGCCTATACAAAGTACAATTAGAAAGTGCTACTCGTAATGCACAAGCGAACAGCGAAATTGCTGACAACGCTACAAAACTAAAAGAGCAAATGCAGTCAATGACTTCAAATATTGCTTCTCTTAACACGGTTTATGGAGGTATGCTTTCTGCAATGAGTAACAAAGGATAATTAGTTTAAAAACTATAAAAAAACAATAAACTAATTAGTAGAAAATATGGCAGGAGGAAAATTAACCCCTAGACAGAAGATGATAAACCTGATGTACTTGGTTTTCATCGCAATGTTAGCATTAAATGTGTCCAAAGAAGTGATGTCCGCTTTTGGATTAATGAACGAAAAATTTGAAGGATCGAATACAGCAGCTGAAGCTAGTAATACACAAATGCTTGTTGGTTTAGATGCAAAAGCTGCCGAAGCAGGCGGAGAATTTGCTCAAGCAGCAATTACAGCACACAAAGTAGAAGCGATTTCCAAAACTTTTTACGGCTATTTATCAGGTATAAAAGCAGATGTTCTTAAAGGAACAGAAATTGATAAAGAAACTGGTAAATTGCCATACGAGGATATGGACAAAGGAGAAAATATTGACAATTTGTGGTTTAGTCCAGCAGGTTATTCGGCTAAAGGAAAGGAAGTTATTGCTACTGTTGAAAAATACAAAGCAGACATGAAAGCTGTTTTGGGTAATAACAAGAAATTAGCACCAATTTTAGAGGAAGTGAATTCTAAATTTAATTTAGCTGATGTTAAAAATAAAGACGGTCAAATGATTCCAGTTTTGGAATATCAATTTAAGGGTTTTCCTGCCGTCGCTTCATTAGCAAAAGTTTCAGCTTGGCAAAATGACGTTAAAATTTCAGAAACTGAAGTCTATAATACATTGTTAGGAAAAGCAGCAGTTGCTGCAGCTTCTTACAGCAATTATCAGGCTATCGTAGTTTTAGACAAAAATGCTTATTTTCAAGGAGAACAAGTAACTGGTAAAGTAGTTTTAGGTCGATATGACGAGAATACAAAACCTACCTCTTTTTCAGGACCTGGTAAAATTGTAAATGGTCAGGCCGTTATTGCAATGACTGCTGGTGGTATTGGTGAACAAAATATTAATGGACAATTTACGTTTTTGGAAGATGGTAAAAATATTCCACTTAAATTTGCTGGTAAATATGTAGTGGTTCCAAGACCAAATTCAGCTACTATTTCTGCCGATAAAATGAACGTAGTTTACAGAGGTGTTGTTAACCCAATGTCTATTTCATTTGCTGGAATTGCTGATAATGCAGTTACAGCTTCAGCTCCTGGATTGTCTAAAACTGGAAATGGCAAATACGAAATGAGACCTGGAACAGGTACTGAAGTCGCTATTACAGTTTCTGGGAAAATGTCAGATGGTAAAGTAGCTTCTGATAAAAAAGTATATAGAATTAAAGGTATTCCTGGCCCTGCAGGTACCATACGGGGTGAAATGGGTGTTGTAAAAGGACCTAAATCAAACCTACAAGTTTCTACAATTGGAGCTAAACTAGTAGATTTTGACTTCGAAGTAGGATTAGACGTTGTTGGTTTCAATTTAAAAGTGGCGGGACAACCTACAGTTGTTGTTGCTGGTAATAAATTAAATGCACAATGTAATTCGATTCTTTCTAAAGCAGGAAGAGGAGATCAAGTTACCATTTCTGAAATTAAAACTAAATTGGTTGGTGCAGGTAGTTATATGTTGCCTAGAACTGCTCCAGTAATTTTTGAAATACAATAAAATAGTTCTTTTTAATAAACGAACTTCAATTTTTTATAATAATATCATGATGAAAGTAAGATTTTTTTTAATAGCTATTATCTCTATATCAGGGACTTTTGCATCCTTTGCACAATCTAATTTGCTTAATGCAAAAAAGCCTTCTGAAATAGGTCTAAAAACACCAGCACAACTTATTTCTGATAACGACAAACCTTTAGTTTACGGGTATGTTCATGACAGAGATATTTTGATGGGGAAAACGACTTGGGAGATTATCGACTTGAGCGAGAAAATAAATTTTGCTTTATATTATCCTATTGACACAGCTAATATTGGTTCTGATAGACGCTCTTTGTATGATGTGATGACTAAAGCCATGAAAAATGGTAAGATTACAGAAGTGTATACAGATAGTTATTTCAATACCAAAAAATCATTGAAAGACATTCAAGCTTCCTTATCGCGAGTTGATACAACCGATGCTGGTAGAGAGCTAATTAATCAAGATCCTACTGCTTATGTAACGCATGTTGTGAAAAATAAAGTAGTTACTGGTAAAGGCAAAAAGAAAGTCGTTTCTTATGTTGAGGAAACTGTGCCAGCTTCTAAAACAATTCCTGCTGAATATATCTTGAAACAAGATCTTACCGCTCAAGATGTTACCCAGTACAAAGTAAAAGGATATTGGTATTTTGACAAACGTCAAAGTGAATTAAAATATCGTTTATTGGGAATTTGCCCAGTAACACCTGATGTGTACACCATGAATGCTGAAGAGAAGGATTATATTGAGTTGTTTTGGGTTTTCTTCCCAGCGGCTAGGGATGTCTTGCACGAAGCTAAAGCTTTTAATGACAAGAATTCTGCAATGCCAGTTTCGTTTGATCAAATCTTAAATTCAAGAAAGTTCAATAGCGTTATTTACAAAGAAGAAAATGTCTATGGTGATAGAGCTATTGATGAATACATGAAAGACAATTCTTTAAATCAATTGTTAGAATCGGATAGAGTGAAAGAGAAAATTCGCAATTTCGAACAAGACATGTGGAATTATTAATTCACTTTTTTTAATTTATATAAAACTCTTACTTTATCGGTAAGAGTTTTTTTGTGTTATTGGTTTTGTGTACTTTTAAATTTTAATGCGGATGTTAGATTATTTAATAGTGGGTTCTGGTTTAGCTGGAATTTCGTTTGCAGAAATTGCTTTGCAGCACCATAAATCTATTTTGGTGTTGGATAATAATTCGCAAAATTCCTCCAAGATTGCCGGTGGTTTGTACAATCCTGTAATTTTGAAACGGTTTAGCGAAGTCTGGAAAGCGCAGGAGCAATTGGCTATTATGAATACTTTTTATAGTGTTTTAGAAAAAAAAATAAATCATAAAGTGGATTTTCAAATATCAATATTGAGGAAATTTTTTTCAATTGAGGAACAAAACAATTGGTTTTTAGCATCGGATAAAGTGGGTTTAGCTCCTTTTTTGTCAACTAAATTAATTACTAAAACTTTTGACGGAATCGCTTCGCCTTATGGTTATGGTGAAGTTCTGCAAACAGGATATGTAGACACAGCAACTTTGTTAGAAAAATACAAAAAATACCTTACTGACAATGAGTTGTTTCTAGCAGCTACTTTCGATTACAACGAATTAAAAATAGCAGCTAACGGCGTTACATATCAAAATTTTAAAGCCAAACATATTATTTTTGCAGAGGGATTTGGGTTGCATGCTAATCCTTTTTTTAGTCATTTGCCTTTGGATGGAACCAAAGGGGAGCTTTTTATTATCAAAGCTCCTGAATTAAATTTGGAAGTAATTGTAAACACGAGTGTTTTTATATTGCCATTGGGTAATGATTTATTCAAAGTAGGCGCAACTTACAATTGGAAAGACAAAACTAATCTCCCCACAGAGGAGGGAAAATTGGAATTGGTAGACCGTATTAAAGAAATAATTACCTGTGATTTTGAAATTATTTCTCATTTTGCTGGAGTTCGTCCTACCGTAAAAGACAGGCGTCCGCTAGTTGGGACACATCCTAACCATGATCGAGTTCATATTCTAAACGGATTGGGAACGCGTGGCGTCATGCTCGGGCCAGCAATGGCAAAAGCCTTATTCGAATGTATTGAAAACGATATTCCTCTGGATAAAGAAATCAATATTGAGCGTTTTTTGAATAAAAACAAATAAGGTATTATTTTGTTTTTGGGTCGTACGAAACGAACATGTTGATGTAAATATTTCTTGACCAACGCAAAACCCACGGGAATAAAATTACCAAACTCGCTATTATGGCAATAAAAGCGGTTTTTATTCCAGCCTTAAAGATGACGTAGGATATAATAAATGCAGCAATACCTATGGCAACATTTAATCCATAACTTACATACATGGAGCCGTAAAAAAAGGAAGGCTCGATTTGATATCGCAAGCCACAATGGCTACAATTTTCATTCATTTTTAGTACAGAGCCTAAATGAAGTGGATTTTTATCCAAATACATGCTCTCATTCTGACATTTAGGACAAGTTCCTGTTAAAATACTATTTAGTTTGGATCCTTTTTTTAACATTTGCAAAAATTTTTAACAAAGGTACATTTTTTGAAAAGTTCCTTATGTAACATTAGTCACAAAATATGCTTAATATACACAATTTATCGGTTTCGTTTGGTGGTTCTTATTTGTTTGAAGAAGTAACCTTCCGTTTGGGTGCTGGAGATCGAGTGGGTCTCGTAGGTAAAAATGGTGCAGGGAAATCGACCATGCTTAAAATGTTGGCAAAAGATTTCGCTCCTGATTCAGGGGTTATTTCACAAGAGAAAGATCTTCGGATGGGTTTTTTGCGTCAGGATATTGATTTTGAACAAGGAAGAACCGTGCTCGAGGAGGCGTACGAAGCTTTTACGGAGATTAAAATTGTAGAGAAGAAACTGGAAGAAGTGAATCATTTATTAGTCACTCGCACCGATTATGAAAGTGATGAATACAGTCAAATTATCGAAGATTTATCCGAGTACACCCATCGTTTTGAACTTTTAGGCGGTTATAATTATGTAGGCGATACCGAAAAAATTCTTTTGGGTCTGGGTTTCAAAAGGGAAGTTTTTGACAATCAAACCGAAACTTTTTCGGGCGGTTGGCGTATGCGAATTGAATTGGCTAAATTATTACTGCAAGCCAATGACGTTTTATTGCTGGATGAACCTACGAATCACTTGGATATTGAAAGTATTATTTGGTTAGAGAGTTTCCTTCGAAATTATCCGGGAGTCGTTGTAATTGTTTCGCATGATAAAATGTTTTTGGATAATGTAACCAATAGAACTATCGAAATTTCGCTTGGTAAAGCTTATGATTTCAACAAACCGTACTCGCAGTATTTAGAATTGCGACATGAAATTCGTGAAAAACAATTAGCAACTCAAAAAAATCAAGCCAAAAAAATTGAAGAAACCGAGAAGCTAATTGAAAAATTTCGTGCCAAAGCTTCCAAAGCTTCTATGGCTCAGTCGCTTATAAAAAAATTAGATAAAGTAGAGCGAATTGAAGTGGATGAAGATGATAATTCGGTGATGAATATTTCTTTTCCTGTTTCAAAAGAGCCAGGTAGAGTTGTGGTCGAAGCCGAAAACGTGACCAAAAGTTATGGCGACAAAACGATTCTAAAGGATATTAATTTGCTAGTAGAACGAGGAAGTAAAATTGCTTTTGTTGGACAAAACGGACAAGGAAAATCTACTTTTATCAAGGCAATAGTTGACGAATTTGAATACCAAGGCACTATAAAACTTGGACATAATGTACAATTGGGGTATTTTGCACAAAATCAAGCTGAATATCTTGATGGCGAAATTACTTTGTTGCAAACCATGGAGGATGCTGCCGCTGATACTAACCGCATGAAAGTACGCGATATGTTAGGCTCTTTCCTGTTCCGTGGCGATGATGTAGAGAAAAAGGTTAAAGTCCTTTCAGGTGGCGAACGAAACCGTTTAGCGCTATGCAAATTGTTGTTGCAGCCCATTAATGTTTTGTTGATGGATGAGCCCACGAATCACTTGGATATAAAATCTAAAAATGTCTTGAAAGCTGCCCTTCAAAAATTTGGTGGTACGTTACTTTTAGTGTCGCACGACAGGGATTTCTTGCAAGGAATGTCGAATTTGGTTTACGAATTCAAAGACCAAAAAATCAAAGAATATTTAGGAGATATCAACTACTTCTTGGAACAACGCAACCTAGAAAACATGCGAGAAGTCGAGAAAAAAGATGCCCAAAAAGCTACTGCTCCAAAAGAAAGCAACAAAGCGTCCTACGAAGATCAGAAAAAAGGGAAAGCTTTGCAGAATAAATTAAGCAAAATAGAAAGCCAAATCAAACAATTAGAAAAAGACATTCAGCATGACGACAAAATGCTGGCTTCTAATTATGATAAGCATATTGAAGATGCCAAATTTTTTATGGCTTACAACAAAAAGAAAAAAGAACTAGACCAATTGCTTTTGGATTGGGAAATTGTGCAAGAAGAAATCGACAATTTATAGTCTTTTTAACAGACTTTATTTTTCCTAAAAAGGTCTTGTTTCTTGTGTTGTGATAAGAAACAAGACCTTTTGAAAGAAAATTTTTTTTATTTCTTCTTTTCTGATTTGTTTATTTTTTCAAAAACAAACTCAGGATTGGTATATACAATTGGCTCCTCTTTTGAAAAATAATGAATATTCATATAGTTCATTTCCAATCCTTTGCCTAATAAAAGCTTATTTCCCTTTTTTAACAAAGCAATTGGAACTATTTTGTTATTTCCGCCGTATGTAATACAATTGAATAGCCCTAATAAAGTATCACCTGAAATTTTTCCTCTGATTTCTCCTGAATCTTTCCCTGAATTTTCATACCTTATCTCATAATTACCCACAAAAAAGGGTTTTGTCACCGAGATGGATAAATAAGCGGTATCATTAGTATTAATTGCTCGATAAAATGAATATTTTCTTTTAAATTCCTTTTGTTTATTGCATCCAAACACTGTCAATACTAAAAGGATAGCGAATAAAGCGATACAATGTGATAATGCCTTTTTTAGTATATGCATAATTTAAAATAGCTGATAAAAAATGTAAATTAATTATAATTCTACGAGATTAATCTTTTAAATACTAGCAATTTAAACCACAAACTTCAACGGCAAATGCACCACTTTTTTAGTTTCAAAAAACTCATCTTCAAAAAAAGCTGCTAAATTATATTCTGTAGCTTTGGGGAAATCCTTTAATTCTTCAGTTAGATCACCTCCTTTTAGGTACAGAATTCCGTTTTTGAGTTCGTGTTTGTTTTGTTTTTTGATTTTGGTTTTTACCCAAGAAACAAAATCTGGCATATTCGTTACCGCACGACTCACGATAAAATCAAAATCTCCTTTTACGTTTTCGGCACGCAATTGTTCGGCTTTTACGTTTTTGAGTTCCAATGCTTCGGCAACAGCTTGTACTACTTTTATTTTTTTTAGAATAATATCAATCAAGAAAAAACGTGTTTCGGGAAACAAGATAGCCAACGGAATCCCAGGAAATCCGCCACCTGTGCCTACATCCAAAACATAAGTTCCGGGTTCGAATTTTATAATTTTGGCAATTCCTAACGAATGCAAAATGTGTTTGGTATACAAAGCATCAATGTCTTTTCTAGAAATAACATTTATTTTTTCGTTCCAATCGTGGTATAAAAAATCCAATTTTTCGAATTGTTCTTTTTGAATAGCAGTCAAATTAGGAAAATACTTTAGAATCTCGTCCATCTTTATAATTTTTAACAAAAGTAATACTTTAGAGTCGAAATATTTGTAGCAATTTTGTGAATCGAAAATTTATAATAATTACCTTTGTAATCTAGTACAATTTAAACATGAATAACACCACAATAACTTTTGCCAAGCAAGATAATCTAAAGTTTTTTAGGACGCTTAACTCTCGAGTTAACAATTATTTCAAGGAAAACAATATCCAAAAAACTGGAAATTGGAGGCTTTATATGAAAACGATCATTTTATTTGCGGTTTTTTTAGCGCCTTATTTTTTGATTTTGACATTAGATATGCCTTTTTGGGAGCATCTTTTATTGACAATTGTTATGGGAATAGGTATGGCAGGTGTGGGGATGAATGTCATGCACGACGGTAATCACGGATCGTATTCGACCAAGAACTGGATCAATAAAGTAATGGGAGGCACTATTTATGTTCTTGCTGGAAATGTGTACAACTGGCAAGTACAGCACAATGTTTTGCACCATACGTATACTAATATTCCTGGTCATGACGAGGATTTAGATGCTGGGCGCGTGATTCGTTTTACAAAAGAAGCAAAATGGTACAATTTTCACCGTTTTCAACAATATTACTCTGTTTTTTTATACGGATTATTGACTTTCAATTGGGCAATTACTACTGATTTTAAACAAATGAAAAGCTATTTGAAACGAAAATTATCCTATGGTAAAGCCAAAAGTCCCAAAATACTTTGGACAACTTTGATAATTACTAAATTTATTTATGTGTCTATTTGGATTGTTTTGCCCATTGTAATTGGCATAACTTGGTGGAAAGTGCTTATTGGTTTTTTTGTTATGCATTACACCGCTGGATTGATACTTAGTGTTGTTTTTCAATTGGCGCATGTGGTAGAGGAAACAACGAATCCGTCTCCAAATGAGTTGGGTGAAATGGACAATACTTGGGCAATTCATCAATTGTTTACCACCACTAATTTTGCTCCAAAAAACAAAATTGTAAACTGGTACACTGGCGGATTGAATCATCAAATTGAGCACCACATTTTCCCGAATATCAGTCACGTTCATTATGGTAAAATTGCCAAAATTGTCAAAGAAACCGCAGCCGAATGCAACCTGCCGTATTACGAATATAAAACCATGCGCAGTGCAGTAATCGCTCATTTCAAGCATTTGAAAGAGTTAGGAATGAAACCTGAATTAAGCATATAAAATCATAATTTTTTTTAAAATATTAATTAACCTCCTTTAATCTTCTGATTCAGAATTAAAGGCAATCAACACCTTTTTAATGAATAATAATCCACTTTCAGACAGAATTAATAATCTGGCGACATCACAAACATTGGCCATGGCCGCTTTGGCAAGAGAATTAAAAGCGCAAGGAAAAGACATTATCAGTTTAAGTTTAGGCGAACCTGATTTTAATACACCAGACTTCATTAAAGAAGCGGCCAAAAAAGCTATTGACGATAATTACAGCACCTATTCACCAGTTGAAGGTTACGCTGATTTGAAAGAAGCTATCTGTAGAAAATTCAAAAGAGACAACGGTTTAGATTACAAACCTTCTCAAATCGTGGTGTCAACGGGAGCAAAACAATCCTTGTACAACATTGCACAAGTAATGCTTAATGATGGTGACGAAGTGATTTTGCCAGCACCATACTGGGTTTCGTATTTTGAAATCGTTAAGTTATCTGGTGGTGTTCCTGTAGAAGTGTCTACATCTGTGGCAACTGATTTTAAAATTACACCAGAACAGTTAGAAGCTGCCATTACGCCAAAAACGAAAATGATGTGGTTTAGTTCTCCTTGTAATCCAAGTGGATCTGTATATAACCGTGAGGAATTAACCGCTTTGGCCAAAGTATTAGAAAAATATCCAAACGTATATGTAGTTGCTGACGAAATTTATGAGCATATTAATTTTTCGGGAACTTTTTGTAGCATTGGATCTATTCCAGGAATGCTTGAAAGAACAATTACTGTAAACGGAGTTGCCAAAGCTTTTGCCATGACAGGATACCGTATTGGGTATATTGGTGCGCCAGAATTCATTGCCAAAGCTTGTACAAAAATTCAAGGTCAAGTAACTTCTGGAGCCAATTCCGTGGCACAACGAGCCACGATTACTGCTGTTGATGCGGATCCAAGTGTTTTGAATCACATGGTTCAAGCGTTTCATAGCCGCAGAGATTTAGTTGTTGGTTTGTTAAAAGAAATCCCAGGAATTAAAATTAACGTTCCAGAAGGGGCATTCTATGTGTTTCCTGATGTTTCTTCTTTCTTTGGAAAAACCTTAAATGGTACTTTTATTAAAGATGCTAACGATTTTTCTATGTATCTTTTGGCACAGGCCAATGTAGCAACTGTAACTGGAGATGCCTTTGGAAATCCAGATTGCATTCGTTTTTCTTACGCTACCAGCGAAGAATTACTAAAAGAAGCTTTGCGCAGAATCAAAGAAGCCGTGGCATAAACCATTTTCAATATAAAGAAATAGCCTCAAGGAAACTTGGGGCTATTTTATTTAAAATCAAATTCTGGGAATGGGTAAAGTCTATTTTATATAAAAAAAACTGCTCAAAGAACAGTTTTAGGAATAAAGTTTAAATGGAACTTACGCCATAAATAAAGTAGGTTTGTTATAATTAAACAACACCAAATCGTAAGGGACTAAAGGGCTGCCAATTTTTTCTGAAGTTGCGTCAAAAAGAATATGGTTGTGTTTTCTAAACAAATAAATTTCCTTTAAACAATTAGACAAACTCTGATGGATTTCGGTTGTGAAAGTGGGCAATTGTTTGTCGCCAACCAACAAGTCAATTTGATAATTGGAACTTGATTTTGACAAGTTATTTCCAATTATCCGAATGGTAAATAAAGTTGAAATTCCGTGCTGTTTTCCTTGATACTGTACTATCATAATTTTAGTATTAATGGGTTAAATTACTTGTATTTTTAAATGAATCATTTTCTATAATAAAAGTATAAAAAAAAACGGAGCTACAGTAAAATATTTTCTAAATAAACTGTTATTTTTCATACAAGTGTAAAGGCCAATTTTGAGGAACTGAAATTTATCCAATTCGTTTTAATTGCGCTGCAGGTTTTGAATTTGCCACCAATATAACTGTATTCTTCATTATATTTGTGCGCTATTAAAATTGAATTTCAGGAGCGTATTTTCTAAAAAAAAAATGCTAACGTAAGTCAAATATAGTCGGCTTTTCTAAATTGAATTTTGAAATTAAAGTAGAAGAAATGGTCAACTAAACCTTGAGTTTGTTTTAACGCTGAATTTTATGCTTTAGGAAATATAAATAAAAAGATTTAACTGCAATTAGAAGATTTTTCTGCGTATGAACAATTAATTTTCAATAGAAATTGCAATAACAATGTCAATAAAAAACCAATAATCTCAAATCAAATGACCTTCACCGCTATAGATTTTGAAACGGCAACCGCTTTTCATCCCTGCTCCGTAGGAATTGTTACCGTCGAAAACGGAGTAATTGTCGATGAATTCGTGACTTTAATCAAGCCTCCGTACAATCAATACAATCCGTATACCATTCAAGTTCATGGAATTTATCCGCAGGATACGATTAATGCTAAAACCTTTGCACAAGTATTTCCTGAAATTCAAAAACGATTGCAAAATCGCATTGTTGTGGCGCATAACGAAAGTTTTGACCGCAATGTTTTAGCTAAATCAATGGCGCTTTGTGGTCTCAATTACGACGATTTGAATATTGCGGCTCGTTGGGAATGTACCGTTAAAATATACAAAGCCAAAGGGTTGAAACCAACTAAATTAAGCGATTGCTGTCGCGAAATGAATATAAAATTAAACCATCACGAAGCCTTGTCCGATGCTCGTGCTTGTGCTCAATTGTATTTATTGCAATAGTTTTTATAGCACCTTTTCTTTTGGAACAAGCGGGGACAAAGTGTTTTTGTTTTTGTAAGACAACCTGTCACTTTTTTTACTACTTTAGTTTTTTGGTAGGGGTCTGTTTTTTACTCCTTTAATAGTAATTATCTAAAAAAGCATGAAAGAAGATTTTCTCCATTACCTCTGGAAATTCAAAAAATTTGATGTTTTGAATTTAAAAACCTTTACTGGAGAAGCCATTACGATTAGTAATGTCGGGCAGTATTTAGCACTCGCTGGGCCGGATTTTTTTAATGCGCAAATTACTATTGGCAATCAAAAATGGGCTGGAAACGTAGAAATTCACCTTAAATCTTCGGATTGGTACGTGCACCACCACGAGAGAGATACGGGGTATGAAAACGTAATTCTTCATGTAGTTTGGGAACATGATACCGAGATTTTCAGGAGCAATAACACCGAAATTCCCGTCTTGGAATTAAAGCACTATGTTGATGCCGTTACGGTTGCTAATTACCAATCGTTACTTACTCCTAAATCGTGGATTTTTTGTGAGAAAGAATTAAAAGATACAGACGAATTTGTGCTTAAAAATTGGCAAGAACGCTTGTTTTTTGAACGTTTAGAACGAAAATCCAAACCCATTTTCGATTTATTAGCAGCAACGAATCAGGATTGGGAAGCGGTTTTGTTCCAACTTTTGGCCAAGAATTTTGGGTTGAATTCCAATGGTGAAATTTTTATGACAATAGCGCAATCAATCCCATTTTCGGTAATCAGGAAAGAAAGTTTTGAAGTCGAAAATCTGGAAGCTTTGTTGCTTGGAACGGCAGGATTGTTAGATTTAGAGAAGGAAGATACCTATTTCAAGGATTTGAAGTTCCGGTATTTTTATATGGTGCATAAATTCCAATTAGAAACTAAAACAGTTGCACCCGTTCAGTTTTTTAAACACCGACCAGATAATTTTCCCACCATTCGGCTTTCGCAATTAGCCAATGTGTACCACCGTGAGCAAAATTTATTTTCAAAAATTTGCAGCTTGAATTCTTTAGACGAAATGTATGCTTTGTTCCAAGTTTCAGCATCGAACTACTGGCAAAATCACTACCAATTTGATAAAGAAAGTCCCAAGAAAAAGAAAGTATTGTCACAATCCTTCATCGATTTATTGATTATAAATACCATTATTCCCATTCAATTTGCCTATGCAAGAAGCATTGGAAAGGAGATAATTGAAGATTTAATTCCCTTGTTAAGGGCTATAAAACCAGAGAAAAATGCTGTTGTTGATAAGTTTAGTTCTTTTGGAATCAAACCCCAAAGTGCTTTTGAAACCCAATCGATGTTGCAACTCAAAAACGAATATTGCAATAAAAGTAAGTGTCTGTCCTGCGCAATTGGTCTAGCATTAGTAAAGAATAATTAGCTGCTGTAGTAGGAGATATTTTTGTATTTTTGTACAAATTGAAAGCAGGTGAACAAACTCAAATTTTTTTTCGAAAAACACGGTTTCCATGTTTCCTCGCGTCTTGCGGATACGTTAGGAATGCGCGCTAGTAATGTGCGTTTGTTTTTTATCTATTTATCCTTTGTGACAGCTGGATTGTGGTTTGCGGTGTACCTCACATTAGCTTTTTGGATGCGATTAAAGGATTTAATTAGAGCCAAACGAACTTCGGTTTTTGATCTATAACAAAAAAAAAGGATTTTAAAGTGGTTCGCTTTAAAATCCTTTTTTTTGGTTTTATCTAAATTTATTCTTGGTCGGTATTGTTTAAAACACTGTTCTTTTTGCCATAAGCGAAATAGAAAACGATTCCAATTGCCATCCAAGCAAAAAGTCTCAACCAGTTGGTCCAGCCTAATCCAGCCATCATTAATACACAAGTGATTACACCTAAAATAGGAACTAAAGGTACGAATGGGGTTTTGAATTCTCTAACCATATTAGGTTCTTTTTTTCTTAAAATTATTACTGAAACGCATACAAGTGAGAACGCAAATAAAGTTCCAATACTGGTCATGTCACCTACAATGTCGCCAGGAACAAAGGCTGCGAATGCACCAACAATAACTAAAATTGCAAGATTTGCTTTGTAGGGTGTTTTGTATTTTGAATGCAAATCACTGAACATTTTAGGCAATAATCCGTCTTTTCCCATGGCATAAAATACTCTTGACTGTCCTAAAAGCATGACCAAGATTACGGATGAAAACCCGGCCAAAATGGCAACAGTAACTAACTGACCTAGCCAAGCATAGCCAATCATGTATTTGTTTATTGCAAATGCTACAGAAGCTTCTTTGCCACCTGTTCTAAAATCTTCTACGGTGGCAACTCCTGTTAAAACGTGTGCAAATAAAATATACAATACCGTACAAACGGCCAAGGAACCTAAAATTCCTATGGGCATATTTCGTTTTGGATTTTTTGTTTCTTGTGCCGCTGTACTTACGGCATCAAAACCTATAAAGGCAAAAAATACTGTTCCTGCTGCACCTATTATTCCCCAAAAACCACCAAAATTATGATCAATACCATGTTCGTCTGTAAAGATAGAACTTGGTGGAATATACGGTGTATGGTTGGCTGGATTTACAAAGTTCCAACCAATTATAATTATCAAAACAACAATTGTTACTTTGACAACCACAATGATGCCGTTAACAAATGCTGATTCTTGAATCCCTTTTATTAACAATAAACTGATTAACCCCACTATAAATAGAGCCGGTAAATTAATCAATCCGTGTTCGCCAGTTTCTAGATTTTGTTGAAACGGAGAATGCGACAACGAGTAGGGTATGGGGCTTATATGAAGCACATTAATGAGTAAATTATTGAGGTATTCACTCCAAGCAATTCCCACAGTTGCTGCGCCTACAGCATATTCAAGAATTAAATCCCAACCAATAATCCAAGCCAAAAACTCGCCCATTGTGGCGTAAGTATACGTATATGCACTACCTGAGATTGGTATTGAAGAGGAAAGTTCTGCATAACACAATCCTGCCAATGCACAACCAATAGCTGCAACAATAAATGCAATAGTTACGGATGGGCCCGCGTTTTGAGATGCCGCCATTGCTGTTCTAACAAATAAACCAGCACCAATAATTGCTCCAATTCCTAATGCAATTAATGACCAAGCTGTTAACGTTCTTTTTAATCCTTTTTCAGAATCAGCAGCTTCGGCTAATAGCTGGGCTAAAGGTTTTCTTTTCCAAATTGACATATATTTTGGGTTTAAATATTATTAAGTTTCAAATGTATTGTTTTTTGTAAAAAATAAAAACAAAAATTGAGTTTTAAGTTATAAAAAAGAACCGTTTTGCCGTTTTAGAGTAGATTTTTGCTGGAAAAATCCTTTTTTGTAGGTGTAAAATGAATTCATAATTTTTTTTTGTTAGTTTATTTCTTAATAAAGACTTTGATGTCAATATATTTTATAAATTTAGATTTCGGTTCCCAAAAAGGAGTAACTCAATTGTCAATTATGATTTCTAAAACAAGCAAAGATTATTTTAAATTCTCACGCCAACAGCGGGTAGGAATCTTGTTTTTGTTCGCAATTATTATCTCGTTGCAAATGGCTTGCTTTTTTGTTGATTTTAATGTCGTTTTTAAGCAAGAACCGCAACAGCAACAATGGCTTTCGTTGCAAACCAAAATGGACTCCTTGAAAAGTGCTACTCAAAATGCAATTTCAAAACCATACGTATTCAATCCTAATTTTATAACCGATTACAAAGGCTACAAACTCGGGATGTCTGTTGCTCAAATAGACCGACTTTTGGCATTTCGAAAACAAAATAAATACGTTAATTCTCCCGAGGAATTTCAAGCGGTTACGCAAATTTCTGATTCGTTGTTGTGGGCTATTTCGCCTTATTTTGAATTTCCGGATTGGGTAAGTCAAAAAAAAGAGTTTAAAGAATATAAAAAATACGACAATACGGCTTTCACCAAAAAAGAAAAAATTGTGATACTCGATATCAATCAAGCCACACAAGCGGATTTAATTAAAATTTACGGCATTGGCGAGGCTATTTCAGAACGTATTTTGAAACAAAAAGAAACCATGGGAGGCTTCGTTTCTATGGAACAAATGAAGGATGTTTGGGGACTTTCGCCCGAAGTAATTCAAAATTTGGAAACCCATTTTAAGGTTATTCAGCCTCCATTTTTTAACAAAATCGATATTAACAATGCTTCTATGAAAGAGCTTTCACAGTTTTATTATTTTAAATATCCACTAGCCAAGCAAATTGTAATTTATAGAAGTATGAATGGCGAAATCAAAAATATTGAGGATTTAATAAAAATTAAGGGTTTTCCTGTTGATAAAGCAAAAATAATTGGCTTATATTTGAAGTTCTAAAAAACAAGCATTTCAAATGAACTTTGATTATACCGAAACACAAACTCTGATTGCCCAATCTATAAAAGAATTTGCCGAACAAAACATAAGACCTTATATAATGGATTGGGACGAAAATCAAATTTTCCCTATCCCGTTATTCAAAAAATTAGGTGAAATGGGTTTTATGGGTATTCTTGTACCACAAGAACTGGGCGGTTCTGGATTGAGTTACCACGATTACATAACTATTATAGAAGAAATTTCAAAAGTAGATCCATCCATTGGGCTATCAGTAGCTGCTCATAATTCGCTTTGTACCAATCATATTTTGACTTTTGGTACCGACGAACAAAAGAAAAAATGGATTCCGAAATTAGCTTCGGGCGAACATATTGGAGCTTGGGGTTTGACCGAGCACAACACCGGTTCCGATGCGGGCGGAATGAACACCACAGCGGTAAAGGACGGCGATTTTTGGATTGTAAATGGGTCAAAAAATTTTATCACGCATGGTATTTCGGGCGATATCGCAGTAGTAGTTGTTCGTACAGGCGAGAAAGGAGATTCGAAAGGAATGACTGCTTTTGTTTTCGAAAAAGGAACTCCAGGATTTACTTCGGGCAAAAAAGAAAATAAATTAGGAATGCGTGCCAGCGAAACCGCTGAATTGGTTTTTGATTCCTGTCGCATTCCAGATGCCAATCGTTTGGGCGAAGTAGGGCAAGGTTTTATTCAGGCCATGAAAATACTAGACGGAGGCCGAATTTCTATAGGTGCGCTCTCGCTAGGAATAGCAAAAGGAGCATACGAAGCTGCTTTGAAATATTCGAAAGAGCGGTACCAATTTGGAAAAGCAATATCCGAATTTCAAGGAATTTCCTTTAAATTAGCCGATATGGCTACTGAAATTGAAGCGTCAGAATTGCTATTGCACAAAGCTGCTTTCTTAAAAGAACAACATAAACCGGTAACTACACTTGGGGCAATGGCCAAAATGTATGCCTCCGAAATGTGTGTTAAAGTAGCGAATGAGGCCGTTCAAATTCATGGAGGATATGGGTATACCAAGGATTATCCTGTCGAAAAATTTTACAGAGATGCTAAATTATGCACCATAGGCGAAGGCACTACCGAAATACAAAAAGTGGTTATTTCTAGGAATATTTTGAAAGGTTAAAGAATATAGAGTAAAGAGCCAAGAAGCAAGCAATTGTAACTTGGCTTTTTTGTTCAATCAATTCTCTTTTTTCTATATTCTATTTTCTTCTTTAAAATAATTCATAATTCATAACTCATAATTCATAATTAATTTTTACTTTTGCACACTTAACGAAAGGGGGTGATAAAATTATGTTAATTATACCAATTAAAGACGGAGAAAATATAGATAGAGCATTAAAGCGCTATAAAAGAAAGTTTGATAAAACTGGAACTGTAAGACAATTAAGAGCACGTACTGCTTTTATAAAACCATCAGTTATCAATAGAATGAAATTTCAAAAAGCGGCTTATATTCAAAACATGAAAGATGGTTTAGAAAATATCTAGTCAAATTATATTAAAATAAAATGCCGTTAGTCATTAAAGTTTCTTAACTTTGATACTAACGGTTTTTTTTATGACTACAAATAAAGACGCATTTCGGGAATACCTTTCCTTGGAGAAAAAATATTCTCCACATACTGTAAATGCCTATTTGAATGATGTGCTTTTTTTTGAGTCCTATAATAAGGAGTGTTTTGAACAAGAAAATATAGATCAGGTTCATTATCCTCAAATTAGAAACTGGATTGTATCCTTGATTGATGATGGTTTATCTAACGTTTCGGTCAATAGAAAAATAGCTTCATTAAAAGCGTATTTTAAATTTCTTTTAAAAATACAGCAAATAACCTCCAATCCGTTACTGCAACACCGAGCGCTCAAAACACCCAAAAAAATCCAGATTCCGTTTTCCGAAAAAGAGCTAGAGGCTGTTTTGGCACAATTTCAAGACCCAAAAGGATTCGAAGAAGTGCGAGATAAACTTATTATAGATTTGTTTTATACCACAGGAATTAGAAGATCCGAGCTTATTAATTTACAAAATCATAACATAAATTTAGCAAATGCTACTATAAAGGTATTGGGCAAGAGGAATAAAGAACGAATTATTCCAATTGTGCCTGTACTTGCAGCGCAAATTTTTTCGTATCGAAAAGAAAAAGAGACGCTTACGGAAATTATAGATTCGGACTATTTTTTTTTAACAAAAAAAGGGTTAAAACTAAACGATTCTTTTGTGTATCGGCTAATAAATTCTTACTTTAGTGGAGTCTCCGAGAAAGTAAAAAAGAGTCCGCATATAATAAGGCATTCATTTGCCACTCATTTGTTAAATAACGGAGCCGATTTGAATTCAGTGAAAGAATTATTAGGTCATTCTAGTTTGGCTTCGACTCAAATTTATACACACAATAGTTTGTCTGAATTAAAAAAAGTGTTTAATGAGTCGCATCCTAGAGGGTCAAAGTAATTCAAAAATAATGTTTAACCAATAAAAATAGAGATTATGAAGGTAAATGTTCATGCAGTTAACTTTACAGTTGACAAAAAGCTAGTAGATTTTGTTGAAGAAAGAATGGATAAATTAGAAAAATATTATGATAAGGTTGTGTCGGTAGATGTTTTTTTGAAAGTGGAAAAGACAAGTGATAAAGAAAATAAAATCGTTGAGATAAAGATCAATGTACCTGGGGATGATTTCTTGGTAAAAAAACAATGTAAAACTTTTGAGGAGGCAGTAGAGCTTTCTGCAGAATCTTTAGAGCGATTGTTAGTAAAAAGGAAAGAAAAAACAAGAGCACATATTTAATCAAAAATTTTCTCAAAAAAAGTTTTGATTGAGAGATAAAATCTATACATTTGCAGTCCGTTAGAAATAGCGGGCTTTTTTTTGATATTGCCAGCGTAGCTCAGTTGGCTAGAGCAGCTGATTTGTAATCAGCAGGTCGTGGGTTCGAGTCCCTCCGCCGGCTCAAAAAATTATAGATTTCTGAATGTAGATTTTAGATTTCGATGCGTAAAGGGAAAATGTTTTAGAATGATGAAATGTGCTTTTAGAGTAATCTGAAATCTAAATTCAAAAAATCTAAAATAAATGGGGAGATACTCAAGCGGCCAACGAGGGCAGACTGTAAATCTGCTGTGTGAACTTCGCAGGTTCGAATCCTGCTCTCCCCACTAGAAGGGATTTTAGAATGAAAGTTTTGGGTTTTTGGTCTAAAATTAGAAATGCAAACTCTTAAATCAAGGATTATGCCGGCTTAGCTCAGCGGTAGAGTGCTTCCTTGGTAAGGAAGAGGTCACGGGTTCAATTCCCGTAGTTGGCTCAAGTAAGTAGGAAATTAAAATAAATATATAACTAGATTAAAAATTAAGTAAAATGGCAAAAGAAACCTTTAACCGTAACAAGCCCCACTTAAACATTGGAACAATTGGGCACGTGGATCACGGAAAAACTACATTAACTGCAGCGATAACTAAAGTATTATCTGATGCTGGTTACTGTCAAGCAAAATCATTTGATCAAATTGATAATGCTCCAGAAGAAAAAGAAAGAGGTATTACAATTAATACTTCACACGTTGAGTATGAAACTGCTAACCGTCACTACGCTCACGTTGACTGTCCTGGTCACGCCGATTACGTAAAAAACATGGTTACTGGTGCTGCTCAAATGGACGGTGCTATCTTGGTAGTTGCTGCTACAGATGGTCCAATGCCACAAACACGTGAGCACATCCTTTTAGGTCGCCAAGTAGGTATTCCTAGAATGGTTGTTTTTATGAACAAAGTAGATATGGTTGATGACGAGGAATTGTTGGAACTTGTTGAAATGGAAATTAGAGATTTATTGTCTTTCTACGAATATGATGGTGATAATTGTCCAGTTATTCAAGGTTCAGCTTTAGGTGGATTGAATAATGATGCTGCATGGGTGCCAAAAATTATTGAATTAATGGCTGCTTGTGATTCATGGATCGAAGAGCCAATTCGTGATACTGCAAAACCTTTCTTGATGCCAGTTGAAGATGTATTTACAATTACTGGTCGTGGAACTGTTGCTACAGGTCGTATCGAAACTGGTATTGCTAATACAGGTGATGCTGTTGAAATCATTGGTATGGGAGCTGAAAAATTAACTTCTACTATTACAGGAGTTGAGATGTTCCGTAAAATCCTTGATAGAGGTGAAGCTGGAGATAACGTAGGTTTATTGTTAAGAGGTGTTGATAAAGAATCTATCAAAAGAGGAATGGTTATCATTAAGCCAGGTTCAGTAAAACCACACGCTACTTTCAAAGCAGAGGTTTATATCTTGAAAAAAGAAGAAGGTGGTCGTCATACTCCATTCCATAATAACTACCGTCCACAGTTTTACGTACGTACAACTGACGTAACAGGAGTTATTACTTTGCCAGAAGGAGTAGAGATGGTAATGCCAGGAGATAACTTAACTATTAATGTTACTTTATTAAGCCCAATTGCAATGAGCATTGGTTTACGTTTTGCAATCCGTGAAGGTGGTAGAACTGTAGGTGCTGGACAAGTTACAGAAATTGTAGGTTAATTTTATAAATAACTCATTAAAGCCAGTGTCATTTTTTTTGATGGCACTGGCTTTTAATACGGGCGTAGTTCAAGGGTAGAATAGCGGTCTCCAAAACCGTTGATGGGGGTTCGAATCCCTCCGCCCGTGCAAAAAAAACACAGTATAATGGCAAAAGTTGTTAATTACATATCAGAATCGTTTGAAGAATTAAGCTCAAATGTGACTTGGCCGGCTTGGTCTGAAGTGCAACGTCTTACTATTGTTGTAGCAGTATTTTCAGTAGTTTTCGCCTTGGCAACTTGGGGAGTAGATGAAGTATTTGCAAAAGCATTAGAAGGATTTTTTAACTGGATGAAAGCATAAATTTCTTGAGATGGCAGATAATAATATAAAAAAGTGGTACGTAGTTCGCGCTGTTAGCGGGCAAGAGAACAAAGTAAAAGCATACATCGAAACCGAAATCGCAAGATTGGGCATGGAGGATTATGTTTCTCAAGTTCTGGTTCCAACTGAAAAGGTTGTTACTGTAAAAGAAGGAAAAAAAATAGCTAAAGACAAAGTTTATTTTCCGGGTTATGTAATGCTTGAGGCTAATTTAGTGGGAGAGATTCCGCACATAATTAAGTCTATTACAAGTGTTATTGGTTTTTTAGGGGAAACTAAAGGTGGTGAGCCTGTTCCTTTGAGAATTTCAGAAGTAAATAGAATGCTTGGAAAAGTTGATGAGTTAGCTGTAAATACAGATACTCGCGCTATTCCTTTTACTATTGGCGAAACTATTAAAGTAGTTGATGGTCCATTTAATGGTTTCAACGGAACTGTTGAAAAAATTAATGAAGAAAAGCGTAAACTGGAAGTAATGGTAAAAATTTTCGGAAGAAAAACACCGTTAGAATTGAGTTTTATGCAAGTTGAAAAAGTATAATTTTTGTTACATCTATAATATCCACCACAATCGCTTCCAATGATTGTCGTGTTAAATTTTTTAAAAAATGGCTAAAGAAATTAGTAAGGTAGTTAAACTACAAGTTAAGGGAGGTGCTGCGAATCCGTCGCCACCGGTTGGACCTGCTTTAGGAGCTGCTGGGGTAAATATCATGGAGTTTTGTAAGCAATTTAATGCTAGAACTCAAGATAAACCTGGCAAAATATGCCCAGTACAAATTACTGTGTATAAAGACAAATCATTTGATTTTGTTGTTAAAACTCCTCCAGCGGCAGTCCAGTTATTGGAAGCTGCAAAGCTAAAGTCTGGATCAGGTGAACCAAATCGTAAAAAAGTAGCTAGCGTTACTTGGGATGTTATCAAAGCAATTGCTGAAGATAAAATGGTAGATTTAAATGCTTTTACGATCGAATCAGCAATGAGTATGATCGCAGGAACTGCAAGGTCTATGGGTATAACTGTATCAGGAGATTCTCCTTTTTAATTAAGAGCAAGACATGGCAAAATTGACAAAAAAGCAAAAAGAGGCTGCTTCAAAAATTGAAAAGAATAAACTATACTCTTTGAAAGATGCTGCGGCATTAATTAAAGTTATAGCTTCTGCAAAATTTGATGAGTCTGTTGATATCGCAGTTCGATTGGGTGTAGATCCAAGAAAAGCGAATCAAATGGTAAGAGGTGTAGTAACATTGCCTCATGGTACTGGTAAAGATGTTAAAGTATTAGCATTAGTTACTCCAGATAAAGAAGCGGAAGCTTTGGCAGCTGGTGCTGACTATGTAGGTCTTGACGATTATTTACAAAAAATTAAAGACGGTTGGACAGATGTTGATGTAATTATCACCATGCCATCTGTAATGGGTAAATTGGGTCCATTAGGTCGTATTTTAGGGCCTAGAGGTTTAATGCCTAATCCAAAAACAGGTACGGTAACTATGGATGTTGCAAAAGCTGTTCAAGAAGTTAAAGCTGGTAAAATCGATTTCAAAGTTGATAAAACTGGTATTGTACATGCAGGAATTGGTAAAGTTTCTTTTGGAGCGGAGCAAATTTATGACAATGCACACGAAATTATTCAAACATTAATCAAACTTAAACCAACTGCTGCTAAAGGTACCTATATTAAAGGGATACACCTTACAAGCACTATGAGTCCTGCTATTGCTTTGGACCCAAAAGCAGTATAATTGGTAGTTAATAATTTTTAGTATGACTAGAGAAGAAAAATCAATCGCGATTGAAGAATTAACTGCACAGTTAGCTGGTACAAACATTGTTTATGTATCTGATATTTCTGGATTAAATGCAGAAACAACTTCAAACTTGAGAAGAGCTTGTTTTAAAGCAGGTATTAAATTAGAGGTAGTGAAAAACACGTTGCTTGCAAAAGCAATGGAAGCTTCGGATAATGATTATGGCGATTTACCGTCAGTTTTGACTGGTAACAGTGCTATCTTTATTTCGGATATAGCAAATGCTCCTGGAAAAATCATTAAAGATTTTAGAAAAAAATCAGCAAAACCTGTATTGAAAGGGGCTTATATTAATTCTGAAATTTATATTGGAGATGATCAATTAGATGCTTTGGCAACTATTAAATCTAAAGAAGAGCTTATCGGCGAACTTATTGGATTATTGCAATCACCAGCACAAAGAGTTATTTCGGCTCTTCAAAATCAATTCGCTGCTAGCGAGGCGACTGAAGAAACAGAAGCATAATAAAAAACGAGGTTATCTCTTTTTTATTTAAAAAAGCGCACAATAAATAAATTATATTTTACAAATCATTTTAAAACGATAGAAAAAATGGCAGATTTGAAACAATTCGCAGAACAATTGGTTAACCTAACAGTAAAAGAAGTTAACGAATTAGCAACAATATTAAAAGATGAGTATGGAATCGAACCAGCTGCTGCAGCTGTAGTAGTATCAGCAGGTGGCGAAGCTGCAGCTGAAGAAGTTCAAACAGAATTTACTGTAGTATTAAAAGCAGCAGGTGCTTCTAAATTAGCAGTTGTTAAATTGGTAAAAGAATTGACTGGTTTAGGTTTGAAAGAAGCTAAAGATGTAGTTGATAGTGCACCAAGTAATGTTAAAGAAGGTGTAACTAAAGAAGAAGCTGAAGGGCTTAAAAAATCTTTAGAAGAAGCTGGAGCAGAGGTTGAACTTAAATAGTTCTACTCGGTTTTAAGAATTAGGTTTAGGTCTTGGATATATTTCCAAAGACCTAAACCCTTTTTCGTATAATAAAATTATTATAAGTTTTATTATAAAATAGTTTACAATACCTTATGGTTTTAAATCAATACGATGAAAGAAAATAAACAAAAAGTGTCAGTTTTTTGGTTATTTTTAAAGAGGTATTGATTAGAAATTAAGTATAGATTATTTTATATTAGTCAGTGTTTCACACTAAAATTACTTTTTTTTAATCAAAATTTTGTCAATTGATGCTATCAAATCAAACTGAAAGATTGAATTTTGCCTCTACAAAAAACATACCGCAATATCCAGATTTTCTAGATGTTCAGGTTAAGTCATTTAAAGATTTCTTCCAATTAGAAACTAAATCTGACGAAAGAGGCGACGAAGGGTTATACAACACCTTCATGGAGAATTTTCCAATTACAGATACAAGAAATAACTTTGTATTGGAATTCCTTGATTATTTTGTAGATCCACCCCGTTACACCATTCAAGAATGTATAGAGAGAGGTCTTACCTATAGTGTTCCCTTGAAAGCAAGGTTAAAACTATATTGTACAGATCCAGAACACGAAGATTTTGAAACTATTGTTCAAGATGTTTATCTTGGTACAATTCCTTACATGACGCCTAGTGGTACTTTTGTAATCAATGGCGCCGAGCGTGTTGTTGTTTCTCAATTGCACCGTTCTCCAGGGGTTTTCTTTGGACAATCATTCCATGCTAATGGAACAAAATTGTATTCTGCCCGTGTTATTCCTTTTAAAGGATCTTGGATAGAATTTTCAACCGATATTAATAGCGTTATGTATGCTTATATCGATAGAAAGAAAAAATTACCTGTAACCACTTTATTCCGTGCCATTGGGTTCGAAAGAGACAAGGATATCCTTGAGATTTTTGACCTTGCCGAAGAAATCAAAGTGTCTAAAACAGGACTTAAAAAATATATTGGTAGAAAATTAGCGGCTCGTGTTTTGAACACTTGGCATGAAGATTTCGTGGATGAAGATACCGGCGAAGTTGTTTCTATCGAACGTAACGAAATAATCCTTGATAGAGATACTATTATCGACAAAGATAATGTAGAAGAAATCATTGATTCTAACGTTAAATCTATTTTGTTGCATAAAGAGGATAATAATCAAGTTGATTATTCTATCATTCATAATACGCTACAAAAAGATCCAACAAACTCTGAAAAAGAAGCTGTTGAGCATATTTACAGACAATTGCGTAACGCTGAACCGCCTGATGAAGAAACGGCTCGTGGTATTATAGATAAATTATTCTTCTCTGACCAACGGTACAACCTTGGTGAAGTAGGTCGTTATAGAATAAACAAAAAATTAGGGTTAGATACTCCAATGGAAAAGCAAGTCTTGACCAAAGAAGATATCATTACAATCGTAAAATATTTGATCGAATTGATCAACTCTAAAGCAGAGATTGATGATATTGATCACTTGTCAAACCGTCGTGTTCGTACAGTTGGTGAACAATTGTCGCAACAATTTGGTGTTGGTTTGGCTCGTATGGCTAGAACTATTAGAGAGCGAATGAACGTTAGAGATAACGAGGTGTTTACGCCTATTGATTTGATTAATGCTAAAACATTATCATCAGTAATTAACTCTTTCTTTGGTACCAACCAGTTGTCTCAATTTATGGATCAAACGAATCCATTGGCGGAGATAACACACAAAAGAAGATTATCTGCACTAGGACCAGGTGGACTTTCGAGAGAAAGAGCTGGATTTGAGGTGCGTGACGTTCACTATACACATTACGGACGTTTATGTCCTATTGAAACGCCAGAGGGACCAAACATTGGTTTGATATCTTCTCTAGGAGTTTATGCCAAAGTTAATGGAATGGGTTTCATTGAAACACCGTACCGAAAGGTAACTAATGGTGTTGTAGACTTAACTTCTACACCAGTATATTTGAGTGCAGAAGAAGAAGAAGGTATGATGATTTCACAAGCAAACATTCAAATGGATGCTACTGGAAAAATCACTGCCGAAAATGTAATTGCTCGTCAAGAAGGGGATTTTCCAGTAATTGACCCAACTAAAGTGGATTATGCGGATGTTGCTCCTAATCAAATTGCTTCAATTTCGGCATCTTTGATTCCTTTCTTGGAACATGATGATGCGAATAGAGCTTTGATGGGATCGAACATGATGCGTCAGGCCGTACCATTAATTCGTCCTGAAGCACCAATCGTAGGAACTGGTTTAGAGCGTCAAGTAGCTTCAGATTCTAGAGTTTTGATAAATGCCGAAGGTAATGGAGTTGTAGAATATGTTGATGCCAACATCATCACTATCAAATACGATCGTTCTGAAGAAGAAAGAATGGTAAGTTTTGAATCTGATGATAAAACATACAACTTAATTAAATTTAGAAAAACAAATCAAGGAACGAGTATCAACCTTAAACCTATCGTAAGAAAAGGGGATAGAGTGATTCCTGGTCAAGTATTGTCTGAAGGTTATGCTACTCAAAACGGGGAATTAGCTTTAGGTAGAAACCTTAAAGTGGCGTTTATGCCATGGAAAGGGTACAACTTTGAGGATGCGATTGTTATTTCTGAAAAAGTAGTTCGTGATGATATCTTTACTTCAATTCACGTAGACGATTACTCATTAGAGGTAAGAGATACAAAATTAGGTAACGAAGAATTGACGAATGATATACCAAACGTTTCTGAAGAAGCTACTAAAGATTTAGATGAAAATGGTATGATTAGAATTGGAGCCGAGGTAAAACCTGGTGACATTCTTATTGGTAAAATTACGCCAAAAGGGGAATCAGATCCTACTCCAGAAGAGAAATTGCTTCGTGCCATCTTCGGGGACAAAGCAGGTGA
Organism: Flavobacterium restrictum; assembly: GCF_007097245.1. GTDB lineage: Bacteria > Bacteroidota > Bacteroidia > Flavobacteriales > Flavobacteriaceae > Flavobacterium > Flavobacterium restrictum. The sequence continues at coordinate 130,659 of NZ_VJZT01000002.1, read as the reverse complement.
TGTAAAAGATGCTTCATTGAAAGCGTCTCCATCTTTACATGGTGTTGTTTTAGATAAAAAATTATTCGCAAGAGCGGTAAAAGATAAACGCAAACGTACGCAAGACAAGGATGCTTTAGGCGCACTTGAAATGGAGTTTGAAGTGAAGTTTGTTGAATTAAAAGACAAATTAATCGAAAAACTTTTCTTGATTGTAAACGGAAAAACGTCACAAGGGGTAATGAATGATTTGGGTGAAGAGGTTTTACCAAAAGGTAAAAAATACACTCAAAAAATGCTTTATGCTGTTGAAGATTTTGCTCACTTAAGCAAAGGTCAATGGGTTGCAGATGATGTAACTAATAAAATGGTTAATGATTTGATTCATAACTATAAAATTAAATTGAACGATTTACAAGGTGCATTGCGTAGAGAGAAATTCACTATTACTGTTGGAGATGAATTGCCAGCAGGAATCTTGAAATTAGCCAAAGTATATATCGCCAAAAAACGTAAGTTGAAAGTTGGGGATAAAATGGCAGGACGTCACGGTAACAAAGGTATTGTTGCGCGTATTGTTCGCCACGAAGATATGCCTTTCCTTGAAGATGGAACGCCTGTTGATATTGTATTGAATCCACTTGGGGTACCTTCACGTATGAACATTGGTCAAATCTATGAAACGGTATTGGGTTGGGCTGGAATGAACTTGGGTAGAAAATTTGCTACTCCAATTTTTGACGGTGCTTCTTTAGATCAAATCAATGCCTTAACTGATGAGGCTGGAGTACCACGTTTTGGACATACACACCTTTATGATGGTGGTACAGGAGAACGTTTTCACCAAGCAGCAACTGTAGGTGTGATCTATATGTTAAAATTAGGACACATGGTTGATGATAAGATGCACGCACGTTCTATCGGGCCATACTCATTAATTACGCAACAGCCTTTAGGTGGTAAAGCGCAATTTGGAGGACAACGTTTTGGAGAGATGGAAGTTTGGGCACTTGAAGCATACGGTGCATCAAGTACACTTCGCGAAATCTTAACTGTAAAATCAGATGATGTTATTGGTAGAGCCAAAACGTACGAAGCGATTGTTAAGGGTGAATCAATGCCAGAACCAGGATTACCGGAATCATTCAATGTATTGATGCACGAATTGAAAGGTCTTGGATTAGACATTCGTTTAGAAGAATAAATAATAATTTGTCACAGTAGAGACGTTGCACTGCAACGTTCTCTACTTTGGCATTTATAAGAGTTTTTAGGATTTAGTCCCGTAACCCGTTCCGATTTTTTATGAAAACGTTGTTTTTATAATTAGCACTTCAAAATTGTATTTGAAGTTTAGAGAAGTAAATCGAGGTTATTAATTTGTAGATTTTTGCAGAGACGTAGCACTGCTACTCTACAAAAAATCTACAAATCAATAAAAAATTAATTTTTTAATTGTCAATAAATCAATAGTAAAAACTATGATGAATACTAGAAATAACAACAATAAGGATAAAAACCCTGTAAAAAGGTTTAATAAAATTTCCATAGGATTAGCTTCTCCAGAATCTATTTTGAAAGAGTCAAGAGGAGAAGTATTGAAACCGGAAACAATTAATTATAGAACGCACAAACCAGAACGCGATGGTCTTTTTTGTGAACGAATTTTTGGACCAGTTAAAGATTTTGAATGTGCTTGTGGTAAATACAAAAGAATCCGTTACAAAGGAATCATTTGTGATCGTTGTGGTGTAGAAGTTACGGAGAAAAAAGTACGTAGAGATAGAGTAGGTCACATCAATTTGGTGGTGCCAATTGCTCACATTTGGTATTTCCGTTCTCTTCCTAATAAAATTGGGTATATTTTAGGTCTTCCTTCGAAGAAATTGGATATGATTATTTACTACGAAAGATACGTAGTAATTCAAGCAGGTATTGCTCAAAATGCTGAAGGGGAATCGGTAAAAAGATTGGATTTTTTGACCGAAGAAGAATATTTGAATATTTTAGATACTCTTCCTGCAGACAATCAATATTTAGATGATTTTGATCCAAATAAATTTGTTGCCAAAATGGGAGCAGAGTGTATTATGGATTTATTAGCACGAATAGACTTGGACGAACTTTCCTATAGTTTGCGTCACTCTGCTAATAATGAAACGTCTAAACAACGTAAAACAGAAGCCTTAAAAAGATTACAAGTTGTAGAATCGTTCCGTGAGTCTAACTTGAACCGTGAGAATCGTCCAGAATGGATGATTATGAAAGTCGTTCCTGTTATTCCACCAGAATTGCGTCCTTTAGTGCCGCTTGATGGAGGTCGTTTTGCCACTTCGGATTTGAATGATTTATACCGTCGTGTAATTATTCGTAACAACCGTTTGAAAAGATTAATGGAGATTAAAGCTCCTGAAGTAATCTTGAGAAACGAGAAACGTATGTTGCAAGAATCAGTAGATTCACTTTTCGATAATACAAGAAAAGCATCGGCTGTAAAAACTGAATCTAACCGTCCTTTGAAATCACTTTCGGATTCCCTTAAAGGAAAACAAGGTCGTTTCCGTCAAAACTTACTTGGTAAACGTGTGGATTATTCTGCTCGTTCGGTAATTGTTGTTGGACCTGAATTGAAATTATCTGAATGTGGTATCCCAAAAGATATGGCAGCCGAATTATACAAACCTTTTGTTATCCGTAAATTGATAGAAAGAGGAATTGTAAAAACGGTAAAATCAGCTAAAAAAATAATAGATAAAAAAGAGCCAGTAGTTTGGGATATCCTTGAAAATGTAATCAAAGGTCACCCAATTTTGCTGAATCGTGCCCCTACTTTGCACAGATTGGGTATTCAAGCTTTCCAACCAAAATTAATTGAAGGAAAAGCAATCCAATTGCACCCTTTAGTTTGTACAGCATTTAATGCGGATTTTGATGGGGATCAAATGGCGGTTCACTTGCCATTGGGACCAGAAGCTATTCTGGAAGCGCAATTGTTAATGTTGGGTTCTCATAATATCTTGAATCCTGCTAATGGTGCTCCAATTACAGTTCCTTCTCAGGATATGGTTTTGGGTCTTTATTATATGACCAAAGAACGTTTGTCAACACCTGAAAAAGTTATTTTAGGAGAAGGAATCACTTTCTATTCTGCCGAAGAAGTAAATATTGCTTTGAACGAAGGAAGATTAGAATTGAATGCTAGAGTAAAAATTAGAGCAAAAGATTTTAATGAAGCTGGAGAATTAGTATATCAAATTATTCAAACTACTGCTGGACGTGTATTATTTAATGAAGTAGTACCAGAAGCAGCTGGATATATCAATGATGTATTGACCAAGAAAAACCTTAGAGATATTATTGGTCACGTTTTAAGTTCTACCGATGTTCCTACAACGGCAAGTTTCTTGGATGACATGAAAAATATGGGGTACAAATTCGCCTTCAAAGGAGGATTGTCCTTCTCTCTTGGGGATATTCGAATTCCAGAACAAAAACCTAAATTAATTGCAGACGCCAGAGAACAAGTTCAAGGTATTTCTGCTAATTATAACATGGGTCTTATTACCAATAACGAGCGTTACAACCAAGTTATTGATGTTTGGACTTCTGCTAATGCTCAATTGACAGAGTTGGCTATGAAAAACATTAGAGAAGACCAACAAGGGTTTAACTCGGTGTACATGATGCTTGATTCTGGAGCGAGGGGTTCCAAAGAACAAATTCGTCAGTTAACGGGTATGCGTGGTTTGATGGCAAAGCCAAAAAAATCAACTGCCGGTGGTGGTGAGATTATTGAAAACCCGATTCTTTCTAACTTTAAAGAAGGACTTTCGATTTTAGAGTATTTTATCTCCACTCACGGTGCTCGTAAAGGTCTTGCGGATACGGCTTTGAAAACGGCCGATGCGGGGTACTTAACAAGAAGATTGCATGATGTATCGCAAGATGTTATTGTAAATATCGATGATTGTGGTACTTTGCGAGGTGTTGAAGTTTCGGCTTTGAAGAAAAATGAAGAAATTGTTGAATCACTTGGAGAAAGAATTTTAGGACGTGTTGCCTTGCAGGACGTAATTAATCCTTTGACTAGTGAAGTTTTAGTTCAATCTGGACAACAAATTACCGAAGTTATTATGAAAGCAATCGAATCTTCTCCTATCGAGAAAGTAGACGTTCGCTCTCCATTAACTTGTGAAGCGTTGAAAGGTATTTGTGCCAAATGTTACGGTAGAAATTTAGCTACTGGTAAAATGACACAAAGAGGAGAAGCTGTTGGTGTAATTGCCGCACAATCTATTGGAGAACCTGGAACACAGTTGACTTTGCGTACCTTCCACGTTGGTGGGGTTGCGGGTGGTATATCTGAGGAGTCTAGTATTGTTGCCCGTTTTGGTGGTAAACTAGAAATTGAAGATTTAAAAACTGTTAAAGGAGAAGACAACGAAGGGAATGCTGTTGATATTGTCGTGTCTCGTTCTACGGAATTAAAATTAATTGACGAAAAAACAGGTATTTTATTAAGTACTAATAACGTTCCTTACGGTTCTAGTATTTTTGTTGCCGATGGTCAATCAGTTGCAAAAGGAGATGTGATTTGTAAATGGGATCCTTATAATGGTGTTATTGTTTCTGAATTTACAGGTAAAATTGCCTATGAAGATTTAGAACAAGGACAATCATTTATGGTTGAAATTGATGAGCAAACTGGTTTCCAAGAAAAAGTAATTTCAGAATCAAGAGCCAAAAAATTAATCCCAACTTTATTGGTTTACGGTAAAGATGGCGAATTAATTCGTTCGTATAACTTACCAGTTGGAGCCCACTTAATGGTTGAAAACGGGGAGAAAATTAAAGCAGGTAAAGTATTGGTAAAAATTCCACGTCGTTCTTCTAAATCAGGAGATATTACAGGAGGTTTACCTAGAATTACAGAGTTGTTAGAAGCTCGTAATCCTTCAAACCCAGCGGTAGTTTCGGAAATTGATGGTGTTGTTTCTTTTGGAAAAATCAAAAGAGGAAACCGTGAAATCGTTATTGAATCGAAATTTGGTGATGTTAGAAAATACTTGGTTAAATTATCAAGCCAAATTCTAGTTCAAGAAAATGACTTCGTACGTGCAGGTGTACCATTGTCTGATGGAGCAATTACGCCAGATGATATTTTAAGAATACAAGGACCAGCAGCTGTTCAACAGTATTTGGTTAACGAAATTCAAGAAGTATACCGTTTGCAAGGGGTGAAAATTAACGACAAGCACTTTGAAGTAGTAATACGTCAAATGATGCGTAAAGTTAGAGTTCAAGATCCAGGAGACACATTGTTCCTAGAAGATCAATTGATTCACACTAAAGATTTTATCGTTCAAAACGATAATTTATATGGTATGAAAGTCGTTGAAGATGCTGGGGATTCTAGCGCATTAAAAGCGGGGCAAATTATTACACCTCGTGAATTGCGTGACGAAAATTCATTATTGAAACGTACTGATAAAAACCTTGTTGTAGCTCGTGATGTTATCACAGCAACAGCAACTCCAGTTTTACAAGGTATTACAAGAGCATCGCTTCAAACGAAATCATTTATCTCTGCTGCTTCTTTCCAAGAAACAACTAAAGTTTTAAACGAAGCTGCTGTAGCAGGTAAAGTGGATTACCTAGAAGGATTGAAAGAAAATGTAATTGTAGGACATAGAATTCCTGCAGGTACTGGTATGAGAGAATACGATCATACTATTGTTGGATCTAAAGAAGATTACAACGATATGATGGCTAATAAAGAAGAGTATATATACTAATTAATTTAGAGATTGAAAGATTTAAAAATTTAATGATTGTCTTGATAATCTTTGGGTTTTTAAATCATTAAATCTTTCAATTTTTAAATTTTTTATAATATGAAAGAACAACAGGAACAAATAAATATTGAACTAGATGAAAAAATTGCCGAAGGAATTTATTCTAATTTGGCTATTATAAATCATTCTTCTTCTGAATTTGTTTTAGATTTTGTAAGTATTATGCCGGGTATTCCTAAAGCTAAAGTGAAGTCAAGAATTGTCTTGACTCCGCAACACGCCAAAAGATTATTTAAGGCGATTGGAGAAAATATTCATCGTTTTGAAGTCGCTCATGGCGAAATCAAAGACACCGAACAAACTCCTATACCATTAAACTTTGGTCCAACAGGACAAGCATAAATCAAAAGGCTCCAGTGATGGAGCCTTTTTTATTGGATGAAAATCAAAGCGTTTAGAATTTCTTTTATGAGTATCGCTTAAAATTTGTTACCTTTTCTAAAAAAATAACTAGGTATTTAATGGACCTAAATTCTAATGCCTTTAAATTATGACCAAATCTAAATGGGATTTATTTGTTGCGAAATATCTTTTTATGTTCAAAGATGGTTTTTTTGAATTACCGTATTTGGCAAATTCTCCCCAAATCATGGTTGATAGCCTAATTAAAAATCCTGTTTCCAATCACAAGTTACTGGAACAAGGCATTTTTTCGAACAATTTGTTTTGTAAGGGAACGATGTATTATAGAGAAATGGAAGATAATTTTTGGCTTTTGACCAGTCATATTGAAATCAAAAAAAATATTATTGCCAAATCTATTTATGATGAGAATTTTGCTAGTGAATTTTATATTTTGACATTTTCAGTGTTTGAACATGAATTCCCTGTCAAAAATGCTACAGGCCAAAATATAAAAATAACCAATACTTGTTGGACACTTTCCAAGCCAAAAACCGAGGTTCAAACGTATTTCTATCAGACTACAAAAGGAAAATTTTATAATTTAGTTTTTGATAAAAAATGGGCCGACGAAACTATTTTGATTAAAAACAGTGCTCATAATACTACTTTTCAGGCTTTTTTGGATGGTAAAACAGGCTCTTTTACTTGGTCAAATCGTACTCCAGAGGCAAATGAAGTGGCCAAAATAGTATCGGAAATTATTTTGAGTGAAAAGGACGGTGTTTTTCATATTCAAGAGTTGAGAAAAAATTGTTTGACATTAATAGATTATTTTGTGGACAATGTATTTGATGACAATCGCATTGCAGAAAATGTTTCGTTGAGCAATTTGAATTATGCTAAAATTGCCAAAGCCGAAAAAATGATTTCTCTGAACTTGAGTGTACCATTTGTTGGTGTTGAAGAAATTGCAAGTGAAGTTATGATGTCGCCGACTAAACTAAAAACGTACTTCAAAACGGTTTTTGGGTATTCGATGTTGCAATACCACAAAGAGCAAAACATGTTGTTGGCAATGCAACTTGTTCAAAATTCTACAGCTTTGATCAATGTTATTGCAGCAATAACGGGCTATGACAGTGCGAGTAAGTTTGCAGCAACGTTTAAGAAAAGGTTTGGAAAATTGCCTTCCGAATTTAGGAATTGATTTTTTTGTAGAAATAAAAAATGGGTCTTAATTGGCTATTTAACGGTTTTTATTTAAGGTAGATTTGCTTTCAATTGATAGCAGCAGGTGCTGTTTTATCTTTTTCATTATTAAAAGCAAAAAATTTGAAGCTATTTTACAAAAATCAAAGTCTTTATTTATCGTTTGTTTCAGGTGTTTTTACAGCAGTTGTTACCATGAATATGTGGTATGTATTGGCTTGCATTTCGATTGCTCCCCTTTTTATTTTTGTTTTCAAAGAATCTAAAAAAGCTTCCTTTTTTTGTGGACTTGCTTTTGGAGTTGGATTGGGTTTAGGACTGTTTTTTTGGATGATTAAAGGAGTAGGGCATTATACTGGAGTTAGCTTTTGGTTTGGTTTTTTGGTTTTTGTGGTCAGTTGTTTGTTGTTGGGTTTGTATTTTGGCATTTTGCTCTTTATAACCCGATTTTTTTGGTTTTCTAATTCCAATTTATGCTTTAAAATCCTGTTAAACGCTGTTGCTATAGCTGCTTTATGGACACTTTTGGAATTGGGTTTGACCACCGTTATGGCTTCTTTTCCATTGCATCTTTTTAGGTTGGGATTTTCTTTCTGTGCTAATATTTATTTGTTGCAACTTACTTCTTTTGGCGGTTTATCCGTACTTACTTTTTTCACGGTACTTATTAACATACTATTTGCTGTTTTTTTTATCCAAAAAAACACAGTTTATTTAATTTATAACGCTGTCATTTTTGTTTTCTTTCTTGTTTTTGGGGCTGTTACCTATTGTAATTACCAGCCTATTTTTATAAAAAAACCATTCAAAGTTGTCCTTGTTTCGGATAATACAAGTCCTGAAACCAAATGGAACAGTGATAATGGCAACGCATTGGCGGCAAATTATTTTGAACTTTGTCATTCAGCGGTTGCACTTCGTCCAGATTTTATTGTTTGGCCAGAATCGGCATTGCCTTGGACGTATGCTCCTGATGATGATTTATTGAAGGCACTACTTAAAATAAGTAGCGGTTCAAAACTCACGCAAGTAATCGGGATAAATACCGAGAATCCAATTGATAAAAGGAACTATAATTCGGTTTATTATATTGGTAACAATGCCAAAGTTACTGCTGTTTATAACAAGCAAATTTTGTTAAAAGGTATTGAAAAACCCATTGGAGACTTGCTAGTACCTTTTGCCAGTAAAGAAGGTTTTGTTTTTGCAAATGGAGTTGCTCAAGATCCTATAGCAACTCGTTTTGGCAAAGTGGCAACATTGGTTTGTAACGAAATCGTGGTTGAGAGTAGTGCGGCTGTTCAAGTGCGTGCTGGAGCTAATTTCTTGTTTAATGTTAGTAATGATGGTTGGTTTAGAGGTACTTATGTCTCAAAACATCATTTGTATTACGCCCGATTGATGGCAGTAGAAAACAGGAAGGATTGCAGTATTGCTAATAATTGTGGGTTTAATGCCATCATTAACAGCTATGGTGATGTTGTGGAACAGAAAAAGGATACTATAGGAACTGTTGTTTCAGGAATGCTATTTCCCAATAGCAATAGGACTTTGTTTAGTCGTTTTCCTAATTTATTCCCAATAATTCTGGCGGCTTTTTTTATACTCGTCTCATTTTATTTGTTTGCCAAAATACATAAAACAACCATAGAATGACTTTTTTGAAAGAAATTAAATTTTTTAATACCAACATTACTAAAAACAGAATACAATGAAAAAAATGATGCTTTTTATTTTTCTACTGGTCAATGTGTATGCAGTTAGTGCCTATTCCACTATAGGACATTATCGCTGGCGAAATGATGATGGTACCGAAACTTCGGCAACTTGGAAAGCCGCTACCGATGCTCCTTTGCAAATCAGTACCCATGATCTTGGTGCCTTGCGATTGCGCATGGATATTGAAGCGAGTAAAGATGCCACTATTGATCCTTTGCTTCAATATTCGAAAGATAACGGGACTACCTGGATTACAATGGACAATGATTTGAATACCGTAAATGATTTTAGAATATTTCATTCGGGTCTTGTTATTGCTACTTATGAGAATAATACTTATTTTAGTCGAACAACACAGCAAATTTCATCAGGAGCCTCTTTTGTTATAGGTCGAGTTATGGATTTTTTTGCACCTATAACCCCTTTTACCTTAACAAAAGGACAATCAACAGAGTATGAATATGGAATATATCCTACAAGTCATGTTGAAACGTCTCAAACCTACATTTTTAAAATGGTAGGTGTCTCTCTATTAGGTAAAACACCAACCTTAATTACAGGAGATTGTTTCGCTAATCCGAGTGCACCCGTGGCAAATGCTAATCAAATTTTATGTAATAAAGCGAATGCAACACTTGCGGATTTAGTTGTTAGTGGTGCCAATATACAATGGTTTGATGCTGCGTCAGGGGGTACATTACTGCCTATTACCACTCCGTTAGCGAATGGAAAGTTATATTATTGTCAGCAATTTTCGTACTGTACAGTAGGAGTGCCTCGAACAGCCGTTAGAGCAAACGTACCAAATACAAGTCAAATCACTAGTTTTATGCCAGAAAAGGGTGCTGTTGGGAGTACTGTAATCCTAACTGGTACTAATTTTAATCCTATTGTGGGGCAAAACATTGTGTTTTTTGGTGCTACAAAAGCTACTGTTACGGGGGCTACCACAACTAGTTTAACGGTTACGGTGCCTTTGGGTGCTACGTATCAATACATATCGGTAACGAATCTTGCTACAAATACTACTATTTATTCTGCAAAATCTTTTCAAGTTACTTCGTCGGGTAGTTTTTCTTTTAGACCCAAACTGGATCTTGTTACTAGTCCGTATACTATTGAAGTGCAAATAGGTGATATTGATGGCGATGGTAAACCCGATTTGATTGTCGCTAATTTCACTAGTAGTTCGGTGTCCATTTTTCGTAATACTTCAAGTTTAGATTTGGTTAGTTTTGCTCCAAAAGTTGATTTTTCGGTAGGAGCGAATCCTATGTTTGTTGCTGTTTCGGATATTGATGGAGATGGGAAATTAGACTTGGCAGTTGCGAATACAGGCGGTCAGGATTCAGTATCAATACTTCGTAATACTGCTACAGTTGGAATAATTGATGGGACTAGTTTTGCAACTAAAGTCGATTTTAGGACAGGTCAAGATATTAAAAGTATCGTTACTGGTGATATAGATGGGGATGGAAAACCGGATTTGGTTGTTTCAAATTATGGTAACAGTACGGTATCTGTATTTCAAAATACGGCAATTTCGGGAGTTATTGATTCTAATAGTTTTGCTGGTCAGGTTGCTTTTACCACTAGAGTAAGTCCGTATTCATTAGCAATTGGCGATTTAGATGGCGATGGAAAACCAGATTTGGTAGTTACGAGTTTCAATACAGATCGGTTTTCGATACTGCGCAACACAGCAGGTTGTGGTGCAATAACCTCCAGTAGTTTTGCCAGTAAAGTGGATTACAATACTGGTGCATCATTTACTGGTTCTCCCTCTTGTGTAAAAATTGGTGATATTGATGGTGATGGAAAACCTGATTTGGTTCTTTCTGCTTCTCACGATCTTTACTTAACGATATTACGCAACAATGCAAGTATGGGTAGCATTAATACCAGTAGTTTTGAATCTCGAATGCTTTTTAACTCCCCATCCAACTCTTATTCTGTTTCTATTGGCGATGTTGATGGTGATGGAAAACAGGATTTAGCTTTGGCTAATTACGATATTTCGAGTGTGTCTTTATTTCGTAACAAAGCTATTTCAGGTCGCATTACGGATAGTTTTGACCCTGTAAGTAGTTTAGAATTGAAACGTGATTATTTAGTAGGATCAAACCCTTACTCGGTTAGTATTGGCGATTTGAATGGCGATGGGAAACCAGATTTGGTAGTTGCAAATTCTAGTTCTAATTCTAACTCGGTTTCGGTATTACAGCAAGTAGTACTTCCGCAGGGGAGTTTAACAGGAAATGGAACTGTATGTTCGGGCAGTATTGGACAACTTACTTGGACCACAACAGATAATGTCGGTCCATTTACGGTAGTCTATAATGATGGAGTCGCCAATAGAACGGCTACCAATGTGGTTAGTGGGGTTCCTTTTAATGTATATACCAATTCGGTGGATGCTACAACCACCTACACACTCGTTGCTGTAACTGGGACAGATGGTATAAAGCATACTGCTTTTAATGTAAATTCAGCTACTATTACAGCTATTCCAATTATAGAATCGGGTACAACTATTACGGCTTGCGACAGTTATTTGTGGTCAGTTAATGGAATGACGTACACAAATTCAGGAATCTACACTTTCGTGAAAGGTTGCGTTACTGAAACGTTGGATTTGACTATCACGCCAAGCTCAACAAATACTGAAGTTGCAGTGGGTTGTGACCGTTACGCTTGGTCAGTAAATGGGATGACGTACACAAATTCAGGAATCTACACTTTCGGGAATGGTTGCGTTACCGAAACTTTGGATTTGACTATCACGCCAAGTTCAACAAATACTACTACTGCTTCGGCTTGCGACAGTTATTTGTGGTCGGTAAATGGAATGACGTACACAAATTCAGGAGTGTACACTTTCGGGAAAGGTTGCGTTACCGAAACTTTGGATTTAACCATCACGCCAAGTTCAACAAATACTACTACTGCTTCGGCTTGCGACAGTTATTTGTGGTCAGTAAATGGAATGACGTACACAAATTCAGGTACTTACACTTTCGTGAAAGGTTGTGTTACCGAAACTTTGGATTTGACCATCACGCCAAGTTCTGTAAATACTACGACAGCATCGGTTTGCGACAGTTATTTGTGGTCGGTAAATGGAATGACGTACACAACATCTGGAGTGTACACTTTCGGGAAAGGTTGCGTTTCCGAAACTTTGGATTTAAGCATTACGCCAAGTTCTTTAAATACTACGACTGCTTCGGCTTGCGACAGTTATTTGTGGTCGGTAAATGGAATGACTTATGCCAAAACCGGAATTTACACTTTCGTGAAAGGTTGCGTTACCGAAACTTTGGATTTAACCATCACGCCAAGTTCATCAATTACTACAATTGCATATTCTTGCAACAGTTACTTTTGGTCGGTAAATGGAATGACTTATGCCAAAACTGGAGTATACACTTTCGTTAAAGGTTGCGTTACCGAAACCTTGGGTTTAACCATTATGCCAAGTTCAACAAATACTACTACTACTTCGGCTTGCGACAGTTATTTGTGGTCAGTAAATGGAATGACATACACAAATTCAGGTACTTACACTTTCGGGAATGGTTGTGTTACCGAAACTTTGGATTTGACCATCACACCAAGTTCTTTAAATACTACGACTGCTTCGGCTTGCGACAGTTATTTGTGGTCGGTAAATGGAATGACTTATGCCAAAACT
>NZ_VJZT01000002.1:0-117762 GCF_007097245.1 Flavobacterium restrictum | reverse complement strand
ACGACTGCTTCGGCTTGCGACAGTTATTTGTGGTCGGTAAATGGAATGACTTATGCCAAAACTGGAATCTACACTTTCGGGAATGGTTGCGTTACCGAAACTTTGGATTTAACCATCACGTCAAGTTCAACAAATACTACTACTGCTTCGGCTTGCGACAGTTATTTGTGGTCGGTAAATGGAATGACTTATGCCAAAACTGGAATCTACACTTTCGGGAAAGGTTGCGTTACCGAAACGTTGGATTTAACCATTACGCCAAGTTCAACAAATACTACTACTGCTTCGGCTTGCGACAGTTATTTGTGGTCGGTAAATGGAATGACTTATGCCAAAACTGGAATCTACACTTTCGGGAAAGGTTGCGTTACCGAAACGTTGGATTTAACCATTACGCCAAGTTCAACAAATACTACTACTGCTTCGGCTTGCGACAGTTATTTGTGGTCGGTAAATGGAATGACTTATGCCAAAACTGGAATCTACACTTTCGGGAATGGTTGCGTTACCGAAACTTTAGATTTGACCATTACGCCAAGTTCTGTAAATACTACGACAGCATCGGCTTGCGACAGTTATTTGTGGTCGGTAAATGGAATGACTTATGCCAAAACTGGAGTATACACTTTCGTGAAAGGGTGCGTTACCGAAACTTTGGATTTGACCATTACGCCAATTACTACAACTGTTACGGCTATTAATGGTGTGTTGTATTCAAATACGCCAAACGCAACCTACCAATGGATTGATTGTACTACTAATTTGCCGCTTTCAGGCGAGATAAACCAATCTTTTACTCCAAAAATAAATGGTACTTATGCCGTGCAACTTACTCTAAATGGTTGTTCAGTAACGAGTGACTGTTTGCTTTTTGTGACTCTTGGAACAACTAATTTTGATGATACTGCATTCCAATTTTATCCAAATCCTGTTGCAAACACCTTGTTTTTATCGTATTCAAATACCTTAACAAGTGTAGCAATTATCAATGTAAATGGTCAAGTTGTAGTAACAAAAGCCATACAAGACACTACCGCTTTGATAGATATGTCGCATCTTCCATCGGGGACTTATGTGGTTGTGGTGCAAACAGTAGACCATACTAAAACCTTCAAAGTAATCAAGAAATAATCTACAAAAGTAGTAGTTCAAATGTGTTTTGGACTACTACTTTTTATAATTTACTCTTTTCCAGCATTGTAAGGCTTTATTTTTGAGGTCTTCAATGCTTTTTAAAGTTGTAAAATGGTTAATTAATCGGTTATAATGGTGTTTTGTCGAAAATATTTTTGATGGCTGTTTTATTACTTTAGTTTCGCAAAAGTTTTGAAAAATAGCTATTAAAAACCAATTATAAAGATGTACCATTTACACAAAAAGGAATGCAATAAAAAAGGAAATGCTGTTTTCTTGACACTGCTTTTTACCATTACTTCGACTGTTTCAGGATACAGCCAATTAGCAGAAAATAAAAAGGAAGAAAATTTGATGTCAGTCTCGCAAAACCAATTATCATTGTCTAATGAAATAATAAATACGATTCAAGACAACCAAAATTCAATTGTTTATTTACAAGAAAAAATTGTACCAGCACCCTCCATTAATTTGAATTTTGTGCTTTGGTTTATGGGAACAAAACAAAATCCAAATTCAGTTCCAGTTGACAAAATAAATTCCAAAAATGCGCTTATCAAATCTGGAATTGCACCCAATAGATTATTACTAAAAGCTTTTTTGAAAAAAGTATTCGATTTTGAAAGTGTTGTTGGTTAATACGATTTTAGTCAACATTTTTAATTTTCTGAATAAATAGTTAACTTCATTTAGCCTAAACTTTCATGATTTTCAGCCATAAAAAAACCGAGCAATTTGCTCGGTTTTTATTTATAAAAGAAGCTGTAAACTAGCTTTCTAAATGCTGTTTTTCAATCAATTCTTTATCACTTGCAGAAATCGTATCTACAAGTACTGGAGTTGCAATAAATAACGACGAATACGTTCCTACTACAATACCTACTAACATCGCAAAAATAAATCCACGTATAGATTCGCCTCCAAAAATAAACATGATTAACAATACTCCAATCATAGTCAACGAAGTATTGATTGTTCTAGACATAGTTGAGTTGATTGATTTATTTACAATTTCGCCAAAATTTCCTTTGGTTTTACCATCCAAAAATTCACGAACTCTATCAAATACAATAACGGTATCATTCATAGAATAACCTATAACGGTTAGAATTGCTGCGATGAAATGTTGGTCGATTTCCATACCAAAAGGCATGAATTTGTAACACAACGAATAAATTCCCAATACAAATATAACGTCATGCGCTACGGCTGCTATAGCTCCCAAACCATATTGCCATTTTCTAAAACTTATAAATAAGTATAGGAACACAATTAGCATGGCACCAAGAACGGCCCAATAGGCATTAGTTTTAATATCTTCGGCAACTGTTGGTCCTACTTTTGAAGCCATTACAACACCTAATTGTTTGCCTTCATAAGCATTAACAAATTTGTCATACGTCATTGAGGCAGAAAAATGTTGCTTTAAATTCGCATACAATAATTTATTGACATCCTCGTCAGCTTTGGTTCCGTGATCTTGTACTTTGTATTTGGTTGTGATTTTTAATTGGTTGTTGTTACCAAAAATCTTAACCTCGGCACTTCCTTCAAAAGCTTTTGCCAATTCTGCTTTTACCGTTTCTGGTTCAATTGGTTTTTCAAAACGTACTTGGAATGTTCTACCTCCTACAAAATCTACCCCTTGATCTAAACCATTCGTAAACAAAGAGATGATACTAACTATTACTACAATACTGGAGAATAAATACGTCCATTTTTTTACTTTCAAGAAATCGTAATGAAAGTTGGTGAAAAAGTTTTTAGAAAAATTAGTCACAAATGATAAATCGTTTTTACCAGCAATATTTTTATCGATAAAGATTCGTGCAATAAAAATAGAAGTAAATAAAGAGGTAATAATACCAATTAATAATGTTGTAGCAAAACCTTTTATTGGTCCTGAACCAAAAACAAATAATACCGTTCCAATAAGAATGTGCGTTACGTTTGCATCTACAATAGAACGCATTGCGCCTTTCCAACTGTAGGAAGCAATTACGGATTCGCCTAGAGTTTTACCAGATCGCAATTCCTCTTTGGCTCGTTCGTAAATAATAATGTTCGCATCTACTGCAGTACCCATTGTTAAAACGATACCAGCAATACCAGGCAAGGTAAGTACAGCTCCTAAACTAGCCAAAATTCCAAACAAGAATAATAAGTTTACTGCCAAAGCGATATTGGCATACCAACCTGCTTTACCATAATACACCAACATCCAAAGGGAAACTAAAAGTAATCCAACGATAGCAGATGTTGTTCCGTAAGTAATGGCTTCTTGACCCAAGGATGGTCCTACAACTTCTGATTGCACAATGTCTGCTGCTGCTGGTAATTTACCTGCACGCAAAACATTCGCTAAATCTTTGGTTTCTGTAACGTCAAAAGTACCTGAAATCTCTGATCTTCCTCCTGAAATAGGTCCACTAGAAACTCCTGGAGCAGAGTAAACAATATTATCTAATACAATAGCAATATTGCTTTTTTGTGTGTAAGCTCTTCCAGTTAATTCTTCCCAAGATTTAGCACCTTGATTATTCATTTGCATAGAAACAGCTGGTTTTCCTGATTGGTCAAAAGTATCTTTGGCATCAGTTACAACGCCTCCACCCATAGCAGGTATATTGTCTCTATTTCCTTTTAAGGCGTATAATTCTACAGCGTCAATTTCTTTATTTTTTGCTTTTGCATCGGTAATGGTTGTTGGTTTACCCCAAACAAATTTGGCATATCGTTGATCTCCTGACAATAAAATTCTAATGTCAGC
This sequence comes from Flavobacterium restrictum, assembly GCF_007097245.1. Taxonomy (GTDB): domain Bacteria; phylum Bacteroidota; class Bacteroidia; order Flavobacteriales; family Flavobacteriaceae; genus Flavobacterium; species Flavobacterium restrictum. The sequence continues at coordinate 113,858 of NZ_VJZT01000002.1, read as the reverse complement.
TCTTTTTAAATAACCACTAACAACTGCGGTGTCTTTTGGAGAAAAAAGTCCTAGAACTGGTCCGCCACCTTGTGCAATAATTTTGTCTAATAATGGATTATTTCCTTTTTTGCTAGCTGCCGAATCTTTTCCATCAGTTAATAAAGCACTAATAGAATCTTTAGGAGTTGCTTTTACAGCTACTTTGTTGGTTTCTGTTTTTTTCAATGCTTCATTGGCGGCCATCAAAAAAGTCCCAATTTCGTCTACTTTATAGGTTTCCCAAAACTCTAATTGAGCCGTGCTTTGCAATAATTTTTTGATTCTATCCACATCTTTTGCACCTGGAAGTTCCACAAGAATACGTCCAGATTCTCCTAATTTTTGAATGTTAGGTTGTGTTACACCAAATTTATCGATACGTTTTCTTAATACACCAAAAGCACTTTCAACTGATTCGTCAACTTTTCTTTTGATTACTTTTTTTACTTGTGCATCCGTCATTTGAAAATCAACTCCACCATCACCTTGTAAACTTCTGTTTGCAAAAATATCAGGAGAAGCTAACTTTACAGTTCCATTAGAATTGGCTTCAAAAGCATCAAAAAAAGCATCAATATACGTTTGATTTCCTTTTTGATTCGCAGTGGCATCAGCCAAAGATTTATTGAAAACTGGATTTTTCGAATTATTAGATAATCCTTTCAAAATGTCTTTAACCGAGATTTGAAGAATAACGTTGATTCCTCCCTCCAAGTCAAGCCCTTTATTGATTTGTTTGTCTTTTACTTCGTTGTAAGTAAAATTGGTAAATCCAAGATTAAAGACTGTTTCTTTACCAATAGAATCTAAATATTTTATTTCTTTTTCGGAATTTCCTCCGGATAAAGTTTTGGCATCACTTGCTACTTTATTGGAAACAAAAGTGAAAGAAAGTTGGTAAATACTTACCAATGCAAATAGAATTGCGAAAAATTTAATAAGTCCTTTATTCTGCATTATTACTAAAAATTAATTATTTTTTATTATTTATTTTGCTTTAAACCTCTCGATATAAGACCTGACAACGTTTTTATAGGATATAAAAATCTACCTAGAATTACAACATTTTTTTTAAACCGAGCAAATATATAATTAACGGAAAGATTAACCAATTTATTTATGAATTAATCTCAAAAAAAAGACTGCACAAATGCAGTCTTCCTTACATATATGATAAATTCTTATGCTAAAACCGTTTTTAAATCGGCATTCATATTTCTAACTGCGTCAGCACTTTTGGCAAACGCTGCTTTTTCGGCATCGTTCAATTCGATAGCAAGAATTTCTTCTATTCCGTTTTTACCTATAATACAAGGTACGCCAATGCAAATGTCATTTTGGCCATATTCGCCATCAAGTAGTACTGAACAAGCAATCATTTTCTTTTGATCGTTCAAAATACTGTCCACTAAATACGCCACCGAAGCTCCTGGAGCATACCAAGCGGAAGTTCCTAAAAGTCCTGTAAGTGTTGCGCCACCAACCATAGTTGCTGCGGCTACTAATGCTAATTCTTCTTGCGAAAGAAATTCTGAAACAGGGATCCCATTATAGGAAGCCAATCGTGTCAACGGAATCATGGTAGTATCGCCGTGTCCGCCAATAACCATAGCCGAAATATCATTGGCAGGTTTGTTTAACGCTTTGGATAAATAGTATCTAAAACGAGAGCTGTCTAATGCGCCACCCATTCCAATGATTCTATTTTTAGGTAAACCCGTAGCTTTCAATGCTAGATAGGTCATGGTATCCATAGGATTTGACACTACCACTACAATTGTATTAGGAGAGTGAACCAATACGTTTTCGGAAACAGTTTTTACAATTCCTGCATTGATTCCTATTAGTTCTTCCCTAGTCATTCCTGGTTTTCTAGGAATTCCAGATGTAATTACAACTACATCGCTATTGGCTGTTTTGGTATAATCATTAGTAACGCCGGATACTACGGTGTTGAAACCAGTATTTGTGGCACATTGAGAAATATCCATAGCCTTACCTTCGGCAAAACCTTCTCTAATGTCTAATAAAATTACTTCACTTGCAATTCCTCTATAAGAAATCACATCTGCACAGGTTGCGCCTACATTTCCTGCTCCTACAATGGTAACTTTCATGTTTTTATCTTTATTAATTATTCAAATTGATTGTTGTTATCAATCCTCTAATTTACGCATCTATATTGGCATAAACAGCATTTTTTTCAATAAATTCTCTTCTTGGTGGTACTTCGTCTCCCATCAACATCGAGAATACTCTATCAGCTTCGACCAAACTATCAATTGTTACTCGGCGAAGTGTTCTAAAGCTAGGATCCATCGTTGTTTCCCACAATTGCTCTGCGTTCATTTCTCCAAGACCTTTATAACGCTGTATGCCTGCGCTACCGCCCATTCGAGCATTGGCTTGGTCGCGTTGGTCGTCATTCCAAGCGTATTCTTTTTTATTTCCTTTTTTAACCAAATATAAAGGTGGTGCTGCAATATAAATGTGTCCGTTTTCGATTAGTTCTTTCATAAAACGGAAGAAAAACGTCAAAATCAAAGTAGAAATGTGGCTACCATCGACATCGGCATCACACATAATAATTACTTTGTGGTAGCGAAGTTTTTCTATGTTCAAGGCTTTGCTGTCTTCGGCAGTTCCTACGGTTACGCCAAGTGCTGTAAAAATATTCCGAATCTCTTCGTTTTCAAATACTTTGTGGTGCATGGCTTTCTCCACGTTCAAAATCTTACCACGCAAAGGTAAAATTGCTTGAAAGGCTCGGTCACGACCTTGTTTTGCTGTTCCTCCTGCCGAATCTCCCTCGACAAGATACACTTCGCATTTAGCAGGATCTTGTTCGGAACAATCAGACAATTTTCCAGGTAATCCTCCGCCACCCATCACGGTTTTGCGTTGTACCATTTCACGCGCTTTTTTGGCTGCGTGACGGGCTTGTGCAGCCAAAATTACTTTTTGAACAATAATTCGAGCATCATTTGGATTTTCTTCTAAATAGGCTTCAATCATTTCGCCAACAGCTTGACTTACTGGCGAAACTACCTCTCTATTTCCAAGTTTAGTTTTGGTTTGTCCTTCAAATTGTGGTTCAGCAACTTTTACGGAAATAATAGCCGTTAATCCTTCACGGAAATCGTCTCCTGAAATATCAAATTTCAGTTTGTCTAACATTCCAGAAGCATCTGCATATTTTTTTAATGATCTAGTAAGACCCGTTCTAAAACCTTGCAAGTGCGTTCCTCCTTCGTGCGTATTGATATTATTCACATACGAGAAAATATTCTCCGTATAACTGGTGTTGTAAATCAAGGCTACTTCAACTGGAATCTCACCTTTGTCGTGATCCATCGAAATAACGTGAGCAATGATTGGCTCTCTGTTTCCATCAAGATAACGGATGTATTCTTTCAATCCTTCGGTTGAATGAAATATTTCAGAAACGAAATTTCCATCTTTGTCTAATTCTCTTTTATCAGTAAAAGTGATGGTAATGCCTTTGTTCAAATAGGACAACTCACGCATACGAGCTGATAAGGTATCGTAAGAATATTCTATGGTTTGGGTAAATATGCTAGGATCAGGATAAAAAGTTACAATTGTCCCTCTTTTAGTCGTTTCTCCAATTTGTTTTACTGGATAAAGCGCTTTTCCTTTTTCATATTCTTGTTCGTAAACTTTTCCGTCACTACTGTGAACCGTGGCTCTCAAATGATTTGACAATGCATTTACTACAGAAACCCCAACTCCGTGAAGACCTCCAGAAACTTTATAGGAATCTTTATCAAATTTACCTCCAGCACCGATTTTAGTCATTACAACTTCTAATGCAGAAACGCCTTCTTTTTTGTGAATCCCAACTGGAATACCACGACCATTATCTTCAACAGAAATAGACCCGTCTTCATTTATATCTACTCGGATGGTATCACAATGACCTCCCATTGCTTCATCGATAGAGTTGTCAACTACTTCATAAACCAAATGGTGTAATCCTCTAACACCTACATCTCCAATATACATTGATGGACGCATTCTTACATGCTCCATTCCCTCTAATGCCTGAATACTATCTGCTGAATAATTGTCCTTCTTGATTTCTTCGCTCATATTATTTTATTCTAAAAAATGTAATTTTTGTCTAACACGCAAATATATAAAAACGCAAATTATATAACGTATTAAATGCCTTTTTAAGCAGTTAAGTTATCAACATTTATAGCTTTGTATTCAACAAAAAAACGCCTCTGATTTTGGAGGCGTTTTTGTCATGCTATTGTAAATTCTATTTCCGCATAATCTTCACATTCATTTCTTCTACCTTTTTATCAGATAAAATCGATGGTGCTCCAAATAATAAATCTTCACTAGAACCGGTTTTAGGGAAAGCCATAACTTCACGAATAGACGCTTTTTTCTCTAAAATCATCATCAAACGATCGATGCCCCAAGCAATTCCTCCGTGTGGCGGTGCTCCGTATTGGAAAGCTTTGTACATCGTTCCAACGCTTTTCATCATTTCTTCTTTGTTGTAACCCATATTTCTAAACGTTGCTTCCAGAATCTCCGATTTGTGCGCACGAACGGATCCTCCACCAATTTCGTATCCGTTTAATATAATATCATATTGTTGAGCGATGATCGTTCCGATTTCTTCATCAGTACCCGTCATGTGCTTTTGCAAATCATAAATCGCAGGCATTGAGAATGGATTGTGTGTAAACGTCCATCTTCCTTCATCTGTCCTTTCAAACATTGGAAAATCAACCACCCAAGCTGGACGTAATTCCTTTGGATTGATCAAGTTCAACATTCTACCCATTTCTTGACGAACTGCATCCAAAGCTTTATTAGCCGTTGCATAATCTGCCGCCGAAAAGAATACAATATCGCCTACTTGTGCATCGGTAGCTTTTATAATTCCTGTTGCAATTTCTTCGCCTAAAAATTTAATAATGGGCGATTGCAACTCATCTTCATTCACAATAATATAAGCCAATCCACCTAAACCGTGTTGTTGTGCAACAGCAGTCAACGTTTCGATTTGCCCTTTAGACATACGTTTGTTTCCTTGGGCTGTAGCCGAAACTTTGATACATTTTACAATTCCACCTTCTTCAATTGGTTTAGAAAACACTTGAAAAGTAGTCTCTTTTACGATATCGGTAATGTCCTGCATTTTTAAACCGTAACGCAAATCTGGTCTATCACAACCGTAAAAATCCATTGCGTCTTTATAAGTAATCACTTCAAACGGACGTAAAATCCACTTGTTGCCATATATTTTCTTCACTACTTCATTAAACATTTTGGTGTTTAAATCTATAATTTGCTGCATACTTGCGTACGCCATTTCGATATCCAACTGCGTAAATTCTGGCTGACGATCTCCACGAGAATCCTCATCTCTAAAACAACGGGCAATTTGGAAATATTTCTCATAACCACTTACCATCAACATTTGTTTGAACTGTTGTGGCGCTTGTGGAAGCGTATAAAACAACCCTGAACCTTTACGTGTAGGAACAATAAATTCACGTGCTCCTTCATCAGTTCCTGCACTCAAAATTGGCGTTTCAATTTCTAAAAACTCTTCGTTATCTAAAATGTCACGCAATAACTTAATTACTTTATGACGGTTTACGATTGCTCTTCTAACTTCTTCATTTCTATGATCTAAAAACTTGTATTGAAAACGAATTGCTTCGTTTGTTTTGGCCGCTCTTTTGATTTCAAAAGGCAAAGTTTTAGACAAATTTAAAATTTCTAAAGCAGAAGTTTCCAACTCGATTTTACCCGTACGCAAACCTGCATTGTAATCATCTTCATTACGCCCAACCACAATACCCGTTACCGAAATAACCGATTCTGGTTTCAATTTCACTAATTCATCAATGTTAGGAAACGATTCTCTACTGATACGAACTTGGAAAATTTCATAACTCGAATCACGTAAATCGATAAACATCAAATCACCGTGATCACGAACACTCGCAACCCAACCCGACAACATCACTTCTTCTTTGATGCTCTCTTCTGATAATTGTGAAATTTTATGTGTTCTATAAATGTCTTTTATAATAATCGGGATTTCAGGAAGACTTTCTTCTTGTGCGGACGAATCGCGTACGGACAGGTTGCGACCTATCCCTACAGAAATATCGGACGGCACGGACAAAACATTACCGGCATCGTGTACGGACAGGTCGCGACCTGTCCCTGCGGCTAATTGATCTAAAATAATTTTACGAATTACTTTTCCATCGGCACCTTTACCTACAACACTTAAAATTTTACCAACTAAAATTCCAGCTTTGCCTTCATTTCCAGCTTTGATATCATTGGCAACAGCCTCATTTTCTGAAATTACTTTTGCAATAACTTCTTGGATTTTATCTTCAGAAATGGTGTTATCTGCTAAGTATTTATCATAATCGAAATTTTGATCTTTTAAATAACCCGCAATCGCATTTTGAACTAAAACTGCCGTGATTTTTTCGGCTTTAAACAACACAAAAATGGTTGTTAAATGGGCAATATTATGGATTTTAGCGTAGTCTTCTGCCTTAACATTGTTCGCCAAAGTTTTAGCAACAAACGAAGGATCATTAATTTCGTTATTTAAAGTCACGAACGTTCTTGAACGCAATGCATCTGCCGTGAAAAATTTAGCATCTTGTGGCAAAACACCGCCGTTAATCAAAATAGATTCCACCGCATAAGGCAAGGCGCTTGTATCTACAGAAATCGCATCAATCTCCGCTTTGATATTTACAAAAGGTAAATCTGGCTCCGAAATAAAACGGTAATCCGCTTCGAATTCTTTTTTACGCATTACTTTAGTTTGCTTCAAATCAGCATCCCACAAAACCGTTGTTTGATCAGGTCTAAATGCGGAATTTTCTACGAAATAATTGAATTGTTTTTCTACCTCTTCTTTCAAAGCTTCCACCATAAACTTAAATGAGTTCAAGTTTTTGATTTCTGTTCTTGGGTTTAAAACATCTGAATTTATTTTACGCAAAGAAACCGAAACATCCGATTTGAATTCTCCTTTTTCTAAATTCGCTTCAGAGATTCCTAAATTCTGAACAATTCGTTGAATGTATTGCGCGTAAGTCGAAGCATCTTCGATATTACGAACGCAAGGTTCTGTAACAATTTCGATCAACGGAACTCCTGCTTTGTTAAAATCGACTAACGAAATTTTCTTTTCGTGCATCAATTTCGCAGCATCTTCTTCAATATGAACCTGAGTTAGATTTACAGTAAATTGAGAACCGTCATTTCGATAACAAGAAACCTGACCGTCAGGAATAATCGGATTGTGAAATTGTGTAATCTGAATGTTTTTGGGATTATCCGGATATTCGTAATGCTTTCTATCCCAAGAAATCACTTCGTTACTGAATGTCGAATTGACCGCTTTTCCAAAATAAATCGCTTTTGTAATCGCTTCTTTATTCAAGGCAGGCAAAACGCCCATTTGTCCCGTACAAACCGAACATATATTTTCGTTAGGTGTTTCTATTTCTTGATTTGGACAAGAACAAAACAACTTGGTTTTGGTATTCAATCGAACGTGGGTTTCCAGTCCAATTACCAATTCTAAATCGTGGGCTTTTAATGCCGCTGTTAATTGCTCCAATTCCATTATAGTGTATCTTTTAAGAAGTTTGCAAATTGCAATACTAATTCATCATTATTTTTTGCTGCCGTAATTTGAAGTCCAGTGCTTGTTCCTTGTGGTACGGTTAAAGTTGGCAATTGTCCCAAACTAAAACCAACCGTATAGGCATCAGACAAATACATCGCTAACGGATCTTTTAAACTGTCTCCAATTTTAGGCGGAGTACTTGGTGTAACTGGAGATAAAATGATGTCAACGGCTGCGAAATCTTTACTGAAATTCTCCGAAATCTGATCTCTTAAAGCCAATCCTTTTAAATATATTTCATCTGAAAAACCTTGTGACAACACTTGGTTTCCACCTACGATTCTGCGTTTTGTTTCTTCCGAAAAATTTTCAGAACGTGTCACAGCATAAGTTTCAATTAAGTTTTCTGCTTCAATCCGGTTTCCGTAATTGGTTCCGTCTAAACGAGATAAATTCGAAGCCGTTTCCGCCATTGCCAACGTATAATAAGTTGAAACCAAAATGTCTGATTTGAAAAAATCTAATTCTTTTACTGCAATTCCTTTGGCTTTTAATTTTTCGATGCTAGCTAAAAAATCAGCTTTTACCTGTGCATCAATAGCATCGCTTTCGATAAAATTTTTAAAATAACCCACTTTTTTAACCGGAGAAGTCGCAATCGCCTCTTCGCTAATTTCCGTTGAAGCAATTGAAGTTTGATCTTTTGAATCTTTTCCGCTCATTACATTCAACACAATTCGGATATCTTCCAATGATTTTGCCAATGGTCCAACACAATCTGTAGAAGAGGCATACGCCATTAAACCAAATCTTGAAATTCTTCCGTATGTTGGTTTGAAACCATAAATATGATTGTATCCGGCAGGCTGGCGAATCGAACCTCCTGTATCTCCACCAATAGAAAAAACGGTATATTCTTTGGCAACGTTAACTGCTGAACCTCCACTTGAACCTCCAGCAACTAATTCTGGATTGACAGCATTTTTCACCGCTCCAAAAATGGTGTTTTCGCTGGAAGATCCGTGACCAAAACTATCACAGTTTTCTTTTACTAACGGAATAGCACCTGCATCCAATAATTTTTGAATGGCAGTTGCCGTGTAAGACGATTTATAATTTTTAAGTAAATCAGAACTTGCAGTAGTGTAAGTTCCTTGTAACATATACACATCTTTAATTCCAAAAGGAATTCCTTCCAGCAAACCAATAGTTTCTCCGTTTGCAATTTTAGCATCTACTTTTGCTGCTAAATCTAGCGCCAAAGTATCCAACAAAGAGTTTACAGAGTTATGGGTATTTTGTTTCAGTACCTCTAATTTTTCTTGTACCAAAGCCGTACAAGTTATTTGTTTCGACACCAATTGTTGGTGTATTTTTTTTATTTGAGAATCCATTTTTATCCTTCTATCACTTTAGCAACCACTAAAAAACCATTTTTTTTGTTCGGGAAGTTTTCTATAATGAACCGTTTCTCCATAGCCGAACTCGCTATCACCACATCCTCCCTTAAATCACTCACAGACACACAATTTCGATTGACATTAGTTGCAGCATTATTATTTGTTGGAACTGCATTTTTAATTACATCAAATAATTTGTTCACGCTCTCGGAAGGCTGTGCTCCTTTAATGCTCGACAATATGTCGACTGTCATTGTTTTGTTCATAATTTCGTTTCGTTTTAAAGTCAAACTTTTAAGGTGGCGAATTTACAAAAGTTTTTTTTAGGGATTTCTATTTTTTAATGATTTAGAGGATTTTCAAGCAAAGAAGACACTAATTTAACATTATGTTTGATTTTGTTATAATATGTGAGATTGTTATGAAATGAATCCGCGTTAAGAAGAATGGAACACGGATGAAACGGATGCAAGCATCGCGGATTTTAAGGAATTTTTTATTCGCTTCTTTGTTTGATTTGATTGTTTAATTCTATCGAATCACCATTTAACTCTTCGATCAGTAAATGGACTCTAGTACAAGGATTATGAATTGCAAAATTGTTACAATTATGATTTAAAATCAACTTTTCAGCATAAGTTATGGCTTGTTTTTGATTTCCATACTTTTCTAAAATGGAATACATTTCTACACTATTTTTTTTGTAAACAAATTTCTTTGGATTTTTACTTTTTGATTGAGCCGCAATTTTTGCATTTATTTCATCTTCAATTGCGCTTTTATAGTCTGTTCTTGACATCGAAGTATTTCTATATTGAAAATGCAGCAAATACCATAATTCAAACGCTTCATTTGACCAACCTACTTTTATTCTATTATTCTCAGCCAATTCAATTGCTCCATTAAAATTATTTGGACTAAAACTATCTCTATCAAAAACAGCCCAGACACTATCGTATTCTTGACTGGATTTATCTCTATATTTGACAGTTCTTTTTACCAAATCTTTCGTATTTGAACCTTCTCCCAAAGTATCAATGGTATATACGAATGATTTTACATTAGTTTTAAAAGACTTAAAATAATTGGGTTCCGTTTTTTCGCCTTCGCAAACAATTAAAAAATAAACCCGAATTTCTTTAGTTTTCTCTTTACGCTTCTTTTCTACTCTTGCAGTACGTTTTAAAATAGCATTGTCAATTTTTATGATATTTGCCATATTCTACATTTCCTGTAAATTAGTAATATATGGAATTGCACCATAGCGTCCTCTTATATAATCTTTCTCAAAACTTCTATCTTTTCGTATTGTATTTCCATCTTCATCTTTAAATTCTAATAATGAATACATGTCTGTAGCTTCGAAATCATCTTTCTCCGTAAACCAAATTTGGTCTCTTCTAAAAAGATTAGCGCCTAATAAGTTCGTATCGTGAGTTGTAAAAATCAATTGAGCGTTATTCGGATTTGTTTCTGGATTATTAAAAATTTTGATGATTTCTTGAGTTAAAATAGGATGTAATTTAGAATCCAATTCATCAATAATTAATATAAGCCCGAATCGAAGGGTATAAATTATAAATCCAGCTAAATCAAAAATCTTATTAGTCCCAGAAGACTCTTGATCACTTAATTTAAAATCAAGTTCATTAACCACATTTCCATTTATATCATAAACTTTATGTTTTGTAACAATTCTATCTCTGAATGATATATTATCTACATTCTCTATTTCAAATTTAGTAAATCCAAAATCTAATTTTTTAATAAAAGACAATAAGTCATTTTTATCATTTGTTTCACTTGTATAAATAACATCTGTCATAGCAAGACTATCCTTATGATCAATACCTGAACGAATCCAAATATCTTTGAAACTCCTCATCAGTAGCATTCCTATTTTATTATTAAATTGATCTGAAACAGATATAAAAAACCCATTATCTCTTGTTTTATTTTCTAGTCCTTTTGCTTCATCAAAAATATCCGCAACACCAATTCCATCAATATTTCTAATAAAATATAATTCTTCTTTTTTTGAATTTTCATTTAAAATATAAAGCCATTCGGAATGAATTTTATCATTATCTAACTCAAAACCATAACGATATCTATTATTTGATTCCGTAAAAAGCATTTCAAAAAAAGAAGGTTGATTTTCAGTTTCAGTATTTAATAAAAATGGCTTAGCATTTAATTTATCTGTTGAATTAAGCTTTGAAGAATTTTTGACAGTAGTAACCATAAAATCTAAAGCCTTAATAAAATTACTTTTACCACTAGAATTGGCTCCATAAATAACTGCTGAACGAAGAACTTTGTATTTTCCCTCTTTCACCACATTATCTTTATGTTCAGAAATACTTCCCGCTTCTAAACTAAAGGTTTTCTTATCTTTAAATGATAAAAAATTCCCGACTGTGAATTCTAATAGCATAATTATTATTATTTTACTAATTGAGAAAATTTCTCAAAATTATCAACAAATATAAATATAAAAATCTACAATTACATATAATTGAGAAAATTTCACAAAATTATAACTATAAAATTTCTTCTATGATATACTTCGTTCCATTAATCTCGAACGAAAATCCCACTTCATTTCCCATCAATTTATTTCCCAACGGAGATTGGGGAGAAAGCGCAATAACATTGACTCCATCAACAGCAATTTTTGGGAGCGCGGCACTCAAATACAAATAAATCCCATTGGCTTTGACCAAACTGCCCACAATAATTGTTTTGGCAATTGTGGTCGGATCAATTTTGTCCAAAACAGCTTTTTGCCCCAATACTTCTTTCAATTTATGGTTGAGTTTTTCTTGCTCGATGTGCATCATTGATAGCGCGGTTTCGTGTTTGTCGCCCGCAGAACCTTTGGCATCGTTCTTGGAATCCTCGGTCAAAGCGACAATCATATCCCTGAAAATATCAATCCGGTCTTGGACTAATTGTAAATAATGCTGGTGTGTTTTTTGTTTGAAAGTCATCAGTGTAGTTTAACCGCAAAGTATGCAAAGTTTTACACAAGGTTCGCAAAGTTGTTCTAAAAAGGTTTTACATTTGAGGAATTTAACTTCTAGGTTCGCAAAGCTAAAAATAATTCTAAAATTTATTTTGAACTAATTTAAAATAACAAAACCCTGCGGTCTTTGCGTAAAACTTTGCGAACCTTGCGGTTTGTCTCTAAAAATCAAATTTATAATTGGCACCCAAAACTACTTGAAATCCTTGCACAGGATAGTTCAACCCTTTTTGATAAGTCTGATTTGCAATATTATTAGCCCTCAAAAAAGCAGTTAAACGCTCGCTGTAATTGAAACCGACATGGGCATTCAAATCAAAATAGGATTTTAAAGTGGTGGGTGTAAAGGATGGTGCCACAATATTGATGAGGTCCAGATTCGTTTGTGAATCCTTTCTTTCGCCTACAAAAAACACATTGGCTCCCGCAAACCATTTTGGGGTAATATCAAAATCCAATGTGGCGTTTAGTTTCATCGCTGGTAGATTCCAGGCTTCTTCCTCCACATCAGTGGTGTAGCTACTAAAGGTGCCGTTGATGCCAAAAGACACCTGCTCCGAAAAATCTGCTTTTAATTCCCCATAAAAAGAAACTGTTTTTACAGCATCATAAACCACTTGGAACGAATTCCCAAAAGCATAGGCTTCATTCGCACTATTTACGGTAAAATCGTTGGCTTTAAACAAGGCTTTATTGGCTTCATTGGCATAGGAGCCTTTGATGTTGTAGCTAATGGTATTGGCCAATTTTCCTTTTAAACCAGCATAAAAATCATATTTTTTGTCGGTTGGGAGTATCGAAAGGGTAGGGGATAAAAACGGATTTTCGGTAACAAAATCCATATAGGAATTTTGATGTAAATCTCCTTTTGCACCCGCATAAAATAGCATTAAATCGTCTACTATATGATAAGAAGCTGTAATTTGTGGGTAAATCAAAAATTGATTGTTGCTGTTTTGAGTATCCAAACTGTAAAAAACACCTATTCCTAAATGTACCGTCCAATCCGCTTCTTGCAGGACAAAACTAGGCTCGATTCCAAAATTAGTGAATCCATATTTACTAGCGTTTGGTGTTGCATATCCTTTTTTGAAACTGCCACCCAAATAATCAACAATCACATTGGTAGTTATTGCTTGATCCATCACGTCCAATTGTAACGTTGGTTTTACCAAAAAACGATTTTCCGAAGACCCAAAAGCATCCGAAAAATGATTCAGTTTTACACTCGCTTCTTTCAAAATACCTTCGCTAATGGCTATTTTCCCTCCCAAAGAAATCGTGTTGTAACTTTGTTGGGCATTTGTGGTCGCTGCCAGTACCGTTGCATTGGCGTTTAGTTCTTGAGGCAATCCGTACCAATTATAAATCTGATTTTGATACCCCAAATCAACATTCCAAGAAAGTGCATTGGTATTCGAACCGTAAACGATGTCTAGAGCGGTATCATAAAATTTATCGTCTAATTTGGCCTCTTTTATACCGCCTTGCGATGAATGATGTCTGAACATTCCCGCCACATAATCATAAGCGTCGAGGTCATGATTTACATAAAGTTCTGCGTTTAAAGTGCCGTAATTCCCACCGCCAAAAGTGGCATAGTTTTTAAATAAATGGGCTTGTTTTGCTTTTTCAACGCCATCTGCTTTCCCCTTGGAGGGTGTAAATGTCGAGGCTACTGGAAAAGGTAAAATTGCATATTTTACGGTTTCTTTGGCGCTATTTCCATCGTCATTCAAAACTGGAGATTCTTTGACCTTAAACGCATCCGAGATGGTTGGCGTATAGGGTTTGACCACATTCACAACTTCGGTTCCTATATTTTCTTGCTTTTTTTGTGCAAAAGAAAATTGGGAAAATAGTAGCGTAAAAAGCCCCAACTGCCCAATAAATCTAGGCGTCCTTAAAAGGGAAGAAGCCGAGAACGTCGACCGTTTATTTACGAATGCTGCTGTGTTTTTAAGTATCATCTTTTTTGTTTTTCTATCTATTTTCTAACCTTTAACTCTCAACTTCTAACCTCTTTGTTTCTACACTTCCCATTCTCCTTTTGCAAGGAATTGCGTTTTGCCTCCAATTTTTATATCAAAATAAGTATCGGAACGTTTGCCGTCAAAATAAATTTGAGAAGGTCTGTTGATGCAATCGCCTTGGTGGTTCACTAGTTGTATTTCTGGGGCATAATATTTCAAAAGAAAAGCTTGGAGACAAGTACTAGCACTTCCTGTGGCAGCGTCTTCTATGAGTGCGTTTTTTTCGATACAGAACATTCTAGTACTTATTTTTTCTTCTTCCAAACAATAAAAATACAAAGCTCTGTGGTTCGTTTTGCAATTTTTTTGTAGCCATTCCTTCATTTTATCTAAATCAAAATGGATGTTTTCTAATGCTTTTTTATTTTGTAATGGAACAATCACAAAGGCGCTTCCCGTGCTTACTTCTTGAATGGGGAAAGTAGCATCAAAATCAGCGGTGACCAAATTAGTGAAAGACATCAAACCTTCATGCGAAAAAACATCCATAAATGCGGGTTGAGCGGCTTGCAACCAAACCAAATCGGTTGTTTGTTGTACCAGAATTTCGCCAATTGGAACCGATAAAGTCATGCTTTGTGGTTGGTTGTTGAATATTTTATTCAGTAAAACCCACGAAGTCCCAATGATTGGATGTCCTGCAAACTGCATTTCACTTACAGGTGTAAAAATCCTAATGGTTGCGGTGTTATTTTCGGGCTGAATGTGTGTTACAAAAGTGCTTTCGGCAAAGTTGATTTCGCAGGCAATTCGTTGCATCTCCTCGCTGCTTAAATCCTTTGCGTCCATAAAAACCGCCAGTTGATTTCCAGCATATTTCTTTTCGGCAAATACGTCTACTATATAAAAAGGTATTTTCATTTTTTCTAAAGTCATTTAAAAAAGGGTTCGGATTGCTCTTAATTTCCTCCTTTGGGGATTATCGACGAGTTGGTTTTGGCTTCTTCCGTTTTGATGGTGCTCAAATTGGTTTTTGCCTCGGTTACAATTTCTGGGTAATCCGTAAAATTCTGAATTACATTGTCCAAAATATAAGTGGCTTGGTAACTGTCTTTCAAACCATAAAAATTCTGTGCCATTAATACCAATCCTTTGGCTCCAAAATAACGGTAACTCGAATAATTTTTGGCTAGTTTTTGAATCGCCACATTCGACAATTCAAATTTGGCGTCCTTGTTTTTAAAATAAGCGTCATAATACAATGCCTCGGCTGCGAGTTCGCCTTTGGCAGTGCTGCTTAATTTGGCATAAGCCGCTCTGGCCTTGGTTTCATTACCAGTTTGCATGTCGGCACGTGCACTTATAATTTGAGCATCATTTTTTACATTTTCATCCGTTTTGGGGTTCAACAGAACCTTTTCGGCATAAATAACGGCGTCTTGGTAGTTGGTTTTGTCGTAATAGCTTTTCATCAAATTCGCTTGCGCAAAAGTTTTATTTTGAGGAAAATCTGCCTCGGATTCTAACCGAATTAAAACAGGAATAGCTTTATCCGATGCGTTGTTCTTGAGGTATATTTGTGCCAAACGTGCCAAGGATTGCTCGGTAAATTCGCTTCGGGGTTGCGCAATAACATACTCGTAATTAGTCGTTGCTTTGGTCTCTGAACCTTCAGAAAAATAGGATTGTGCCAAATAAAAATTAGCATTTAGCGTATGAATTCCGCCTGGAAATGAGTTGATATAGCTACTAAATCCGGCGATGGCTTGCTTGGTATTGTTTTGTTGCAACTGTTTTTCGGCGGCTTCGTAAGTATCGTTATCCAGTTCTACATTGCTCACCGTGACAAAATCCAGCGTGCGTACCCAAGTGGCATATTCATCAACTTTGCCGCTGTCTACATAAATCAAACGGGCGGTCGAAACCGCTTCGAGAGCTTCGGGAGTTTTGGGAAAATCGGCGGCTAGTTTTTTGAATTTTGCCAATGCCAGCGCATCTTTATCGGAATTGTAATAAATTAATCCTTGGCGCAAAATCGCTTTGGAAGTAAAAGAACCAGAATTAAATTCGGCAATTAAACGGTCGTAAGTGGTAAGCGCTAATTCTGGTTTGTTCTCGGTCACATAGGTATTTCCCAACTCAAATAAAGCATCGTCACGGTATTCGGACTTGCCATATTGGGTCAAAAAATCTTGTAATGCCGCTATTTTTTTGTCGTTTTTGGCAACAAAACCAAAGCAAATGGCTCTTTGAAAAGCGGCGTAATCAGCATCGATGCTTTTTAATTCGACCACTTTGGCGTAGGCTTCCATGGCAGGCCAATATTTAGAAGTTACAAACCTACAATCTGCTAAACGCAAATACGAATCGTTCCAACGCACCTTGTCTTCCGGAACGGCATCAATTTGATTTTGAAAATAATTCCCTGCTTGTTCGTATTCTTTTAATTTAAAATAACTGTAAGCAATGTTGTAGTTGCAGTTTTTGAATTCGGTGGTAGTTTTGGCTCCTGGCAAAAGTAGAAACGCTTTAAAATCGGCTAATGCAGCTTTATAATCGTCCAAAGTAAACTCGGTTTCTGCTTTCCAAAAAAGGGCTCTAGCGGTTATAGTGGCGTCTTTATTTTCGGCAATTGTTTTTTCAAAAAGGCGGCTTGCTTCTTGAAAATTAGCATTGTTAAACACTTCTAATCCATTATAAAAAAGTACTTTTTGATACACTAATTTATTGGCTGCCGATTTATTTCGTTCTAACAAAACCAAAGCTTCTTTGTAATTTTTGGATGAAATATAGGAATCGATTAGCAATTTTTCTATTTCGGGATTGTTGGTATTGCTGGGGTATTTGTCCAAAAAGGCTTTTAAAACAACTGGAACAGTTTGGTAGGAATTCCCAATTTCGTAACTTAATTTGGCATAATTCAAAGCGGCATCTTCTTGAAGTTGGGTGTTAAAATTCATTTCGGAGGCATTTTTGAATGCATTCAAGGCTTGCGGTTTTTTGCCCGAATCCAGATAGCTTTCGCCCAAATGGTAGTAGGCATTTTGCGAGACAAAATCGTTGCCATCAATGATTTTGTTGAATTGCGCTATGGCATTTTCGTAGTCCTTTTGCTCGTAATAGGCGTAACCCAATTGGTAGAAATCCGTATTATTCCATTTTCCTTTTTTGCCATTGTACGCAACCAAAAACGGAATGGCGAGATCGTATTTTTTGAGGTTGAAATAGCTTTCGCCAATGATTTTATTCAATTCTGATTTTTCTAAAGCATTTGATTTTGCCATGGCTTTGTTGCCTAAATCAATTGCTTTTTGGAAACTACCGAGTTTGAAATTCATATCGGCTTGGTAGTAGGACAGTTTTTCTTTGTATTTTTCTTCGCCAGAAACAGCATCAAAATACTTGGTTGCTTCCTTGTAATCGTCGCCTTCGTAGGCTATAAATCCTAGGTAATACTTGGCTTGCGAACCGTATTCTTTAGAATTTACTACTTTGTTAAGATACGTTGTGGCTTCTTTTTTCTTTTTGGACGAAAAAAAGCTGTAGCCTTTTTGGAAATTGTATTTTTCTTGTTCGCTGGCATTCAAATGATTCTCATCGACTTTGTCAAACCATTCCAGCGCTTGCGGATAATTGCTTTGTTCAAAATAGTATTGCGCCACTTCTATGTACGCTTGGTTGCGCTTGGTGCTGGTAGGGTAGTCCTTCACGAAGCGTTCCATGAGCACATCGGCATTGGATTGGTTGGTACGAATGGCGCAATTTGCCACATAATAGGCACAATCAGATTGAACTTCCTCGCTGGTGGTTTGCGCTTTTACGTTTTCGAAAATAAGCTGTGCCGAGGCAAATTGTTTGGCTTTATAAAGTGCTACCGCTTTATTAAAATCCTGAAGTTCATGAGTATAAATAGCTGATTTTTGTGCCGAAACCAAAATGCTATTTGCAAGAAACAGTAAAAAAAAGAGCCTAGAAAGTGTACGCATTGCAAGTATTTTTTTTTAAACCAAATGTATTGTTCTAATGTCTATAACGAACTGCAAAAGGGTTTTATTATAAACATTTTTTTTAACAATTATGAGGTAGGAGTCTTTCACTATTTAAAATTTGCCTCTTGTCTCTTGTCTCTTGTCTCTTGTCTTTTTCATTTATAAGTGTTTCTTTTTTATTTGAACAGAATTTATTTTGAATACATCCGTTATCTTATTACTTTTACCCCATAAACAATTCTATTATGTCTCAAACCGTACTGTCTTTAAAGAATGTGACCATTTATCAGGAAGGAAAAACCATTTTGTCCCATATAAATCTGGAGGTAAATCACGGTGAATTTATCTATATTATTGGAAAAACAGGTTCTGGAAAAAGTAGTTTCATGAAAACCTTGTATGGCGATTTGCCTTTGACCGAGGGCGAAGGGCACATGGTAGATTTTGATTTAGCATCCTTGAAAGAGGATGATATTCCGTTTTTGAGGCGAAAAATTGGAATTGTTTTTCAGGATTTTAAACTACTTCCTGATCGTACGGTAAAGGACAATATGCTATTTGTGCTTAAGGCGACGGGCTGGAAGGACGAGCAAGAAATGCAAGACAAAATCACCGAAGTGCTGACTAAAGTAGGCATGACGGAATTTGGAAATAAAATGCCACACCAACTCTCTGGTGGCGAGCAACAACGAGTAGCTATTGCTAGAGCTTTACTCAACGACCCAGAATTTATACTTGCCGATGAACCCACTGGAAATTTAGACCCACAAACCAGTGCCGAAGTTCTCGAAGTGTTACGTAAAATCAATGCTAATGGCAAAACCGTTATCATGGCCACACACGATTATGCCTTGTTGATGAAATTTCCATCAAAAACATTGAAGTGTGAGGATGCCAAGATATTTGAGGTAGTGCAACGCACTGTGTAATGCTTTCGATACTCATTCCTACTTACAATTACAATGCGTTTCCGCTGGTGTATGAACTGCAACAGCAATGTATAGGCAGTAAAATTGAATTCGAAATTCGGGTGCAAGACGATAACTCCACTGCATTTTTGAACGAAAACAACGCGATTAATACGTTGGAAAATTGTAGCTTTGAGAAGAATGCCGTCAATTTAGGACGGGGAAAAAACTGTAATGCACTTGCCGAAAAGGCACGTTTTGATTGGCTCTTACTTTTGGATTGTGATACGTTCCCCAAAACGGATAGTTTTATAAAAAAATATCTTTTGTTTATAGACCATAATGCAGGAAAAATTGCTTTTGGAGGAATTGCGTATCACTCTGAAAAACCAGCATCAGACCAATTATTACGCTGGATTTATGGCACGCAACGAGAAGCACTCCCCGCCGATTATAGAAATCAAAAACCAAACAGTCGCGCCCTAACCTCTAATTTATTGATACAAAAAACGGTGTTCCTGCAACATCCTTTTGACTCTCAAATATTAAAATACGGCTATGAAGATTTGTGTTTTTTGAGCGTTTTGGCTGCCCATAAGTACCGTGTAAGCCACCTTGATAATCCTACTTTTCATGAAAATCTTGAAACATCGGTGGTTTTTTTGGAGAAAACCAAAACGGCTTTAGATAATTTGGCTTTTATTACCACTTGGAACACCACACTTGCGGAAGAAAGCAAAATCGTTGCGACTTATACCTTCCTAACAAAAGTAAAACTACATAAATGGGTAGCTTTTGCTTTTGACACTTTTGAATCAAAAATAAAGCAAAATCTCTTGTCTGATGCACCAAAATTATTCCTTTTTGATTGCTACAAGTTGGGTTATTTTTGTAAAATCAAAAATTAATTTATTTTTTTGCCACCGTTTCAAAAAGGTTTTGCCACTGTAGCATGACGGTTTCCAAATCGTATTTTGCTGTAATTTTTGAGGCATTGTTGCCCATTTGCACTCGCAACGCCACGTTTTGTAAGAGTAGGGTGAGTTTTGCTATAAATACATTTTCATTGCCATCAGGTATCAAAAAGCCGTTTTCACCCTCGGTAATAATAGCTCTTGGCCCACAAGGACAATCGTAAGCTATGGCAGGCAAACCTACTGCCATAGCTTCTAGCAAAATCATTGGAAGCCCTTCGGAGCGGGATGTCATGAGAACAACGGCCGCCTCTTGATACTTGGCTTCAATGTTTTTTACGGGCTCATAAAAACGGACTGAATTTTCAATTTGTAACGCTTTGGCTAATTGCAGTAATGTCCCATTGGTTACTTGATTGCCGTAAATTTCGAGTGTCCAATCGGGGTTTGCAAGACTTGTTTTTTGCCAAATCGGGAGCAAGCGATCCAAGCCTTTTTCGTAGGTATTTCGGGCAACAGCAATAACTTTTTTCGATTGTAAATTGGCTTTTTTTACAGGTATAGTGGCTAATGGATTAGGAATCACCAAGGCATTGTAGAGTTTCCATTCCTGTAAACTAGCCTCGGATAAAACGATAAAAGTATCGAATTTTTTGGCACAAAATATTTTTAATAGTATCAAAAAACGATAGGTCAATTTACCAAAAAAAGTGTTTTTGGAGGCTTGTTCTTGAATAAATTTGGAACCATGCGATTCAAAGAGAATGGGTGTTTTTGTGGGAAACAACCACGGTACGAGATAGCCTTTTAAGCCATTATCGGCAACGATTATACAATCGGGTTGTATTTTTTTGAAGATAACAGATAGTGCTTTTTGGTAACTCCATAAAAATGCAAAAGGGGTTCCAGTCAAGAGGATATCATGCAAAAAAATAGCGGCATCAAAGTGGTAAAAAAGCGGAACATTGCCTTTGTTTTGCGTAACAATATGTACTTCGTGCCCTAATTTTTGCACCAAATAATTGGCTTTTGTCGACAGCACTCGTGCCACACCTCCTTCATTGGCAATACTGGGAACAAGGTAAACAATTCTCATTGCAATGATTCTAAAAAAGCATCGTAATCCCGAATATAATCGGCTTCGTCAAACACATCCGATGCCAAAACAAGGCAAACGGCACCTGATGAAAAGTTTTGCAATTCGCGCCAAGTGTTACTATCAATCATCAAGCCTTTGTCAGGTTTGTTTAAAGTAATTGTTTTTACTGTAATTCCATCTTTTAAAACCACATCAAAACTACCCGAAATAGCGATTAAAACTTGTTGCAAATTGCGATGCGAATGACCGCCACGTTTTGCATAACTTGGAATGTCAAATAAATAATAAACTCTTTTTATTTCAAACGGAATAACATCATTTTCTATGACGGCAATATTCCCAAGGCTGTTCTCTATTTTTGGTATTTCTATAATTGTACTATTCATGTTTTTTTATTTTTAAAAAATCCATCCACTGACTACCGATGGTATAAGATGAAAAACGGTCAACACTTTTTGCTGCGTTGCTTTTGCAATACTCATATAATTCTATATCATTTACCATCTTATTCATTGCTTGTGTTAACTTTACTATATTTTGATTTTCGACCAATAAACCGTTGAAGCCATCAATAATTATCTCGTTGGGGCCCGAAAAACAATCAAAAGAAACGACAGGAGTTCCTACTAGCATACTTTCGATAATTACATTTGGAAATCCTTCATTACTACTCGAAACGACCGTGAAAAGCCCTTTTTTTTGATACGCATGAGGATTTTGTTGATAGCCTTTGAAAATTACATCATTGGTCAATTGCTTTTGGTTAACTAAATATTTTAATTCCTCTAAATATTGTCCTGAACCTATTATTATTAATTTTATATTTTTTTGAGACAAACTAGATTGATGATAGGCTTCAATGAGTTTGTCAAATTGTTTGACTTTATCGTTCATTCTACCTACTGCCAAAATATAGTTACTCTCGTCAGGTACCAACGCAGTGCTTAACACTTTTATTTTAGCAATTTCAATCGGATTGTGAATAGTAGTAACAGGGATGTTGTACTGTTCTTTTATTACTTTTTCAATTCCTATACTAACCGCAACAAACTCATGTCCAGAATAAATTAACCTTGCTAAATGCTTGTTTTTTGGAATATAAAAAGAAGTTATACCGCTATGAACGGTGTAAATAGCTCGTGAGTTATAAGCATAGCGAGAAATCAAAAATTCGTTTATGAAATTAACACGGTATCTAAAATCTATAATACAATCAAATTCATGTTGCTTGAAAAAGGTTCTCAATACATAAATTCGTTTTAACTTATCATAAATTGTATTGGATTTCAATAGTCCTAAATTCAACAATTTACCTGAATAAGAATAGGATATTTCGTCTAAAAATATAATATTATGAACATAAAGACCTATGTTATCAAAAAAAATCGATAGGGTTGCATGTAATTTTTCAGCACCACCACCAGCTAAACAATCGCCTACTAATGCAATTTTAAATGTATTTTTGCTCTCACTCATGTTAATAATTTGCTATTTTAGCTTCAAATATAAACACTTATCTGTATAAATGAATCACTATCCATTAGTTTCCATAATTTGTCTTTGCTATAACCATGAAAAATTTGTGACAAAAGCGTTAGATTCGGTTCTGAATCAAACCTATTCGAATATTGAGTTGCTAATCGTTGATGACTATAGCACTGATAATTCTTCCCAAGTCATAAAAGAATGGTTGCTTACTTACCCTACTGTTACATGTATTCAAAACACTAAAAATATGGGTAACACTAAATCTTTTAATAATGCTTTTGCTTTGAGCAAAGGTGATTTTATTATTGATTTGGCAGCTGATGATATATTGAATACCAATGCTGTCGAGTTGCAACTACATGCTTTTCAAACCAGTTCTTTTAAAAATCTAGGTATCGTTTACGGAAATGTCGAATTGATTTTTGAAGATTCCAGCCATTTTAAATATTTTTTTAAAGTTGATAAAAATAAAAAAAGGATACAACCGCAACCTACCGGAGATATTTATATCGGATTATTAAGCCTTCAAAACAATGTTTGTTCCGTATCGGCAATGGCAAAAAGAATCGTTTATGAATCTTTAAATGGCTATAATGAAAACTTATATTACGAAGATTTTGATTTTTGGATAAGAGCTGCTCGCCATTACACCTTTGATTTTATAGACGAAGTTCTGATGAAAAAAAGGGAGTTAAGAAATTCATTAAGTGCGCAACGTTTTAAACGATTGAATAAAAAAACCCGAAAATTTAATCGCTCCACCTACCAAATTGTAACGCATGCACTAGAATTGAACCAAACCACAGCCGAAAATAGAGCGATACTAAAAATGATTCATTTTGAAATGGAAATTGCCATACGAACAATCGACCCAATATTATTCTTGAAATATGTGGGTCTAGAGACAAAAATCATTAAGAAACTACTTTTTACTACCGTTTAATTTTGAGACGTTCGTCCAAACTATGAAATCTTTAGGGCATTTGCTTTTGACACCATATAAGTAGCACGGTACAAAATTAACCCACCAATGATGCGGATGCAACAGCATAGCACGTTTTTTTTTAAAAAATATCAAAAAATGAATTAAAATCGGTACAAAACCAGCATTATCCGTTACCACTGTGGCTACCTTTTTTAAAAAAGCATGCCTTGTGAACCCCGCCCCTCATTTATGATTGTTAACAGCTGTTGTTACCGCAACAAAAGCACTGCTTTTTCGGCTTTAAGTATGATAATTTCTTGTTCCAAAGCGGCAATTTTTACATCCTTGGTAGTATCTAGCGGGGCTGTTGTGGTATAGGTGCTGGGTAGTGTGGAGGCAATATCCTGAAAAAAATTATGCTTCAAAGCATGACTCAACCGTAGGAGTAGGGCAGCTTGTAGGGTAGCACTTTTTTGATACCGCAATACCACAGAATCCTGAATCCCCAGGTAGCGTGCCAATGAGGCTTTGGAGATTCTATGGTGGTCAATATAGGTTTTTAACATCGTCCCTACATGTAAATCGACTGGGCTGTTGGTGGGTTTTGATTGCATTTTTTTAGGATTACTATAAATTAGCTACACTTTTTTGGGATGAGACAATAGATTCTATTTCACGAACTATATGCTAAAACAAAGACCATTTTTTTTAACCATATAAGGCATTTAAGGACATTTAAGGGTGTAGTTGTCTATTGGTTTTAACTATTCTAAAGAAGCATAATGTATATTTAATAGACAAAATTAGCTATTAAATATGTAATAAAGCTAATTTAATGTATAAAAAAGTATATTAAATATACTAATAAATTACTTTAGTATTCAAAAAAGCAATTTAAATAGACATAAAAGTATATTAAATATGTAAAAAAGCTTATTTAATATACAAAAATAAATATTTAATATACAAATTAGCTAACTAAAACTGTTTTAACTCTCTGTTCATTCCCATAAAAAAAGCCGGAATAGTATTCCGACTTTTTAAATTTGGTGCTCATTCTACTAGCGGTACTTGAGGATATTATCGATACTGGGAGCTAAAGCCCAATGTCATTAAGTTAAGGAATTACTCTTTTTTTTCACGCAGATTTACGCAGAAAAATGAGGAAAAAATCTGCCAAATCTGCCGAATCTGCGTGCTAATTTTATAATTTTCTGCTTAACTTAATGGCATTGAGCTAAAGCCCTTGTTGCCGTAAGGATTATACAATAGGAGGATCTGTTTTTCGACCTGCATTCCCTTGCGCATCAAAACGTGATTTTAGTTTGTCATACGCTTGTTTAGCCCCAGGAACACCTGCTTGGTTGGCGCCGTCATAAATGCGATATACTGCCAAGGCGGCTGTGTAAGCCTCGTCACCACAAATGCGTTTGAGGTCGGCAATTTTCTGGCATAAATTACTAATACTTGCATCTAAAACATCCAGTTGTTGAAAAAGCGTTAAGTCGTTTTGGATAAAAGCTTGGTTGATAAACGCAGGAATTATTCCTGTACCACTAACCCCCATTTCTATAATAACATCCTCAACAAAAACTTTGTTGGTAACGTCAATAGCCTTTAATCCACCCCGTTGATCCTCGGTCAAGCTGCCCGCTGGCAATTTGGCAGTAATGGTAGTAATACTAGCATTTATTGCAGTTAAATCCGCAGCAATAATTACGGTGTTCAATTTGTTCTCGGTGATGTTACCCATAATTTCTAATTATTTTTAGATTAATAATCGAAAGGTAAGTAGGAAAAACAAAGGAAACAATCCCCATTTTTAGTGATTTTTCAAATTAGTTGCGGATACTTAAAAAACACCAAAAACCTTTTAAAAACAAGGGTTGAGAGCCAAAAAACCCTAAAATACAGAAAAAAGAAACTAAAAAAAGGAATTTATAAAACGTCTAGGTAGCTGCCTGTATGGAAAAAAATAATTTGCAATTGTTATTTTATAAAAAGCGACGTTCCAATATGTTTTTTGAACGTCGCTTTTTTTAGAGAAGATTATTTGGCTATGTAGGGAGGTATTTGCTGGATGCATTACCCCCGATCCCTCGGATATACATATTCTCCTCGGCTTGGAAAGCGCGGATTTACTTCGTCAGTTCGCTATCGCTCGGGTGCAATCAGGGCCTATTCCAACTGGCATCTAAAACAAACCTAACCAAAATTATTTGTATAGCTACTCTTTAAAAAAAAATATTTTTAAGGGTTGTAGTTTGTGATGTTTGAACTCGTAAGTGGGCACGGATTGCACATCCGAGCTATCCATCACGAGTACCTAATGCTCGGACTAGCGGGGGATTTATAACAAGAAAGCCGAGCAATTGCTCGGCTTTCTTCGTTTTGTATTTCTTCTTTACCAATCGGGTTTATATCTTTTCCACTCTTTTGGAATTAAAATCTTGATATGAATTGCTTCTTCTTTAAATTTATCATCATACTCAACAATTGAATCTTTAAATAATTTCATACTATCTATGTGGAAAAAATTACCTTGAGGATGTATATGATAAAATTCCACTTGCAAAATTCCATCATTAAAATTATAAAATCCCATATCTGCTTTTTTAGGATTAATACAATTATTGTCATTTATATCAAAAATATCAAATTTGCCAACTC
Source organism: Flavobacterium restrictum (assembly GCF_007097245.1). Taxonomy (GTDB): domain Bacteria; phylum Bacteroidota; class Bacteroidia; order Flavobacteriales; family Flavobacteriaceae; genus Flavobacterium; species Flavobacterium restrictum. The sequence continues at coordinate 87,783 of NZ_VJZT01000002.1, read as the reverse complement.
TTCCTTTATCATAGAATTTTAAAAAATATTTTCTATAATTATAATTTGGAGTTACTAAACCATTGTGTTTTAACGAAATCAACTTATAAACAACATTTGTGTCAACATATTTATATACATCGTTATTCGAGTTTTGTTTTATCTTAAAATAACTTGTTTTAAAACGTCTATTTCCGTATTCAGTTTTTAATGTAAAACATCCTAGGACGACAAACAGTAAGGAAAAAATTAATATTCTCTTTACCATGATGTGAAGCCATTAGAAGTTCTGTATTGAGAATAACCTTTCCAATCCCAAGATTGGTTTTCAAAACCAGCATCTTTTATCATGCCGTGAATTACTCTATCCTGTATTGCATGACGTAAATGCTCACTATTTACACCAACTCTATAACCTCCATAACCTACTGTTAATGCTCCTAACCGATATTTTGTTCCAGTTTCATTAACATATCCACGAGTGTATTTCCTGCTGTATCCATCTACACTATTAGTAACTGCCCATTTTTCGGGGTCTTTGCTTTGATCTCTTGCTCCCGTAAACAAATTAAATCCTGCGGAAAACTCTCCAATAGATAAATTCAAAGCGGCAGTTCTATAGCTATCTGTTCCTCCTCCTAATCCTGTTTGCTTAAGTACCGGTCCGCCATCATTCTCATACATCGCTCTAAAATCTCCAAAATGCAATCCAACCACGCCTGTTGTTTGACTAAATTCTTTCATGCCATCTGTGCCACTCCAAATATTAGTGCCTAAAGAAAACCCGTTTTTTCCATCATCATAACTAGCCAAAATGGACTTTCTTATTTCCATACCGTTTTTACCTAATCCGTTATAATTACTATTACTCATAATACCTACTCCTCCCGAGAAACTAAAATCTCCTGCACTATAAGTTACGCTTAAACTCGCTCCTATACCTGCTGTGTTACCAAAAGCAATACTTGGTGAAATGCTAAAACTCCAGTCTCCAACTTGCACACCATAGGCAGGCATTAATCCACCTATAAAAGCAGTCGCCATAGACTGTCCTATACTAGCTCCAATAACACTCATAGGTGAAGCCCAACCAGTTATTCCTCCAATAATTGCTCCTCCTAAAACAGATAACCCAAATTGCCCAATATTCCAGTTTCCTGTTCGAATAGCTTGCGCAGTATATGCAACACCTCCGCTTATTGCACCAATGATTGCACCGATAATTATTGGCACCCATATGAACTCCCCACTAGGATCGTTATATTTTAACGGATTATTCCAGCAATACCCATATCGATTATAGTTCTGGGTATTACTAGGATCTTGTATATAATTATCCGGTTGCAGGAATCTATCCGAGCGGTCGGGTTTAGTGCAAATCCGCGCCGTCGGTGGTCATATGGTAATTTACCTGTAAAATCAAATTGTCTTTTAAAATTACGGGTGACGTATTCTTTAATAATTTACCATTATAAATTAATTGAATTGTATATTCTTTTTCTTTTAAAAGATCTTTAAACAATTCTTCTAAATTGTAATCATATTTAAACGACAATTTTTCATTATGTTTTAAATCAACAAATTCACCATCACAAAAAACTTTTATTTTTATAGATTGCTCAATATAAATGCCTTTATTATTTAAAATTTTAATATTCAAATAACAATAATTATTTAATTTATTTATTTTAAAATCATCAAGGGTATTGTTAATTATTTCTAAATTTACTATCTTATTTTTGATAATATTACAAGTTATATTAAACGGATTCTCTATTTTTAATAATGGTTTAGATTTTTCTAAACTTTTGCAATTAATAAAGATAAATATCAAAAAACAACATAAATATTTCATGTTAATAAAATTTTAAAATTATTTTATTTTCAAATCTCATAGGTAATAATGAAAAAGTTTTAGAAAACCATCCTTTACTCCACTCGGTCCATAATGGATTAGCACTTCGTATTGAGTTTAAATTTGTCAAACCCATGTTCATTTTTCCATAGCTATAAATTTCTTGAGCATATCCTAGAGGACCATCCGTAGCTAAAGTTGAATTGTTTGCAGGGAAAACTCCTGATGGATATTTCCACCCATTAAAAACTCCATTAGACATTGTTCTATCAAGTATTGAATGACCTAATTCATGTACAGTTGTTGCTTTTAAAAAGGCATCTGAACTAAAAGCTACTGGTCCAATTGTTATATTTCCAGTAACTGGATCCGTAATGCCATAGTCTTTTAAACTATTGTCGTAAGTCATTTTTGCACCTTCCATACCGTATTTAACTTGTACATAATCTATTGCTCTTTGAGCTCTTATTGCATCTATAGTACCGTTAATATTGGCTTCTTTTACTAAATTTTTTACTACACCACTATCGGTTTTAAAACCATATCCAGCTTTGTAATTAGTTGCCATCTCGTTTAATGAAGTTAATGATGCGAAAGCACCTCCAATTAAACCACCATACAACATGCCTTTACCAACATCGCTTCCATTTAGAGCAGCATTAATACCCCCAGTTGCTATGCCTGTTGCAACACCCCAAATAACATTATTTAAGAATACTCCTCCTCCAAATTGACCAAGAGCGCCACTTATTGCGCCAACGACAGCTCCTTTCCAAAAACCTTCGAAAGCATTACCACCATGTCTAGCTGCAGATGTTGCGGCCATTTCGCCATTAATAAAAGCGGCTAATGCGACTACAAACCATATGAATTCCCCACTAGGATCGTTATATTTTAATGGATTATTCCAGCAATACCCATACCTGTTATAGTTCTGGGTATTACTAGGATCTTGCACATAATTATCAGGTTGCAGGAATCTATGCAACTTGGGGTCGTACAAGCGGGCATTCATGTGTATGAGCCCTACGCTTTGTAGGTGTTCGTGTCCAGTGTAGCCTCTGTCAAGAATAGTAAGACCGTTTAGGGTGTTGCCGTTGCCGTCTTGTACTTTGGCTATATTACCCCACGCATCAAAAAGGCGTTTTTCGAGAACGACACCCACATTATTGGTTATTGCCAAGATGCTTCCCTGATAATCTCTATGCAAATATAAGGTTTGTTCTTGAGGTGTACCTGTGGTGGGATATGTTTTTTTGTACACTATTGGGGCTGTATAACCGTCGCCACCTATGTAGGTTACAAATTCTACTACGCCATTGGCACGGTTTTCTTTAATTTCCATAGTACCATCGGCACTGTAGTGTTTGCGGTATTTGCGGGAGTCTTTGAGGCCTAGTCCTCCATAATACATTATGCTACGGTCGTTGCTATCGTTGTAAACAAAACTTATTTTGTCTACTCCGTCTTGGCTTATTTCTATAGGAGCCTTAAAGGTGTTGTAGGTTATGGTTTGTAGTGGTAATGGCGTGGCTTGGTAATACGCTTTGGTATCTGGCGTAAGTGTTACGGAGGTGTTTTGGTATTTTTTGGCGGTATTGTAGTTGTAAGTGCCTAATGTGTTTGTTTTTATGCGTCCATCGTCTTGATAGCTTTGCGTTTCGGTAGCTCCCAATCCGTTAGGAAAAGTCAAAAGGCGGTCTAGGCTATCGTACGTAAAAGTTTCGTTAGTACTAAACAAACTGTTAGTTCGACTCGTGAGGTTGCCTCGTTGGGGGTCAAACACGTTGCCTAGTTCCATAACGGTAGAGGTGCTCAACGTGTGCTTTGTATTGCTTAAATATCCATAACCCATAGCGTCATAGGTATTGTTGATAATAATGGTATTACCTAACGTGACTTTTACAAGTTGCCCTCGCGCATTAACGACATCGGTTTGCCAAAGCGTCGTGGTATTAGGATAGTCTTTTATTTGATAGGCATAGCCGTTTTTATAAAAGTTTTGGATTTTGGTGGTACTGGTTTTGCCTCCTGCTAATAATGTAGCAGTACTGGTTTCGGTATCTATTCTACCCCAATTGTCATACGTTACTGTTTTATCAAATTTAGCATAAGGAGTAGTTTCGGTTGTACCCGTTACTCTTTTTTTGTTGTCATACGCTATTGCATTGGTAATGGTGCTATTGTTTTCTAGTACATTGGTAAACGTGTTGCCTGTAGGTAGTTTACTAGTGGGGTCATACGTATAGGTAGTAGTAGATAGGGTTGTGGCCCCTTGTTTTATAGTTTTGGACGTTAATTTACTGGTGGCTGGATCGAGTATAAAGCTTGTTTCACCATTTGGGGTGGTTTCTTTGGTAGTTTCGCCCAAGGCATTGTACTCATAAGTGTACAACCCTGCCGAAGGGTCATTAAGACTGGTTTTACGACCCCAACCGTCTTGGGTAATGGATATTTTATTGTTTAGATAGTTCGTTTCTTTGAGGTTGCCATTAGCAAAATAGGTGTAATATACGGATCCACCTATTGGGGCTTCGGTCATTGTTACTACATTGCCTATGGCGTTTTTGGTCGAAGCTTTAGTTTTACCCGTACTACTATCCGTTACTGTGGTTTTGAGTTTTTCATAAACCATGCTCATTATTTTGCCAGTAAAGGACGTGACCGTTTTTGGGCGGCCGTATATATCGTATGCTGTGGTACTCCATAGGCTTGGGCTCGCCGTATAGGGTTCGCTTACACTATAGTTGCGGTCATAGATATCATATAAATAGTCTTTATAGGACATGTTTCCTTGTATGTCTTTTACGCCTGTTCTAATTTTCCTGCCTAAATCGTCAAATAGTTCTTCGCTATAACTGCCATCGTCATATCCTGTAGTGGTAATTTTAGTTTTTTCGGTATCTCGTGTATACGCATAATTATTTATTTTACCCAAATAATCAGTAGTTTGTGTTTTCTTGAACCAAGAGTCATATAAATAGGAGGTCGTTAAATTATATGGATTGGTTTCGGATTTAAGTGTTCCGTCTGGGTTATAAACATAGGATGTTTTTAGTGTTTCAATATCGGTACTTTCCATCAGGAAACGCCCTGATGTGTCATATTTATAACTAGTAACTCGATCCGTTATTCCTGTTGCTGCTATCGTTTTGGTAATTATATTCCCAAAAGAATCATACACATTAGTCTCTTTAATAGCAGTAGTGTTGTTGCCGAATTTCTCTATTTTTTTGAGTAAATTGATTTCTGTTCCCGTACCGTAGTCATAGGTTTCTTTGCTGCTCATACTATCACCAGCAGCAATTACAGTCTGGAATTTTGCAGTAGGCCTACCTGTTGAATTTGGTGTTTGATAGGTTACTGTAGTTGTAGTGGTTTGCTCTTCAAGACCTGCATTTTTGAGTTTTGTTATCGACTCTAACGGGTTATTATACCCATCATAAATTGTATTGGTCTCACTACTAGTGTTGTCCAGAATGTTGTAGTTTTTGGACTGTACATTTTGTAGTTTATAAACTTTATTAGCTGCCAAGGTTGCCTCGTAACTGGATAAGGATTTGGTTATTAGTCCTATAGGCGGTGTGGTGTTGGTCTCGGTAAAACCTGTAGCATCATAGTTGGGTATGATAGTGGCTAGGAAGGTTGTCCCCGTTGTAGGCTTAATAATTGTACCATTTATCCCGGGTCTAATAATTACACTACCCGAGGCAGTACGTGTATCCGTTGTTGCAAAAGTATAATCAGATACAATAATGCTATTGGGTACAGCTGTAGTGGGTGCTTTTTGATTGGCTACAGTTTCTGGTGTATATAAGCCTTCATAGGTGTAATTCTCTATATTGGCACCACGCAAATTGGGGTCAAATTTAGATATTGAACTAATGATTTGAGAGTCCACTTCATACCAGTTGGTACGCATAGTAGCACGAAAACCCAAGAAACCCAATCCTTCCATGTTAGAGGTAGCTCCAGCATAAGCAAACTGTTGTTTCTTGTAAACGCTTGTACTCTTTTTTTCGAGCAAGGACACCACTTGAAACCCAGGAGCCGAATAAATATCGACATTAGGATAGTTTTCTACAAGACTAACTTCTTTATAGGTGGGTTTGCAGTTATAGCTACAAACTTCGGGGACTAGGGGTTTATAGGTTATGGTCTCGGTAATGCCATTGCCAGTAATAATAGATTTGAGTCTAGACTCGGCACTAAAATCTTTTTTGGATACAAAATTTAAAATTTTATTATCCGAAATAAAATCAATTTCCATGTTAGGATTGATTTTATCAAAATTTAAAAAAATAGGCAATGCTGATGTACCAATAGGCGAGTTGTTGTCTAAATTGATTGATGCTTCTAAAGCAAAGCTAACCCCCATATTTTTATATACATTGAGAGAAAGAGTTGTTTTGGTAATACCTGTTTTGCCACTAGTTGTACAACTACTTTTGTTAACATAAATTAAATCTGTCTTTCCGTCTTTATTGATGTCATTAGGTATAATTTGAACAACATTATTAGTGCAATTAACAACGGAAGAAATAGGGGATGTAAAAAGTGTATTTGTGTTCAACAACGTTGTTCCAGTCGAGAAATATTTTATATACTCATTACCACTCTCTACTTTTTGAACAAAGAAATCCGTTTTTCCATCGCCATTGAAATCGCCCATAAGTATTTTTTTTCTTATGGTGATGTTGGTATCGCCAGTTATTTGAGCTAATATATCAAATTGTAAGTTAGCATTTAGGCCATAAACCGTACAGCTATTGTCGTTAAAAACATATATGTCCGATTTTCCATCGGCATTAAAATCAGCTATTTGTATACTACTTGCTGAATAACTCCCTATGTTTCCTGCACTGGTAACAAATCCAGTTGTTTGTCTTGGATCTAAATTCACAAAAAAAGCATTTCCTCCTGATCGCTGGGTGGTACGGTCACAAGCTGATGTGTACATCAATTCGTTTTCAACTGCAATCACATCGGTAAGCCCATCACCATTAAAATCGCCACTCAAATAACGTTTAGTAACGGTATAGGTGTCAGCATAAATAGAGGTGTAATCCCCGCAAATATGTTGCCTGGTGAACGAAAAGGTAGGGAATACATAGGACTTGTTGCCTAATAAATTTATTGGATTAAAAGTATCTAGATTGGTATAGTTTGAAAAGGTTGTTTGGCTGGTTGTAGCATCTGTTTTTACTATTGTCCATCCTTGTTTTGGCAAAAGTTTGAATCCGCCTGTAGTATTATAAAGTATTGTAGAGGTAAAAATTTCGTCAAATGCTCCCGTGTTGCTTTCAACAGTAGGGTTACTAGTGCCATCGGTTTTTAAACCACAAAAAAGCCAATATTTCTTTTTGGCATACGTTCCGTAAGTTGGATATAAAATAAAATCCATATTTCCGTCGCCATTATAATCCCCCGAAGTATAAGAGCTGGTATTAGCTGACACGTTTGTCATATCAATACTTGTAGCGATGGGATTACTTATCAATCCTTCTGCTTTAGTATCATAGTTGAAAATAGTAGGGTTGTAACTTTTAGTCCCATCTCCGCTAGTTTCAATAATTTTTATTAGTCGTTCGTAATTAAGAGAGGTAGCCGTGTCGCGAAATAAAGTATATTTTCTAAAACCAATATTGCTGCTCGTCACTACAATATTGTCTAAAATGGACGTGTTAGTAATACTTTGTCCACCCACATACGCTTGCTCTGGTCTTGTACGAGTAACGTAATTAAACTTTATTTCATTTATAGGGGTATTAATGCCAACTGCTCCGTACTTGATACTCGCTATAGCGATACTATTATTAGTGTTATTGTAGGTATACGAAATTCGCACACTTTGTGGGTTTTGCCAATACGATATAGACCATGTTGTAATAGATCGAGAATCAGTAGTAATGCCGTATTCTGACACTGATCCATCTGGATACTCGACCTTGAATGAAGCGGGGCCATAAGCAGCACCCAATAGCGATACACCAAGTGAGGTAATCTTTACATTAGAGAAATTTTCGGTTTCATAAACAGTACCATCTGCACCATATATTCCTGTAGTGCCCGTTTTTACTATTAGACGCTGCCCATCAAGAGCAAAACGATCGTTGACATCAAGATTCACGCCTCCCACAGCAGTATCATGAAATGTAGTTCTAGGAATTCTAGTTATGGATGAAACTCCTGTAGTATTCCAGCCATAGCCAGCCATACCGTTACCGGCTTGACTGCTATACGCCAAACTTATTTGTGGAACTACCCCGTTAATTCCTGGTGGCACCGCTATTGGTATAGCATAATTAGCTCCACCTGTAAGCGATACGGACAATTGTCCTTCAGTAATACCTACTTCCGCAGAGGTTCCTGTTGGAGTAGTTGTTTGAGCTCTTGTAAATAAGCTTAATCCAATTAATAGCAGTGTATGGTAAAAATGCTTCATCTATTATTGTTTGATAATTTTAATCGTTTTTTGTTCACCATTGTTATAGTTTAAAACTAGCAGGTAAGTTCCTGATGGATACGACTGAAAAGGGATTGTTTGTGTGTCTTCCTTTTTTGATTTAGAATAGGAATTTAAAACTTGTCCGTTGAAATTATACAGCATTAGCGTTGTCACAAAGGCATCATTGGCGAGCTCCCATTTTAGATACAACTCTTCTTTAACTGGATTTGGATAATAGGAAATAACATCATTTGGAGTGAATTTTTGTAAATCTTTTTCCGTTACAGCTTCAATTTCTTTTGGGATTACAGTTGCTTTTTTGCCCGTACACGACAAACACAATGTGCGGCTTATTTGGTTTCCAGCAGCATCATACTCAAAAGAGATTTTCTGTGCAGAAACCGTAAATGAAAAACCAATACACAATAGCATTAAATAACGTTTCATAGGAGATAATGTTTATTTTTTTTAACAGAATAGGAAGTGATTTTATATTGGTTTTGGAACCAATAGTGTCAAGTTTTTTTATTTCAAATAAGTACTGTTTTTATTGTTTATTTTCTAAAAGCAATTTTACTTGGGCTTTTAAAACTTCAATATCCTTATTTTGTTGGATTAAATACAAGGTTAGTTCCTCTATTTTTTCTTGTTGGATTTTTGCCATTTCTCCTAGTTCTAAACCTTTTTCGGTGATTTCTTTTTCAGAAGGAACGTTTTGTAAGTGACCGTTTGTTGCGATGTAACTTTCTACTTCTTTTAGAGAGGGCAATTTGTAGCCTTTATTAAAAACATAATCAGCCCAAGTGGTATATACTTTAATCTCTTCGGCTCTTATTTTACCTTTTACCGAAAGTCTATAGGTGTCCGTACCATCAACAAAATTCGCAGTTCCGATGCCGATGTTGGTATCTACAAAAACATCCCCCTCAAACTTGGAAGAACCAGCTTTAACCCAAAATTTATGAACAATAGGCCAAGCTTGTGAACCACCAATGACGAAATGAGAATCTGCTTTTGGCATTTCTAAATAACTAAAATCTCCACCATTACTTGAAACTCTGAAATAAGTTTGTTGTGTGGCATTATTTAATTCTAGATCACTATAGTCACCAACCATAGCACTGATTTTAAATCTATTCATATTAGCTCTGTCTTCAATTTTAAAAACAAATTGTGATTTAGGATTTAAATTTGATGAAGGTATATCAAAGAAAGTTAGTAATCTAGTTCCGTTTTGAGTATCCCTAATAGAGCCGATATTTAGTATAGTTGATTTAAGGTAAGAATCCACAGCACTTGTGAAAATTTGTCCGTCAGACAAGCCTCCTTTTACATCTAAAACACCTAAAGGTAATGTAGTACCAATACCAATATTTCCCTCAACAATTAAACCATTTGCAGGTGATACAAATGATCCAGAATAATTTGTTCCTATGGAAACTCCACCTTCAACATCCAATTTAGATTTAGGAGTGTTAGTCCCAATTCCCACATTGGCATTGGTAGTTGGTGAATTAGGTAAAACATTTGCTGCACCACCAGTATTAGTGCTGATTTGTGAAAAGGCAATAACTGGACTTAAAAAAAGTACTACTGTGATTACAAATCGGGTAATTTTTTTCATTTTGTGATCTTTTAAATGTTAATAAGTGTAAAAATAAGCAAAAAAAAATCACTTAATGATTTTTTTTAACAAGAAATTGTAAATGTTTTCAAAACAAACTCTTCCTAAAATACACACTTAAAACCAATAAATAAATTAAATAAGTGAAGGCATACGCCATTACAACTCCTTGAATACCGTATATTTTAATTAAAAAAATACTTGAAAAATAGGTTATGGAAAGCGAAAATAATTCGGTTACTATAAAAGCTAATGTTAACTTTTTGGCAAAAAAATTATACCCCAAAATCCAAGAAGCCATTTTGAATAAATCCCCCAATAATTGCCAAAAAAACAACGAGGTTACGGGTAAAAAATCTTTGGTAAAAAGGATTTTAACAATTAGGAAACGACTTAAATAAAGCAATAACAATCCTAAAATAATAAATGGGAAAATAGTTTTGTAATACACCCAAAAGACCTTTTTTGTGGCTTGTTTGTTTTGTGAAGTCACTAATTTTGGTAAAAAATAAAGTGTAAGAATAGAAGAAACAAATAGCAAATAATAGGAGGATATTCGTGTCATGGCTTCCCAATACCCAGCTTGTTGTATACCCACGATGGTTATTATGTTTTTTCGGACTGCCAAAAAAACAAGTGAACCTACTATTCCTGAAACAAATGCCATCAAGAAATAATGAGATAGGTTTTTTATTATTTTAAAATCAAAAAGATCAAAACGAATATGAGCTAACAGCGAAAAATCCTTATTGACATAATAAAACGAAACCAAAAATAATAGGGAAGGGGTGATTATTGTAGCCAATAATGCACCAAAAGTTTGATAGTGATATATGAACCCAACCGAAACCACTAGTCCGATACAATTTCCTATGGTGTTAATGTAAATAACATGTTTAAATTTGCCTAAACCATTCATAATAGATACTAAAACGAGTGATAAAGCATACCAAGGTAAGGCAAAAGCAAAGGCTTTGAAAACAAAACTATAATCAAGATGAGAGCCGAAAATTAGCGTATTCCAGTGTGCTGAAAAGAAAAATAAAAGACCACTTAATACAACTGATACAGTTGCTACTGTAATACAAACTGTAGCTACATACCGTTTAAATTCTAATTCTTTCTCTTTGGTTTCGGCAATGTATTTTACAACTCCGTTTTGAAAACCTAAAGTTGATATTGTTTCAAAAGTGCCTACAAAATTCCTGAAATTACCAACCAATGCCAAGCCACTTGGTCCAACAAAAACAGCAATGACTTTGGAGGTTATCAATCCAATTCCTAATTTCAAAACGATACTCAAACTGTTGAGTGAAGCAATCTTAAATAGGTTCGTTTGCGATATTTTTTTTATAAAACTCAAATTAATATTTATTTAAAACCTCAATTATAAAATTCACTTCGGCTGGGGTCAAAACGGGACTCATGGGCAAACTCAAACATTCCTGATGTATTTTTTCGGTAATGGGAAAGGATAGCTTGTTGTATGCGGCTAATGCTTTTTGCTGGTGTGGCGGTACGGGATAATGAATCAGGGTTTCGATTCCATTTTGTTTTAAATACGCTTGTAAGTGGGTTCTATTGGGTGTGCGAATAACGAACAAATGAAACACATGGGCGGCCGATAAATCCCAAAAAGGCAAAAGGATTTTGTTGTTTTTTATTTCCAAAAGGTAGCGTTTAGCAATCTTGCGGCGTTGTTCGTTTTCGGTCATTAAATGGGGTAATTTTACATTCAAAAAAGCCGCTTGTAGCTCATCAAGTCGGGAATTTACGCCTATATGATCGTTGTAATATTTTATTTGTGAGCCGTAATTACGCAAACTTTTAATGGTTTTAGCTACTTCCTCATCATCAGTAACAACGGCACCACCATCGCCGAGTGCACCTAGATTTTTGGATGGGTAGAAACTGAAGGCTTTAGAATTTTGACTCTTGGCTCTTGGCTCTTGGCTCTTGGCTTCAAAAACTGCCCCATGTGCTTGCGCTGCATCTTCAACCACAATCAAATTATTTTTTGTTGCAATTGCATTAATTTCATCCGTTTCTGCCAATTGTCCGTAGAGATGAACAACTAGTATCGCTTTGGTTTTTGGGGTGATTTTGGCAACAATCAAATCGGGGTTGAGGTTGTAGGTTTCCAACCTCGGCTCGACCATAACAGGAACCAAATCGGCTTGCAAAATGGCTAGAATACTCGCAATATAAGTATTGGCTGGAACAATAACTTCATCGCCTTTTTGTAATTTTCCTAATTGTTGGTAGGCTTTAAAAAGCAACACCAACGCATCCAACCCGTTGCCTACACCAATGCAGTATGTAGCCCCGCAAAAGGCAGCAAAATTCGTTTCGAATGTGGTAACTTCATTGCCCAGAATGTACCAGCCAGTAGCCAAAAAGGATTCCAGCTTTTGCTGAAAAGCGCTTTCGTAAGGGGCGTTTATTTTTTTTAAATCTAAAAATTGTATCATATCAAAACCGTTTCTAATGCACTGTAATTCGCAGTTTTTACCTCATAGCAATCTTGAACAAGGGTGCTTGCGCCAAAACTTTCTTTCCAATACGATAATCCTTCATTTAGTTTTTGACCTTGGTCTTCATTGGAAATTCCAAAATCAAAAAAACGTTTGTTTTTAAATTCATTTGCAATCAAATGGGCAAATAGTAAGTCTAAACCACCTAAATTTTCGTCATTTGCTGCTTTAGAAATGTATTGGCAATGTGCTGCTGTTTCAGTTTCAAAAATAGTCGTTCCTGCCACAATAATATCGTTTTGATACACATTAAATTGCCGAATATTATTGGGAAATAAATTTTTTAGTTTGGTGATTTCTGGTAAACTGTGAACCGGTTTTGTGTGGTGTTTTAAGGCTAAATTGGGCAGTAATATTTGATTCCAAAACAAGTCAAAATCAGTAACTTCTTTAACTTGTAACTTGTTTGAAATTCCTTTTTGAATCCCTCTTTTTCTTATTTTAGAAATTGCATTTGGTTGCTTTAAATCAAGCACCGAAAGCGAATCACGGCGCACCAATTGGGCTTTTGCTACAAACAGCACATACAGCAATTCTTCGGCAGGTTTTTGATGGTAAAGTGACGGAATTGTTTTTACATACAAAGTCGCTATTGCGTTTTCTTCGAGATGAATTAAAACGGCTTTTAGGATTTGGATAACGGTGGTTAACTTTATTTTTTCGGTATAAATCAGTCCGCCGTAGGTTAATCCTTGATGCGAATATACCGTGTTTTCTACTTTATTGGCGGGCAATACGGCTACCAGTTTCTCATTTTCATACACCAATAACGAATGGTCTACAAACCGATCGTTGTGGTATTCCATAAAATCCCGATGCAACAAGAAAGTAGCATTTTTGGCTTGACCAATAAAGGCATTCCACTGCTCGTAGTGGTTGATATGATACTGTTGAACCCAATATTTCTTCACGATTTAATTTTAATGTTGTACAAAAGCACGTTATGATTTAGGTTCGAAAGTGGGAAACGACCAATCGAATTTGACCGCAAGCAACCGAATAACGATAATAACAAGCGATGTGGCGAGGTACACCACATTCTCGTTGAATGCCATGGATTGCAATACAAAAAAAACTATACCGCCAAGAATACAAATGGTGGCGTAAATTTCTTTTCGGAATACAACTGGAATTTCGGCACACAAAACATCCCGAAGTATACCCCCAAAACAGGCCGTTATGGTTCCTAAAGCTACGCAAATAAAAGGATGAATTCCGTAATCAAGTCCTTTTTGTATGCCAATTAACGTAAAAACACCCAATCCTATTGTGTCCGTAAGGAGCAAAGAGATACGCAATCGCAGTAATTTTTGCTTAAAAATCAACGCCATAACATATCCTAGATTGATGGCATAAAGGTAATTCAAATCCCGCATCCATCCCACTGGCGTTCGCCCAATCATAATATCCCGTATGGTGCCGCCGCCAATCGAGGTCACAAATGCTATAATCAAAATCCCAAAAGGATCTAGTTTTTTATTCATAGCCGTCAAAGCGCCTGACATAGCAAAAGCAAAAGTCCCAATAAGATCTAAAAGAGTGACTATCATTATGAGGTAGAAGTTTAGTCAAAAATAGCTAATTATTTTACAAAAACAGTATTCCAGAATGCTTTCCATTATAAAGTCAGGAATAATTAGTGCCAAAAACGGTAGTTTTCTACGAATAAGGAAATTAAATTCAAAAAAAAGTCTGTTGAAATTAGTGTCATCGTCAAATCTATGGCTGCTTTTTTTTAAAACGAATGCCAAGCCGTTTCATGATACACAACTAAAAATCTCTATGTATATTTGCAACTTAAACTTTTTAAACCTACGTTTTGAAACAAATTACTTCCATTCAAAATCCTTTTATAAAATCCTTGGTTCTTTTGCAAGAAAAAGCCAAATCCCGAAAACAATCGGGTACTTTTTTGATTGAAGGAAAACGGGAAATTTCGTTGGCACTAAAAGGCGGCTACGAAATAACAACACTTTTATTCGTCCCCGAAATTTGCTCTGAATCCGAAACTCGGGAACTAACCACCACGGCCGAATGTATCGAAATAAATGCTGCCGTGTATCAAAAACTGGCTTATCGCGATACTACCGAAGGTATTTTGGCTATAGCCAAAACCAAGTCTCTGACCCTGAAGGATTTAAAACTTTCAGACACCCCATTAATTCTAGTTGCCGAAGCTCCAGAAAAGCCTGGAAACATTGGTGCTTTGCTCCGTACTGCCGATGCAGCCCATCTTGACGCCGTGATTATTGCCAACCCAAAAAGCGATTGCTACAATCCTAATGTAGTGCGTTCCAGTGTGGGTTGCCTCTTTACCAACCAAATTGCAACGGGAACAACCACCGAAATTATTGCTTATTTAAAAGAACGAAATATCAATTTTTATTGTGCTACTTTGCAAAATGCAAATTCGTACCACACCCAAGATTATACCACACCTACAGCGCTGGTAGTAGGAACGGAAGCTACTGGATTAACACAAGAATGGCGCGATGCTGCCACCCAAAATATTATTATTCCCATGCAAGGCGAAATCGACTCGATGAATGTGTCGGTAGCGGCAGCCATTTTGATTTTTGAAGCCAAAAGACAAAGAGGATTTTAGCCTAAACGGATCTAATTATTTGAACAACTTAAAATACAATTGAATATGAAAAAAATTACATTCACAGTACTAGTAATCGTTTTTTTGGTTTCCAATTCTTTTGCCCAATTAACGACCAATCAAATCGATGCCTTGGTAGAACGCACCTTGAAAAGTTTTAATGTTCCCGGGATTGCTGTAGCAGTTATCAAGGACGGAAAGGTAATCCATGCCAAAGGATATGGAGAAAAATCTATTTTGACCCATGAAAAAGTTGATGCCAACACCCTTTTTGGAATCGCTTCTAATAGCAAAGCTTTTACAACTGCGTCACTAGCAATGCTTGTGGAGGAAGGCAAACTAAAATGGGATGATAAAGTAATCACTTACCTTCCTAATTTCAAAATGTACAATGACTATGTTACGCAGGAATTTACCATTCGGGATTTAATAACGCACCGAAGTGGTTTGGGTCTTGGCGCAGGCGATTTGATGATTTGGCCTGATGGAAGCAATTTTACTTCCAAAGATATTATCGAAAATTTACAGTATTTGAAACCTGTTTCTGGGTTTAGAACAAAATTTGATTATGATAACCTTTTGTACATTGTAGCGGGAGAAATTATTCATAAAGTGAGTGGCCTTTCTTGGGCGGACTTTGTAGAGCAACGCATTATGATTCCCTTGGAAATGAAAAACAGCGTTGCCTCCTACAAGCGATTAAAGGACACCTCGAATGTCATTGCACCTCATGTACCCGTAAACGGTAAATTAAAGGTCATCAAGCCTTACGCCAACAACCTTTTTGATGGTGCTGCTGGCATTTATTCGAGTGTGAATGATTTAAGTAAATGGGTTATACTCCAACTTAACAAAGGTAAATATGGCCCTGAAAATAAGTCTTTATTTACGGAAGAACGACAAAATGAAATGTGGCAATTGCAAACAATAATCCCCACAACAACACGCCCACCTTACAATAGCCATTTTAACGGTTACGGATTGGGTTGGTTCCTGAATGATGTAAAAGGCTATAAACAAGTATCGCATACTGGCGGGCTAGAAGGGAATGTAACCCAAGTAACCTTAATTCCAGAATTAAATTTAGGCATTATTGTACTTACCAATCAGCAAGTAGGGGCGGCTTTTAGTGCTATTACCAATACCATAAAAGACGCTTATCTAGGCATTACTTCGGAGGATTATGTGGCTCTTTACAGCAGCAGAATTAACAACAACGAAGCTGCCGATGACAAAACAACGCAAGCAATTTGGGCAGCAGTAACCAAAAATACAACCGATAAAGTAAAAACAAATTGGTCTAATTATACAGGTACGTACCAAGATAATTGGTTTGGAACTATTGTTTTAACCGAAAAAAAAGGGAAACTATATTTTCAATCCAAACGCTCTCCGCAATTGGCTGGCGAAGTTTTTTTCTATGCTGAAAATAATCTTGTCGTAAAATGGAACAATGCTTTTTTTAATGCCGATGCGCATTTGTTTATAACAACTGACGCTGCTGGAAAGGCTATTGGAATCAAAATGAAACCCATTTCGGAATTAACAGATTTTAGTTATGATTTTCAAGATTTGGATTTCAAAAAAGTTTTAGCAAACTAAACCCTATTGCTACTTGCATATCTACGAACTTATTGCTATTTTTAGGAATTGAACCTGCAATTATGTTAGAAATAGATATTGAAAAAGAAAATAAAGCCATTGCGCACGAATACAAAGAATTGCTGCGCATAAGTTACCAAACGTTAACGCCTACAGATAAAAAACTCATTCGAACTGCTTTTGATGTGGCTGTTGACGCCCATAAAGACCAAAGGCGAAAATCAGGCGAAGCCTATATCTTTCATCCTATTGCTGTGGCCAAAATTGTGGCTTCGGAAATTGGTTTGGGTGCTACCTCCATCGCTGCTGCCTTGCTACACGATGTGGTCGAGGATACGCCCATAACGATTCATGATATTGAGCGTCTTTTTAACCCAAAAGTGGCGCAACTCGTTGAAGGGTTAACTAAAATTTCTTTGGTTCAAAAGGATTTGAATGTGTCCATGCAAGCCGAGAATTTTAGAAAAATGATACTAACGCTCAATGATGACGTTCGGGTAATTTTGATAAAACTCGCGGATCGGTTGCACAATATGCAAACCATGGATTCGATGCAAGAGGAGAAACAAACTAAAATTGCCTCCGAAACCTTGTATATTTATGCTCCTTTGGCACATCGATTGGGATTGTACAATATCAAATCAAAACTAGAAGATTTGGGTTTAAAATACACGGAACCTGCTATTTATAACGAAATTGTAAGTCGGATAAAAGAAACCAAAGAGGAGCAAGATGCTTATATAAAAGACATTTCGGATGTGCTAAAAGCGTCATTAGATGTAGAGGAACTAGATTATATTATAAAAGGCAGACCAAAATCCATCTACTCCATTCGCCGCAAAATGAAAGCGCAAAACGTAAGTTTTGATGAAGTCTATGATAAATTTGCCTTGCGTATTGTATACAAATCACCTCCAAACGAAGAAAAATTTCAAGCCTGGAAAATATATTCTATCGTAACGGATCATTATAGACCCAGCCCCAGCCGATTGCGGGATTGGATTTCATCGCCAAAATCTACTGGTTACGAAGCCTTGCATATTACCGTAATGGGACCAAAAGGACGCTGGGTAGAAGTACAAGTTCGTAGCGAACGCATGGATGAAATTGCCGAAAAGGGATACGCTGCCCATTATAAATATAAAAATGGTGCCAGCGAAGAAAGTGGTTTGGATGTGTGGCTCAACCTACTCAAGGAAGCACTAGAAAATTCCGAAACCAATGCCGTAGATTTTGTCGAGGATTTCAAAATGAATTTATATTCAAAAGAAATCTTTGTGTTTACACCAAAAGGGGAAATAAAATCACTCCCAAAAGGTGCTACCTCGCTTGATTTTGCCTTTAGTATTCATTCCGAAATTGGAATTCGTACTCGTGGTACTCGCGTGAACGGCAAATTGGTACCGCTAAATTATGAATTAAAAAGCGGGGATCAAATTGATGTAATTACCTCGCAACATCAAAAACCAACCGCCAACTGGCTCGATTATGTAACGACTTCAAGAGCCAAAACCAAAATAAAAAATGTCCTAAACGAAAATACCAAAAAAATTGGCGAAGAAGGAAAAGAACTTTTAACTCGGAAATTAAAACACCTTAAGATAACGCTAAATGAGTCGGTTATCAATGAATTGGTTAATTTTTTTAAATTAAAAACAAGTTTAGATTTGTTTTACCGTGTAGGAATTGGTGCTATCGAAAACCAACAACTCAAGGATTATGCTGCGCAAAAAAGCAATTCGTTTATTAATTTTTTCAAAAATAAAATCAAGCGGTCGCCAAGCCACACCGCCGATGCCGACATTCATAAACCTATAGTTAACAACAATTACGACCTACTGGTTTTTGGGAAAGAGCACGACAAACTCGATTACAAATTATCGCCTTGTTGCAATCCCATTCCAGGTGACGAAGTTTTTGGGTTCATCACCATCAACGAAGGCATCAAAGTGCATAAAAAAGATTGCCCCAATGCCATTGGTATGCAGTCCAATTACGCGTACCGAATTATGGCTGCCAAATGGATCGATTCAACCCAAGAGGAATTCAAAGCCATAATTGATATCACAGGCATGGATGTTCTAGGACTGACAAACCAACTTACAAAAGTAATTTCGAACAACATGAATGTCAATATTTTGAGTATTTCATTAAGTACTGACGCGGGTCTTTTTCATGGTCAAGTGGCGGTTGTGGTACAAAACAATACCATTTTGAAAAAAATGATCAATAACATCAAAAAAATTGATGGAATAGAGAAAGTAAGCCGAGTCTATAAAACGTAATTGTAGCCTATTCCTTTTTCAATTTAAAACTTTGAAGT
The DNA here is from genome assembly GCF_007097245.1 of Flavobacterium restrictum. Lineage (GTDB taxonomy): Bacteria > Bacteroidota > Bacteroidia > Flavobacteriales > Flavobacteriaceae > Flavobacterium > Flavobacterium restrictum. Next base: position 68,813 of record NZ_VJZT01000002.1, on the reverse strand, counting down.
ATAAACTTTACTCATTAAAAATAAAAATTTATCTTTGCCAGATATGACACTCATTTCCACAGATAACAATAAAAATCAAGAAATTGTAAAAAACGTTTTTACACTTTATCTTGAGAACAAAGGACATCGAAAAACGCCTGAACGGTACGCTATTCTTCAAGAAATTTATGAAAGTGAAGAGCATTTTGATATCGAAAATTTGTATATCAAAATGAAAAATAAAAACTACCGTGTCAGTCGAGCTACGCTGTATAATACCATTGAGTTGCTGTTAGATTGTGCTTTGGTTCGCAAACACCAATTTGGTCAAAACCAAGCACATTACGAGAAATCCTACTTCGATAAGCAACACGATCATATCATCATGACGGATACTGGCGAAGTAATCGAGTTTTGCGATCCAAGAATCCAAATCATAAAAAAGACAATAGAAGAAATATTCGATATCGAAATCACGAATCATTCGTTATATCTGTATGGAAACAAAAAAAAAACGCTTAAGGACGACCTCGAAGTGGTCCCAACTATAAACAATTAACTACAAATAATAAACAGAATGACCGTAGATTTATTACTAGGATTACAATGGGGAGATGAAGGAAAAGGAAAAATTGTTGATGTACTTACCTCAAATTATGATATTATTGCCCGTTTTCAAGGAGGTCCAAATGCTGGACACACCTTGGAATTTGACGGTATAAAACACGTTTTAAGAACGATACCTTCTGGGATTTTTCATAAAACTGCCATCAATATTATTGGCAATGGTGTAGTAATAGATCCTGTAGTTTTTCAAAAAGAAATTGAAGGTCTAGCTAAATTTAATATTGACATCAAAAGCAAATTAATCATTTCTAGAAAAGCGCACCTTATTTTACCAACACACCGTTTACTTGATGCCGCCTCTGAAGCGTCCAAAGGGAAAGCCAAAATTGGTTCTACACTTAAAGGAATTGGCCCAACTTACATGGACAAAACGGGTAGAAATGGGATTCGTGTTGGCGATATTGAACTAGAAGATTTTGCAGATCGTTACAGAGCTTTGGCTGATAAACACGAGGAAATGATTAAGTTCTACGATGTTAACATTCAGTACAATCTTGAAGAAATGGAAAAAGAATTTTTCGAATCTATCGAAGAATTGAAAAAATTAGATTTCATAGATAGCGAGGAATATTTACACCAAGCTCAAAAAGCGGGTAAATCAATCTTGTGCGAAGGGGCACAAGGGTCATTATTGGATGTTGATTTTGGAACCTATCCGTTTGTAACGTCTTCTAATACCACTGCTGCTGGGGCTTGCACGGGATTAGGAATTGCTCCTAACAAAATCAAGGAAGTGTACGGAATTTTCAAAGCCTACGTAACTCGTGTAGGAAGTGGTCCTTTTCCAACAGAGCTTTTTGACGAAGATGGTGCAACAATGGCTAGAGTGGGTAACGAATTTGGATCGGTTACTGGGCGTCAAAGACGTTGTGGCTGGTTGGATTTAGTAGCCTTAAAATATGCTGTTCAAGTAAATGGAGTGACTCAATTAATGATGATGAAAGGTGACGTACTTTCTGGTTTTCAAACCTTAAAAGTATGTACCCAATACAATTATAAAGGTGAGAATATTGCCCATTTCCCCTACAATATTGAGCCAGAAAATGTAACTCCTGTTTACCAAGAATTCAAAGGATGGCATCAAGATTTAACTGGGATGACCACTTACGAAGAGTTGCCAATTGAGTTGAAAGAGTACATTCAATTCATCGAGGAAGCAATTGAAGTGCCTATCAAAATTGTTTCTGTTGGTCCTGACAGAAAACAAACGATATTGAAATAAAATTTCCAAAACGCTCTGATTTTTTCAGGGCGTTTTTTTTACTTTAAAAAATCAAAAAAATGACAACTCCCACGATAAAAATCCAAAAAACCGAATTGCTTTCGGATAACTGGTACCTTTTAAACAAAGTAACATTAGACTATCAAAAAAAAGACAACACTTGGGAAATCCAAATTCGGGAAGTTTATGACCGAGGAAACGGTACGGCAATACTGTTGTATAATTCGGAAAATAGCACTGTGGTTTTAACACGCCAATTTCGGTTGCCAACTTATCTCAACGGCAACGAATCGGGAATGATGATTGAGGCTTGTGCAGGGCTTTTGGACAAAGATAATCCCGAACAATGCATCATTCGTGAAACCGAAGAAGAGACGGGTTACCGGCTTTCAAAAGTCAAAAAAGTATTCGAAACCTATATGTCACCGGGTTCTGTGACCGAGATTTTGTACTTTTTTGTAGGTGAATATACTGCCGAAATGAAAGTTAGTGAAGGCGGTGGCGTTGTTACCGAGCACGAAAATATTGAGGTGCTAGAATATGACTTTGACCAAGCTTATGACATGATTGCTCAAGGCCAAATTAAAGATGCCAAAACGATTATGCTCTTGCAATATGCCAAAATCAATAATTTGGTTTAAAGATAAGTAAGTCGAAAGGTTAAAAGTCGTAAAGTCAAAAGAAGCTATAGTGTCAATAATAGTTAAAAATCAATCTATTACTTCATTTTGTCTAATTTTTAAAACACAACATTATACGATGATTGTTACTTACATTCCAATTCAAAAGTATTTTCTTTTTTTATAAATTGCAAAAAATAACCAATGATCACAACGCCCCAACTATCTAACCAAACCATTCTTGAAGACGATTTTGTTTTGCTGCGTCCTTTGCTAGCCAGCGATGTCGAAAATCTATTGGAAATTTCCTTCAACGAACCTGAAACTTGGCAGTATTCGTTGGTGCGTGCCAATGGTGAGCAAAATCTAATTCACTACATTCAATTGGCTTTGAAAGCCAGAGAAAACAACACCGAATTTCCTTTTATTGTTTTTGACAAAAAATCAGGAAAATACGCTGGAAGTACTCGTTTTTATGACATCAATCTTGGATTCAAGACCCTACAATTGGGTTATACTTGGTACGGAAAAGCGTTTAGAGGAACGGGACTCAACAAGCATTGCAAATTTTTATTGTTGCAATTTGCTTTTGAAACTTTGGGTGTTGAGCGAGTAGAATTTCGAGCCGATGCTAGTAATTTGAGGAGCATTGCCGCCATGAAAAGTATTGGTTGTCAAGTCGAAGGCGTCATGCGCAGTCACATGCCCACTTTAGGGAGTGCAGTTCGCAGGGACAGCATCATTTTGAGCATTCTAAAAAACGAATGGTTTGATGGTGTCAAAGAGCAATTGAAAAATAAATTATAAAAAAAAAGCCTCTAATTTAGCGATAACTAGAGGCTTTTTTGAGTTTCTATTTTTTATTAGGTTGCTTAAAATCAGTGTCTTTAACAGCTTCTTTTTTTCCTAAATAAGTCCAAATAATGCGATTAGAATAGGTGTCAAAAGTGGTGTTCAACTCTTTCAAAGTGGTTTCGGTGACGGCTTTGTTCAACGCATCTACTTGTCGCCAATTTCCCTGAATTTGAGCCAATCCCAGCGCATCGGCTTGTGATCCTGTAGTTTCTAGCGTTAAGTAATAATTAGTCAAAAAATCTTGTCGTTTGTTGATTAATTCCTCATTTTTGAAACCATATTTTTTCACGGCATTTATTTCATCTACCATGACTTGGATGCTTTCTTTTGGTTTTGTAGTCGTAATATACAAGACGCTGTACGGACTAGTAACTGCAGATTCTACATAAAAAGCAGCGGGTGCATAGCTCAAACTTCTTTTGGTGCGAAGTTCGGTAAAAAAGCGGTCGTATAGGATTGACATCGCAATTTTGGTGGCAACACCTTCTTTCGAATTGGCTTTTGGCGCACTTATTATCCCCCTGATGTAATTAGTAGCAATGTCTCGATCTTCCATAAAAGCGGTTTGTTTTGGTGCAGTTTTGACTATTTTTTGAATCGTTGGCGCAGTTCCTATTGGCATTTTGTCCAAGCTTTCTTTTATTTTTTGAGTAAGTTCTTCTTTAGATATATTCCCTACGACAACAAGGAAACATCTTTTTTTGCCAATTGTTTTTGCGTAATAATTTTGTGCGTCCAAAAGCGTCAAGGCGGTTAAACTCTTTTCGGTTCCAGTAGTGACTTTTATATAATCTTGACCTGGAAAAGCTACTTTTTTGGATAAGTTCACTAAATATTCGTCCGGGTCACCTTCCATTTGTTTGGCGTCGGAAATTAATTGCTCTTTGAGTAAATTAAATTCGGTTTCGCCCAAAGCAGGATGGATAATCGCCTCCGAGAACAACGTCCAAGATTCGTTCCAATAGGATTTGACACAGGTCATACTAATGGTACCAAAATCCAATTGTGTTTTGGCATCTAGCTGCGTTCCTAACTTTTCGGCTGCCGTTTTGTAGGCTGCTTTACTCAATGATTTTGTACCGCCTTCAATCATTAACTGGAGGGTAACGTTCTCAATTCCTTCCTTGGCAACACTATAATTTGCAGTACCTCCTCGAATAAAAAGGCGGGCACTTATGACTTCTTTTGGTGTTTGTTTCAAAATGACTTGAAGTCCGTTTACGTCAAATTCTTCGGTTTTATCGGTTTTAGTGTTTTGTGCACTTGCTTGAAAACCAATACAAAAAGTGCTTATTAGGATAACTGAAAATAGAGTTTTCATACGCTTATTTTTAGATGTAAATGATTATTTATAGGATATTCCAGCACTTTCGACAGCATTTTTCATACTGGGTGAAATCAATAAACCTGTAACATGAGGCTGATTGGTAATGTATTTTTTAACATAATTACGAATGTCTTCTCGGGTTACTTTTTTTACATTTTCATTGTAATTCACATAATAATCGATGGTGGCACTCGCCCAAAAATAAGTAACTGAATGCAAATAATCACTCGTTTTTTCTTTGCCATAAGCATCCTGAATTACCAATAAGTTTTTTGCTGTTTCTAGCTGTTCATCCGTAAAATAAGCAGGATCTTCCCATTGCGAAATGTTTTCTTGTAGTTTGTTGTAAGCCTCTTTAATGGTTTTTGGATTTGGAATCAAAAAAATAGTGATTGGCCCCACGTATTTGCAGGTTCCATAATTAAGAATGGCTTGATTTGCCAATCCGCTTTCTACTAAATCCTTTTGAAATTTGGAGGAAGCTTGCCCTAAAATAGTCGAAAACACATCGGCGGCATAGGTTGCTTGTATGTCATTGCGGGTATCTGGGCCATGATATCCAATCTCAAAGGCGGGTACTTGTGCATTCTCGTTGACCGTAATTTGATGAATGTTTTCTTTTAAGGGTTCAAATTCCGGGATAGACCATTTGGTAAATGGATCAAAATCACTCGGTTTCCAATCGCTATAAATGGCGGCCACTTTTTGGTACACATCGGTATGATTGACATCGCCAGCAACGACAATCATGGAATTGTTAGGGTAATAAAACTTGTTTTGAATGATTTTCATTTTCTCGGGCGTGCAACTCAATATGATGTCGTGGTCGCCAATGGGGTTTTTCCGACTGTAATTTTTGCCCCACATAGTTTTGTTCATGTCGTTGTTTAGAAAGAAAAATGCATTCGATTCATTCCTTTGAAACTCGCCATTTACCACGGGCAATTCATTTTTCATTTCTTGTTCTAAAAACAAAGGATATCGAATTGCCGAATTCATGAATTGCAATCCATCGTTCAATTTTTCCTTGGTCAAAGTCACATAATAATTTACCCGTTCTTGCGATGTCGTTCCGTTAAAAGCAATTCCAAGCTCTTGAACCCGTTTCAAAAATTGTTCTTGGGATGGTAAGTCTTTGTTGGCCTTGAAAAACATGTGTTCATACATGTGACTCAAACCATTGTAATCCGCATCCTCGGTATAAGAACCGTTTTTGACTACAATTTCTATGGTAGCTAGCGGAACGGTATTGTCCTCAATAACTAGAATTTCTAGCCCATTGGGTAGTTTTTGAGAATAAAAATTGGAAGGCAATTTTTGTTGTGCGCTTGCGGTACCAAACGAGAAACACACAATAGCAAAGGAAACTAGAACGTTTTTCATAGTAAAAGTGGTTGTTTATGAGATATAAAAATACTTTTTTTTAACAAATAAAACTGAATTAGTTGCAAAAATAATGTTTGTTGGTTTTTTTGACTTACAAAAAATCTGGTTATAGTACTACAGCGGTTTTATAACTCCTATTTTTTTGTTTACGATTTTTAGTATTACTGACAATTATTATCCCTTCCTAAAAGCAATTATTTTTTGGAATCCTCTTCCAAAGTGTTCAAAAGTATTGGTTTTCCAAAACCTATTTCTTCTAATTTCTGGAGTTGTGTTTGGGCATCGCCAACCACGAGGTAAATCATTTTGTTTGGATTCAAGTAGGTATTCGAAAGTGCTTTTATAGCCGCAACTGTACTGTTTTTTACGGTATTCTCTTGGCTTTTTATATAGTCGTCAGCATAGTTATAGTTGCTAATTTCGTGGAGCATTCCCAGTTTTGCGTCTAATGTTTCGAATGCTCTAGCATTGCTTTTTATCAAAAAACTTTTGGTTATTTCTAGGTCATTGGCATCAAAATTTTTGCCGTAGTTTTCTAAAATTTCTTTAATTAAACGAACGGATTCATAGGTTACATTCGAACGAACGCCACTTGAAATTAAGAAAGCACCTTTTGTAGTTGACCCATCAAAACCCGAACGAATTCCATACGTATATCCTTTGCTTTCGCGCAATTCTTGTGTCAACTGCGAGGCAAATCCACCGCCACCCAAACGGTAATTCATAATTGTTGCGGGGTAAAAATCCACGTCAGTGGCTGCCAATGCTGGATACCCAATTTGAATAACCGATTGTTTTGCTCCAGGAACATCATAAAAATAAAGTGTTGCTGTAGTGGGCGCATCGGCAATCTTTAGTTCTGGAAAAGTAACTTTTGTAGGTTTCCATTTTTTGTTTAATGCCGTTAGCGATTGGGTTACCGTTGCTTTTGAAACGGCTCCCACAACTTGAAAAGTAGCTACAGTAGGCGATAGATTTTGGGTGTAAAAGTTTTTTAAATCGTCAAGCGTAATTACTTTTAGGGAACTTTCGGTACCCATGCGGTTGTTGGCAAGGATGCAATCGCTGCCAAAAATTAATTTTTTAAATTCATTTCTTGCAATGCTATTTGGAGAGGCTTTTTGTTGTGTGATTTGGCTCAAAGTACTTTGTTTAATCAAATCAAATTCCGTGGTATCCCAACGCGGTTCCAAGAGGATTTCCTGAACGAGTTGCAAGGTTACGGTGTAATTTTTGGACAAGGTAGTGCCGCTTACAACAATCGATTCATCGGTAGCATTGGCTTCTATAGTGGCACCAAGATTTTCGATGGCGTTTTCGAGTTGTTGTGGCGTTTTATTGCGAGTACCCTTTGTAAGTAACGAAGCCAAAAGATTGGCAACACCAATTTTGTTTTTTTGTTCCAAAAGCATGCCGCCTTTGAGTTCCAACTGGAATTGTACCAGCGGCACTTCGTGATTTTCGATTCCTAGAACAGACAATCCTGATGTAAGTGTTGATTTCCAAACGGTTGGTAATTGTAAATCAGGGCTTTCGCCGTAGTTGGGTTCTTTGGTTCGGTCAAAACTGGAAGGCGTTTTAGTGTAGGTTGCCGCAATACTGGCATCAAAAGTTTCTTCCTTGCCTTCGATTATCTTTTCCTCTACAATGGGAGCCAAAACAGATTCGTTTAGGACTAAATTCGTTTGCCCTTTTGGAACAAAACTAGTGGCTACAAATGGTTTTCCTTGAATGTATTTTTGATAGACACGCATCACATCTTGTGGCGTTACGGCAAGAATGTTTTTGACATCTTGGTTAATAAAATCAGGTGTTCCCGCAAAAATTTCATATTGTGCAAGCTGAAATCCTTTTCCTAAAACGCTAGATAAATTGGTATAAAAATCAGTTTCTTGTTTGGCTTTTATTCGGTTGAGGTCTTCGGTGGAAATGCCTTCTTTTTCAAAGTTTTTCAGGGCTTCATCGATACCGTTTTGTACCGTATTCAAGTTGGTTTTGTCAAATGCAGTCACGCTCAAGATGTATTGTCCTGCTATTTCCGAGTTGTATTGTTCTAGGGTTACGGCATCGGTCAGTTTTTTATCCTCTACCAACGTTTTGTACAAAGGTGCTTTTTTGCCTTTGGTCAAATAGGTCGCCAAAACTTCGAGCGCATAACTATCTGGATGGTATTGGTACACTGTTGGCCAGACTAATGTTAGCAATGGCAAGCGCGCAAAGTTGTCCTCGTAATACAGTTTTTTGGTGGCGGTCAAAGTCACTGCTTGCTTTTGCATTACTGGAATCGCTTCGCCTCGTTTGATTTCGCTAAAATATTTCTTGACCCATTCTTTGGTTTGTTTGGTATCAAAATCGCCTGCAATAGTGAGCGTTACATTATTAGGAACATACCAGCGATTGTAAAAATCCTTTACATCTTGCAGTGTGGCATTTTGTAAATCATCGAGCGAGCCAATTACTGTCCAATTGTAAGGATGCGTTGGCGGGTATAAATTAGCATCAATTATCTCCATATTATGCCCATAAGGACGGTTGTCATAACTTTGTCTTTTTTCGTTTTTAACCACTTGTTTTTCTTTGGCAAGAACTGGCTCGGTCACGGTATTTATAAAGTAGCCTAATTTATCGGCTTCGGCCCAAATCATTTTTTCAAGTGCATCTTTTGGAACAGTTTGAAAGTAGTTCGTACGGTCTCTACTCGTGGATCCATTGGCACCTGAACCACCAATTTTGGCACTCATTTTATCAAGTCCTCCTTTGCCTAAATTTTCGGATTCCAAAAAAAGTAAATGTTCAAATAAGTGTGCAAATCCAGTTCGTCCCGCTTTTTCTCGAGCGGAACCCACATGGCAGGTTAGCGCAACGGCAACAACAGGATCGGATTTATCGGTGTGAAGAATGACGTGAAGTCCATTTTCTAGTGTGAATTCCTCAAAAGCTACTTTAAATTCTTTTGGTTTTTCGGTTTTATTTTGGGCATTCGATGCCAGAAGGCAAGTAAAGAAAAGTCCAAGCACTACATAATATCTTGATTTCATAGGATTATTTTTTTGATTTGAGGTGTTGATTTGAATCACCCAAATTTAGAAAAATAATAGCTAACGAACGTCATGGAATAGCGAAAACCAATTTATTTTAAAGGTTTTTTCTAAATGTTTTTCGGCGGCAATGAATGGTTGGATTAAAGTTTTTCCAAAGTAAATGAATGGCATGATTATCCGCTAGTTCGGGAGTTCGAATACAGTTTTGAATTCCTTTTTCAGTAAAAGTGGTGTGGTATTCTTTGAAAATAATGGCGTGAACTCCTTTGTTTTGATAGTCAGGATGTACGCCTATGAGGTAAAAAGTAACATCCTTACTGTTTTTTCTAGCATTAATTAAATGCAGAAAACCAAAAGGGAATAATTTGCCATTTGCTTTTTGTAAAGCTTTGGAAAAACTGGGCATTACAATGGCAAAAGCAACAAGATTTCCGGCTGCGTCTTCTACAAATTTTATGTATTCCGGATTGATAAAGCTGATGTATTTTTTCTTAAAATAGTCTTTCTGAATGTCGGTAATGGCCACAAACGATGATAAACTGGCGTAAGAAGCATTGAATAAATCGAACATTTTGTCCACATAGGGCAAGACATTGGCTGTTTTCTTGAAGTTCAAAGCCTTGAGTTGGTAGCGTCTTTTGATAAGTTCTTGGGCTTTGTCAAAAAATTCTAGTTTTACATTTACAAACGGGAATTTGTTTTCGAGATATTCTTTTTCCATAACAAATCCCAATTGCTCAAAATGAGTTGCATAATACGGAAAGTTGTACCACGTAATCATGGTGCCAATTTCCTTAAAACCCTCCGTTAATACACCAACTTTATCTAAATTTGAAAATCCCATGGGGCCTTCAACGTAATCGAGATTGTTTTTTTTGCCCAGTTCGTATACTTTTTCAAGGAGTTTTTGGGTTACTTCCAGATCATCAATGACATCAAACCAACCAAAACGTACTTTCTTTTTTTGTTGTCCATTTACTTCATCCCAGTTGATGATGGCGGCAATTCGACCTACAATTTGGTTGTTTTTTTGAGCGGTATAAAAATACGCTTCGGCATTTTCGAAAGCGGGATTTTTGGTTTTGTCAAATGTTTCTAACTCATCAGCAATAATAGGAGGCACCCAATAGGCATTATTTTTATATAAGGAAAAAGGAAATTTGATGAATTGTGTTAACTCGTTTTTGGTTTTGGCTTCGTGTATGGTAATCATTTGTGATTTTTTATCTAGGCTACGAATATAACTAACTTTTGCGCATAAAAAAAGTCCAAATTAATGGACTTTAAGTTAGTATACTTTTGATTGTCTATTTTACAATAGTTATTTCTCCTTGGCTTATTTCCTTCCAAACCCCATTTTTCAAAAGCCAACTGTCGCTCAATACAACTGAACCGCCTGACCTTGTATATTGGGCTTTTATTGTATCTGTATCGGTAGCATTCCAATGAATGTAAGTTACTGGATACTCTTCGGATGCTGCACTATTTAAATAAATCATTACAGTATGAATTCCTGATTGATTAATGAAACGAACATTGTTAGGATTGTCAGATATATAGGCATTGCTAACATCTTTAATAATTTTACCATTTATGAGATAATCTGCATAAATAGTGTTTTCAGGATATTTTTCATTTCCTAAAATATCTACTCCTTGACTGTTTTTGAGCGATACTTTAATAACAGTGTCAACATTTGTACCATTAATAGATTTTTCGTTGTTACTACATGAATTCAAAAGTAGCGCCATAAAGATAAATATTACATTTTTCATAATAGTGAAGTGTTAGAGATTGATATTATATATGATGCTTCTGTTATTGTTAAAGGTATAGATGTATGGATTGAAATTATCGAACGCATAATAACCGTTGTTACTACTATACCATCCCCAATTCATATGTAGATAAAGTGTCGTTACAGCTATTCCCGTACAATTTCCAGCAGTATCTTTTTCATAATATGTTGAGCTGTTATATCCGTCGCATACCCATGCGTGACCACCATTACTGCCGGATCCACATAGAATTACAGGTTTGTTTACATTTATGTTATTGGTAATAATATTATAGTCGTAATTGGTTGTGAAAGAAGCATTCGTATATCCAAAAGTATTCTTAAGTGCTGGTGCAATAGCATTAGCATATGCCCCAGATTCAATACAACCATAATTCATATTTACAGCCAAACCTGCATCTCTCATCAATGATTGTATATCTGTGGATGCAAAACTGCCACTACCGTCATTCGGCATATTCGCCCAATTGTATGTATTTGGTTTGTGAAAATATCGCATTATTTGTGCCATTGCAGTAGCTACACATCCAGTAACTGCTTTTCCAGCATTTTGATATGTTGGATTACAATTTACTGTAACTAAATTGTTATATCCATTGGATTGTCCCCAAATAGTTGTTGTTAAAGGTCCTTTAATAACACTCGTGTCAGGACAATCTTTAGGGGAAGGTAGAGGTTCTCTTGCGGAGATACTTGTTCCTTTCACTTGTAATAAGGAATTATTTTCAGTTACTTTTTCCCACTCCAGCTTTCTGTCTTTGTTTTGTGTAAGATTATTGTCTATTACATACTGGATTTGCTCTTTTTCCGCAATTATCCAGTCTTTGATTGGGGAAATAATTTCAGAAGGGATAGATGAAAAACTTCCTGAATCAGAATAAGCCAAAATAGGTGTAACTCTATTATCGGCAGCGATAACTGCAAAACCACCTTCGTTGTAGTTGATAACATAAAAAGCAGTTTTATTTTTATTTGTTTGATGTTCGACTATCTCCTTTATTGTTTTGTTGCTATTTACAACACGACTATTTATAGAACCAGAATTTTTGAAAATTTTCTGGGCGATTTCAATGATGGTTGTTTTTGGAACTTCATTTAAGTTATTTTGTAATTCAATGTTGACAGGTGTGTCTTTACTGCAAGATGCTAAAAAAACTATTGCTAAAAAGAACAAATAGATGTTTTTGAAACACAACCTAATCACTTTTGAAATTTCAAATTTTGTTTTGTTTTGTTTTGTTTTCATAAATTAAATAATAAAATTAGTTGTTTTAGATTTTAACATAAATCATTCAAATTTAATGAATTATTGTTATTGAATAAGCTTTTTTTAGTTATTTTAAAAATATTTTTCTTATATAATTTAAGTTTTGGCTTCGTGTATACTAATCATTATTGTTTGTCTGGAATGGGTTCTATTGCGTCTTTGCGTTTTTTGCTTTTCTCTTTTTTCTTGGATGATTTATCCTTTTTTCCTCCATCTATAGGCATTCGGACTTCTTTGTATTTGGCATCATACCGCCACGAAAACCCAAAACCCCCATATAAAATAGAAGGCGTATTCTTGACACTAGTACTTATGGAGGCGTCTATTTGCATGTCCTTGTTGAGCAAGTAAGCAGCACCACCACGTACAATGGCATCACTATAAAAGTCACTTTTGAAACCTTGATTTTCTATAAATCCCGACCATTTGTCATTAAAACCGCGTGTCATAGTAAGGACATAACCGTAACTAGGATAATCTGTCGAAATATAATCGGCAATGATATTGGTTACAAATACCCATTTGCCATCGCCAAAATGATTTTGTGTTATCAACATAATCTTTGGCGAAATACTCGATTCTATAGTGGCAGCATACGGATTATTTGCTCCCGTAAAATTTGCGCCTACAAATACCGAAACCGCCGGAATCATTTGGTGCCAATCAAAGGCGTGATTGGCTTTCCAACTATAAATATTAGGTTTTTTTTCGTAGTTTTTAAAAGGGTCATACAACAAATATTTAGCTCCCAAAACGGTTTGTTTCAGTGCCGATTTATTGGTACTACTCAACAAAGTGGTGTATTTTTCGTTTTGATATTGTAAATCGGCAATTAGTTCCAGTTTTTCTTTGAATAATCCCCAGCGTAAGGTAAAATCCAATCCAAATCCGTTAGCGTCATAATTCAATAATTCGTGGTGTTGCTTGATGCCATAAATACCGGTTTCGACTTGAATTACTGATTTTCCTACCGCAAATGCGGACATGGTTTCTCCAGGTCTGTTCGAGTTTATTTGATCCGTATGTTGACCATAATGCGCCATTGGAAGCAATAGAACGGCAAAAATAGTGGCAATCTTGATTTTGAACATAGTATTGTTTTTTGGATTCAAATGTGATAACGCATTTCAAATGTACTATATTTTATTATTTATTTAAGAATGTTAATTTAATTTTGAACGTTTGATTTATTAATTTTGAAAAAAATATTCGATTATGCAAACGTCAGGTTTTAATACTATCATAGAAACAATTTTATTTATTTATATTTTTTATTACGTTTTTAAATTTTTGGCCAAGTTGTTTTTGCCTTTGCTCGTAAAAAAAGTAGTCGAGAAAGCAGGGCAAAATTTTCAGCAGCAACAACAAAATGCTCAAAATACCACTTGGGGCAAAACCAAAAATAATGATGAAGTCATTATAGATACCGCCAATGCCAAAAAATCTCGCGAGACCAAAAAAGTGGGAGACTATGTGGATTACGAAGAAATAGATTAAATTTGCCGTCAATTGCAAATTATTTTTATAATCCAAACCCGATTCCCTTGAAAATACTCCACAAGTTTTACCCGCACGCCCTAGCCATATTGGGTTTTATCCTGATTTCTGTAATTTATTTTTATCCCGTGCTACAAGGCAAGCAAATAGCGCAATCGGATATTGCCCAATATACGGGAATGGCAAAGGAGCAAAATGATTTTAGAGCGACGGATCATGTAGAGCCCTATTGGACTAATTCTGCTTTTGGTGGTATGCCAACTTATCAGTTGGGTGCCAATTATCCGCACGATTACATTGGGAAAATCGACGATATGTTGCGGTTTTTGCCACGCCCTGCGGATTATTTATTCCTTTATTTTCTTGGTTTTTATGGGTTGTTGTTGGTTTTAAAAATAGATCCTCTCAAAGCATTTATTGGAGCTATTGCCTTTGGATTTTCGACCTATTTGATTATTATTTTGGGCGTGGGACACAATGCCAAAGCGCATGCCATAGGCTACATGCCACTTGTTATTGCTGGTTTTGTTATGGTTTTCCAAAAAAAATATACGTGGGGCGGTTTACTCACCATGTTTGCCGTAGCATTAGAACTCAATGCGAACCACTTTCAAATGACCTATTATTTACTGTTGTTATTGCTTATTGTCTCTGGTTATTTTATTTATTTGGGGCTAAAAGCCAAAGAATATAAGTCGTTACTGCTTTCGTTTGGTGTTTTGGCAGTTGCAGGAATCTTGGCAATTGGGGCAAATGCGACTAATTTATTGGCCACATCAGAGTATGCGGGTTTTAGTATTAGAAGCAAAAGTGAACTCACTTTTAATCCTGATGGTTCCAAAAGTACGACCAATAGTGCCATGACCCACGATTATATTACCGAATACAGTTACGGAATAGCCGAAAGTTTTAACTTGATTGCACCACGACTTTTTGGGGGTTCCAATAGTGAAGCCGTTGGAACGGATAGTCATATGTATGAATTCATGATTGGTCAAGGCGTTCCAGAAGCACAAGCGACTGATTTTGTGGGTGCCATGCCCACTTATTGGGGCGATCAACCTATAGTTGCTGCACCAGCATACATAGGAGCGATTGTTTTCTTTTTAGGAATTTTGGCTTTGTTTGCTGATAAACGCAAAATCAAATATGTATTTTTGGCTGGAGCACTAGCTTCGTTGGTGCTTTCTTGGGGAAAAAACTTTGGCGCATTGACCAATTTCTTTATCGATTACGTGCCAATGTACGATAAATTTCGAGCCGTTTCCTCCATACAAGTTATTCTCGAATTGTGTTTGCCAGTTTTGGCCATTATGGGATTGCACGCTTTTTTTACTTTAGAAAAAGAGAAACAATCCAAAGCTTTGCTAGAAACTGTTGTTTTTTGTATGGGTATTTTGTTGATTTTGTTGGGTTGCAAAGGGCTATTTAGTTTTTCAGGCGGTAGCGATAGTTATTTTCTTCAAAGTTACGGGCCTAGTTTTGTGGATGCCCTCAAGGAAGATCGGAAAACATTATTTAATGCGGATTTATTGCGTTCAGGTTTCTTTATACTAGTTGCAGCTGCTACTTTGTGGTTGTTTATCAAAAAACGTTTGGCACAAAACACCACCATTATTTTGGTTGGGATACTTATGATTTTGGATCTGTTCTTTGTAGACAAAAAATACGTTTCTGGGAAAGATTTTAAGGATGCAAGAGCTGTTGAAGTCCCTTTTGAGGCCAAACCTTCGGATCTTGAAATTCTAAAAGACACTTCGATTTACCGCGTTTTTGAAGTGCAAGATTTAATGGGAGCAAGAGCATCCTATTTTCATAAATCAATTGGGGGGTACAGCGCAGTTCGACCTCGCAGAATGCAACAATTAATTGATTACCAAATTGCTAAAAACAATATGGAAATCCTGAACATGCTCAATGTAAAATACGTAATTCAAACCGATAAAGAGAATAAAGAATTTCCTACTTCGAACCCGAATGCCAATGGAAATGCGTGGTTTGTAAAAGAAATGAAGGCAGTAAATACCTCGGATGAGGAAATGAAATCCTTGGATAAATTGGATTCCAAAAACATAGCGATTGTTAATGCCAATGAGTTTGAAGTTAAAAATAAGGCTTTCGCCAAAGACAGTTCGGCGACAATAACGGTAGCTACTTACAAACCCAATTATATAAAATACACCTCCAATAATCAAAATGCTGGTTTGGCAGTTTTCTCCGAGATGTATTATAAAAACGGTTGGATTGCGACTATTGATGGCAAAGAAACTGCTATTTTGAGAGTAGATTATGTTTTGAGAGCGTTGCAAATTCCGGCGGGAAAACATACCGTTGTGTTCAAGTTTGAGCCGCAAGTCATCAAAACGGGAGGATCGATAGCTTTGATAAGCTGTTTTGGAATGCTGTTGCTTGTACTAGGTGGGATTTATGTTGAAAGAAAAAAGCGTTCAAAATAGTTGCTGTTAATTTATTAAATTTGATTAAAAAAAGATGAAAGCAACTACCTTACATCATGAGCATCCTTCTGAAATGGAAATTCGATACATTGAAGAGATTAAAAAAATGACACCCCAACAACGTTTTGAAAAATTGATCGCTATTATTGAGATTTCTTATCTTTTGAAAAAAGCAAAAATCAATAAAGATTGTCATTAATGAAAACAAATACTACTGACAATTCAGGAATGCCCTCTTTGGGGGTTATGGGGACAAAAATCCTTATCATAACCTACTATTGGCCACCTGCAGGCGGTCCGGGGGTACAACGCTGGCTGAAGTTTGTCAAATATTTACCTGATTTTGGTATTCAACCGATTGTTTACATTCCAGAAAATCCAACGTACCCCATTATTGACGAAAAGTTGTTAGAAGAAGTTTCCAATAAGGCAATTATTCTAAAGCATACCATTTTTGAACCCTATCAATTGGCTTCCTTTTTTTCGAAGAATAAAACCAAAAAAATTAGCTCTGGAATTATTCCCAACCAAAAAAAGCAATCCTTATTGGATAAAATTTTTCTTTGGATTCGGGGCAATCTTTTCATTCCAGATGCGCGTGTTTTTTGGGTCAAACCCTCGGTAGCTTTTTTAGAAAAATACATTCAAGAAAACAACATCACAACCATCATCACATCTGGGCCACCGCACAGTTTGCATTTGATTGGTTTTCAATTACAAAAAAAACAAAACGTAAAATGGTTTGCTGATTTTAGAGATCCTTGGACCACGATTGGGTATCATAAATCCTTACGATTATCGGCTTTTGCTGCGCAAAAACATAAAAAATTAGAACACCAAGTTTTGAATGCTGCCGATGCAATTATTGTGACTAGCAAAACCACCAAAACCGAGTTTCATGCACTTACCAGCAAACCAATTGCGGTAATTACAAATGGCTATGACTTTGAAAATGTGGCAAAAGAGGCGTTGGACACGGCTTTTTCTTTGGCGCATATCGGCTCTTTTCTTTCGGAAAGAAATCCAAAAATGCTTTGGGAAGTCCTAGTCGAATTGCTCAACGAAATTCCTGACTTCAAAACACATTTGGAATTAAAATTGATTGGAGCCGTTAGTCAAGAAGTTTTAGAAACCATCCATCAATTTGGATTGCATTCCTATTTGAATAATTTGGGCTACGTTTCGCATCAAGAAGCGATTGTTCAGCAACGAAAATCACAGGTTTTACTGCTCATAGAAATTGATTCTGAAGATACCAAAAGTATTATTCCGGGGAAATTATTTGAATACATGGTTTCCGAAAGGCCTATTATTGCCATTGGTCCTAAAGGATCCGATTTTGCCGAAATCATTACCAACACGAATACAGGTGTATTTTTTGATTATTCCGAGAAAACAAAACTTAAAAGTGTAATTTTGGGCTTTTATAATCAGTTTTTGGAAGGGAAATTGCAATCAAATGCCGTTGGTTTGCAACACTATTCTAGGAAAAATTTGACCAATGAGTTGGCAAAGCTCCTTACTTCTAACGCCTAATCTCCAAATTTATAAATGGGAATCGTATTAAATCAGTCTTTAAAGAACACTATAATCACATACATCGGTTTTGGAATTGGTGGCATCAACACGATTTATTTGTATCCAGTTTTTCTTGGAGCGACATTTTATGGTTTGACAAATTACATTACTTCTTGCGCCAATGTAATCATGCCTTTGTTTGCCATTGGGATGCAAAATACCTTGGTTAGGTACTATTCGCAATACAAAACCGAAGACGAGAAATCTAAATTTTTATCCTTTACGGTGCTATTTCCTTTTCTATTAATAATTCCATTGCTTATTCTTGGACTTTTATTTTATGATGAGATTTTGTTTTTTTTATCCAAAAAAAATGCCATCGTCAAAAACTACATTTGGCTGATTCCTTTTATAGGATTGTGTATGGCTTATTTTGAGATTTTTTATGCTTGGTTGCGCGTACACATGCACTCTGTTTTTGGGAATTTTATCAAGGAAGTTGGTTTGCGATTGTTTTCACTGATTTTGTTGATTGGAGTTTACTACAAGTGGCTTTCGGTCGAAGGCTTTGTGTATGCTACCGCGGTCTTGTATTTTTTGGCTTTTTTGGTGACTATGTTTTATGCTTTTAGCATTCAGAAACCTAGTTTTCAGTTTTCGATACCGGAGAATACAAAGGAAATTTTGATCTATACTTTTTATATCATTCTGTCAGGAAGCGTTGCGAATTTACTTTTGGATGGCGACAAAATGATTCTCAATCAATACATGCACATTGAAAACATCGCTTTTTATTCGGTGGCAACGTATATTGCATTGGTGATTTCGGTGCCAAGTCGTGCCATGCACCAAATTGTGTATCCTATTACGGCTAAATTAATGCACGAAAACAAGCACGATGAACTTAATAATTTGTATAAGAAAACATCTATCAATCTACAGGTTGTGGGCGGTTTGGTCATGTTGGGAATTTTTGTCAATATCAATCAGTTGTACGAAATGGTGCCAAAAGAGTATAGCGGTGGTATTTTGGTCGTTTTTATGATTGGACTTTCTAAATATTTCGATTTGATTTTAGGTAACAATAACGCCATCATTTTTAATACTAAATATTACAGAACAGTATTGTTTTTGGGCGTTGGATTAGTCGTTTTAACAATTGTGTTGAACATGATTTTTATCCCAATTTATGGAATTATGGGATCCGCATTTGCTACATTATTATCCATCACAATCTACAGTTTGGCCAAATTATTGTTTGTCGTAAAACGCATGGATTTGTATCCTTTTACCAATCAAACCTTGTATTCTATTGCAATTACTATGGTTTTATTTCTGTTGTTTTACTTTTGGCAATTTCCTTTTCATCCCATAATTGCTATTGCATTAAAATCAATTTTGATAACAATAGTGTATGTTTATCTCAATTATAAATTTGTGATTTCTACCGAAATTAATGCCGCTATAGATCTGGTTTTCAAAAAGTTTAAAATCAAATAATTTTTTTTTTTGGAAGGAATAAAAACAATTCAGGACAAAAATACTCCGTTTTGTTTTTTATATTTGTTACTTACGAACGTTTAAATGCGGGTTTAAAAGCGTTTTGAGTTCTATAAACTGCACGTGTAAGTACCAATTTCTAATCCTTTGAAAATGAAAATAAGTAATTTTTTCTGTAGTATTGTTTTTTTAATTTGGGGAACAGGAATGGTGTTTTCTCAAGTAAAAATAACCAAAAGCACTGTTGGCAATACCGTCAATCGCGCATTGCCCCAAACGGATTCTATTACCAAAACTACCCCAGCCATTACTGGTTTTCCAGTTGTTCTTTCTAAAGATACGTTGCTTTTTATGTATCAAAAAATAGGTTCGTTTACGGCTCAAAATAGAGCCAAAGCCATTTCAGAACGCATTACGCAGTTGTACGAAGATCCGTTTTTTGAACCCGATTCGTTGCAAATTTCAACAAGTGATTTGAGTCTGGATTTGGTTTATAAAAGGGATTTCATTATCCTTTCCGTAACGGATTTTGATGCCAAAAGCGTGGGGTTAGACCGTTCCGTTTTGATGAACAAAAATCGCTCGATTATTACCAAAGCTATCCTTTTTCAAAAAGCAAATAATACGACTTTTAACTTCTTGAAACGCATTGCATTAGAACTCTTGTTTTTAGGACTTATTGGATTGGTTTTGTATTTTATAAATGTACTCTTTCGGCGTTTAAAGTATTTTTTGATTCGCAATGACGAAAAGCATTTTAAAGGGGTAAAACTCAATAATTTCAATTTGTTGTCCACAAGTCAACAATTACAATTGGTTTTGAAAACAATAGACCTGTTGCGAATTGCGGTTTTAATTTTGACAGTTTACCTGTCATTGCCGTTACTTTTTAGTGTTTTTCCGGCTACAGAGGAATATACAACGACGCTTTTGAATTGGATTTTGAAACCAGCCAAGACAGCCTTAATGGGATTTGTCGCATTCTTGCCTAATTTATTTTCAATTTTGGTAATTGTTTTTCTCTTTAAATATGCTTTAAAAATCATCAAGTATTTTGTTGATGAAATTCAAAAAGAAAACATCAACATCGATGGATTTTATAGCGATTGGGCAAAACCAACGTTCCATATCGTTAAGGTTTTGATGTATGCGTTCATGTTAGTTATTATTTTTCCGTATTTACCGGGGTCTGATTCGCCCATTTTCAAAGGAGTTACGGTATTTGTTGGGGTTTTATTCTCGATAGGATCCTCGAATGCCATTGCCAACATGGTTGCAGGTTTGGTCATTACATACATGCGACCGTTTAAAATTGGAGATTTTATAAAAATTGGCGATGTAAGCGGTGAAGTTATTGAGAAAACGGCATTGGTCACCCGAATTAGAACCCCAAAAAAAGAAGATATTACGATCCCAAATGCGACAGTTTTATCAAGTTCCTCTATTAATTTTTCGGCGAATACCAAAGCCAATACCCATGGATTAGTGATTCATACCACCGTAACTATTGGTTACGATGTGCCCTGGAAAAGCATTCATCAAGCTCTTATTAATGCCGCATTACGAACCGATTTATTAGAAAAAGAACCGCAGCCTTTTGTGTTGCAAACGAGTTTAGATGATTTTTATGTTTCGTATGAAATCAATGCTTACACAAAAGCTGCCACCCAACAACCTTTGATATATTCTCATTTGCATCAAAATATTCAGGATTGTTTTAATGAAGAGGGCATTGAAATTATGTCGCCACATTACAAAGCACTTCGAGATGGTAACAAAACTACCATTCCCGAAAATTATTTGAGCACCGATGTTCAAACTCCTGTTTTTGTTGTGAAAAATAAATAGCAAATAATGCCGCTTTTACAAGCAATTTGATCTGTTTTACTAATGATTTCTTAACTTTTGAGATACAATAAAAGCTATTGCATGGGTTATTTTTGTTGCCAAATAAAACACAAAATAGCCTTTAAATCTTTTTTGAAAAATCACTAATTTCCGGTATTGACAAGAGTGGATAAACGGCTTATTTTTGTACTGTTACTTATGGAAGAACTATTTTTTAAAGGCTATTCATTTAAAAAGAGAAAAAGATGGGAACACTATTTATGTCAGATATAAACACACAAAAATTTTCAGCTATTTTAAGCAATAGATTGGACAAAGGATTCAAAATAGTGGAGCAAAATGACAAGTTACCTTTTATAGTTTTGCAACGCGAAGGCAAAAAAATAGATCATTATTCTCATTTTTTGATGAGTTGTGCTACTTTAGGAATTTGGTCTTTGGCTTGGATTTATTTAAGCCAAGTTTCGACCAAAACCAAAAAAATATTAGTTGCAATCGATGAGGACGGTGTTCCTTTTGAAGAAGATTGTTATATGGAAAAAGTCTAGCGTTTGTTATAATTTTTCCTTTAAATAGGGTGCTGTTACTGATTTTTTGTTTTTTACAATTTCTTCTGGAGTTCCTACGGCGAGAACTAATCCTCCATTTTCGCCACCTTCTGGGCCTAAATCAATTACCCAATCAGCACATTTTATCAAATCTAGATTGTGCTCAATTACTAGAATAGAATGCCCTTTTTCAATCAAGGCATCAAAGGAAGCTAGTAATTTCTTGATGTCATGAAAGTGTAATCCTGTTGTAGGTTCATCAAACACAAACAATGCTTTTTCTTTGGTCACTCCTTTTACTAGAAACGATGCCAGTTTTATCCGTTGTGCCTCTCCACCAGATAAAGTAGAGGAGGATTGCCCCAATTGTACATATCCCAATCCTACATCCTGAAGTGGTTGTAGTTTTTGGGTGATTTTAGTTTGTTTGTTTTTGGCAAAAAAAGCAATAGCATCATCAATAGTGAGGGTGAGTATATCATGTATGTTTTTGCCATCAAAAGTAATTTCTAGCACTTCTTTCTTGAAACGTTGTCCATTACAGGTTTCACAGGGCAATTGAACATCGGCCATGAAAACCATTTCAACATTGATAGACCCTTCGCCTTTGCAGGTTTCGCAGCGTCCGCCATCGACATTAAACGAGAAATGTTTGGCTTGGTAGCCTCTTATTTTGGATAGTTTTTCTTTGGCATACAATTCTCGGATATCGTCATAAGCTTTGATGTACGTTACTGGATTGGAACGAGAACTCCGTCCAATTGGGTTTTGATCAACATATTCAATGTGTTTTATTTGCGAAAAAGAACCCGTCATTTCGCTAAACTGACCTGCTTTTTCACCCGCATTATCGAGTTTTTTTTGCATAGCTGGAAACAAAATTTTCTTGACCAAAGTACTTTTTCCACTTCCAGAAACGCCCGTAATTACGGTTAAAACATCCAGCGGAAACGTGACGTCAATGTTTTGTAAATTGTTTTCTCTTGCCCCTTTTATTTCAATATAATTCTTGAAAGTGCGTCTTTTTTTAGGAACAGCAATTTCTAAATCTCCGTTGAGGTATTTAGCGGTAAGCGAAGTCGATTGTAGAATTTCGGCGTAGGTGCCTTGTGCTACTAAATTTCCGCCCAAAGTGCCTGCTTCGGGTCCAATATCAATGATCATATCAGCAGCTTTCATGATGTCCTCATCGTGCTCGACTACAATAACGGTATTGCCCAAATCCCGCAGGGAGAGCAATACTTTGATCAAGCGCTCGGTGTCTTTGGGGTGTAAACCAATGCTAGGTTCATCCAGAATATACATCGACCCAACAAGGCTACTTCCTAGCGAAGTGGCAAGATTAATACGCTGTGATTCGCCACCAGAAAGTGTTGCCGAATTTCTATTTAAGGTCAGATAATCCAAGCCTACTTCGGTCAAAAAGGACAGCCGATTGTTAATTTCGAGTAACAATCGTTTGGCAATTTGTTTTTCGTACACATCCAAAGTGCTGTTTTTGAAAAAAGTAACCAAATGTTTAATAGGCAAATCTACTAAATCCGAAACTGTTTTGCCATTTATTTTTACATAAGAAGCCTCTATGCGCAAGCGTTTTCCTTTGCAGGAATAGCACTTGGTTTTGCCTCGGTAGCGAGAGAGCATGACACGGTTTTGGATTTTATAATTTTTTTCTTCTAATTCTTTAAAAAAAGCATTCAGCCCTTGAAAGTATTTGTTTCCAGTCCAAAGCAGTTCTTTTTGGGCATCGGTAAGTTGGAAATAGGGTTTGTGAATGGGAAAATCGAATTTGTAGGCACTATTGACTAATTCGTCTCGAAACCAACTCATACTATCACCACGCCACGGAAAAATAGCATTCTCGAAAATGGATAAAGTGGTATTGGGAACTACCAACTCCGCATCGATTCCTATGATGTTGCCGTAGCCTTCGCACACCGGACACGCCCCATACGGATTGTTGAAACTAAATAAATGAACGTTAGGTTCCAGAAAAGAAATACCGTCCAATTCAAAATTATTCGAATAGGAATATTTTTTATCCGAGTTTAATTCCTGCAAGAAACAAATTCCTTTTCCTTCAAAAAAAGCGGTTTGCACAGCATCGGCCAAACGATTAAAAAATTCTTCTTCCTCTTTTACAACAATTCGGTCTATAATCAAAAGCAGGTCTTTATGATCTAAATCATGCTGGTCAGCGCCTGTTAAATCATCGAGCCGAACCATTTCGTTGTTGATTAAAACCCTAGCAAATCCTTGTTGTAATAGTACTTTTAGTTTGTCCTCGAGTGCGCGACCCTCTTCGAGATGAATAGGAGCGAGGAGCAACCATTTGCTGTCAAGTGCCAAACTTTTTACATCAGTAACCACATCGGTAACGGTATTTTTTTTGACTTCCTGACCTGAAACAGGCGAATAGGTTCGACCAATTCTAGCAAATAATAACTTGATGTAATCGTAAATTTCTGTTGAGGTTCCTACTGTAGAACGGGCATTGGTGGTGTTTACCTTTTGTTCAATAGCAATTGCGGGAGCAATTCCTTTGATGTATTCTACCTTTGGTTTGTCTAACCGCCCCAAAAATTGTCTTGCATACGAGGACAAACTCTCTACGTAGCGTCGCTGCCCTTCGGCATATAAGGTGTCGAATGCCAAACTGGATTTTCCAGAACCCGAGAGACCTGTAATGACCACTAATTTATTGCGAGGAATAACAACGTCCACATTTTTTAGGTTGTGTACTTGTGCTCCTTTTATAATTATATTGTGTTTGGGATCTATTGTAGAAAGGTCAATTGACATACAAAAAGGTATTTTCTACAAAAGTAATCAATTTCTAGATGAGAAAAGACCTTGAACAAGTCACAAATTTTGGTTTTAAAAACCAAAGGGAATTAAATTTTACTAAATTGTAATTTTTTAAGAATGTATCTCTTAATTGTGTAAAATTTTTTAAAAAAAAGCTATTTTTAATTTAGTTTTACACCAAATTCAATCTTCAACTACAAATGAAAAATAAACTATATGGGATACTCTTTTTGTTGAGTTCCGTTGTTTTTTCTCAAGAATTGCCTCCTATTGTAAAATATGCACCCAACGTATATGGAGCTGGAAATCAAAATTGGATGATTTCGCAAGACAAGAATCGTTTTATTTATTTTGCTAATAACGAAGGACTTTTGGAGTTTAACGGAACCAGTTGGGAGTTGTACCCATCGCCAAACGAAACAATTATTCGTTCGGTAAAAGTAATTGGAGCCAAGATTTATACGGGTTGTTATATGGAATTTGGTTTTTGGTCGCGTCAAAATGATGGTAAACTAAAATACACTTCCTTGAGCAAAACGCTCAAAAAAAGTATTTTAGATGATGAGGAATTTTGGAATATTTGGAATTATGAACAATGGGTCGTTTTTCAGTCTTTGGATAAAATATATATTTATGATTCTAAAAGCGGGCATTTTAACATCATTGCACCCCAACATGAAATAACCAAATCCTATCGCACGAGTTCCGCTATTTATTATCAAACGGTTAACGAAGGATTATTTGAAATTGAGAGTGGCAAGGGACATTTAGTCTCTAATAATCCTGTTTTGATACAAAATCGCATTATCAATGTTTTTGCCAGTAATGAAGGGCTTTTGATTCAAACACAATGGAATGGTTTTTATAAACTAGTAGGCAACATCTTGACAAAATTCAGTACCGATGTGGATACTCAATTAGCTTCAAGTAGTATTTATAATAGTAAATTATTGTCGGATGGTAGCTTTGCTATTGGTACGGTATCCAAGGGAATTTTTATAATTACACCCGATGGAAAGTTGAAATACCACATTTCGCAAAGCAATGGTTTGAGTAATAATACCGCCTTATCCTTGTATGAGGATGGTGATAAAAACCTTTGGATTGGGTTGGATAATGGTATTAATTGTATCAATTTGAAATCGCCTGTTCAAAGTTTTACGGATGATACCGGTATTTTAGGAACAGTATATGCGTCTAAATTGTTCAATGGCAACTTGTATGTGGGTACAAATCAAGGATTGTTTTATAAAAAGTACCAAAGCAATCAAGAATTTCAATTTATTGCGGGGACAAAAGGGCAAGTTTGGTCCTTGTTCGAGTACCAAGGAACGCTTTTTTGTGGACATGATTCAGGGACTTTTACCGTAAATGAAGGCGTTGCTACGACTATTTTTTCGATGGCTGGAACTTGGAAATTTGGAATCATTCCTGGCTATCCTAATTTTTTGATACAAGGGAATTATTACGGAATTTCGGTTTTGCAAAAAGTAAATAACCAATGGGTGTACAGGAATAAAATAGCTGGTTTTGATTATTCGTCACGGTATTTTGAGGTTACGCAATCACTCGATGTTTATGTGAGCCATGAATACAAAGGTGTTTTTAGATTGCATTTAGATCCAGATTTGCTTAAAACTACCCCGTTTTTTACCTACACATCGCCTACAAAAGGGAAAAGTGCTAGTTTAATTACCTTTAATAATGTTATTTATTATGCGTACAAAGAAGGGATTTTTAAACTAAATCCAAAAACAAAGCAGTTCGAAAAAGACCGTTTGTTAAGTGCCGTTTTCGAAAAAGACGAATATACTTCTGGTAAATTAATTGTGGATAATACCAATAAAATATGGTTGTTGTCCAAGAATTACATTCATTATTTTTCGTTGAGTAAATTGAGTAATCAACTCAAGGAAAATGTGATTCCTATTCCTGCTTCTTTGACAAACTCGATGTTGGGCTATGAGAATATTACTCAAATTTCGAATACTATTTATTTGATAGGAACTACGGATGGGTATTATATGTTGAATATAAATGACTTGAGTTTCAAAAATTATACGGTATCCATTTCGAATATTGCCGTAAATAAACTGAACGAAAGTTTCAAGAATTGCGCTATTAACGAGGCAGGAAGTTTTGATTATGACGTGAATAATGTCACGTTGAGTTTTACGGTGCCTGAATTCAATAAATACATCAATGCCGAATACCAGTATGCGTTAATTGGTTTTCAAGACGAATGGAGTAAATGGAGCGCACGACCAACTGTCAACTTCAAAAATTTACCGCCTGGCGACTATGTGTTTAAAGTGAGAGCTAAATTTTTGAATTCGGTACTAGAAAACACTGCTGTTTATGCTTTTACCGTCGAGAAACCTTGGTATAATTCTAATCTAGCGATGTTTTTTTACTTCATTTTGTTAGTCTTGCTCGCTCGATTTATTCATAAAACCTATAAAGCGTACTACTTGAAACAAAAAGAAAAACTAATTGAGGAAAATAGTATCCTGCTAGAAATCAAAGAACTGGAAAATCAACAGCAATTAATGCGTATCAGGAATGAAGAATTATCGCATGATGTAGATTTGAAAAATAAAGAGTTGGCGGCTTCAACAATGAGTTTGAATAGCAAAAACGAGTTGTTGGCTTTTATAAAAGAAGATTTGAAAAAGAATGCCGAAAACGGTGGAATTAGTATCAAATCAGTAATTAGTACGATTAATAAAAACATAACCGAAGAGGATTCTTGGAAAGTTTTCAAAGAAGCATTTGATAATGCCGATAAAGATTTCCTAAAAAGAGTCAAAATAGCGCATCCTTCCTTGACGCCAAATGATTTGAGACTTTGTGCCTACTTGCGTTTGAATCTTTCTTCCAAAGAAGTGGCACCGCTCCTTAATATATCCGTTCGTAGTGTGGAGATAAAACGATACCGTTTGCGTAAAAAAATGGATTTAACCCACGAACAAGGACTTGTAGAGTATATAATGGCTGTATAGGTTCTCATAAAAACAATTTTTTTAACTATACATTACCACAACAATAGCGATATTGTTGTGGTTTTTTTTTATTTTTTGGTGAAACGCAATTTGGATTTTCGCAATAATACTGTTGTTTTTTATTGGATTATTAAAAAAAAGTTAATTTTTTTTTCGTTGTATGTTTTTTGTTGTGGTTCATTTTTATCTATTACGATGTAGTAATGTTATTTTTATATTCTAGAATTTTAAACCAAATGACTAACCCAAAACCACAACCCATTATGATCTTCCAATCAGTACTAATGTCTCTTCAATCAATTGCGCTATTTCGGCTTAATGATTCCAATATTTTTTTATTAAAAACAGATTTGTAGCCCTACAAACTATAATTATTATCGAGTTGTTCCTATTAAGAACACGGATAGAAAAGGAATACACTTTTTTTGATTTCGCATTAAATTTTATTAAACATTCAAAACAAATATTTTTATTATGAAAAAAATAATTTTTTTACTAATCAGCTGCTATTGTTCACTCAATATGTATTCCCAAGCAGATAGGGTAACTGTAGACAAAAGCACTTCTGGAATGAGGCTTAAAGTCAATGGTAATGACTTTATGATAAACGGAGTAAACTGGGATTATTTTCCTATTGGAACCAATTACAGTTACAGCCTTTGGAAACAGCCAGATAATGTGATTCAGACTGCTTTGGACAATGAAATGGGATTGCTCAAAAATATGGGGGTTAATACCATAAGAGTCTATGCTGGTATGCCCAAAAAATGGATAGAGTATGTGTATACCAATTTTGGGATTTACACGATGTTGAACCATTCGTTTGGACGTTATGGTTTGACAATAAAAGGGACTTGGGTTGCCAACACCGAATATGCTAACGCTGATACTCGTGAACTGCTTTTGAAAGAAGCAAAAGAGATGGTTGCTGAATATAAGGATACCAAAGGATTGCTTTTGTTTTTATTAGGAAATGAAAATAATTACGGTTTGTTTTGGGATGGAGCCGAAACAGAAGATATTCCAGTAATGGATAGACAATCGACCAAACGTGCTCAATACCTTTATTCTTTATTCAACGAAGCGGTTGTAGCAATGAAAGCTATAGACCCGTCGCATCCAATGGCGATATGCAATGGTGACTTATTATTTTTAGATATTATTGCCAAAGAATGTCCAGATGTAGATGTTTTAGGTGTAAATGTATACCGCGGCAACTCGTTTGGGGATATGTTTGAACGTGTCAAAAAAGAGTACGGAAAACCAGTTATGTTTCCAGAATTTGGATCGGATGCTTTTAATGCTGTAACAGGTGAAGAAGATCAAAATGCACAAGCAAAGATTCTAAAAAACAATTGGAAAGAAATTTACGAAAACGCTGCTGGCATGGGTAAAAGCGGCAACTGTTTGGGTGGATTTACCTTTCAATTTAGCGATGGATGGTGGAAATTTGGTCAAACTAAATTTTTAGACGTACATGACAACAATGCTTCTTGGGCTAATGGAGGGTATGCTTTTGATTTTGTAAAAGGCGAAAACAATATGAATGAAGAGTGGTTTGGTATTTGTGCCAAAGGGCCAACCAATAGCCATGGTAATTACCAACTTTATCCAAGATCTGCTTACTACATTTTGAAAGAAGTGCATCAATTTAATCCTTACGCCAACGGAAAATTAGCAAGTGATATAGATCCTTATTTTGATAAAATTCAAATTTTAGATGCTTCGCTAAAAGCAAGAGCCGATAAAGCAGCATTGGATAGTCAAAAAGGAGGTAAAATTAAATTTTCTAGATTATCAGCTGAATTCAGTACGTTTAATACAGGTGGAAATTTAATCACAACACCTACAGAAGCACCAACTAACAATACAACGTATCCAAACAAACTTGGTTTTGACCACATGCAATCCTATTATGTGGGCGTGGAGGGAAGTCCGTCTGGAAATATGACTGCTAATGTAGAATTCAATATTTTAGGCAATGTAGCACTCAATCAAATTGACGAAGTGTTTTATGAAAATAGAGGCAGACCAGTATTGGTAACTGGTCCTAATGGCGACGTAAGTTTACAATCAAACAACCGTGTCGAAGTGTACAGAGCGAGTTACAAATGGGATGAAAAACTATTTAGTTTAAATGGTTTTTATAGAACTGGTCATTACCACTGGGGGTACGAAGGCGATTTCTTTGGTTTATATCCCGAAGCTAATTATGGACCTAATATTGATACTTACAATGGCGTTGCTCCTTTTGGTTTTGAAATGGAAGGAAAGAAAACATTTAAGGGATTTAAATTGGCTTTTGGACCACAACTTTGGTGGGGAGCGAATCCAGCGGTGTTGCTTAAATATTCCAAAAGTATTGGGAAATATGATTTTACAGGAATTTTCCATGAAGATATAGAACAACGTGGAGTTACCGAAAGTTCCTTTGCTATTCCGCAACCTAAAACACGCCGATTTACAGTTCAAGTAAATAGAAAATTCGGAAAATTAGCAGTTGATTTAGGTGGAATTTGGGCTGGGCAACCACTCAAAGGACGCGAATATCAAGTCATGAGAGAAATAAATGGTGTCGAACAAGTATTTGTAAACCAAATTGAATCCAAAGACAATTTGGGAGGGAAAGTAAAACTAACCTATACTGGAGGAAAAATTAATTGGTACGCACAAGCTGCCGCTCAAGGATTAGTTGCTGGTGGTGGAGCTGACCTTACACAAACTTTTACTGGTTGGAGACTTAAAGATAGCGGTAGCGGGAATCAATACAACTTTTTAAGTGGTTTTACCTATAATGCGGGTAAGTTGCAAATTGCGCCTAACTTTTTATGGCAAGAACCGCTTGAAGGGCCTATAACAACTACTGTTGCAGCACCAGGAAGACCAAGAAATATTGTTGATGATCCATTTGTTGTTAGAGTAAATAGAAAACAAGTTGCGGGTGAGATATTATTCACGTTTGACCCTACTCCAGGTACTTGGATGTACGATTGGGATAATGACCGATCCGAAGATGCTAAATTTGCCATAAGTGCAGGATTTGTGTACCGCCATTTGCCAACGACACAAGATGCTGCAATAGGTATTTTGTCTAATGGAAGAACAACTTTTGCTTTTCCAGGAGCACCACCTGCAAAAGATTTGTGGGAAACACAAGCAAGAATTGTTTCTAAATTTAGTTCTGATTTTGGTTTTATTGCTAATGTTTATGGTGGGCCTGCTCAAGGAAATGGTAGTAATGCGAGAACGATTAAACGTTATGGAGTCGATTTCAAAATGATTTACAAAAAAATGAAAGTAAACTCATTTGTAAAAGTAAACGATTGGGGACCTTATGATTACCACCGAGATTTCAATTTGACTTACCCTTTGCAATTAATGACTGATATTTCTTTTGGAATTGGAAAACCAGATTGGTTCATACTTCCAGGAACTAGACTTGGTATTAGAGGGACATGGCGCTCATTAGATCAATATTCTAATAGATATAATCCAACACAAATATTGGATGTAACAGGGAATTTAGTTCCTAATCCTACCGCCATTGGGTTTCCTAATGGTCAAGAATGGGAAATTAAAACCTATCTACAAATAAACATTGGTAATTAATAAAATAGATATAATGAAAACTCTCTCAAGTATTAAATTTAATAGAATAGTTATAGGTCTTTTTACATTACTATTCTTTTTGGGCTGTCAAAACGACGATTCCGATTTGCAAGTAGCTAAATTCTCCAAAGACCCCAATGTATTTATTGACGGTTTTAGTAGTGGATTAATTTATGCCGCCTTTAGTGGTACTGATATATTTGCTTTTCAAGTAGATAATAAAGTGACTTACAACAACACAAGTGCTTCCATGCGTTTTGATGTTCCTAATGTGAATGATCCCGCTGGGTCTTATGCCGGTGGCGCTTTTTTTACCGCAGTTGGTAGAGACCTTTCGAGCTATAATGCCTTAACTTTTTGGGCAAAATCCTCGGTGGCATCAACACTTGGGGTTGTTGGTTTCGGGATTGATTTAGGTGCCAATACCTATCCTGCTTCCTTAAGTAATTTACGATTGAGCACCGTTTGGAAAAAATATACGATTCCAATTCCTGATGCCTCCAAATTAAAAACCGAAAAAGGAATGTTTTACATCTCTGCAGGGCCAGAAAATGGTAACGGATTCTCTTTTTGGATCGATGAGGTAAAGTTCGAAAACATTGGCACTATCGCCTATCCTCAACCCTCCATAAATGGTGGTTTAGACACATCAGTAACTTCTTTTGTTGGCGTTTCGGCAACGGTTACTGGTTTAGCATCAACATTTAATTTGTTAAACGGAACGGATCAAGTGGTGACTACATCGGTCAATTATTTCAATTTTGCTTCGTCTAATACCGCTGTAGCAACAGTAGATTCGCAAGGGGTAGTGAGTACAGTTGGCCCCGGAACAGCCGTTATTACGGCTTCGATAGGAGGAGTTCAAGCCAAAGGTTCTCTAACCGTGCAGTCATTAGGCGCTTTTGCAGCAGCACCTACGCCTGTAAAACCTGCCGCTAATGTGATTACTATTTTTAGTAATGCGTATACCAATGCTCCTGTAGAATATTACAATGGCTACTGGGCACCATACCAAACCACGCAATCGGCTGATTTTAATGTAAATGGTGATACAGTGTTGAACTACACTAATTTTAATTTTGTGGGCATACAATTTAGTCAACCTACCATAAATGTTACTGCCATGACACACATGCACCTAGATCTTTTTATTCCGGGCACTTTAGCTTCGGGTGCTAATTTTAAAATTCAACTAGTAGATTTTGGTGCTGATGGAGTTTATGGTGGTACGGATGATAAAAGTCATACGTTAACCTATACAAGTCCAACATTGGTTGCTAAAAATTGGATTAGTTTAGACGTTCCATTTACCAATATGCCTAGCTTAACAACGAGAGCGCATCTAGCACAAATCATTTTTTCGGGAACCAACGTTTCTAATTTTTATGCCGATAATATCTATTTCTACAAAAATTAGCAATAGATAACAAAAAAGGAATCAGCTTTTTTTGATTTCGATTTTGAATGCGTGCTTTTCAAAAAATTTATAACAATTTAATTAAAAATTATGAGCAATTTAATACTAAAATCTGCCGCCAAATATATAGCGATTAGTACGCTACTGGTAACCATGAGTTGCAGTACCGATGCTACCCAAAAATTAGACAAACGCAACTGGCAACTGGCTTGGAGCGATGAATTTAATGGAACTCTTGGCGAATCTCCAGACGCTACCAAATGGGTTTATGACATAGGAACGGGTGATAACGGATGGGGAAATAAGGAACTGCAATATTACACCAATCGTCCACAAAATATTTCGATGGATGGAGCGGGGAATCTCGTAATTACCGCCATCAAAGAAAATTTTCAAACCGCTTCTTACACTTCGGCTAGGATAAAAACCAAAGGAATTTTAGAACAAAAATACGGACGCTTCGAAGCCAGACTCAAAACGCCTTACGGGTTAGGATTATGGCCTGCTTTCTGGATGTTAGGTGATAATGCCGAATTTCCTACGTGGCCTACTTGTGGTGAAATTGATATTATGGAATTAAGAGGACAGCAACCTAATATCATTCAAAGCTCTATTCATGGCCCTGGGTATTATGGTGCAGATCCTATAACAGGCAAAAATACCCTAATCGATAGTCGTTATGATACTGATTTTCATGTTTTTGCTGTGGAATGGGATGAATCCAAAATCGATTTTTTCGTGGATGATTATTTGTTCAAACGAATCGAAAGATCCGAAGTGGAAGCAAGAGGAAATTGGGTTTTTGACCATCCTTTCTACATGATTTTGAATGTAGCTGTAGGTGGGAATTTCTTGGGTAATCCAAATTCCCTAACACCATTTCCTCAAAAAATGACTATTGACTACGTAAGAGCTTACAAAAAAGGGTAGGCGAATTAAATTATAATTCAAACTGAAATTAACTGGAATACGTATTAGCTTTTTTTTAAAAAAGAGCTAATAGTGTTTTTGTCATGGATTAATGTCATCCAAAAACAAGAAATAAAGACGATTTTTTAAAAAGAAGGAGCGCAGTCAGCCCCTTTTTTAGAGCTAATAAAACCAAAATTAAAGATTAAAACGATGGAAATAGTAAGTATAGCAGGAGAAAACTATTATAAAATTGCCAACAACGAAAACATGCGACCCTTTTTTATGAGCGTCGTAAGCGATTCGGATCATTGGATGTTTATTTCCAGTAATGGCGGACTCACCGCAGGACGAAAAAATGCCGAATTTGCACTTTTTCCCTATTATACGGATGATAAAATTACCGAATTTGCTGATATCACAGGAAGCAAATCTATTTTTCAAATTCAGCATGACAATCAAGTAATGGTTTGGGAACCTTTTTCGGAACGATTCAATGACAAGTACAACATCAGTAGAAATTTGTACAAGAATTTGTTTGGTAACAAAATCATTTTTGAGGAAATTCATCATGATTTGGAGTTGACATTTAGCTACGAATGGTGTTCCAGCGATCGTTTTGGTTTTGTGAAAAAATCCGAAATTACCAATCATTCTCAAAACGATTATTCCATTACAGCTCTAGACGGAATCCAGAATATTATGCCAAATGGCGTAACGAGTGATTTACAAACCACCACCAGTAACTTGGTTGATGCCTACAAACGAAACGAAATTCAGGCAGAAAGTGGTGTGGGAATTTTTGGATTGAGTGCTATAATTGTTGACAAAGCGGAACCGAGTGAGTCGCTAAAAACAAATATTGCATGGTCATTGGGAATCGAAAATCCAACCTATTTACTCTCTTCATTACAACTTCCGACCTTTAGAAAAAAACAAAATATACAATCCGAAACCGATGTCAAAGGTGAAAAAGGTGCCTATTTTGTTGTAGCCGATTTGCTCTTACCAAAAGATTCCTCCAAAAGCTGGAAAATTATTGCGAATGTCAATCAAAATCAGTCGCAAGTTATAGCACTTTGCGAAGCAATACTTCACGATAAAAATATTGAAAATCAAGTAATTGAGGATATAGAATTGGGAGAGCAAAACCTGATTTCGCTCAATGCCACAGCCGACGGATTGCAATTCACCGCCGATAAACGAAAAGATACCCGCCATTTTTCTAACGTGCTTTTTAATATCATGAGAGGTGGTATTTTTGACCACAATTACGAAATTGAGAAAAATGATTTTGTAACTTATTTGAACCAAGCCAACAAAGAAGTTTGCGGTAGAAATAGCGTTTTCATCAACGATTTAGAAGCTTTTTTCTCTCATTCCTACTTGAATAGTTTGCTTTCTAATCAAACAGATGCTGATTTGGTGCGTCTGTGTACTGAATATTTACCACTTAAATTCAGTCGTCGTCATGGCGATCCGAGTCGCCCTTGGAATAAATTTTCTATTAATACCCGAAGTGAAATTGATGGTTCCAAAATTTTGGATTACGAAGGCAACTGGCGCGATATTTTCCAGAACTGGGAAGCCTTGGCGTATGCCTATCCAGAATTTATTGACGGCATGATTTTCAAGTTTTTGAATGCTTCAACATTTGATGGATACAATCCGTATCGAGTGACAAAATCAGGCTTTGATTGGGAAACTATAGAACCCGATAATCCGTGGTCGTACATAGGATATTGGGGCGATCACCAAATTATTTACTTATTGAAATTTTTGGAATTCATCGAGAAACAGCATCCTGGTAAGTTGAATTCGTATTTTGACAAAGAATGTTTTGTGTATGCTGCGGTGCCATATTGTATAAAATCGTATGAGGAAATTTTGCAGAATCCAAAAGATACAATTTCCTTTAATCATCATTTGGATACTCAAATTAATGGCTTGCGCAAAAGCGTTGGTGCCGATGGTGCTTTGTTGCAAACCGAAAACAAGGTGATATACCATGTCAATTTTGTGGAGAAAATACTCGCTACAGTTTTGGCAAAAATGTCAAACTTTATTCCCGAAGGCGGCATTTGGATGAACACCCAACGTCCAGAATGGAATGATGCCAACAATGCTTTGGTCGGCAATGGCGTATCGATGGTTACGTTGTATTATTTGAGACGATTTTTTGATTTTTTACAAAAAACAGTAAATAACTCAACCGTTACAGAAATTAAAATTTCGACCGAAATGGTCACGTTTTACGATGCTATTCGAGAAAATCTATTGCAATTTGAACCGCTATTGGCGGATTCGATTGGAGATGTGGAGCGCAAAAATATTTTAGATGCTTTAGGAACTGCGGCTTCTAAATACCGAGAACACGTATATCAAAATGGTTTTAATGGACAAAAAACTACCATTTCGGTTGCGGGTTTAAAAAGTTTTATCCAAGTAAGTTTGGCTTTTATCGATCATTCTATACAAGCCAATCAGCGAGAAGACAAGTTGTATCATGCTTACAATTTGATGTCTTCTACAGAAAATGAAGTCTCCATTTCGCACCTTTCGGAAATGCTCGAAGGGCAAGTTGCTGTTATTAGTTCTGGATTTTTGGATGGGAAACAAACCTTGGAAATCCTTAATGGTTTGCGAAAAAGTGCTTTGTATAGAGCCGATCAAAACAGTTATATTTTATACCCAAATAAAGAATTACCTAAATTTTTAGAAAAAAATAGGTTGCCTAAAGCAAAAGTGGCACAATCCGATTTGTTGAAAAAACTACTCGAAAACAGTAATTTTTCGATTATCAATCAAGACATCAAAGGCGATTATCATTTTAATGGTAATTTTCACAATGCCGGTGATTTGAAAGTTGCTTTGGATTCGTTAAAAACCCAAGAAAATTATCAAGAATTGGTTGCCAAGGAAACTACTTCGGTATTAGCCATTTTTGAAGAAGTGTTCAATCACAAAGCGTTTACAGGGCGATCAGGAACGTTTTTCTCCTTTGAAGGATTGGGTTCTATTTATTGGCACATGGTTTCCAAACTGCATTTGGCGGTACAAGAAGTGTGTATAAAAGCCATCAATCAAAACGAAGATTCTAGTGTAATCAAAGAATTAGTGGCTCATTATGAGGAAATTGGTAGCGGTATTGGTGTGCATAAAACGCCAGCTGTTTACGGCGCATTTCCTACTGATCCGTACTCGCATACACCACAACATCGTGGTGCGCAACAACCCGGAATGACTGGGCAAGTGAAAGAAGATATTCTGGTTCGAATAGCCGAATTAGGAGTGAAAATAAACAACGGAAAAGTGCAATTTCAACCTACGATTCTTCAAAAAAAGGAATTTATTCTTCAGGAGCAAGAAGTTATTTTTGTAGCTGTAGATGGAAAACAAAACCCAATTGTATTACCCAAAGAGAGTTTGGCTTTTAGCTTTTGTCAAGTGCCTATAATTTACAAAATCGCAGCAGAAAACCAAATCGAATTGCACTATGCAGATGGTAGCAATTCAGTATTCCAATCATTAGAATTAGATGCAGATACCAGCAAAAAAATATTTCAAAGAACTAACGAAATAGTGCAAGTTGTCGTGTCCATTAATAAAGAATTTTTACGCTAATGAATAAAATCATTTACATACTAGCTTTAGTTTTGCTCTTGTTGTATTGCAAAAACGTTTATGCGGCTGCAAAAGATATTACGGCTGAAAAATTATTGGGAAACCCCAATTATCAAGCCATTTGTTATGGTGGATTTAGAACAAATTCTAGAGAAGTACAGCCTACTATTCCGGAAATAAAAGAGGATTTAAAGTTGCTTTCCGCAGCGAATTTCAAAATACTTCGCACCTACAATGTGCATTACAAAGAGGTTTCGAATTTGCTAATGGCCATCAGCGAATTAAAAAAAGAAGACCCAAAATTTGAAATGTATGTCATGCTCGGAGCTTGGATTGATTGCAAAAATGCTTTTTCAAATCTACCGCCCAACCACAACGAAGAAAGTAGTAAAAACGCTATTGAAATTGATGAAGCAGTCAGATTGACAAACAAATATCCAGATATTATCAAGATAATTGCGGTTGGAAATGAAGCAATGGTCAAATGGGCGGCGAGTTATTATGTGCAACCCAGTATTATTTTGAAATGGGTTAATCATTTGCAGAATCTAAAAAAGCAACACAAATTACCCAACAAACTTTGGATAACAAGTTCCGATAATTTTGCGTCTTGGGGCGGCGGTGATACCGAATACCACACCGAAGATTTAAAAAAATTGATGAAAGCAGTCGATTATATCTCGTTGCATACGTACCCGATGCACGATACGCATTACAATCCCAATTTTTGGGGAGTATTGGCTTCTGAAAATGGATTATCCGAACGGGAAAAAATCGACGCAGCTATGGTAAGAGCCAGAGATTATGCCATTTCGCAATACGAAAACGTGGTCAAGTATATGAAATCTATTGGTGTCAAAAAACCCGTCCATATTGGCGAAACAGGTTGGGCAACAATGGATAAAGATTTTTACGGCAATGACGGCTCGAAAGCAACCGACGAATACAAATCGGCTCAATATTACAAACTCATGCGCGACTGGACAAATAAGTCGGGAATAACGTGTTTTTATTTTGAAGCTTTTGACGAAAACTGGAAAGATACCAGTAATCCTGTGGGTTCCGAGAATCATTTTGGATTATTCAATTTGCAATCTCAAGCCAAATATGCGCTTTGGAATTTGGTCGATAAGGGTGCTTTTGATGGTTTAGGGAGAAACGGAAAACCAATTACTAAAACCTACAACGGTAACGAAAACGCTTTGTGGATGGACGTCAAAACACCATCGTTGTTAATTAAAAAATAAACAAAACAATTAGAAAAGTTTAATCGGGTATTGTTTTTTTGAAAAAAAGAGAATATAAAAATGAAATTCAAAACCAAAATAATTATATAACTAAAAATTACTTAAAATATTATGTCAAATCAAAATTCAAACCCAAAAGGATTGGTTCCAATGGGACAAAAAATTGCCTTTGGATTAGGAATGTTAGCCAACCAAATGTTTCCAGCAGCTTTGGGTATTTTTATGGTTGTGTTAGTTGAAAACTTAAAAATGCCAACTTGGATGTGGGGTATGCTATTTTTTCTGCCTAGAATTTTAGATGCTTTTATAGACCCAATTATGGGATTTATTTCGGATAATACCCGATCTAAATGGGGAAGACGAAGACAATATGTTTTTATTGGCTCTATAATAATGGGAATTTCATTTGTGATTATGTGGCAATTGTATAGAGAAGACTCGGTAAATTATAATTTTTACTACTTTCTTTTTTGGTCATCTGTATTTTATTTAGGATTATCTATTTTTAGTGTTCCGTTTGTAGCAATGGGATACGAAATGAGCGATGATTTTCATGAAAGAACGAGTATCATGGCAATATCACAATTTATTGGACAATGGGCTTGGGTAATTGCACCTTGGTTTTGGGTGGTAATGTACGACCCTAAATGGTTTCCAAATGCAGATACAGCCACAAGAACTTTGGCTATTTGGGTTGGTATTTCATGTATGATTTTGGCTATGATTCCTGCTATTTTTATAAAAAGTAAATCAACTTTAGAAGAGGAAAGTTTCTCGCCATTATCCATAAAAACGATTGGAAGCAGTTTCAAAGAAATTTTAGAAAGTTTTGGAGAAGCTTTTAAAAACGGGCCTTTTACAAAACTTTGTATAGCGACTTTTTTAATTTTTAATGCCTTTAATACGGTTGCAGGATTTACTTTCTTTATTGTGGTGTATTATCTATTTAACGGAAGTTCTACAGACGCTGGTATTTGGCCAACTCTTTTTGGATGTTTAGGTGCATTGTCTACCACTTTTGTGGTTATTCCTATTGTATCTTGGATGTCAAAAAAAATGGAAAAAAAGAAAGCCTTTTTAGTTTGCCAAGCCATTTCTATTGTAGGATATATTATGCTTTGGTTTTTCTTTGTGCCGGGCAAACCGTATATGTTCATTTTTGCTTTGCCTTTCTTTTCGTTTGGTATCGGTAGTTTATTTACATTAATGATGTCTATGACAGCCGATGTGTGTGATATGGACGAATTGACTTCTGGCAAAAGAAGAGAAGGTGTTTTTGGAGCTATATATTGGTGGATGGTAAAGTTTGGTTTTGCAATTGCTGGTTTATTAACGGGAGTAATAATGTCTTCTGTTGGCTTCAATCCAAGTTTGCCAGTACAACCAGAAGGTGCTGTTGAAGGGTTGAGACTTTTTTTCTCAGGAGTTCCTATTGCAGGTACTTTGATAGCCATGATGATTATGTGGAATTATGACTTAACCGAAGAAAAAGCTAGAGCCATCAAAAAACAATTGGACGATAGAAAAAACCCAGTAAAAAAACAATCTTCATCGTATCTTTCTGGGAAACTACTTTCGTTAGGAAAAAGCGGAAATGCGATTAATACCATCTCGGGCATTGATTTAAGTTCAAAAAGTGAGGCTGAAATCAAAACACAATTTTCAGAAATTTTAAATACGGGTTTACACGGATTGTGTTTTAGTCCTTATGTCGAAGGTCAGGAAGCGGGTGCTATTTTGTCGGAAAATCAAATTCGACGCCGTATAGAAATAATTGCACCTCACACACAATGGATTCGCTCTTTCTCTTGTACCGAAGGCAACGAGTTGATTCCAGAAATGGCAAACCAAAAAGGTTTGAAATCAGTAGTTGGTGCTTGGATTAGTGATGATAAAAAGAGAAATGAAAAAGAAATTCAATCGCTAATTGCTCTAGCAAAAGTAGGTTTAGTTGACATTGCAGCTATAGGAAATGAGGTGCTGCATCGGGGCGAGATTGCCGAGCAGGAGTTAATTCATTACATCCAGAAAGTGAGAGCTGCTTTGCCAGACACAATTCCTGTTGGATATGTAGATGCCTATTATCAATATCTAGATAGACCTGCTTTGGTCGATGCCTGCGATGTTATTTTGGTTAACTGTTATCCTTTTTGGGAAGGAGCGGATAATGCTTATGCGATTTCGTATTTAGACAGAATGCTCGAAGTTACCCAGCAAGTAGCCAAAGGCAAAAAAGTAATCATCACCGAAACGGGTTGGCCAAGTAAAGGAGAAAAAGTAGATGCCGCAGAACCATCAGGAATAAATGCCATGAAATACTTTATTGGGGTACAAGATTGGGCCAAAAAGCAGAATGTGGAACTGTTCTATTTCTCTTCTTTTGATGAATCTTGGAAAGCAAAACAAGAAGGCGAAGTTGGCGCAGGTTGGGGAATATGGGATAAAAACGAAAAATTAAAATTTTAAAATAAAGAGAAAACATGTCATTTAGTAGAAAAGAAGATTCGCTTTATCAAGTTAAATTTGATAACACTAACGAGAGTAATCATTACAATGGGATTGATTATGATGGCAAATCACCTGAAGAATTAGATACCCTTTTTAATGCCGTTTTAAAAACAGGAATGCACGGACTTTGTTTTAGTTTGTATGAAGATGGACAAAAACCGGGCGACATCATATCCGAGGAGCAAGTACGCCGTAGAATGGCAATCATTGCACCTTATACCCAATGGGTTCGTTCTTTTTCGTGTACCGAAGGGAATGAATTTATACCAAGAATTGCACGAGAATATGGTATTAAAACGCTAGTTGGAGCTTGGTTGGGCGATGATCCGGAAGTCAACGAAAGAGAAATAGAAGGACTGATACAACTCGCTAACGAAGGTTTTGTAGATATTGCTGCCGTAGGAAATGAGGTTATGTATCGAAAAGATTTAACCGAAGATGAACTTTTAGATTTCATCCACAGAGTTAAAACAGCCATTACAGCAACTATTCCAGTAAGTTATGTCGATGCATATTATGAATTTACAATCAAACCAAGAATAACAGCGGCTTGCGACTTGATTCTCACCAATTGTTATCCGTATTGGGAAGGCTGTAATCTTGATTATTCGTTGGGACACATGAAACAAATGTACCATCAAGCGTTGCACGCTGGAAATGGTAAAAAAGTAATTATTACCGAAACGGGTTGGCCAAGCCAAGGCGAAAGCTTCAAAGATTCGCATCCGTCCAGAGATAACGCTATAAAATATTTTATAAACACACAGCTTTGGTCACAACAAGAAAATATTGATATTTTCTATTTTTCTTCTTTTGATGAATCTTGGAAAGTAGGAGCAGAGGGCGAAGTAGGGGCTTATTGGGGTATTTGGGATAAAAATGAAAAATTAAAATATTAAATGAATACATTTCAAGCATTAAATTTAACTCCAGGACGATCGATATGTTATTCTGGTTTTCGCGAAGGGCAACAACCAGGTGGCATTTGTCCCAGTTATAACGAAGTAAAAGAAGATTTACTATTATTAAAAGACCATTGGAGTTACTTGCGTTTATATGATTGCGACGATCATGCCGAAGTGGTTCTTGAGGTTATCGAAAAAGAAAAATTGCCGTTCCAAATCATGCTTGGTGCCTATATTGTAGCCGAAATGAACAACTTTGGTTGTCCTTGGGGCGGTGGCGTGTACACCGAAGCGGAACTCGATGCCAACCGCATTAAAAACCAAAACCAAATTCAAAAACTCATTGGTTTAGCCAATACATATCCAACAATTATTTGTACACTATCAGCAGGAAACGAAGCTTGCGTGGATTGGACAGATCATTACGTATCGGTTTCGAGTGTGATTAATTATGTAAAACAAATTAAAAGCGAAGCCAAACAACCCGTTACTTTTTGCGAAAATTATGTGCCATGGTTGAGCAAATTGAAACCGCTAGTGGAGGTGGTTGATTTTATATCCATTCATACCTATCCAGTATGGGAATACAAGAACATTCATGAAGCATTAGAATATACCAAGGATAATTACTTTGCTGTTGCCAATATGTATCCCCATAAACCAGTGGTGATTACCGAGGCAGGTTGGGCAACAAATTCTAATGGTCGAGGAATTGAACCCCATAATGTAAGCGAAGAAAACCAAGAGATTTATTACCACGATTTAGTCAATTGGACGGATAAGGATGGTATTTTGACTTTTGTTTTTGAAGCTTTTGATGAATCCTGGAAAGGCTCGAATGAACCTTTGGAACCTGAAAAACATTGGGGTCTTTTTAAAATTGACCGAACGCCAAAGTTGGTAATGGAAAGCCAAATGATTTTATGAAATTAGTAGAACGATAAGTTATTTTCTTAAATTATATTCAAATTTCAAATAGTAATTAAAAAATTAAAATAGTAGCATGAAAAAAAATACGTCCCTTCAAATTCTGTTTTTATTTTTTCTAATGGCGCACTTTTGCTTTGCTCAAGTCGATGTCGTTTACAATGATTTAGTTTGGTCAGATGAGTTCAATACCAATGGCGCCGTCGATGCAAATAATTGGTTTCATCAAACCC
Organism: Flavobacterium restrictum; assembly: GCF_007097245.1. Lineage (GTDB taxonomy): Bacteria > Bacteroidota > Bacteroidia > Flavobacteriales > Flavobacteriaceae > Flavobacterium > Flavobacterium restrictum. The sequence continues at coordinate 26,135 of NZ_VJZT01000002.1, read as the reverse complement.
AATTACCCGCTAGCGGAAGCTGGTTCAATGGCGAAGTGCAACATTACACGGATGGCATTACGAACTCCTATGTGGCTTCAGGCTTGCTACATATAGTGGCCAAAAAAGAAACCTTTACGGATAATGGCGTCACAAAGGACTATACGTCGGCGCGATTGAACTCTAAATTTGCTTTTAAATATGGTCGTGTAGACGTTAGAGCCAAATTACCAATTGAATCGGGAACTTGGCCTGCAATATGGATGTTGGGCAAAAACGTAAACGAAGACGGTGGTTATTTTGATGCTACTTACGGCACTACAGATTGGCCTTATTGTGGCGAAACCGATATTATGGAGCACGGGATTTTTGGTTCTCAACCCATTAATTACATTCAGAGTACCATGCACACGCCCTCTTCACATGGAAATTCAGTAAATAACGGCGGTATAATAGCCTCTGATTTGGCTAATAGTTACCATATTTATTCGGTTAATTGGTCACCCAATCAAATATCGTTTTTGCTTGATGGAACTGTTTATTATACCTACAATCCTGCGGTTAAGGATGTTACCACTTGGCCATTTGATAAAGAGCAATACCTTTTATTGAACATTGCATTGGGCGGAATTGCAGGTGATTTGCCTACTAATTTTACACAAACCGCTATGGATATCGATTATGTGAGAGTCTATCAAAACACGACTGTCGACACCCAAAAACCTGCTAATTTCACAGCAACATTGGGGACAATAACCGGAACTACTGTCGAATTACTATTGAACGCTACCGATGATTCTGGAACAGTAGCGTATCAAGTTACTTCTAGCGCAGGAACTACGACGACTTCTTTCCCTTCGGGGGTTCAAAAATCATTGGTAATTCCAAATTTGACTTCCAATACCAATTATACGTTTACCATCACAGCAAGCGATTTGACTGGAAATACCGCTGCCAATAATCCAATTGTGCTCAACGCCAAAACGACAACCGTACTGGAATGTACAGGTACGGCTACTAGTGCGCAACAAGGAATATTCTCAACGGGCTATAATTATGCTTTTGAAACTCTAGGAACGAATGTCAAAATTACTTTCGAACTTTTGGATCAAGATAAAGGGAGTGTTGTGGCGTATTTATGGAAACAAACCCCTTTTGCCGAATCTCAAATGACGCTTGTTTCAGGAACTACTTTTACCAAAACTATTACGGGTCAAACCACAGGAGCAACCATTAATTACGCAGTCAAATTTGCTTATACAGGCGGTGGAATTGTTGTAACCAAATATATTTCGTATGTGGTGGGTAGTAGTTGTTCTTTGGGTGTAGAAAATCTTTCAGAATTGAAACAATTTTGTTATCCAAATCCGGTACAAAATAAAGTTTATTTGGAGTTGTTAGACGACCAAAACCAAATCATTTTGACTGATATACTCGGACGAAAAATCCTTGAAGATGAGGTGAAGTCTGTTCATAATATTGACATGAGTGCTTTTAAATCCGGAATTTACTTTTTAAAAGTCACCAATGCTCATGGTGTCCAGAATTTTAAAATTATAAAAGAATAGGCGATAATAAACCTGTTTTTCATGGAGTTAAGGTTAATGTCAAACCTAAATTGACTCCATACGTTTACAAGTGCTTACTACTAGACCTGAATCCGATTGTACTATTGGATTCAGGTTTTATTTTTTTTGGGTTCAAAACAGTGTTCACGGCAATAAAACCCTACGGAAATAACAGTTTCATTGCAACTAAATCCTATTTATTGTTTTTATTATGTTAATTTTAGTACGTTTTATTTGCTTGTTTAGATAATTTTTTGTTAAATTTGAACTCTTAATAAACCAAAACCAATTTAGCCTATACCATAAAATTACTTTTTAGAAAAAATATCCCCGATTTAAAACTAAACTAAAAAGTACAACTATGGCTACTATAGAAATCTCCGATGCTTTATTGGTACAAAATTACATCGCTGGTAATGAAAATGCGTTGGCAACATTAATCAAGCGACACGAATCTAAAATCTACGGATTCATTTACTCCAAAATTTCCGATAGGGACATATCCAATGATATTTTTCAAGATACTTTTATGAAAGTAATCAAAACCTTGAAGACCAATTCCTATAACGAAGAAGGTAAATTTTTGCCTTGGGTAATGCGAATTTCTCACAATCTTATTATAGATCATTTTAGAAAAAACAAAAAAATGCCCATGTTTCGCGAAACCGAGGAGTTTTCTATTTTTTCTATCATGTCCGATGATGTTATGACTGTTGAAAATAAAATCATTGCCGATCAAGTCGAAACGGATTTAAAAAAACTAATCGAAGAACTGCCTAATGATCAAAAAGAAGTGCTCGTAATGCGTATGTACCAAGACATGAGTTTTAAAGAAATTTCTGAAACAACGGGAGTAAGCATCAATACCGCTTTGGGCAGAATGCGGTATGCTTTGATGAATTTGAGAAAAGTTATAGACAAGCATCAAATTATTTTAACGAATTGATACTAAATCATTAATTTAAGCGTTCTATTATAAAATAATAATAGTACGATATGGCAAAAATTTACTCCAAAAAAAATGCACTTGCTAAAGAAATGAAACCCAAACAAGAAGTCGTTTCTTTTTTATTAAGTTATTCAAAAGCGTTACACATATTGAAATTGGACAACAAAAATTTCGAATTCATAGCCAATTAAACACCCTTTGATTGGTGTTTAAATCTAAAAGCTCCGTTAAACCAAAAAGTGTACTGATTTTATAAATCAGTGCACTTTTTATTTTTTATAATAGGCGTCCAAAACCGTTTTTCTTCCTATAGTTTTGGTAATGCGATCTTTCTCTAAATCCCAACCTCTAGCTGGCGAATATTCCCGACCGTACCAAATGATTTGGAGGTGTAAATCATTCCAAATTTCCTCTGGAAAAAGGCGTTTGGCATCTTTCTCCGTTTGTACCACATTTTTGCCATTAGTCAAATTCCAGCGGTACATGAGGCGATGAATGTGCGTGTCAACCGGAAAGGCAGGAACGCCAAAAGCCTGCGACATCACCACACTCGCCGTCTTGTGACCTACGGCGGGCAATTCCTCCAGGAACTCAAAACTTTTGGGTACTTTTCCGTTGTGTTTATCAATCAAAATATGTGATAAGCCGTGAATTCCCTTTGATTTCATGGGTGACAAACCACACGGGCGAATGATATCCCGAATCTCCTCTACCGACATTTTTACCATATCATACGGATTATCAGCCTTGGCAAACAGCAAAGGCGTAATTTGATTTACCCGAACATCCGTGCATTGCGCCGACAATAAAACGGCTATCAACAACGTATACGGATCCTTATGATCCAGCGGAATTGGGATGGTGGGATACAATTCTTTTAACGTATTTATAACAAATGTTACCCGTTCTTGTTTTGTCATTTTTGTATTTTTATAAAAAGTAAAAATAGACTATTTTCAACGAGGAGTCCAAATAATAATGATCCAAATAACACCACAAGAGTAAACAAGTACAAGCGTCTTTCAGTTAAAAACAAAGTACTTGCTTCTGTTTTTATGAATTTTAAATGCCCTAATTGCAGCTAGTGTGGTAGATAATACTAAACTCATAATTTACAACCGATAACAAAAAAAAATATGACAACTTTAAAAAAAGGCGATAAAGCACCCCAATTTTCCAGTCCAGATCAAGACGGAAACATCCATCAATTAGCGGATTATGCCGGAAAAAAACTAGTGGTTTTCTTTTACCCAAAAGCCAATACTCCGGGATGCACCGCCGAAGCTTGTGATTTGAGAGACAATTTCGAACGCTTTCAAGCCAATAATTATGCGCTTTTGGGCGTAAGTGACGACCCACAAAAAGCGCAAGCCAAATTCAAAGAAAAATACGATTTTCCGTTCCCATTATTGGCCGATGAGGACAAATCGGTTATTGAAGCCTTTGGCGTTTGGGGACCTAAAAAATTCATGGGCAAAGAGTACGATGGCATTCACCGTACCACTTTTATTATCGACGAAAACGGTATTATAGAGGAAGTAATCTCCGATGTGAAAACCAAAGCACATGCCGCACAAATCTTGAAATAATTCAAATTTTGAGTAGTTTTTTGATTTCGTCAATTTTAAAAATTGGTATGGAAAGGAAATTTGGTAGGGTTGAAAACAGACAGTAGTGCTGTTGTTCTAGCTCCGCAAAGTCTCTGACTTTGAGGAGGTGTGTATCAGTTTCTGACTGCTATAAAAGAATCTACAAACAAAGCGTTTGAAAACCGAAATGCACTACTTCAAAGTCCAGAGACTTTGCGGAGCTGGGTTAAAAACAGACACTATTGCTGTTGTTCTAGCTCCGCAAAGTCTCTGACTTTGAGAAGGTGTGTATCAGTCTCTGACTGGTCTAAAAGAATTTACAAACAAAGCGGATTTTATGCGTCAATATCTGAAATATTTTTATGTCAACTTATGGGGGAATTTACTTTATTTAAAATTGGTAGTTTCCCATGAATGTTTGTAAATTGATTTATCCAAGTCCGTTCAAGTTTTGGTAAATTTTTCGGGTCAAATGTTGTATAATAAAACCAGATTGCTTTTCCTTCAGAAGTTGGACTTGTCTTTTCAGAATTTTCCAAATGTTGTTTGAATCGATTATTCAAATTTGTCGCCAAACCAATGTATAAAATGTGGTTTTCAAAAGTTGTTAAAATATAACAGCCATTTAATTGAGGAACAACTTTGAAAGAACTAAATTTAAATTGAACTTTATCTACTGGTCTAGGGGTAAGCTCTTCAATTTTCATATTTCAATGTCTCTTTTGAAATTTGTTTTGTGTAATGCTTTTATCATTTCAGTATTAATAACTGCCAAAGCTCCAGAATTTAAAAAACTTGCTGTACTTGCTTTAGTCCAAAAATCTGTATGACCAACACCCGCGTAATCTCCTTCAACTTCTTCAAATGCTTGTTCTAAAATACTTTGCATAGTTGATACTTTGAAGTCAGGCATATTTATCATTTTGTTAAAGAATGGAACAGAAAATTTACAGAATAATTCTACACCATTATATTTAAATAAAACTGTAGGTTCATCAACTCCTAAAATATTTGTAATTGCTTTCCAATAATTCAAAAATATCTTGTGTTGCTTGTCTGCGGTCTGAATACTAATTGGGTTATTTGCTACTAAAACATATTTTTTGATTGACTTTACAAAACTTTGTTGATTAATACTTCCTTCATTACTTTCTTTATTTGCCATTTTTATCTTATTTAACCAAGGACTGTCTGGGTCAGAATTTAAAAAATCAACATATTTTAATGCTAAATCATCTTCTCCTTTATCAATAGTTTTTGAAATCCATTTTGGTAAATTAGGAATGTCTTCAATTTCCAATGCTTGGGTAAGTCTTTGATAAATTCTTTGTTCAACCCCTTTTTCTACACTCCTTTGGGTTGTATTAACTATTAAGAAATGACACATTTGAGCAATTTTAGGAAGATTTATTGCAATATTAACAGGAACTTCAAAATCTAAAACTCTTGTGTCTTTTTCTGCTGCCATTCTTAAACCTTCGACCCTATGTTGTCCATCAACTACACTAAAACCTCCAATTGTGTCAATATCAATTTCAATTGTGTTATTAGTTGGATTAAAGTCAATGTTTTTATCTGTTGCCATAAAAATACTAGTAGGCAAAAATGCGTCTTTTGTTTCTTGTCCGTTAATAATATAATCTGCAAGTCTTTTTGCTCTTGCCTTGTTTAATAATCTTTAATATCCTTTATCGTTGTCGTCGTCAGGGTCTAAAGTATCTACATTATAAAAATTTTGAATAAGCAAATCCGATACTTTCAAAGAAGTCGAATAAAGTGTTAATTGTCCTTGTTTTACTAAAGCTGCTGGACGTACAATTATTTTTTTCATATTTTATTGTTTTCGTTCTGTTTATTTGTTGAGTTTTCTTTGTTTCTGTTAGCCTTTACCCTAAATAGTTTATATGTCTGTCGCTGCATATATTTTCCATTTTTTGGGTCTCACAAGCGTAAGTTTTTATCTTATCTCAAATATATAACTTAATACCGAAAATACTGATAAAACACGATTATGTTTTGAATCCTTTCCAAAAGTAATTGCTTTAAAAACGCTAACCTTACGGGAAAACGTAAAGACAGTCTTTTTTTTAAAATGTATTCGTTTTAGAGTAAGTGCTTATTATTAATGCCTTCTCGCTACCGTTTATAATAGTATAGCGATCACATTACTATTAAAAACCACACGAAGAGACGGAAAGTGAAAGCGATTTTCAGATGAAAAATTGTTCTATTGGCTCAATGAGTACCCCAGCCCTGATGGAAGCGGCATCCTTTTTCTGGCTTTTTCTGCCAGAAAAAGATACAGCGAACAGCAGGATTAAGCTCCTGAAAAATTTCTGAAAAGGGAATTCTTAAATCTGCAATCTTTTCACTAAATTTGCACTCCAATAAAAGGATTAAGAAAATGTTAGATAGACTACAATATGCAAAGCAACGTTTCGACGAGATTTCGGATTTGATCATTCAGCCGGATGTCATTGCGGATCAAAAGCGTTATGTACTACTCAATCAAGAATACAAAAGCATCAAAGCGCTAGTAGACAAGAGAGCAGAATATATTTTAATTTTGGCCAATATTGAGGAAGCCACCGGAATTATTGCAGACAATAGCGATGCTGATATGACTGAAATGGCCAAGATGCAACTTGACGAAGCCAAAGAACGTTTGCCTCAATTAGAGGAGGAAATCAAATTCATGTTGATTCCAAAAGACGCCGAAGACGCCAAAAACGTGATGGTCGAAATTCGTGCAGGAACGGGTGGGGACGAAGCGAGTATTTTTGCTGGCGATTTGTTTCGTATGTACACCAAATACTGCGAAGGGCAAGGCTGGAGAACATCAGTGGTGGATATGAACGAAGGGACTTCGGGCGGTTTCAAAGAGGTAATTTTTGAAGTTACGGGCGAAGATGTGTACGGAACCTTGAAGTTTGAAGCGGGTGTTCACCGTGTGCAACGCGTACCACAAACCGAAACGCAAGGGCGGGTGCATACCTCGGCAGCTACGGTTATGGTGCTTCCAGAGGCCGAAGAGTTTGATGTTCAAATTGATATGAATGATGTTCGTGTGGATTTCTTTTGTTCGTCTGGTCCTGGTGGACAATCGGTAAATACTACCAAATCAGCCGTTCGTTTAACGCACATTCCTACGGGTTTGGTGGCGCAATGTCAGGATCAAAAATCACAACATAAAAATAAGGACAAAGCTTTTGGTGTTTTGCGTTCCCGTTTGTATGAACAAGAATTGGCCAAAAAACAAGCTGAAGATGCGACCAAACGTACTTCGCAGGTAAGCTCTGGCGACCGTTCGGCCAAGATTAGAACCTATAACTATGCTCAAGGTCGTGTAACCGATCACCGTGTGGGATTGACATTATACGATTTAGGCAACATCATGAATGGTGATATCCAAAAAATTGTAGACGAATTGCAATTGGTCAACAATATGGAGAAATTAAAAGAAGCCAGCGAGGTTTTTTAAGAAAATAGAAGTAAGAATAAAGAGGAAAGATGCCATGCTGAAATGTTTGGCATTTTTTTTAACACTTTGTGAACGTTGCGAAAAACGTTGCGAACTTTGCAGTTAAACACACAATAATGACTACTGAACAACTGATATCCCAAATAAAAATCAAAAAATCGTTCCTATGTGTAGGATTAGATGTTGATTTAGATAAAATTCCAACCCATTTACTGGAACTAGAAGATCCTATTTTCGAATTCAATAAAGCCATTATTGATGCCACACATGATCTTGCCGTTGCTTACAAACCCAATATCGCTTTTTTTGAAGCGTATGGTATAAAAGGATGGTTGTCCTTGAAAAAAACAATTAATTATATCAACGAAAATTATCCTGATATTTTTACCATAGCCGATGCGAAACGCGGCGATATAGGCAATACTTCTGCTATGTATGCCAAAGCTTTTTTTGAAGATTTGAATTTTGATAGCATTACCGTTGCGCCCTACATGGGGAAAGATTCGGTGGAACCTTTTCTGGCTTTCGAGAACAAACATACCATTATGCTGGCGTTGACTTCTAATGTGGGTGCTTTTGATTTTCAGACTTTGCAAGTGGATGGTAAAGAGTTGTACAAACACGTACTTGAAACCGCCAAAACTTGGAAAAACAGTCAAAATCTAATGTACGTAGTTGGTGCTACCAAAGCCGAATATTTTACCGAGATTCGTAAAATTGTACCCGATAGTTTTTTACTCGTTCCCGGCATAGGCGCACAAGGCGGCAGTTTATCCGAAGTTTGTAAATACGGTATGAATGCCAATGTGGGATTGCTAATCAATTCCTCAAGAGCCATTATTTATGCTTCAAAAGGGACTGATTTTGTTGTAAAAGCTCGAGCAGAAGCCTTGCAAATGCAACAGGAAATGGAAGGGATTTTAAATGTAAGTTTTTTAAAGTAAGCAACAAAAATCTTTTAATCCCTAAACCCCACATTCCTCTAATTCCATTTCTGTCACAGGAATGGGAGCTATTGGCATTGGTTTTTTGGAATTGGAAATTTTTTCGGTCAGTATTTTGAATTCTCGTTGTAATTTTTCGATTTCACTTTTCTCTTTCAGTAATCCTAGCATGGGTGTAATTTTTTGCAAATTTACGTTTTACTTCCTTAAAATCCGCTTTATTATGGGTTAATATCGGGCAAGTATCTAAAAAAAAAGAATCCACGAAAGGGTTTTTTACAAACAGTATTGGGATAAAATTGTGATTTAAAATTAAAGTTCTATTTTTACCAAAAAAAGCGTGATAAACTATACTATTTACAAGAACGAAAACAGCCATCAATGGGTCACTTTTGTCCATGGTGCTGGCGGCAGTTCTTCTATTTGGTTCAAACAAATTCGGGATTTTCAAAAACAGTATAACGTATTGCTTTTGGACTTGCGAGGTCACGGAGAATCGAAACCTACATTGAAAACGGCTTTCAAACAAAAATATACTTTTTCGGCATTGGCCAATGATATTTTGGAAGTTCTAGATCATCTTTCAATAGCAAAATCGCACTTTGTGGGCATTTCATTAGGCACAATTTTGATTCGGCAATTGGCCGAAATGTATCCCAATCGCGTGCAAAGTATGATTCTGGGTGGTGCGATTTTAAAAATGAATTTCCGTTCTCAAATTCTGATGCGACTCGGGAATACGTTCAAATATGTGTTGCCGTATTTGGTTTTATACCAATTTTTTGCCTTTGTAATCATGCCCAAAAAAAGTCACAAACAATCGCGTTTGCTATTTATAAATGAGGCCAAAAAATTATACCAAAAAGAGTTTATCAAATGGTTTAAACTCACCGCCGAAATCAATCCCGTACTCAAATGGTTCCGCCAAGTAGAATTGAATATTCCAACATTATACGTCATGGGCGAGGAGGATTATATGTTTTTGCCTTCTGTACGCAAAGTGGTCGAAAGTCATTACAAATCGTCTAAATTATTTGTAATCGAAAAATGTGGTCATGTGGTCAATGTAGAACAACCCATCGCTTTTAATGCAGCCGTACTTTCGTTTATAAACACCGCACAATAAAAAATGCCGATATCTTTAGAGACATCGGCATTTTTATAACTAACCAAAACCAAAATAATAAATAACCAGTTTATTACCCTACAAAGGTCGGTATAATGTTATTGTTTTGTTGTTAAGGAATTGTTATTAGTTAATCTGAAAGCGTTAAGATTTACAATTCGTTTTTAACACATTGGTTTGTTTCAATGTTTAAAAGTGCTAAATTGTTGTTTTTTAACGGTTTGAATCAATTAAATTTTTTTATCTTCCTTTTTTTTATTGAAATTATCATCGCCATTGCTTTCTTTATTTTTTATCCTGCAAGGCAAATACCTTTTTCAATACATCAGAAGTTCTAGCGTTTAAATCGGTTCTGATGTTTTTTTCTTCAACGGTAATCATTTTGAAAACACCGTCTAACGCTTTATTGGTAATATAATCAGTAATATCTGGATTTACTTTAGCTACAAACGGAATTAAATTGTACTGTTTTATGAGCGTAGTCCAAACCACATCGGCACCTACTTTTCCTATTGATTGTTGAACTACTGGACTGAATTTTGCATACAGAGCGGTTGTTGTACTGGATTGTAAATACACAGTCGCAGCATTGTCTTTGCCAAGCAAGATACCTTTGGCGTCAGTAATTGTGATTTTTTTAATTGCGGAAACAAATATAGGAGTGGCTTCTTTTACAGCATCTTCAGCAGCACGGTTTAAGGCTAGTATTCCTTCATCGGCTAGTTTAGACATTCCCATTTTTCGTAGTCTTTTGTCAACTTTTGCTAATTCTTCGGGCATTAGAATTTTTACCGCTTCGTTTTTATAAAACCCATCAGTTGCGGTTAATTTAGAAACTTGCTCCGTAATCCCTTTATTAAGTGCTTCTTTTAATCCAGCTGTAATGTCTACACCACCTGTTGTTTTTGTAATTGTGGTAATTTTTTCGGTAGTTTTTGTCAATATGTCTTTTAATTGAGCATTACAGATTGTAGGTAGAACTAGGATAAGGAATAGGATTTTTTTCATTTTGAGTTTTTTTTCAAAAGTAGTAAAACCGTTGTTGTATCAATTTGAAATTTTTCCTAAAAAAAATATAAAAAAATAGTGTTTGAATCTAAAACAAAAACGGTTGCATTCTTAAGAGAACACTACCGTTTTATTGTTATAAACCATGGTTTTGCGTTCGGCATGCAGCTTGATGGCTCTGGCCAAAACCATTCGTTCGAGATCGCGTCCTTTCATGATAAAATCTTCAATGGAATGGCTGTGAGAAACTCGGGCAATGTCTTGCTCAATAATTGGGCCTTCGTCTAAACCTTCGGTGACATAATGACTGGTGGCGCCTATAATTTTTACCCCACGTTTAAAAGCCGAATGATACGGTTTGGCTCCAGGAAATGCGGGCAAAAACGAGTGGTGAATATTGATAATGTTGTTTTTGTATGTTGCAATCAAATTGGGAGTGATGATTTGCATATAACGCGCCAAAACAATGAAGTCGATCTGGTAGTGTTCTAATAATTGTAACTGTGCTTTTTCGCCTATTTCTTTAATGTCTTTTGTAAAAGGAACATAGTGAAACGGAATCGAAAACCGTGCAGCAACAGATTCTAAATCCTCGTGGTTGCTTATGATTACTGGGATTTCCAGCGGCAATTCGCCTGCGCTATACCTTCCTAGAATGTCGTACAAGCAATGATCGTATTTAGAGACAAACAACGCCATTTTAGGCTTTTGATCCAATGTATACATTTCCCAAGCCATGTTGAATTTAGTGGCCAAATTCATTTTGAAATGGGCTTTTATAGATTCTAAATTCCATTGATCGGTGCGCAATTCACATTCTAATCGCATAAAAAAAACATTTTCATCGGCATCTACATGTTGGTCGAGGTAAATAATGTTTCCGTCGATTGAAGCGATATAATTGGTAACCGATGCTATAATCGATTTTTGGTCTTCACAATGTATGAGTATGGTAATCTTTTGCATTTGCTTTTTGTTAAGGCGTGTTTATTTGTTCATTTTGTACCGTTTTATCCTGTTGTTCGTGCTTTTTTTTAGTTCGTTTTATTGCCAAAAATAGAAAGAAGATACGACTCGCAGGTTGTCAAAATGTTTTTCTCAAAACTAATCTTATTTTTCTATTTTCGATAATTTTTATTTCAAAAATGTGGTATTAGCTTAATCATAAAGTGATAGCAGTTTTTGATTTATGTTACAACAAAAAAGGCTGCCAAAAATGACAGCCTTTGCTTGAATAGTTTTTTTGTTTTAGTCGTTACTAGCAACGGTACTAGTATTTACAGTGTTGTAATACGCTTCTAGTGAGGCTCTTTTGTTCAAAATAGATTCGTTGTAAGAAATTTTGATTTCATGTCTTACTTCTTTCAAATCGTTTTCGACAACTAAATAATAGGTTCCAACCGGAAATTCGTCTAAATTGTAGGTTTTAATGATTCCATTTTGACCTTTAGCGTTTTCAGTATAGATTAAATTGTTTTCGTTGTCATAGATAGAAACTTTTGCTTTTTTGATTCCGTTTACCGAAAAGCTGATTTCGTTTCCTTTCGCTTTTTTTACATTAAGTAAAAAATCACCGTCAATTGCATACGTACTCATAGTTGTCATCGCTACTAATAGTACTAAACTTAATTTTAAAATCGTTTTCATAATTTTTTGTTTTTAAATTATTAGTTATAATTTCTGGTACAAATCTACTTCAAGTCTCCCGATCAAAAGGATACTGTGTTTTCTAATTTAGGTGCTATATTGTCCTTACGATAACGTTATAGGTTAAATAATGACAATATTGCATATATTAGAGGTAATTTTGCATATGTTATTAAATAAGTAATGATGAAAAATGTTGTTCCAGCCTTTGAGAGTATTGCACCTTCTTTTGGTAGTTCTTTTGCTTTTTCTAACTATGTCGAAAACGCCAATAGCAAATCGCATTTGTGGCATTACCATCCCGAGATTGAATTAGTGTATGTAAATGGAGGTTCAGGAAAGCGGCAAATAGGCAGCCATATTTCCTATTATGCCGATGGTGATTTGATACTCATAGGTAGCAATTTGCCCCATTGTGGGTTTACCAATGACCAAACCGGAAACCGAAATGAAACAGTAATCCAGATGAAACCTGATTTTTTAGGAACAGATTTCTTGGAGATGCCAGAAATGAAAAACATTCAAACCTTGTTCAGCAAAGCCAAAGCAGGAATTGCGTTTACAGGTGAAACCAAGGAACGAATTGGGAGCAAAATCGAAATTATGGCGCATCAATCCCCATTTGATAGGCTGTTAACCATGTTGAGTATTCTAAATGAATTGGAATATTCTAATGAGTTTACCGTCTTGAACGCCGATGGATTTTCGATGGAAATGCAACTACAGGATAATGATCGTATCAATAGTGTTTTTAATTATGTAAAAGATCATTTTCAGGAAGCCATTTCGTTAGAGGAAGTGGCAGGTTTGGTGAGCATGACAACCTCTTCTTTTTGTAGGTATTTCAAAAAAATAACCAATAAAACCTTTACAATGTTTGTTAATGAATACCGTTTGGTTCATGCCTCCAAGTTATTAGCCGAAAAACCCATTAGCATCACCGAAATTTGTTTTGAAAGTGGCTTTAATAATTTTAGTCATTTTAACAAATCATTCAAAGCCTACACGGGCAAAAGCGCCTCGCAATACCGCCAAGAGCTAAAAGTCATTTATAAATAAGGTTTTACCACGAATTGTTCGAATTTTAGCAATTAAATAAAAAAGGAATTCCGATTTTCAAGAAAGTGGTCAGGCTTTGAGGATAACGTTAGGAACTGCTTTTTTCGCCACTGATTAAACTGATTATACGGATTTTCACGGATTAACAAATCTGCCAAATCTTTGAAATCTGTGGGAAAATAAAAATAGTATTTGTAATGACATTGAGCTAAAGTTGGAAGCAATTGAAAGGCGTAAATAGGCTGAAGTTAGTTTATTTTTAAAAGCTGTGAATCTGCGGTGGTATTTTAAAACCGAATACTGTGGCAATAAAACAGCAGGCTTTTTTTTGATGAATTGCGTATATTTACATTTCATTAATGAATCAAACTATGAAAAAACTTCAATTGTTAGTTATCGCCTTGCTGTTAAGTAACACCTTCCTTTCCTTTGGGGCAACTGTAGATACGTTGCAAATTCCAAGTAGTGCTATGAATAAAAGCTACAAAGCTGCCATAGTATTGCCTAATTCCTATGCCAAAAGCAAATTGAATTATCCTGTTTTGTACTTATTGCACGGGGCTTACGGACATTTTAAGGATTGGTTGTCCTCAACTCCAGATAAAAATGTGGTCAAAAATCTAGCCGATCAGTACAACATTATAATTGTCATGCCAGAAGGCGAAACGTTTAGTTTTTATTTGGACAGTCCCGTAAACAAAGGGAGCCAATTTGAAACTTACATAACCACCGAAGTTATTCAAAAAATAGACCAAACCTACCGAACTGTAAATGACAAAAAAGGGCGAATTATAACGGGACTTTCTATGGGAGGTCACGGCGCATTGTACCTTTCGGCTCGGCATCCTGAATTATTTTGTGCAGCGGGTAGTATGAGTGGTGCCGTTGATATGGGGAGTATGTTGAATCCTGAATCGGCAGACAAAGTAATTAAATTAATGGAACCCGTTTTTGGTCCACAAGGCGCATCGCAGGAAGTGTATGCCTCACATGCCGTGCTGGGAATGGTCGATAAAATGAAGGCCAATAAACTAGCACTCATTATAGATTGTGGTGTTGATGATTTTCTAATTGAACCCAACAGGGAATTGCACCGCCGCTTGGTCTACAGCAAAGTACCACATGATTACACCGAAAGACCGGGTGCCCACACTTGGGAATATTGGGAAAATTCATTGCCGTATCACGTACTTTTTTTTAGTAAAATACTCAAAAATAATGGTGTGGCTGTAAAATAATTTTTTGCTGTGTATTTGTTTTAAGTGTGCGGACTATTTTTAAATGCTAAAAAGATAATTTTTGGCTTGACTTTTGAAATAGCTTGGATATAACTTAAAACCAATACAATATGAAAACAATAATTACATTATTTGCAATTGTAGGAATGATTGCATTTACAAGTTGCACTGGCCCAGAAGGAGCACCAGGAGTCCCTGGTCAAGATGGCTTATTAGGTAGTGTTTATGAAAATAAAAGTAGTAGTTACTATAACTTTACGTCCTCAAATAATTATAAAGTTAGATTTAATTTTCCTAAAGAAATATATGATTCAGATGTAGTTTTGGTATATCGTTTAGCAGGAGTGGATAATAATGGTAAAGCAATTTGGAAATTTTTACCTGAAACGTATTATCAAAATAACGATGCAAGAGATTTTTCATTTAATTTTAATTTTACATACTCATACGTTGATATATATATGAGCGGAACAAATTTGATAACAGTTTCTAATGATTATAGATTAAATCAAATTTTTAGAATAGTTGTAGTTCCTGCTGATTTTGCTTCTACGGTTAATAAAAACAATTTTACTGCCGTTATGACCGCTTTGAAAATTAATGAAAGTCAAGTCCAGAAAGTTAATTTCTAGGTGTAATTTAGGTTTGTATTTAAAAAAAGGAAATCGTGAGATTTCCTTTTTTGTGTTAAGTAATTGATATTCGGTTTGTTGATATATAATATTACTAGTTTTTAATGAATGTTAATTGAGACACGCCTCTTTGTGTTATAATTTGAATAAAATAAGTTCCAGTAAATAAATTTGAGACATCAATACTGATTAAATTAGGATTTATTAATGTGTAATTATTTGAATTGACTGTGGTTCCCATAGAATTAATTACATTTATAGTTGAATTTGTTAAGTTTATAGTTCCTTCAATATTCAATAAAGATGATGTTGGATTTGGATAAATTTTGATGTAAGGAGTAGTTAAATAATAAGCTGATAAATTAACTTGATTACTATAGCATAATTCAGAAGCAGTACTCCAAACCCCATTTATAAAGCCAGTATATGTAATTTTAGCAATCCTTCTATAATTATAAGTAGCTTCTACATTAATTTCACTGCTTCCTCTTCCGCCACTTGTGTTTGCTATTGTTTTGAGAGGTTGTGGTAAATAATCTTTTGAGGTAGCTCCAGCAATATCAATCCACGTTTCTGTACTACGACTAATTTTTTGACTTTGCCATTGATATGATATTGAATAATATGAATTATTTGGATCTAAATTAGGATTTGAATAAACAGGAGTTGACCCAGTTATTGTAGAAGGATTTTCTATTGTAGTTAAAGATGTGATTTTTAATGATTGATCACAACAAATAGTATTGTTATAGCGTAGTGTTCTTGTCATTATTTTTAATTCATTACTAACTCTTTTTATACCTTTGTAGCTTGCTATTCCTCGTACTAAAAAATAGCTATCATCAGCACTTGAGCTAGAAGGTGGATTAAAATTTTGTAATATTGAAGTAATATTGTTGCTAAATTTTATCCAGTTTTTTGTGCCATATATTGGATTTTTTTTATCGATGATAGTATATTCCCATTGAAACCCATCTATTGTATCGTAATTGTCACCTCTCGTATTTATATGAAAAGGATCTTGTAAAATATTTAGATTGACATTATTAGCTGTTGTATTTAAATCAATTCCTGTTAAATTTGAGAATTCGGCATAACTATCAGCGTTTAACGGGGTATTAGTAGATATAGAGTTAGATAAAATAGGGGAAGGAACAACAGTTGTTGTTATAGTGTTACTTTTTTTTGAGTAATTCCCAGATTGGAAAGTTCTGTAGGTTGAAATTGTATTGAATAGATAGTCAAAATTTATTGTGTTAGGGATTTCAGTATTTGGAGTTGAGGTGCCATTTATTGTCCAAGAAACCATAACATTATTTGGAGTAACGTTACCAGTTATAGTATTTGGTTTGTCTCCATATCTTATGATTTGATCGCAGCATAATGTATTTGAAACATTTGTTACATCAACATAGCTTCCTCCCCCCGAACTTTTAATAATTGGTACATTACCGCTTTTGTATTTCACACCTGAATAAGATTTATATTCAGTGTAAAGACTCCCCCCTGTTAGGTCAAATTGTGTTGCATCGAGAGTTATATTAAAATTTTTTGTCGTAGCTAGTCCTCCTGAAAAAAGTAAATTCCCTCCATTTCCTCCATTAGCAATGATTGCAGGAGAATTTGCGTTTTTTTGATAATAAATGAATATTGTTCCTGGATAAGTATCATTTTGAGCTTTAGGAATGACAACTTTTGCAGCAAGATTAACATTAGAAATGGAATAAGTTCCTAGATTAATTGTAGCTCCTGAACTTATAGAATTGTTGTTTACAATTAGCCCTCCATCAATTGTTACAGTTTGACCAAACGATGTGGCATTGTAAAGTAAAGTCATCAAAAATAAAATAATTGTAGTTTTTTTCATAAGGTAAAATTTGTTAAAAAATAAGTTGAACAAAAATAGATAAATTTATTGTAAAAATGACTTATTTGTAATTATTTTTTTCGAATAGTATGTTCAATTTGGCTTAATGTCAAAGCAACTTCAAAATATAGAACTTCTTGAACGTATTGTTTTTTGTATTAAGGAAATACGAAAATCTAAAAACATTACTTTGGAAATTTTTTATTTTGATACGGGGATACATTTAGCAAGAATTGAACAAGGAAAACATAATGTAACAATATCTACTTTGGCAAATATTTGTTTGTATTTTGATATTGAATTAAGTGACTTTTTTCTTCTAGTTGAAAATAAAAATAAAAAATAATATAGTGGATTTATTGAAAAAAATGGTTTCCTTCTCGTCTATATTACTTGTTTTAATCTTCATTGACTTTCAAGGAGACTACAACTCCAATCAATAACGCCAAAGCGATAAAAGCTAATGAAACCCATTCTGGAATAACTATGAAATCGTGCAGTAGCATTTTTAACCCCACGAAACTTAAAATTGCAATTAAACTATACTCCAAATAACTGAATTTTTCGAGCATGTTTGCCAAGAAAAAATACATGGAACGAAGCCCTAAAATGGCAAAAATATTAGAACTAAAAACCAAGAAAGGATCAGCGGTAATGGCCAAAATTGCGGGAACACTATCCACAGCAAACAATACGTCCATAACTTCAATGATGATAAGTGCTACAAAAAGGGGTGTGGCCGCTTTCCCTTTTTTGGTGGTAATAAAGAATTTTTCTTTATCGGTTTCGGAGGTGATTGGAATTACGCTCCCCAAGGTTTTGTATACAAATGATTCTTTGGGTTCAAAATCATCTTCTTCTTTGGTAAACAGCATTTTTACGGCTGTGAAAAGTAAAAAGCCACCAAATAGATAAGTCGTCCAAGCGAATTTGTGAATCAGCATTACACCAAAGAAAATCATCAAACCCCGAAAAATAATAGCACCTAATATACCCCAAAACAAAATCCGATGTTGGTATTTTTGAGGAATTTTGAAGGCTGCAAAGATAATTGCAATCACAAAAATGTTATCAACGCTCAACGAAAGCTCTATTAAATAACCGGTAATAAACTTCATGGAAGCTACTGCTGGTTTCAAATGATCTGGATTTGCTACAAATGAAGTCGAATAGAGCCAATAAATCACGCCCGAAAACAGCATAGATAGGCAGAACCAGATTGCGGTCCACTTACTGGCTTCTCTAGTACTGATAATGTGCGGTTTCTTGTTGAAAACACCCAAATCGAGTGCTAAAATGACAAATAGTAAGGCGATAAATAAAATCCAAACAATCATAAAATGAGTTTATTGATTTAGCAAAGGTACGGTAGTATTCGATTTTTTTTGGAATGAAATGCCTGTTTGCTGTTTTTTTTAACCAAAAAAAAGTGCTTCCATTGCTGAAAGCACTTTAGTAGTATAATTGATTTAAAATTACAAAGCTGAATTAACAGTTTTGATAATTCTTGCAGCAATTTTGTATGGATCACCGTTAGATGCTGGTCTTCTGTCTTCCAACCATCCTTTGTATCCTTTTTGAACAGCGATTAATGGAATACGGATAGAACATCCTCTGTCCGAAACTCCCCAAGAGAAATCATGGATAGATGCAGTTTCGTGTTTTCCAGTCAAACGTTGGTCGTTGTAAGCTCCATAAACAGCAATGTGTTCAGCAGTTACAGGACGGAAAGCTTCGCAAATTTTAGCATAAACTTCTTTGTCTCCTGAAGTTCTCAACGCAGTGTTTGAGAAGTTAGCGTGCATACCAGAACCATTCCAATCGGTATCACCTAGTGGTTTTGGGTGGTATTCAATATAGTAACCATATTTTTCAGTCAAACGGTCTAACAAATATCTAGCAACCCAGATTTCGTCACCTGCTTTTTTAGCTCCTTTAGCAAACAATTGGAATTCCCATTGTCCACAAGCCACTTCTTGATTGATTCCTTCAAAGTTTAGTCCAGCAGCAATACATAAATCAGCATGCTCTTCAACTAATTTTCTTCCGTGTGTGTTTTTTCCACCTACTGAACAGTAGTACATTCCTTGTGGAGCAGGGTATCCACCTACTGGAAATCCTAAAGGCAATAAAGTTTTAGTATCCATGATGAAGTATTCTTGTTCAAAACCAAACCAGAAATCATCATTGTCATCATCAATAGTAGCTCTACCGTTAGAAACGTGAGGTGTACCATCAGCATTCATAACTTCAGACATAACCAAGTATCCATTGATACGAGTTGGATCTGGATAGATTGCAACTGGTACTAATGAACAGTCAGAGGAACCACCTTCGGCTTGTTTAGTTGATGATCCGTCAAATGACCAATTTCCTAATTCGGCTAAAGTACCTTGAAAATCGTCATGCTCTTCAACTTTAGTTTTGCTTCTTAAATTTTGTGTTGGCTCGTAACCATCTAACCAAATGTATTCTAATTTAATTTTTGCCATAATGATATAAATTTTTTATTCTTTAATTTTTTATAATTGCAAATATAAATTAATTTTTTTAGCCGTAAAAATCAGGGGGTATTTTTTATATACCTTCGCATTATTTTTCACATAAGTGTATTTTATAGGGGGGTATAGTTTTAAAATAGCAATTTTATAGCCTTAAAAAAATAATTTGATAATTGTCAAAACAAATTTTTCTTTATTTTTATTAATTATCTTTGTTACGATAAAGAAAAGCATTACAATAATTAAAAAATTGCCTGTATGTCTACATTACGTTTTCAAGCTCTTAAAGAAGCATCCAACAGAAAACCTGTTCATTTTGAAGAAACAGATCGAAAATCAATCCTTTTTGGTGCTAATGTGTTTAATGCCAAAGCCATGAAGCAGTATTTAACTTCGGATGCTTTGAAAGCCGTTCAAGGTGCTATTCAATTTGGAACTAAAATCGATCGAAAACTAGCTGATTATATCGCTATGGGAATGAAAGAGTGGGCCTTGTCCAAGGGTGTCACACATTATACCCATTGGTTTCAACCGCTTACAGGTACTACTGCCGAGAAACACGATGCTTTTTTTGAAACTGCTTATGATGGAAGTGATTCTGTAGAGAAATTTGGCGGTGCACAACTGGTGCAACAGGAACCAGATGCGTCCAGTTTTCCTAACGGTGGTATCCGCAATACTTTTGAAGCGCGCGGTTATACTGCCTGGGATCCCACATCGCCCGCCTTTATATACGGTACAACTTTGTGTATTCCTACTGTTTTTATTTCGTATACTGGGGAAGCTTTAGATAATAAAATTCCACTTTTGAGAGCTTTATCAGCAATTGATGAGGCAGCTACCGAAGTATGTAAATATTTTGATAAAAATGTCAAAAAAGTCACCGCAACCTTGGGCTGGGAACAAGAATATTTTTTGATTGACAAAGCTTTGGCAAATTCTCGTCCTGATTTAATGATGACGGGCAGAACCTTGTTAGGTCATACCTCGGCCAAAGGGCAGCAATTGGACGATCATTATTTTGGATCCATTCCTACTCGCGCTTTGACATACATGAGGGATTTAGAGCAAGAATGTATGCTGTTGGGAATTCCTGTAAAAACCCGTCATAATGAAGTGGCTCCCAATCAATTTGAGTTGGCTCCTATTTTTGAAGAAACGAATCTGGCTGTCGACCACAATTGTTTGCTGATGGATGTCATGCAAAAAGTGGCCGAACGTCATGACTTGAAAGTCTTGTTTCACGAAAAACCATTCAAAGGGGTTAATGGATCTGGCAAACACAACAATTGGTCGTTAGCAACTGATACGGGTGTAAACTTGTTGAGTCCAAGCAAAACTCCCATGAGTAATTTACAGTTTTTGACCTTTTTTATCAATACTATAAAAGCTGTCAATGATTATGAATCGCTATTGCGTGCCGCCATAGCAACGGCAAGTAACGACCATCGTTTGGGGGCTAATGAAGCACCACCTGCTATTATATCTGTATTTATAGGAGAGCAATTGACCAAAGTTTTAGCCGAATTAGAAGTAGTAACGACAGGAAAACTTTCTCCCGAAGAGAAAACGGATTTAAAACTAAATGTTGTGGGCAAAATTCCAGACGTTCTTTTGGACAATACCGATAGAAATAGAACCTCGCCATTTGCCTTTACAGGAAATAAATTCGAGTTCAGGGCTGTAGGATCTTCAGCAAATTGTTCGAATGCAATGACGACTTTAAATACTATCGTGGCCAAACAATTAAAGGATTTCAAGCTTGAGGTCGATGCTTTAATTGAATCCAAAGACATGAAAAAAGACGATGCGATTTTTAATGTTTTGAGAGAATATATCAAAGTTTCGAAAAAAATACGCTTTGAAGGCGATGGCTACAGCGAAGCATGGGAAATTGAAGCGGCAGCTCGTGGATTGAGTAATTTTAAAACGACTCCTGAAGCCTTAAAGGTCAGGGCATCACAGCAAGCAATTGCTTTATTTGCCGAAATGGGAATTATGAATCGCATTGAAATCGAAGCGCGTTACGAAATTGAATTGGAAGAATACACCAAAAAAATTCAAATAGAAGGCAGAGTTTTAGGTGATATTTCAAAAAATCATGTGATTCCTACGGCAATTCGCTACCAAAATACTTTGATTGAAAACGTAAAAGGATTGAAAGATATTTTTGGGTCTGATTTTGAATCGATTGCCAAAGAGCAAATAATCGTTATCAAGGAAATTTCGGGACATATTGAAGGTATTAATTCTCAAGTGGATGCCATGACCAACGAACGAAAAAAAGCAAATAACCTGACTCACGCACAAGAAATGGCCGAAGCATATTGCAATAACGTAAAACCCTATTTCGAAATTATTCGCAACCATTGTGACAAGTTAGAACTATTAGTTGACAACGAATTGTGGATGCTTACCAAATACCGAGAATTGTTGTTTACAAAATAAAAGGTAGTTTGGGTTGCTAAAAACAATTGTTAAAACGGTAAAACGCATGATTTTTTGCCCTAAAAGATCTTGCTAGTTCCCGTTTTAGTAGTTTTTTTAGACTAAAAAAATAAATACAAATGCAATGTTTGAATTCCTGTTTGCTTATTTTTAGACGCTTGCTCTGGGATGTTGCCAACAGGAATTGAGATTATAACAAAATTGAAACAGTAGAAGTCTTTTTATATATTATTAATTAGTATTTTTGCTACAATAAAAAGCTTAACCTAAAAAATAAATTATTTTGAATACATTTTCTAGTGATTTTTTTTCGCGTGCGAACTTAAAATTGAACATTCATAGTTTAAGTTATTTGCCAAGATGGTTTATCGTAATTATTGATGTAATGGTGTTGCTGTTCGCTTTCTTGATGACAACATTAATCTTTAAAGGCACTGGTTTAGATTATTTAATTTCAAATAATAAATTACCTTTTATTGGTGGTTTTTTTGGAGTTAATGTTTTTTTCTTTTGGTTATTCCGAACTTATTCGGGCATTATTAGACACTCTTCTTATATTGATGCCGTTAAGTTGCTGTTTTCACAAATGTCAGTTTTAATTATTTTTTTAATTTTTAATTTTGGCTACCAACTATTTTTTAATCAAAAAGCATTTTCAAATACCGCTTTATTCATTAATATGGTGTTGTCTTTTTGTGGTTTGTTTTTGTACCGTGTTATTGTAAAGCAAACTTTTGAGCTTTATTTTCTAGAAAAAGGAACGACACAATTAATAAGAACTATCATTTATGGAACGGATGCCAATGCGATATCGGTTGCGAATGCCTTGAAATTTGAAACTCCGTCTCGTTTTAAAATAGTAGGTTTTGTGGATAAAAACAACCAGAATTCGAACAAACGAATGCTGGATTTGCCTATTTTAATTCAAAGAAAAAAACTACCTACTTTGATGCGTTCCGTTGGGGCTGTCGCAATTATCATTGCAGATAAAAGTCTCACCAAAGAAGAGCAATTAGTAATTGTAGACAAATGTTTGGAGTTCAATTACCGCGTTTATACCGTGCCGCTAATCTCCGATTGGGAAAATCAAAAAGAGATTTCTCAAAAAGTAAAAAACATTCAAATTGAAGATTTATTGGAGCGTAAGCCCATAGTTTTAGATAATAAATCCATATCCAAACAACTAAAAGACAAAACCGTCCTGATATCTGGTGCGGCAGGTTCTATTGGTAGTGAAATTGTACGACAGGTATTGAGTTTTAAACCCAAAGCAGTTATTATTGTCGATCAAGCCGAAACTCCTTTGCATCACTTAAGTTTGGAGTTGACAGATAAAACGGAATATGAGGGTACCAAAATTTACAATATAATAGCCGATGTCCGCAATCGGGAAGCGATGAATAGGATTTTTAAGCTGTATCTCCCGCAAGTAGTGTATCATGCTGCTGCCTACAAGCACGTTCCCTTGATGGAAGAAAATCCTTCGCAAGCCATCACCACCAACGTGGAAGGAACCAAGAATTTAGCTGATTTATCGTGTCAATACAATGTCAAAAAATTTGTCATGGTTTCTACGGATAAAGCTGTAAATCCAAGCAATGTTATGGGAGCGAGCAAGCGAATTGCCGAAAAATATGTGCAGTCCTTGCAGTTAAAAACCCTAAAAGAAAAAGGTGCTAATGGTACTAAATTTATCACCACACGTTTTGGAAATGTATTGGGATCCAATGGATCTGTTGTTCCGTTGTTTACGAACCAAATTGCTATGGGTGGCCCTGTAACCATTACACACCCTGATATTATTAGGTATTTCATGACTATTCCTGAAGCTTGCCAGCTGGTTCTAGAGGCAGGAGCTATGGGGAACGGAGGCGAAATTTATATTTTTGATATGGGAAAACCAGTTAAAATAATTGATTTGGCTCGAAAAATGATCAAATTAGCGGGTTTTATTCCAGACAAAGACATCAAAATCCAAATAGTAGGATTGCGTCCAGGCGAAAAATTATACGAAGAATTACTCAACGACACCTCCAAAACGATACCTACCTATCATGAAAAAATTATGATTGCGGAGGAAATTCAAGACGAGTATGAAAATTTACATACCGAAATTCAAGAACTCATAGGAATTGCTAGTTTCTTTGACAATGACGACATTGTTTCTAAAATGAAAAAAATTGTACCCGAGTTCAGGAGCATGAATTCAGCCTATCAAACATTGGATAAGTAAATAACGGTTCTTCGCCATAATTAATGGAAAATCAATTTTCGGTAGCTATGGGATTCGCTAAATCTGCCAAATCTGCGGGATAAATTTTAAATTGCTTCCCGCAGATTTAGCAGATTTTTTTATGTTTCACTAATAAATTGCCTTTTTTAAATTCCACTGTTTTTGGCGAGGAACCTAAATAACATTAGCGGTTGTTTTTTTGTTAAAATAGCGTCTTGTGTTTTTTCAATCTAAATCGTGAATGTTAAATAATAGCAATAAACAGGAAATCACTTAAATGTATTATTCATTTTCCTGACTCTCGATTCCAATTTCGTTTCCAAATTCATCAATATCTCTTCTGTCTTTTTTGGTGGGGCGTCCCGTTCCATTTTTTCTATAATGCTCTTTCGAGAGTTTAAGCAATTCAAGATGCTGGTAGGTTTCGGCTGGCGTGTCGTTACGGCGATACATATCTACCAGTTTTGCAGCAACTCGGTTTTCAGGAACATCCAAGACAGTGATAATTTGTGTGATTTGGTCTTTTCTAAACGTTACTTTATCTGTAGGAAAAACTTCTTTGGAAGGCTTTGCTACTTGACCATTTACGGTAACATGATTCTTTTTGCAGGCTTCGGTGACCATGTTCCTCGTTTTGTAATACCGTACACACCATAAATATTTATCTATTCTCATAAATTTTCTAAAATCAAAGTTAAATAGTTCACAAAAATCAATCTAAATTGTATCTTGCGCACTTAAAAAAATTAGCTATAATGAACAAATTTAAGTTTTATTTTATTGTAACAATTGCAACGGTCACTTTATTTTCATGTTCTAAAAATGATTCGGCCACAATTGAACCACCTAGAGATTTTGCCGTTCAATATGCTACTGATTTAATTAATATTGAGCAATATTTGAATACGTTTTCTATTACCGTTACCAATGACCCTGGTGCCACTGATGATCAGGATGTTGTGTTTACTAAAATTACGGATCCAGCAACGCAACCTTCTATCATGTCGTATAAAGATAATTTGGGTTATCCTAGATTAACAAGTAGGGATGTACCGCTTCATGGCATTGTTTATAAATTGTATTATTTGGTTTTAAGAGAGGGTTCAGGCTCTAAACCGTGCAATGTTGACGGTGTTTTAACATCTTACAGAGGCGATTATTTAGAACAAATAACGGCTGATAAAGTCACTACACTTACAGCAACTAAATTTGAAGAGTTAAAGTTTCCGCAAACTTATTTAAGTTTATACTCCACAATAACTGGTTGGGGTGAAATTTTTCCTCAATTTAAAACAGGAACGTATGCTTCAAATCCCAATGGAACCGTTAGTTACAATGATTTTGGAGCTGGAGTAATGTTTATTCCTTCTGGATTGGCGTATTACAATTATGGATCAGGAACAATTCCAGCTTATGCACCTTTAGTTTTTAGCTTCAAATTATACGAAATACAGCGATTGGATCAAGATGCTGATGGCATTTTTTCGTATCAAGAAGATAAAAATGGAGATGGATATGTTTATGATATGCGTGATTTAGTCAAATATCCTACGACTACTCCTCCTACAGTAAATCCAGATGACACGGAAGCTGATGGAATCCCAGATTTTTTAGATGTTGATGATGATGGGGATAATTATACTACCAAATTAGAGTTGAAAAAACCAGACGGTACTTATCATACTTTTGAAACAATACCAAGTTGTTCTGGTCAAACAGTTAAGCGTCATTTGACTGCAAGTTGTAAACCGCCTTATCAAGATTAAATAAATTTGGCACAAAATAAAAAAGGCTCTTCGCCTAAATTAGTGGAATTGTGTTTTTAGGCATTACCTAAATAATATACCATTTTTATGAAATTATCTG
>NZ_VJZT01000029.1 GCF_007097245.1 Flavobacterium restrictum | reverse complement strand
ATTGAATAGATTCATCGTTTTTTTTTATCAAATATAAGGCTTTTTATTGTGTTATGGGTAATTGCGGACAATCAAAATTTATTTTATAACAATTAATTAAAATTTAGTAACAGAAATAGTTTGTTGTCATTTTAATATGATTTGCAATACTTTTGTAAATAAGCTTTGATTCGTAATTTAAAAAGAACATATCAAACTAAATTCTTTACTATTTTAGCTGGATTTCCTGCAACAACAACAAATTCAGGAATATTTTTTGTAACAACAGATCCTGCTGCGACAATAGCCCCTTTACCTATAGTTACACCTTTTAAAATAGTGACATTAAAACTTATCCAAACATTATCTTCAATTATTATTGGAGCAGATTTAACATTAACATTTTCTATTGGATGTCCCATTTTAAGCATTGTTAAGAATGATTTCTGCCTTTCTAAATAGTCCTCTTCATGAGAATTAGTATCAATAATATTACAATTATGAGATATCAAAACATCATTACCAATTGTAATAGCATTGGCACTCCAAATTTGAGTTCCAAAACCGATATAACAATTATTCCCAATATTAATCTTTCCGTTGTGAGCAAAAAGCAATAAAGTTCCCCTTATATGAGTATGTAACCCAATTCTAATATTTTCCTTATTCCCTTGAATATTAACAACCTCGGCTTGCTCATAAAATCTCGAATATTCGCCAATAGAAACTTGTTCTAGACACTTTCTAATTTCTAATACTTTAATTCTAGACTCTATTTGAGTAATATCAAAATAAGGATTATTAAGAATGAATCCAGAATTCAACATTTTTGCTATATTCTTTTTAAGAAAATTTTCAATTCCATTTTTAATCATATTTGCTATTCTAACGATTTAAAACTTATTTTTCGTTCAGTTAAAAGAAAAAAATATTGATTTTAATTTCTCTGATATTTTTTTTAAATAAATTAAAAAGCTGATTTTTAGATCTATTTTTGTTTTATGTTTCTCTAAATTACTTTTTAAATAAAGCTTCAATTGTTTGAATTTCTTCTGTTCAATATTAATTTTACTAGGATAATTAGTAATTATATAATTAGAATTCCAATTATTTGTAGTACCAAAATCAGAATCATCACAATGAACTCCAGAGTTATCAAAACCTATATTTTGCACCAAGGAATAATCTGGATGTAAAACTAATCCTTTATTTTTGAAAACATTCCACCAAAATCTTATACCCCAAGAACTTATTCTTTTACTTTCCATTTGGGTAATCAACATAGAACTATAATTATAACTATCATCAAGATTGAATTGTTTACGTAATTTATTATTACTTTTTAACTCCAAATAATCTTGAGAATTAAAGTTTATCTCTACCCAAACTCTTTTCCAAGTTGCCCAACCCCAAGTAGTTGTAAGTGGAATAAAATAAGCACTATTCTTTTTTTTACATTCTAAATCAAAAGCATAAGCACTTATTTGCTTTACAATAAATTCATTTTCATATCGTTGGAGAGCAGTGTTCATGTAATTAATGAAATTTACAGAAGTTACTATATCATCCTCTAAAACAATTATTTTACCGTATTTATTAACAACTTCCGTAACCCCATTGATTATACTGTCAGCTAAACCAAGATTGTCTTTTTGTTCTATTATAACAACTTCTTTACACCAATTTTTTTCTCTTATTATTGTTCTAACCTCTTTAACACGTGACAAAAGCTCTTCTGAAGCGTTTTCTTTAGCTCCATCGCAATAAATAAACAAGGTGCTTTGATCTGCATAATCGTTACGCATCAATGCTTCCAATGTTTGCTTGGTATGCCATGGCCGGTTGTAAACAAATAATACAATTGGTGCTAATTCCATTTTTTATAATTTTGCTGCAAAATAATCCGTTACTAATTGCGGAAAGTTTTTGGGTTTTTCGCTAAAAAAACGTGGGTTATAGTTATAGATAATATCGTTTATGTAGGTGTCAGGAGGTGTGAATCCTGTTTTGGGACGGTTTAAAACATAGTCAGGAACAATTCCTTTTAGACTATCCTTCAAAAGTTGTTTGGGTTGTTGATTTGGAAACTTAATCGCCAAAGGCAATGTGTCTATAAAATGGATTAGATTGCTATCCGCAAATGGAGACCTCATTTCTATGGAATGTGCCATTGCTAATTTGTCGCTAAGAAAATAACAATTATTTGTCAACCAGGCATAATGCATGAAATAATAAATTTTATCAATATAATACTCCGTATCAACTCTATGCCAATCTATTCTTTCAAAAGGAATTTGTTGTTTGAAAGCTAGTTTATTTAACTCATTAAAAACTGGAAAATCATACGTTTTTTTTGCATTTACTAAAAAGTCACTTTTTGTGTTCCTATTAAAAAACAGGATTTCTTTTACTATTGCCTTTAATTTAGATTTGGCACTAAAACGAATATCATTTAGATAATAATCTCGAATCCATTGCAAACTTTCGGCATATTGATTGTGCGGTTTGTAACCATAAAAGAGTTCATCGCCACCATTGCCACTCAATAAAACTTTAAACCCCATGTTTTTAGCTTTTTTGTAAATTGCCCATTGCGCAAACATAGCTACATCGCCATTCGGTTCGTCTAGATGTTCCAGAATATCCTCAAGGGAACTGCTAAAATCATTGGAATCCAGTTCAATTTCATTCCAAATAAGTCCCATGTCATCACTAAATCGTTTAGCTTCTTTACGTTCATCAACACTAAAAACACCTTTATATCCTGCCGAAATAACACTTACATTCTCTCTGAATTCTCTTGTCACAGCGGCAATTGCTGATGAATCGACGCCAGCGCTCAATAGCACTCCTATAGGCACTTCACTCATCAAACGCTTTTCTACAGCACTAAACAAAAGACGTTTAACCTCGTTACATGCCTCTTGATAATCGCCCTCAAAAGTTGCCTTAAAATTACGTTCGCTGTATTTTTTTAATGTTACATTTTCACTTTGAGAACTTGTAGAAAAGGAAGCATGTGGTATTTTTTTTATAGCTTGTATATAGGTGTCACCTGTTGCTATGGCATACGAATACTTTTGTACTTGCCTAAGTACTTCAAAATTTAAAGTGTTAGTTGAAAAATACGATTTTATTACTTTTACTTCAGACGAAAAAACGATTCCTTCCGACAGAACGGCATAATATAATGGTTTTTTTCCAGCAATATCCCTACCCGTAATAAGTTTCTGCTTTTTTATATCATACAGGCAATAAGCAAACATTCCTTCTAATTGGGCATTAAAGTTGTCTCCGTAGGTTTCGTACAAATGTAAAATTACTTCACAATCAGACAAAGTAGCAAAAGAATGTCCTTTTGATTCTAATTCCTTTTTCAGGGATATGTAGTTGTAAATCTCGCCATTGCAAATCAAAACAATACTTTTATCTTCATTAAAAATGGGCTGATGTCCGTTAGCAACACCAATGATGGATAAGCGTACATGTGCTAAAGCAACCTTCTCGTCATTCCAGATATCTTGCTCGTTAGGGCCACGATAGAGCATAGCAGCATTGCATAACGAAAGCTTATCTAAAACTGGCTTATCAATTGTTGTAAATGAGAAAAAAGCGGTAATTCCACACATAAACTATATTTTAAAAAAAACAGGGGTTTTTATAAAACTCTTTAAAAGTATTCCAACTGGATATTCCTTTTCTACCTTAAAGCCTAACCAAAACTCTGGCGCATAAACAGTTTTGTTTTTTGTTGAAAGATATCCTGCCCACCAACTAAAACTACTGTTTGAAATAATCAGTTTATCAGCATTCAGTAAAATTTGAAAATCAACAATCTCCTCCTCTGATACAATTATTTTATCTGCTATAAAATCAAATTTATCAGCTACATTTTCTAAATCATCAGTAACTATGACAACCTTATATTGTTCTATAGTATCAATTTGCGCTATAGCATTTTGATAATAACTTTGAGGTAAAGTCAAATTCAAACCACCCAATTGGTCACTTCCCCAGTTTAAATAATCCCCTAATCTACAATGTATAGCTATAATTTTATTTTCCTTAAAGAGCTGACCGTATTTAGAATTAAATACGTTTCTATATTTTTTTCTTATTACAAACTTTTTTTGCAAATACGGTTGGTATCCGCTGAAATAATCTTCAGATTGAAAAAAACCGTTATAGTAACTATTGTCTCTAAATAGTTTTTTCATTTCATTTACATCTTCATCACCTACCTGATATATTGTATTTACATTTTTTTTTTTAAACCATTTTAACATTATTTTATTCCATAAATCACAATACAAAACTCTAGGAGTAAAATATTTTAAAAACACACTATCAAATGCGTTATCAATTAAAAAAAATGTATTGAACTGTTTGGAAACACTTAAAGCTGTTGCATATTGAAACATTTGGTTGCCTAATCTTCCCTGAAATTTACTAATAATCATACTATTATTTATTAATTTATAGTACTTTCATTCCACTTTGCATCTAATAAAAATAAGGTATGAGAAGCTGGAGGTACTTCGCCCGAGCCGTAGAAATTACCTTCCACAACTTCAAAAGCAAAAACTTCATCAGCACCATCATAATAATCGTCATAACTCATCAACGAATAACTCACGGTGTAGTTTGAAGCTGGTAATGGTAGTCTGTCAATACACATACAAAAAACTCCTTTCTCGGATAAATTGTTGTAAAGCAAACCATTTAAGCGGCTATGATGATTCATAATTTGCACACCCATTGCGTTAGTAAAAGCAATTGAGGGATGCATATTTAATTTTTCGCTGTCCTTTAATAAACAAGTGTAATGAAGTAACACTTTTATATCTTGTCCACTATAAATATTCTGGACTAAATTCCCTTTAGAATCAACTATCTCAACTTTCTCAATTTTCACAAGTCCATTGCCAATTCGTTTCTTCTGATTTATATCAATAATTGAATTGTTAGCATTTAAATAATTTTCAATAGCATCATCCGTGTTTCCATCAAAAACTATTTTCCCATGCTCCATAACAATTCCTCTTGTACACAATTGTTTAATCGCCGCCATATTATGACTCACAAACAGCACCGTTCGTCCCCCCGTCTTGGAAATATCTTGCATTTTTCCAATGGCTTTTTTCTGGAATTCGGCATCGCCTACGGCTAGCACTTCATCTATAATTAAAATTTCAGGCTCTAAAAAAGCAGCTACCGCAAAAGCCAATCGTACATACATCCCGCTACTGTAGCGTTTTACAGGCGTATCAATGTAGCGTTCACAACCAGAGAAACCAATAATTTCGTCAATCTTCGAGCTGATTTCTTTTTTGGTCATTCCAAGGATGGCTCCGTTTAAATAAATATTTTCACGACCCGTCATCTCGCCATTAAAGCCTGTACCTACCTCAAGCAAGGAGGCTACCCTACCACCAAACTTGATACTTCCGGTTGTGGGTGCAGTTACCCGAGATAATATTTTAAGTAATGTTGATTTTCCAGCACCATTTTTACCTATAATACCCAATACTTCACCGCGTTCTACTTCAAAATTAATGTCTTGTAATGCCCATACATAATCGCTAGTCCCTTTGGTCGAGCGATCATTGGTATCACCAATTTTTAAGTACGGATTTTCTTTGCCTCGTATTTGATGCCACCAACGGTTTAAGTCGTGACTCAACGTACCCGTTCCTACCTGCCCAAGGCGGTATTGTTTAGAGATGTTTTCGGCTTTTAATATAATGTCTTTCATTGTTTTACCACAAAGGTTTTTACCGCAAAGGCGCGAATTTTTTTCGCAAAGTGCGCTAGGGTTATAGCAAAGGCACTAAAAACGCAAAGTTATTTTTTTTAACTTCATAATTAACATGATAAAGATTTTTTTTACATCATTTTTTTACCGCAAAGTTTTTTTTACCGCAAAGTTATTTTTTACCGCAAAGGCGCGAAGTGTTTCACAAGGTTCGCAAAGTTGGTTTGTGAAGGCGCAAAGGTTGGACTTCGGAGGATTTTACCGCAAAGGTTTTTTTACCGCAAAGACGCAAAGTGTTTCGTAAAATGCGCCAAGTTGGATGGTGAAGTCGCAAAGGTTGGACTTCGGAGGATTTTACCGTAAAGGTTTTTTTACCGCAAATGCGCCAAGTGTTTCGCCAAGTGCGCGAAGGATAGTTTGTAAAGTCGCAAAGGTTGGGATTCGGAGGATTTTACCGCAAAGTTTTTTTTTACCGCAAAGGCGCGAAGTGTTTCGCAAGGTGCGCCAAGTTGGATGGTGAAGTCGCAAAGGTTGGACTTCGGAGGTTTTTACCGCAAAGGTTTTTTTGCCGCAAAGGCGCGAAGGTTTTATTTCGTATAATAAGTAACCGAAGATTCAATTGCGATGATGCTCCCTCTCCTTGGGAGAGGGCGGGGGGATGAGGATTTTTAAGTTCTACTCCACTACACCGTATCTATAAAACTTTTCTCGGTTTTATTGAACACTAACAAGCCTATTATAAATACGCTTATCGTCACACCAAAAGTATACGTCAAGCCCAAAACAGAAATATGCCCTACATTGAGCAACATATACCGAGTGGTTTCGATCACATAGGCTAATGGATTATAGGCGACCAACCAACCATAAGTAGGCAGTTTTTCTTTGATTAATGCCATCGGGTACATCACTGCTGAAACATACATCAACAATTGTACACCAAAACCTATGAGGTTGCTAAAATCACGGTATTTGGTCACTAATGACGATATAATCATTCCTAATCCCAAACCTAAAATCCCCATGAACACAATTAAGACTGGGAAGAATACCGTAGTAGCGTTCATGCCAATGGTGGCTCCCTTGAAGTAATAAAAAAGATAAAAGAATAGGAATATAAAAAACTGAATTCCAAACTTGACCAAATTGGACATCACAATAGATATAGGTACAATAATCCTTGGGAAATACACTTTACCAAAGATAGCCGCATTGCTCCTAAAGGTATCCGAGGTGCCATTCAAGCAAGCCGTAAAGTAATTCCAAACGGTAATTCCAGCCAAGTTGAATAAAAATGGGGGCACAGTTCCCGTATTGATTCCCGCCACATTATTAAAAATAATCGTAAAAGTGACCGAGGTAAACAAGGGCTGAATCAAGTACCACAATGGCCCTAAAACCGTTTGCTTGTAAACGGTGACAATGTCTCTTTTGACAAAAAGAATCAGTAAATCACGGTATTGCCAAACTTCTTTTAAGTTAAGCGAAAAGAATTTGTTTTTGGGTTTTATCTCAAACAACCATGGTGTCGATGTAGTATTGGTAGTATTCATTTGCAAAGGACTAACTTACTTATAAGCCGTATTGGCACTGATTTTTGGCACAAAGTGCTTGGCAAATATAGTAATTTGTTGTTGGGAATCTAATTTTTAGAATTAGAAATAGCAAAGGATTTTACCGCAAAGTTATTTTACCGCAAAGACGCGAAGTGTTTCGCAAGGTGCGCCAAGTTGGATTATGAAGGCGAAAAGGTTGGGCTTCGGAGGGGTTTTACCGCAAAGTTTTTTTTACCGCAAAGACGCGAAGTGTTTCGCAAGGTGCGCCAAGTTGGATTATGAAGGCGAAAAGGTTGGGCTTCGGAGGGGTTTACCGTAAACGTGCAAAGGTTTTATTTCGTATAATAAGTAACCGAAGATTCAATTGCGATGATGCTCCCTCGCCTTGGGAGAGGGCGGGGGGTGACGATTTTGTTGCAAAAGTTGTCCCTCGGATACTAAATAACCACTAATTTACTTGCGGTAAGCACTAAAAAACATATCCTACGTACTTTTTTCTTACCTTTGTTGCATGTTAAAATTATTCAAATCAAAACCAGTTCTTAAAGATTTAATTCCAGATGGTCATATCGATATGCACTCTCATTTATTACCTGGGATTGACGATGGTGCCCGAAATTTTGCAGACACACTCCGCCTCACACAAGCATTACAAGGATTTGGAATTTCAGAGTGTATAACCACACCCCATATTATACAACACGTTTGGGACAATACACACGACCAAATTCTTGAAAAAGCCGCCACTACCAAACAACAATTGCAAGATAGTCAATGCAACATCCCTTTTCGAGCTGCTGCCGAATATTTGATGGACGATGCCTTTGTCAAACTTTTTCAATCTGGTAACTTGCTGACCCTAAAAGACAATTATGTTTTGGTCGAAATGTCTTATATCAATGCTCCCATTCAGTTGTATGCCATACTATTCGACTTACAAGTTGCCGGCTACACTCCAGTTTTGGCACATCCAGAGCGGTATTTATTTTACCATAATAATTTTAATGAATACCTAAAACTCAAGCGAGCCGGTTGTCTTTTTCAACTCAATCTCCTGTCCGTTGTAGGATATTACGGAAAAGAAATTGCAAAAATAGCCGAGGAATTGCTTCAAAAAGGAATGTACACCTATGCCGGATCGGATGTGCATCATGACAACCATATTGCCGCTTTCAATCAAAAAGTAAAAATAAAAGACACGCTTCCACTAGTTGAAATCATAGCCAACAATCAGTTTTTCAAGCAATAACACACGTAATGCTACGAGGTACTCCATTTTAATTTTGGCGTGTCCCTCGGCAGAAAAAGCCTCGGGTCAGGCTATCGTTCCCGCTTTTTTATTGACCGCCCTACCAGGGTTCAAAACCCTGACAGGGCGGTCAATAAAAAGAGCTCCACTACTATCCTTCACGCAATTCAACTCACAGCAAATACAGATGTTTACAACAGTAAATCATCCCAAAAAGAAATCTAGCCCATCCCAAGGCAAAAACCTCATTTGCGGGAAGCGATTTTTTTTGATACTTTAGCCTTAAATCTATTTCAACATGCCAACCGACTGTATCAGCTTCCAAAATTCTGGTTATTTCTCTACTCTAATGACCGATTATTTAGACCAAAAAGAACCCTTAAACGAACTTTATAATCGATTTCCAACGCTTGAAAATTTTGAAAACCAAATCGTTGAGAAAAAAAGTAATTTCAACACCAATGCCGATAGCAATACAAAAAGAGCCGTTTTGGTCTCGGTCTTAAAAGCACAATATGCCAAAATTACGACCTCCCCACTAACCCAACATAATATTGAACTCCTAGTAGAAGCCAATACTTTTACGGTAACAACAGGGCATCAGCTCAATTTGTTTAGTGGGCCTTTGTATTTTTTGTACAAAATTATTTCGACCATCAACCTGACCAAAGAATTAAAAACCAAGTATCCCGACTCTCATTTTGTCCCCGTATATTGGATGGCGACCGAAGACCACGACTTTGAAGAAATTAATTATTTCAATTTCAAAGGCAAAAAATTCCGCTGGAATACCCATAGCGCAGGCCCTGTTGGGCGATTATCAACTCAAGGTCTGGCTGAATTTTTGGAAATATACGCCCTCGAATTGGGATCGAGTACTAACGCTAGTTTTCTAAAAAAACTATTCGAAGAGGCGTATCTCAATCATACTAATCTAGCGGATGCGACCCGTTTTCTAGCCAATGCACTCTTTGGCGAATACGGTTTAGTCATTCTGGACGCCGATGAAACCGAGTTAAAACGCCAGTTTATTCCTTACATAAAAGAGGAATTAGTGCGTCAAACGGCACAAAAACAAGTGCTGGATACTGCCAAAAAACTAGAGCAATACACCGTTCAAGTCAATCCACGGGAGATTAATTTGTTTTATATCGAAGATAAACTCCGGGAACGCATTGTTTACGAAGCTGGTATTTACAAAATTAACAATACCAAAATCATGTTTACCCCAACCGAAATACTAGCCCTTTTAGCAACCCATCCCGAAAAATTTAGTCCCAATGTGATTATGCGTCCGTTGTATCAGGAAGTTATTTTACCCAACTTATGCTACATTGGTGGTGGTGGCGAAATTGCGTATTGGCTGGAGTTAAAATCATTTTTCGATGCCGCAAAAGTAACGTTCCCCATCCTATTACTCCGAAATTCAGCTGTATTAGCTACCCAAAAACAAATCAAAAAAGCCGATGCTTTAGGGCTATCGTGGCGTGATTTATTCCAAAAACAAGAGCAATTAATCACCAACAAAACCCATGAATTATCCGATTTTCCTATTGATGTACAGCCTTTAAAAGCACAATTGCAACTACAGTTTGAGCAACTCTATGAATTGACTAAACATACGGATAGTTCGTTTCTAGGTGCCGTAAAAGCACAACAAATAAAACAAACCAAAGGATTAGAAAATCTAGAAAAACGCTTAATCAAAGCCCAAAAACGAAAACTAAACGACGTGCTAGAACGCATCACTGCTTTGCAAAACGAGCTGTTTCCTAATGGGAGTTTACAAGAAAGACAAACCAATTTCTCCGAGTTTTATCTAGAAAGTGGTGACCAATTAATTCCCACTATTGTAAAAGAATTGCATCCATTGGCATCCGATTTTAATTGCATCACGCTATAGTAATACCAAAAAATCCGTGCTAATCTGTCACATCCGTGGCATCCGTGGCAAATTTCAAAAGTTTAACCTGTAGTTAAAAGCGAATACACTACTACATACCCAGAACAATTCCTTAAAAAAGTAATAGATTACTTTTGCTATAAAGTGTATTATCAACACATAACACCAGTATTACTCCTAAAAAAATATCAATATTAAAAGAAAATTCTCACGATTACAATCTTAAAAAACACCAAAAAAGAACTATTCCATTTTAGGAAGAGCCAAAAACAATTCCCACTTTAACACGCTTACCCCTTATAATACTGGACTTTACTACAAAAAAAAGCCTTACAAATAAAATGTTATTAACACGAAAACGTTGTAGTAACTTCATTTTTTTGGTATTCAAAATTAGCATACAATTTATCGTTACTTTTACTTTAAATTAACTTAAAAAATACATTATTATGAAAAAAGGATTACTTTATTTAATTATGTGCGTATTTGCAATGACTGCTGCAAATGCACAAATCGCTACGGTGAGTATTCTTGGTGAAGGTGTTGGTGGATGGCCAGGTGACCCAGGTAACCCAGGACCTGACGATGTTCACCAAATGACATCTACTGATGGTGGTACTACTTGGACAATTTCAGGATTAGTAGTAACAGGTCCTGGAATCAAATTTAGAGCGAATAACTCATGGAATGATGCTACTGGAAGCCCTGCTGGTGGTAACTGGGGAGCACCTGCTGCTGGAGTACAATTTCCAACTGGTATTGCAGTAAACGCTGGTAGTAGTAGTGATATTAAAGTGGGTGTTGTTGCAGGAATTTATGATGTGACTTTAGATGTAGTTACTGGAGCCTACAGCTTCAACACTGTGGCTGGCGTATCCGTTGTAAAATTGTCTGGTACTGCACTAGCTAGCACAGTGACTATGGCAACAGCTGATAGTAACATTTACACGTATGAAGGTACATTTACAGCTGGAACAGTTCAATTTGATATTGATGGTGTATTGAACGGTGGTAATTACCCTACGGGAAATGCAACACCGGGAAGTACTATAACAGTACCTGCTGGGGACTGGGTTGTTTCTATTGATTTAGGAACTGGAGATTATACTTTTACTGCTCCTCCTTTCAAAACAATCAGTATTACTGGAAATGCTAATATAGCTTGGGGAACTGATACTCC
Organism: Flavobacterium restrictum; assembly: GCF_007097245.1. Classification (GTDB taxonomy): domain Bacteria; phylum Bacteroidota; class Bacteroidia; order Flavobacteriales; family Flavobacteriaceae; genus Flavobacterium; species Flavobacterium restrictum. Next base: position 1,430 of record NZ_VJZT01000029.1, on the reverse strand, counting down.
CTTGACAACAACTGATGGTATCAACTACTCTATTACTGATGTAGCTTTTAAAGCAGGTGGTTTTATATTCAGAGAAAACAATTCTTGGTCTGTTAAATACGCTGCAGATATTAAAGATACAGAATTTTTTGCTACTACAAGTGGTAACTTAAGTACTGCTGGACAAGATTTTTTAGTTACTGCTGCACAAGCTGGTACTTATGACATCACTGTCAACAGACAAACTTTAGCGTATACCATTACATTAAAATCTCTTGGACTAAACAAATTGGATGCAAAAAGTTTCTCCGTATATCCTAACCCTTCACAAGGAGCTTGGAATATTACTTCAAAAAACAACAACATCAAATCAGTACAAGTATACGACATCAACGGTCGTGTAGTTCGTAACACAGCTACAACCACTGTTGACGGAACTACTTTAGCCAAAGGAATTTACTTTGCAAAAGTAACTACTGAAAACGCTTCTGCTACTGTAAAATTGATCAAAAACTAAATTCTAGTTTTAATCCTAAAAATCCCTTATCGCTACGAGAAGCGTTAAGGGATTTTTTTTGTTCTCCCGCTTCGTTGTAAAGACTTTGAGACTACTTTACATTGGTGCTAACCAGAACTCTTGATCCGTTTTTTAATTCTGATTTAATACTAACACTGTTTTTTAAAATAACACTATTACTAAAACAACATCAAAACGGCTTTTTATTGACAATAAATTAAAATAGAATGATATAAAATGTTTATTTTTGCATAAAATTTAAAACACTTAAAAAATGGCTACAAATAGAACATTTACAATGATCAAACCGGATGGCGTAGAAAACGGACACATCGGAAATATATTAGCAATGATTACCAATGGCGGTTTCAAAATTGTTTCTTTGAAATTAACACAATTAACCACTGCCGATGCGCAAGCTTTTTATGCTGTACACGCTGCAAGACCTTTTTACGGAGAATTAGTTGCATTCATGACTCGTGGCCCAATTGTTGCTGCCATTCTTGAAAAAGAAAATGCCGTAGAAGATTTCAGAACTTTAATTGGTGCTACCAATCCAGCCGAAGCTGCCGAAGGAACTATTCGCAAAGCTTACGCTACTTCTATTGGAGAAAACGCCGTTCACGGATCGGATAGTGACGAAAACGCTGCTATAGAAAGTGCTTTCCATTTTGCAGGTAGAGAACAGTTTTAATTTTAGATTGTTGCTTTCTGATTTTAGAGTTGGAAATCGTATAAACAAGAAAATCCCGTTCAATGAACGGGATTTTCTTGTTTTAGCAAGCATTGTATTAATGCGTTACATTATAATTTGCCTTTTGAGTTTCATCTTTCAAACCAATATATTTTGAATTTAAATGGTTCTTCGCCTAAATTAGTGGAAAGTTATAAAAAGGTTTAATTTTAGGGTATGGAATTAGACGGATTAGGGATT
>NZ_VJZT01000028.1 GCF_007097245.1 Flavobacterium restrictum | reverse complement strand
TTTGTATTTGGGATGATTTGGCAAATCCGAAAATAGGGCTTAATTTAGTCCCAAACCCGCTGTAGTACCAGAACGTTGGCGGTAATTACACCGCAGAATCAAGAATCTAACGCAATTTTAAGACAAAAAAATAACTTAAAATTGTATCATGAAAACAGCTTACAAAAGACTCAATCGAAACCATAGAATTGAGATTGAAAAACTAATTGCACTTGGTAAAAATAATAGCCAAATTGCCTCTACTCTATCTGTTCATCCAAGTACTATTTCCAGAGAACTAAAAAGAGTAAAAAAAGGATCCTATCAAAACCTAAAAGCAGAGGTGAATTTTGTCCATAATCTTCTCGATAGAAGACTCGGAAAAACTAAAATTGAGAGTAATCCAAAACTGAAAAATTTTGTATATTCACATCTTGAATTACATTGGTCGCCACAGCAAATTTCCAATGCTCTAAAACAGTTTTATCCATTTGATCCAACTATGCAAATATCTCATGAAAGCATCTATTATCACATCTATATTCAACCTAAAAAAGAGGTCGAAAAACTACTGATTTCTCAACTACGTCAAAAGCGAAATTATAGAGGAAATGTACGTCGTGGTGCTGATAAAAGAACAACAATAAAAGACCCAATTCGTATTGATGAAAGACCTGAAGAAGTGCTCACACGTGAAATACCAGGACACTGGGAAGGCGACCTAGTGCTGGGAAAGAATAGAGAAAGTGCCATTGGAACATTAGTAGAAAGAACTACTCGATTTTTAATCATTGTACCATTAAAAAAGAAAGATGCAACATCAGTGAGAAAAGCATTTGAAAAAGCATTTTCAAACATCCCAAAACATTTAAAATTATCGCTGACTTATGACAACGGAACCGAGATGGCCCAACACAAATTATTTACTAAAAATTCTAAAGTAAAGGTCTATTTTGCACACCCATATTCACCCTAGGAAAGACCAACTAATGAAAATACAAACGGACTTATTAGAGATTATTTCCCAAAAGGAACTGACTTTCGTTTACTGTCTAAAAAAGACCTAAATCAAGTCCAAAATCAACTCAATGAAAGACCCAGAAAAACCCTAGAATACGAATCACCTTTAAACACAATTTCAAGGTTATATATGACCCATAATTTTATTTAAAAATGACCATTATTCAAAAAAATATCGTAATTTTATTCTCGAATTTTGAAACCAAATCATTCAAAATTTGGTGCAAAAATGCGGGAAATAAAACGGTAAATTCACAAACCAAAAAATTGCGCTAGAAACTTGAAACCGCCCACAACAAGAATCTTAAAAATGAACATTTATTCAAAAAATATTTACATTGAAATTCTTCTTAAATTTCCAAGTCTAAATTTTGAAGACGAAAGTGATGATGATTTTTTATTGATGCATTGTGAAAATTTGAATGCAGCTGAAATTGGCGGAATTGCAATACGTACTACTGAAGATAATTCAATATGGATACAAAATCATCTTCCAAATTCATCATATTCAGTTGATAGTATAGAAGAACTTGAAATGCTAATTGAAAAAATCACTAATGAAAAAATATTTTGGGTAATTGCTTATAAAAATGGGAATTGGTATGAAACGACTTTAACAAATGACGTTATAAAAATTGAAAAAGAAAAAAATGTGCTTTATAAAATTCTTTCTTGGAGTGGAAAAAATGACCAAAAAATAATACAGTAACTACCGCCAACAGCTGTTTCAATATACTTGCGGATTTAGTGGAATTACGTGCTATCATCATAAATATGCACAACCAAAACTACTCTGCTATCAATTCCGCAAGCATCTTGAAGCAGCAGAACGTTGGTAGCAAGCTTAAAAAGAAATCGTAGATGAATAACGAAAAATGGAAAGAAATATGCTTTTTGCTATCCGAAAATATTCGGACAGAAATTAGCGAAAGTGATTTTGAACAAAATGTAATTCAATCCTTGCGAGTTTTAGATTGGAAAGAATATTCTGGAGATTTACAAATTCGTCCATCATTTCCTATTGGTGCTTCAAACAGAATTGTTCCTGATATAGTTGTAAATTCAGCAGAAAAGAAAAACTTATTTGTAATTGAAATCAAACAACCAAATATACCGCTGAATACTAAATTTCAACAACAGTTGTTTTCTTATATGCGACAATTAAAACTTCATTATGGTGTTTTAATTGGTCAAGTTATTCAAATATTTTATGATGGAGACTTAACAGAACATGACGAACCAGTTCTACTTGAAACCATCGATTTTGAAAAAGATAGTCAAAAAGGACAGAAATTTGTGGAATTATTTAACAAAGAGAATTTTAGTTATAACTCATTAAATACATTTACACAAAATTCACTGAATAAAATCAACAGAAAAAATGAGCAGAAAATATTATCCCAGATAATCTTATCACCAGATTACGAACCGAAAATTTTAGAATTAATTAAACTTGACTTACTAAATAAATATGACGGAGAAATAATCGACAATGTCCTGCAAGGATTATCTATAAACATTATAACAAAAAATCCAACTGAAATTAAACTGCCAAAAATTCAAACTGATATTTCCGAACTGTCTGAAATCAAAAGTTCGAGAGACAAAACAAAATACATTATTAACGGAACAGGAACAAAACTTGCGAAAAACAAATTTGTTTTAGAATTAGTTCGAGCTTATTTAAAAGAAAAACCTTTGAACTTCAGCAGTCTTAAAAATATTTTTCGTGACGAATATCAAGGTTCAACAGGAGTTATTAACGAACTTGAATTAGTAGAAACAAAATATGCCAATAAATCTAATAAAAGACATTTTACTGGAAATGAAAACATATTGGTCAGCAGTGATAATGTAAAGTTTGTAGTTTCGACAGAATGGGGTAAAGCAAATATTGACAATATTGTTGATTTGGCTAGAAAAGAAGGGTTTAAAATTGAAGAAGTTTAAACTAAACCTACAAAAAGCCAGCTACCAACAGCCACTACAACGGATTTGGGCATTTGGCTTAATGGAAAGTTGGTTTTGTATTTGGGATGATTTGGCAAATCCGAAGAATGGGCTTAATTTAGTCCCAAACCCGCTGTAGTGCCAGAACGTTGGTGGTAATGCTTCCCGAAAATATCTAAATTTGAAGATGAAAACATATATATACTTACTATTATTTATTTCTTTTTCTAGTTATGGAGAAAGAATTTATACAATGGACAAAAATGATTTTATAAATCAATTTAATGACTCAATCGCATTACAAAAAATATATTGCTATAATGAAAAAGGAGAAAAAATTTGGTTGAATTGTAATGAAAATTTCCAGTTAACTATAAAACTATCCAATAATAAGGAATATAAATTGATGCTTCAAACAATTAGATACAAAAGTGGAAAAATTAAGGCAAGTGAATATAATGCTTGGTGGCCAAGTAAAAAAATAAGTTCATATGATATTGACAATGTGGTGAGCTTTAAAATTATAAATTTAGCTGCATTATTCGCAGAAAGAGAAGTGCCTTATTTTGAAATCAATAATATCAAAAAAAATATAAAATTTAAAAATGATTCGATAAGGAATAAATTTCAAACAGGAACAGAATTTGTTATTAATTTAAAGAAAAAAGATGAAATTAATAATGACTTGAAAATTTTAGAAAATTTAAGTTATAATATTAAGTTTAAAGATAACAAAAAAACAGAATATGGTATTGTTCAGAAAATATCTAACGATAGCATTTATATATCTAACGATTATAATGAAAATATGTCGCTTGCTAACAAAAGAAAATATGAAATTTATAAGTATTCAATAAGTGACATTTCAGAATTAGAATTGTTAAAATCTGGAGGTTGGTCTTTAAAAACTATTAAAATGGAAGAGTTTATTGTAAATATTGAAAAGACTAATAAAGATTCATTAAAAAATTATCAATGTTGGTATGCAATGAATCCCGTAAATGGAAAAATTAATCTTTATAGATATTGGTTAACAAATAGAGGATTCGTTGGAATAACAGAAAGTAATCAAAAAATATTCTGGTATGAGGGAGAATAATTAAAAATCAAAATTAGCACTACCACCAACACACGCTACAAGCAATTTGGGTATTAGGCTTAATTTAAATATGGTTTTGTATTTGTAAGATTTGGCAAATCCGAATAATAGGCTTAATTTAGTCCCAAACTGCTTGTAGCGCGGGGACGTTATGGGGCAGTTGTGCCGAAATTACGCAGGTAATTTCGATTTGGAAATAACGTTCACATCTCGCAGAAAATTCACAAAGCAGAAGCGTGAAAATTGGAATCGCCAGCAGAAGTCGGAAAGTTGGAATCTGACAATAAACAGACGAAAAACTGAAGCGTGAAAATTGGAACTTGCCAACAGAAACTTGAAAATTGGAATCTGAAAAGCAAAAGCGTGAAAGTCGGAATCTGCCAACAGAAACTTGAAAAGCAGAAACTTGAAAAGTTTTGCGCAGAAATATAAAGTGAATAATTGAAAATAATAAGCCGAAAATTACGAGTAGAAAAGCAGAAACGTGAAAATTGGAATTTGCCAACAGAAGCGTGAAAACTTTGTGTGATAATCGTAATTTCGACAAAACAACCGCCCCATAACACACGCTACAAGCAAGCTGGGCATTTGGCAAAATTTGAAGCTGGTTTTGTGTCAGCCGAAATTAGTTTTTAACCGAAAGTTTTAGGCTTTTTTAATCCCAGCCTGCGTGTAGCGCGAGAACGTTAACTGATATGCTCGCTCGCAAGAACTTTATCGTAAACGAGAAACATTTAATTTACGAATTTTAAAAATTAAATTGTAGTTTTGCGTTAAGTATGAAAAAGTTATGATAGCAGTAAGACAAAAAGTAAGTATTGAGGAATTTGATGGAAAAAACTATCAGATTAAAGTTGTCGAACCTTACGATAAGGCTTTGATTACTCATTACTTACATAATTATCGTAACGGAGTTTCAAAACATTACAAAAAAGATGCAGTCAAAGTTTTAAAAAACTTTGTTGAATATAAAGAAACCGAAGAAAAAATTTCAATTGTTGCAGAAGATGCTTTGCAACAATTACTTTTCGAAGTTGAAAACGTTCCGTTTCCAACTCCAAATAATTATACTTTTAAATTTATTGACCTTTTTGCAGGAATTGGCGGATTTAGATTAGCTATGCAAAATGTTGGTGGAAAGTGTGTATTTACAAGCGAATGGGAAACATCAGCTCAAAAAACTTACAGAGAAAATTTTGGCGAAATTCCTTTTGGCGACATTACAAAAGAACGTGTTAAAAATTATATTCCGCAAGAATTTGACGTTTTGTGTGCAGGTTTTCCTTGTCAAGCATTTTCAATTGCAGGAAACCAAAAAGGTTTCGCTGATACACGAGGAACATTATTTTTTGACATTGAGCAAATCGTTGTACAACACAAACCAAAAGTTGTGTTTTTGGAAAATGTGAAAAATTTAGTTTCTCACGACAACGGAAATACATTTAAAACTATAATTTCTGTTTTAGAAGACAAATTGGGTTACAAAGTTTTTACAAAAATTTTGAACTCAATGACACACGCAAACATACCACAAAATCGTGAACGGATTTTTATTGTTGCATTTGACCCAAATCAAGTCGAAAAATATTCTCAATTTAAATTTGTTGCATAATTTATGGAACAAAAAGGAAATAAACACGAAAATTATGAAATTCTAAACTTACTTGGTTATGGACTATCTAAATTTGATAACGCCTTTATAAAAGAATTTGGTTTTACTACAAAGACTAATTTCTTTAATTATTTTGTTGAGATTGGAATAGTTGAAACAGGAAGTGTTGTAAAAAATAGAATGGATTTATTTGATCCATTTTTCCCAAATAATGGGCGAAAAGGTTGGTGGCAAAAAGGAGATGCTTACATTCATAGAAAATATTTAATAGATAGTTTATTTGGAAATGAAAATGTAAAAGGATATTCTGATATTGTCAAATTATATTTGAAAGAAAATTATAAAATCAAAGAACTTTTTGTTGAAGTTAAACCAATTGTAAAATCAAGATTTAAAAAACTTCAAGAAACAGGATTAGAGGCTGAATTATATTTTATGAATAATTTCAATGAAATTTCAGCTTTTAATAATGGAATTTTAGAAGATGCTAGATTATACGGCGATGGTTATGATTTTCAGATTAATGTTAATGAAAGTTCCTATTTAGCCGAAGTCAAAGGAATTAGAGAGAAAAAAGGAAAATTTAGATTGACTGAAAAAGAATTTTTAATGGCTTCCGAATATAAAAATGATTATATAATTACTTTGGTTTTAAATATGAATGATTTACCAACTTTCCTAACTATTGAAAATCCAATCAATAATTTAAAATTTGAAGAACGAATAATAAAATCAAAAGAAACTAAAGAATATCATTTATCAAAAGACATATGTTAACATTTGAAGAAAAAATAATTTATTTAGAAAACAGTTTGACTAAAACTGAAGGAAACTATTATGACAATTTCAAAGAAGATATTGTTATTTATTTTGATGAATTTAACAACAAAAATGAACGCTTAAATTTTTTAAATAATTTTGTATCATTTATTGAAATTGATAATTGGGTTGAAAAAATATCATCAAGAATTGTTTTAAAATTTGATGAAGAAAGCGAACAAATTAATGATTTTATCTATGATTTCATAGAAAACGGATAGCCCTAGCCCCGATAGGAGTGGAAATCCTTTTTTGGCGATTTTTCTTCGCCTAAAAAGATTGGAACGTATAGCGGGAATTAGCTCCAAAAAAAATATTAGCAGTTTCAAAGCTTTCGGGTCTTTTTAGCGAAAGTGCTGTTCCTTTCATTAATTATCGTGTTGCTGAAAATATTTTTTGTAGAAGTTTTGACGCTGGAAATCTTTCGCGTTCTGATACTGCGTTTGACGCAAATTATAATTCCGTTGGAATTGGTTTAAAAACTTTTGTTTGTAACGGAAATACAAGTACAGAAAAAGTTGCCGAATTTAACTCATTATCAAGAACTTTAAAAGATTTTAAAGGCAAAGAATTGGCTTTAAAACTTGGCGAATATAGAAATGATAGAATAAATTTGGCTTCAAGAGTTTACGATATTAAAAATTCACTTTATCATATCGTTGCACGAAAAGAAAAGGAATTATTGCTTTATGAAACTGATTACAACACTATCGATGTTGCTAATATTCATTCAGTTAAAGACAATAAAGCGAGTTTGCAATTTGAGGACGGAAATAATTTATATTCATTTAACTATTCCAAAAGCACACTTTTTAGAAAATTCATAATTCCACAAAATGTGTTCAGATTGCCAATTGATATAATTGATGATCCATATTCGTTATTGCTTGAATTATTTGAAGAAAATAAAAACTTAAAAACCGCAACCGACAAACTTGTAAAAGGAGAAAATTATGTCATTTTGCCACTTTACGGAATTCAGAAAAAAGAAAAATTTATTTTTGAGCGTAGCGGTTTAAATCAATGGAATGCAAACGGAAGGAAAAGAGATTTTGGAGAAGTTTATATTCCAATTCCTGCGGAATTGCACAGAAAATATCCAAATTTCTTTCCAAAACGTGACCAAGATTTTAATTTGCAAATTCCAAGCGGAGAAATTTTCTCGGCTAAACTTTGTCAAGAAAATTCAAAAGCATTGATGACAAATCCAAACAAAGCTTTGTCTGATTGGTTGTTACGAAAAGTTTTACAACTTAAAGAAGGAGAATTAGCAACAATGGAAAAGTTAGATAAATTAGGTTTTGACAGCGTAATTATTACGAAAAATGAAATTGGAGATTTTAAAATCGATATAATGAAAACAAATACATATTCAGAATTCAACAAAGAAACAGAATAAATAAAAGCACATCAGTTAACAGCGGTTTGGCGCAATTGGGGTTTTAGGCAAACTTTAAAGTTGGTTTTGTACTTGGAAGTTCGGTCTTTAATTTATACATTTTGCTAACCAAATCCCCAACTGACGCCAAGCCACGAGACGTTGGTGGCAAGTTGTGCCGAAATTACGCAGGTAATTCCGATTTGGAAATAAAGTTCACAGATCGCAGAAACTAAAAAAACAGAAGCGTGAAAGTTGGATTTTATCAGCAGAAACTGAAAAAGCAGAAAACTGAAAAAGTAGAAGCGTGAAAATTGGATTTGCTAACAGAAACTTGAAAATTGGAATCTGAAAAGCAGAAGCGTGAAAGTTGGATTTTTATCCGCAGAAAATTGGAAAGTTGGAAACTGAAAAGCAAAAGCGTGAAAGTCGGATTTTTATCAGCAGAAACTTGCAAAGTTTTGCGCAGAAAATAAAATTGAAATTTAAAACAATAAGTTGAAAATTACGAACCGAAAAATTGAAGCGTGAAAAGCAGAATGTAGCAAATTGCGAAACAAAAAAGTGAAATCTTTGAGGAAATTCGTAATTTCGACAAAACAACCAACCACCAACACACGCTACAACGGATTTGGGCAATTGGCTTAATGGAAAGTTGGTTTTGTATTTGTGATGATTTGGCAAATCCGAAGAATGGGCTTAATTTAGTCCCAAACCCGCTGTAGCGCGAGAACGATGGTGGCAATATTACAGCAGAAATCGTAAAACAAGAAAATTTAAAATTTACTCACTTTATGGAATTACCGAAATTCAAATTTAGCCCAAACGCATATGAACTTAATGTTTTTGAAAAAGTTGACGGAATTTGTTCGTGTTGTAACGAAAATAGAAATTTAAAATACACAGGTTCATTTTATAGCGAAAAAGAACCCGATTATATTTGTCCTTGGTGTATAGAAAATGGAAAAGTTGCTGAAATGTTTAATGGAGTATTTAATGATTACGATGGAATTGAAAATTATAAAAGTATTGATAAAGAACTACTATTAGAAGTTAGCAAACGTACACCGAGTTATATAAGTTGGCAACAAGAAGTTTGGCTCACTCATTGTAACGAACCTTGTAAATTAATTGATTATGCTGACACTAAAACTATTGAACCATTCATGGATGAATTAATTGATGATATTGAAAATAATGGCTATGAACCTGAAATGATTAAACAATACTTATCAAAAGATGGAAGTTTAGTGGGCTATTTGTTTCAATGTGTGAATTGTGGACAACATAGATTACATGTAGATTGCGATTAATAAAAATACAGCCACCATCAGCTACTACAACGGATTTGGGCAATTGGCTTAATGGAAAGTTGGTTTTGTATTTGGGATGATTTGGCAAATCCGAAAATAGGGCTTAATTTAATCCCAAACCCGCTGTAGTAGCGGGACGTTACTGGCTAGTTATGCCGAAATTACGCAGGTAATTTCGATTTGGAATTAAAGTTTGCAACTCGCAGAAACTTAAAAATGTAGAAGCGTGAAAATTGGAACTTTCCGGCAGAAACTTGAAAAGTTGAAACCTGAAAACGGAAGCGTGAAAATGGGAACTTGCCAACAGAAACTTGAAAATTGGAATCTGAAAAGCAGAAGCGTGAAAGTCGGAACTTGCCAACAGAAATGTGAAAAGTTTTGCGCAAAAATTAAAAAAGTAAATAATTGAAAATAAAAACGTTGAGAATTACAAGCCGAAAAACAGAAATGTAAAAGTTGGATTCTGCCAACAGAAGCGTGAAAATTTGGGGTTTAATTGTAATTTCGACAAAATAACCAGCCAGTAACACACGCTACAAGCAATTTGGGTATTTGGCTTAATTTAAATATGGTTTTGTATTTGGAAGATTTGGCAAATCCGAAGAATGGGCTTAATTTAGTCTCAAACTGCTTTTAGCGCGGGAACGTTAGCTGTAATACAACCAAAAAAACTGCAATAAAAATAAATATAATTTATGACAACAATTAAAGATTTTTATGGACAATATAATCTAATTGAAAACCCTTTTGCTTCTTTTACTACAGAAAACGAAAGTCAACGATTTGATAAAACTTTTGTCAAACCAAATGATTACGAAACAATTTTAGAAAACTTCTCTCAAACAAATTCAATAATTTTATCAGGAGATCGTGGAACTGGAAAAACAGCTTTAATCAAAGATTTTATAAATAAAGTAGATGCAGAAAATACTGTTTTAGTTCATATTATTGATTTTTCTCCTCTTAAAAGTGATTATAACCTTAATGATTTATATAAATTTTTAATATCAAATTTATCTGTATCGCTCTTTAGTAATTTAGCCGAAAGAAAAACCAGAATTTCCAATCTGAATAGAGAAGAAAAACTATTACTTTGTTACTTACTAAAAAATTTTGTTCCTCAAATTTCTAAAGGTATTTTACGAGAAAAAATTGAAAATATTCAGATTTCTTGGTTGCAAAGAAATTACAAAAAATTTGAAAATATATTTCGTGGTGTTTTTAATTATGGAGCAACTGCTGGAGGTGTATTTATTGATGAATACATTGCAAAACATTTTACTGGATTACCACCATTATCAGATAGTGTACAAATAAAAAATTTCTTTCCTGAACTGCCAACTTCAAATATAGAAGAAGAATTCATTAACCAAGAAACTTCATATCAATTACTTTTAAGGATTGCCAAATTATCAAAAAAACTATCTTTTAATCGAGTGTTGATTGTTTTTGACAGAGCAGATGAGGATTCAAGATTTATGAATGATGCAGAATTAATTTCAGATTTCATTGTTAAAATACTTACAGATAATAAATTATTTTTAGAAGAAGATCTACAAGTTGTTTTTTCAACTTGGTCGACACCTTTTAATTTCATAAAAGATCAAGTTAGGACTCAAAAACATTATTGTCCAACTTTATCTTGGTCGAATGAGGATCTTAAAAAAGCCTTAAATCAGAGATTACTAGCATATTCTGATGGAATCGTATCAGATTACAAAACATTATTTGAAGATTCAATAACTGAATTAGAAATTGAAAATGTATTCGAGATTGCTAATAATAATCCAAGAGATTTATGGCATATTTTTAATAATCTATTCAAAGTTCAATTCGAATCAGACTCTAACTCAACAAAAATTGAAAGTGAATCAATACCAAAAGCACTTGTTAAATTTGTAACAACTTTTAATTATTATGAATACTATCCCAAAAAGTCAAATTCCAGAGCAAATACAATGGATATTTATTCTTATACTAAACATCTTTTGAAATTAGATACTGAAATTTTTACAAAAAATCAATTAAATGAAAAGGCTCAAACTGGTGGGTCTACAATAAATTATGTAATAGGAATGGAAAGAATCGGGCTTATCGGGCTTGATTCACAACAAGGGGGAATTGCACAATATAGAATAAAAGATTCAAAAGTAATATTTGCTCTTAAAAATGGATTAGAAATTAATAAAACATAACTAAAAAAAATGTACTACAGCTAACAGCCACTACAACGGATTTGGGCATTGGGCTTAATGGGAAGTTGGTTTTGTATTTGGGATGATTTGGCAAATCCGAAAATTGGGCTTAATTTAGTCCCAAACCCGCTGTAGTGCCAGAACGTTGGTGGCAATTTAACCGCAAAATGGGCGAAAACAAGAATCTATGAAAATTTTAAAAGTCATTCTATTAATTACTATTTGCTTTTTGTTTTCTTGCAACAAAAAACACGAACAAAATGATATTGAAAAATCAAATGATTCGATTTATGTTTACAATCAAAATCAGACTAAAAAGGAAGATACGGTTTGTCTAAATGAAGAAAAACGAGCAGAAAAAGATATACAAAGTGGAAAATTAGTTTATTTCTATTTTCGTGGAAAGACAAAAATGTATAGAAGCAATAAAGAAATGAAAACGTTACTTTCCGCTTATAATATAGAAATTGATTCCGCTTTAGTATCTTGTATTCCTGACCTAAACGGATTTAAAAGAAATTGCTACGCTTCTAAAATGAGAATTGCTATTGAAAATAAATATGGCAATGAATTTATAAGCACATTAAGAAATTTAGCCGAAATTCAATTTGTAATAAATAATCCAAATTTAGTATTCAAATTTGAAGAGTGTGATACAACTTCAAGATACCCGAACACAAAAAATTATTCAGATTATTTTAAAAAGCCCACAGAAGACTTTGAAAAACAGTTTACTTATCCAAATGATTATAAATTTAAATCAGGAAAATATTATTCGAGTACACAAATAAATTTTATTTTAGATAAAAGTGGAAAAATAAGCAACATTGAAACTGATTGTAGTTTCACAGATACTGAAAACAATAAGTTTGCAGAATATTTTAAAAATGAAGCCGTAAAATTCGTTAAAAAAACAAAATGGGTTCCTGCTAAATTCAAAGGAATAAATGTGAATAGTGAAATGCACTTTCTCTATTTCCATAAATAAATAAACTGCCACCAACAGCCACTACAACGGATTTGGGCATTGGGCTTAATGGAAAAATGGTTTTGTATTTGAATGATTTGGCAAATCCGAAGAATAGGCTTAATTTAATCCCAAACCCGCTGTAGTGCCAGAACGTTATGGGGCAGTTGTGCCGAAATTACGCAGGTAATTTCGATTTGAAAATGAAGTTTGTAACTCGCAGATAATTTACAAAGCAGAAGCGTGAAAATTGGAATCGTCAGCAGAAGTCGGAAAGTTGGAATCTGACAATAAACAGACGAAAAACTGAAACGTGAAAGTTGGAACTTGCCAACAGACTCGAGCGACAGCGAACAGGCGAAGCAAACTTGAAAATTGGAATCTGAAAAGCAGAAGCGTGAAAGTCGAAACTTGCCAGCAGAAACTTGAAAAGTAGAAACTTGAAAATTTTTGCGCAGAAATATAAAGTGAATAATTGAAAATAATAAGCCGAAAATTACTAGCCGAAAAAAGGAAAGGTGTAAATTGGAATTTGCCAACAGAAGCGTGAAAAATTTGCGGTTTAATTGTAATTTCGACAAAACAACCGCCCCATAACACACGCTACAAGCAATTTGGGTTTTAGGCTTAATTTAAAGTTGGTCTTGTATTTGGAAGATTTGGCAAATCCGAAGAATAGGCTTAATTTAATCCCAAACTGCGTGTAGCGCGAGAACGTTAGTAGCTAGTTATGCTGAAATTCGCAGAAGAAAATAATTTAGAAATGAAAAAAATATCAGTATTAGTTT
>NZ_VJZT01000027.1 GCF_007097245.1 Flavobacterium restrictum | reverse complement strand
AAAATCCCTAATCCGTCTAATTCCATACCCTAAAATTAAACCTTTTTATAACTTTCCACTAATTTAGGCGAAGAACCATAAAAAATCCCGTTACAATAAAATGTAACGGGATTTTTTTGCATATTTTTTAAAGTTTTACACTTTTCAAAAACTACCTATTATTTTCTAGCCAATACTTTTTCTACAGCGGCAACAATCGCTTGATTGTTTAGTTTGTATTTTTCCATGAGTTGTTCTGGAGTTCCGCTTTCGCCAAAGCTATCATTAACGGCAACAAACTCTTGAGGTGAGGGTTGGTTTAATGCCAAAACTCTAGAGATGCTTTCGCCAAGACCACCAAGAATATTATGTTCTTCGGCAGTAACGATACAGTTTGTTTTTGCCAATGATTTTAGAATCGCTTCTTCGTCTAAAGGTTTAATGGTGTGAATGTTGATTACTTCGGCAGAAATACCTTTGGCTTCCAATGCTTCTGCGGCTATTAATGCTTCCCAAACCAAATGTCCTGTTGCAACAATTGTCACATCAGTTCCTTCGCTTAATACAATTGCTTTTCCTATTACGAATTCCTCGTCTGCAGGCATAAAGTTAGGCACTACAGGACGCCCAAAACGCAAGTAAGCTGGGCCATGATGTTTAGCTAGAGCTAGTGTAGCCGCTTTGGTTTGATTGTAATCACATGTGTTGATTACGGTCATGCCTGGTAACATTTTCATCAATCCAATATCTTCTAGGATTTGGTGTGTTGCGCCGTCTTCACCAAGAGTTAATCCTGCGTGAGAGGCACAAATTTTTACATTTTTATCAGAATACGCAACCGATTGACGAATTTGATCATACACTCTTCCGGTAGAAAAGTTAGCGAAAGTTCCCGTAAATGGAATTTTTCCTCCAATGGTTAGTCCTGCTGCAATTCCAATCATGTTGGCCTCGGCAATTCCAATTTGGAAAAAACGTTCTGGATGATTTTTCTTGAAATCATCAAATTTTAAGGATCCAATTAAATCTGCGCAAAGTGCTACTACGTTTTCATTGGTTTGCCCTAATTCTGTCATTCCCGCTCCAAAACCTGAACGAGTATCTTTACTTCCTGTATTTGTATATTTTTTCATTTTTTAATTTTATTGAAAGATTAAAAAATTGAAGGATCAAAGAATTCTTAAAAAATTAGAAATCGTTAATCATCAATCTTCATTCTAGTAATCGGCTAAAGTAGAGGTGTTTTGACTCAAAGCGTTTGCTAATTGGTCATTATTAGGTGCTTTACCATGCCAAGCATGACTGTACATCATAAAATCTACACCGTTGCCCATTTCGGTATGCAACAATACACAAACTGGTTTTCCTTTTCCTGTTCTTGATTTTGCCTCTGTCATTCCAGCAATAATTGCCTCGAGGTTGTTTCCTTCTGTAATTTCAAGAACGTCCCAATCAAAAGCTTCAAATTTAGCACGAATGCTTCCCATACACAAAACTTCATCGGTAGTACCGTCAATTTGTTTTCCGTTAAGGTCGATAGTTGCAATAATATTGTCTACTTTTTTGGCCGAAGCATACATGATGGCTTCCCAGTTTTGACCTTCTTGCAATTCGCCATCACCGTGAAGTGTATAAATAAGGTGGTTATCACCGTTTAGCTTTTTGGCTTGTGCAGCCCCAATTCCTACCGATAATCCTTGTCCCAAAGATCCTGAAGCAATACGTACGCCAGGTAAAGCATCATGCGTTGTTGGGTGTCCTTGTAATCTCGTATTTATTAAACGAAAAGTTGCCAATTCAGCTACTGGAAAATAGCCGCTTCTAGCCAAAACGCTGTAAAATACAGGTGAAATATGGCCGTTTGAAAGGAAAAACAAGTCTTCTCCCAGACCGTTCATATCAAATCCTTCTTTGCGATCCATCAGGTTTTGGTACAAGGCTACTAAAAATTCGGTACATCCTAGAGAACCACCAGGGTGACCTGAATTGACAGCGTGTACCATTCGAAGAATATCTCTTCTTACTTGGATAGTTAAATCGTTTAATTGTTGTGTGTTAGGCTTCATTTTGTGTGTAAAAGTTAAACTCCCGCAAAAGTAATTTTTATTTTGGCGTAAGACAAATGAATTCAATAGAATTATTTGTAATGAGGATTTCAAGAGGCGTTTTTAAAAATCAATACTTTAAACACTTCTAGCATTGATTTTGTAACCGCATTTTTTAAAGTCTTGTTTGTATTTTATCTTGCAAACTACTCCAGCCACCGCCATTGTAAACTTGGGAATATCCATTGGAAGTTAGGATTTTTTTGGCAGCAGCACTTCGCATTCCAGAGGCACAACACGTTATTATGGGTTTGTTTTGATTGTTGCGTTGTGGTAAATTGTTTTTTAGAGTACCAACAGGGATGTTTATGGCTCCTTTTAAATGTCCGTTGGCAAATTCGTTTTGGCTACGAACATCGATAATAAGTGCTCCTTGTTCTAGCAATTCTGGGAAATTGACAGTGTTGCCTAATCCCAAAATTTTTTTGAGTATGTTGATCATTTTAAATAAGTCGAAGGTTTAAAAGTCGTAAAGTCAAAAGAAGCAATATGGTCAATACTAGTTCAAAATCAATCTATTGCTCCATTTTGTCAAATTTTTGAAACACGACATTATAGGATGATTGTTAATTAGTTTATTTTATTGGCTTGCGATTGCAAAAAATTAACTTGTAACCAAGAGCCGCCATTGTAGCATTCAAAACCGTGTTGCGACAAAAAATGTTGTGCTTGGCTACTGCGATTTCCAGAGGTACAACACAATATTAATGGTGTTTTTAGTTTTTGTAATTCTTCCATTCGTTGCTGAATTTCGCTCAAAGGGAAGTTTATAGCGTGTGCTATATGACCGCCCAGGAATTCTTCGGGTGTTCGTACGTCTACTATTGTGCCGTGGTTTTCTCGTATTAATTTTTCAACATTCATTGGGATTTTGTTTTTGGGTGTATTTTTTGTTGGCAAAAATACAATTGGGATTCCAGTCCGAATGTAACATTTGTTACACAAAACAGTCCAAATGGCGTCACTTGTTTTATCCTTTTTTGTACAAATGAATGGATTGACCCACTAGTTTCCATTGGCCCTTTATTTTTTCGAGTAATCGGATTTCGTAGGAATAGCTTTTGCTGCCATCCTTTGCGGTAGATTCCTCATCGTGACTTACCCAAGCCGTTTTGCCTTGTATGTTCATTTTAAAATTAGAACCTACTGCATAACCACCAGTGGGATTTGGTATGGGTTGTGTCATGTTTATTGGCGGAACATCATAGGTAGCGCCGTCAGGAGTCGAAACTAATATCCTGCTGTAGGGTTGTAGGTGCCAGCAAGCGGCATGGGTTTTGCTATCGCCAGAGCGCCAAGTTGCGGCTTCGGTTTCGAGTAGTTTTTTGATGGCTTCGGTTTCGGTTGGTTTGGATTGCAAACTCATTAGTAGCAAAGGAAGAAAGAAGCAGATTAGGAATTTGATTTTCATTTTTGAAATGGTTTTGGTTAAAATAAAATCCTATTTATAAAAAAATAGAAAGCTAAAGATACGTTTTTTAGTTGATGGATTTTGGATCTTTTTTTCAAAGGATTTGATGGAAAAAGCCACTTTGTGTTTTTGCTACACTACTTTTTAGAATAATTTTTCATTTTAAACCAAAATTAATTTATTGAAAATGGATTAAAGTTAGTAGCGTCCGAGTATTCTTTTTGTTGCATAATAGTGTTAATTGCATAACCTTAAAAATGTTTGCAAGTATCCCTCGTAATTTTTTAAATTATCTAATTTTCAAATTGTCTAATTACCTTATCTTTGCCATCCCGAATGGTCGGGAGAAAAACGAGAATATGAAATTTGATTTATTAAAAACCGATCCCCAATCCAAAGCAAGAGCTGGAAGCATAACTACAGATCACGGTGTGATTGAAACACCTATTTTTATGCCTGTAGGGACTGTGGGGTCTGTAAAAGGAGTACACCAACGCGAGTTGAAAAACGATATTAATCCTGATATTATACTAGGAAATACCTACCATTTATACCTGCGTCCGCAAACAGAAATTCTCGAAAAAGCAGGTGGTTTACATAAATTTATGAATTGGGATCGCAATATTTTGACCGATTCTGGTGGGTATCAAGTGTATTCGCTTTCGGCCAACCGAAAAATTAAAGAGGAAGGCGTAAAGTTTAAATCGCATATTGATGGTTCCTACCACTTTTTTACTCCCGAGAACGTAATGGAAATTCAGCGTACCATAGGTGCCGATATTATCATGGCTTTTGACGAATGTACGCCTTACCCATGTGATTACCGCTATGCACAGCGCTCCATGCACATGACGCACCGTTGGTTGGATCGCTGCATCAATCATTTGGATACGTTGCCATACAAATATGGATATGAGCAGACTTTTTTTCCAATTATTCAAGGAAGTACTTATAAAGATTTACGCCGACAATCAGCCGAATATATTGCCAATTCCAACCAACAAGGAAACGCCATTGGTGGATTATCTGTGGGCGAGCCTGCCGAGGAAATGTATGCCATGACCGAAGTGGTTTGTGAGGTTTTGCCCGAGGATAAACCCCGCTACTTAATGGGAGTAGGAACACCCATTAATATTCTTGAAAATATTGCTTTGGGAATTGACATGTTCGATTGTGTAATGCCTACCCGTAACGCTAGAAACGGCATGCTATTTACCGCAAATGGAAGCATTAATATTAAAAATAAAAAATGGGAAGCCGATTTCTCTCCAATAGACGAAATGGCAATTACCTATGTTGACACCGAATATTCCAAAGCCTACCTGCGTCACCTTTTTGCCGCCAATGAGTATTTAGGAAAACAAATTGCCACAATTCATAATCTTGGGTTTTATATGTGGCTGGTTCGTGAGGCTAGAAAACACATACTAGCAGGCGATTTTAGACCTTGGAAAGAAATGATGGTAAAAAACATGAGCCAACGATTGTAGCAATTAAGTTAAGCAATAATTAAAGTAAAAAAGCAATTTAACTTCCGCATAACCTACAACTTATAACCAATAACTTCCAACTGCTACGGTATGCAATTAACCATAATCGACAAGTACATTCTAAAACGGTATTTAGCCACTTTTGCGGTGATGCTATTGCTGTTTATCCCTATCGGAATTGTAGTGGATGTATCGGAGAAGATTAATAAAATGCTTGAAAACAAAGTTCCCTTTGTGCAAATAGCCATTTATTATTATCATTTTACTATTTATTTTGCTAGTTCATTATTTCCTATATTTTTGTTTTTGTCTATTATTTGGTTTACCTCCAAACTTGCTAACGATACCGAAATTATTGCCATTCTAGGTTCTGGAATCTCGTTTACCCGATTTTTGCGACCTTATATTATAGGAGCGTCGATTATTTCTGTTTTTGTGTTATTAATGGGGTTTTACGTGGTGCCCGTTTCGAGTGAAGGATTTAATAATTTTAGATATACGTATCTTCGAAATGGCGGAAAGGAACTCATGCACGGCGACAATGCCGATGTTTACCGGCAAATAAGCGACACCGAATTTATTTATGTAAATAGTTACAATTCGGATTCCAAAATGGCTTTTAATTTTTCGTTAGAGAAGTTCAAAAAAGAACAATTGCAGTATAAAATTACCGCTACCAGAATCAAATGGAATCCGAAAGAAAAAAATTATACGCTCTACGATTACACCAAACGAACGCTGGGCGAAATGGGAGATGTTATTGAAAAAGCACCCGAAAAAAAGGTCAAATTCAGTTTCGACTTGGAGGATTTGACTCCCGTAATTTATATCGCCGAAACCTTAAGTTTAGGTAAATTAAATGCTTTTATCGACAAAGAGCGCAAGCGAGGTTCCTCGAATATCAATGTGTATTTGGTAGTTTTATACAAGAAATTTAGCGTTCCGGTTTCGGCTTTTATCTTAACGATAATTGCTGTTTCTGTATCGGCTATGAAGCGTCGTGGCGGAATGGGAACTAATTTAGCTATAGGAATCGCTTTGGCATTTGCGTTTGTGTTTTTTGATAAAATTTTTGGAACCATTGCCGAAAAATCTACTTTTTCGCCCTTATTGGCCGTTTGGTTGCCTAATATTTTCTTTGGCATTTTAGCCATTTACTTACTTCGAAATGCGAAACGATAATTTAAAAAGTTACTTAAACCTGCACTTAATTGTTTTTATTTGGGGGTTTACCGCCATTTTAGGCGCTTTGATTACCATTCCGTCTGATTTTTTGGTTTGGTATAGAATGGGTTTTGCTACGATTTTTTTGGCTCTGTTTTTAGGAATCAAAAAAAAATCGTTCCAAATATCCTTTAGCGCAGTCCTACAATTAATTTTTGTGGGTTTGCTTATTGCGTTGCACTGGATCTTTTTTTTTGCAGCTATAAAATGCTCCACAGTTTCCATAACACTTTCGGTTTTTTCGTTGGGAGCCTTTTTTGCTTCGCTGCTGGAACCTATTTTTTATGGTCGAAAAGTGCTCTGGTACGAAGTCTTTTTTGGACTCATTATCATTGCTGGATTGGGGTTGATTATGCAAGTCGAAATCAATTATGTCAACGGTATGTTGCTGGCTTTGGTGTCCATTATACTTGGGGTTGTGTTCACTTTGATTAACGGAAAATTAATAGCCAATCACGATCCATCGGTGATTTCTTTTTATGAATTTTTGGCTGGGTTTACATTTATAACGCTCTATTTTATTGGCAAAGGAAATTTCAGCAGCGATTTTTTTATGCTAACGACCAAAAATTGGATTTTACTACTCCTTTTGGCCTCGGTTTGTACTGCTTATGCCTTTACGGCTTCGGTCAAAGTAATGCAGCGATTAACGCCCTACACGGTGATGTTGACTACGAATCTGGAACCGGTTTACGGCATTATTTTGGCCTATTTTATCATTGGCGGAAAAGAAAAAATGAGCACTGAATTTTATATTGGCGCAGGTATCATTGTGATCACAGTAGTGCTAAATGGCGTGATGAAACACTATCAAAAAAAATCAGAATAAGAGGTATTAAGAAGCAATTAATTTTGAGTTAAATAAAAAATAATCTTTTGGAACGATTTTAAATTTTATATTTGCAGTTCCAAAATAAATTTAAAAACAAAAATAAAACGCACAAATCCTATGGAATATTTAGATTTTGAGCTTCCTATAAAAGAGTTAGAAGAGCAGTTAGAAAAATGCGTCGTTATTGGTAAAGAATCGGATGTTGATGTCACCAATACGTGCAAGCAAATCAACAAAAAATTAGAAGAAACCAAGCGTCATATATACAAGCATTTAACGGCTTGGCAACGAGTACAACTCTCACGACACCCCAATAGACCCTATACTTTAGATCATATAAAAGCACTTTGTGGCGACACATTCCTAGAATTGCATGGCGATAGAGGTTTTAAAGATGATAAAGCCATGATTGGTGGTTTAGGCAAAATTGCAGGACAATCCTTTATGATTGTTGGACAACAAAAAGGGACTAATACCAAAACTCGTCAGTATCGAAATTTTGGAATGGCAAATCCCGAAGGCTATAGAAAAGCCTTGCGATTGATGAAAATGGCCGAGAAATTTGGAATCCCAGTATTGACTTTAATCGATACTCCCGGTGCTTACCCAGGTTTAGAAGCCGAAGAACGGGGACAAGGCGAAGCCATAGCAAGAAATATTTTTGAAATGGTACGTTTGAAAGTGCCTATTATTACTATTATTGTTGGCGAAGGAGCATCAGGAGGTGCTTTAGGAATAGGTGTTGGAGATAAAGTATACATGCTCGAAAACACATGGTACTCGGTAATTTCACCTGAATCGTGTTCCTCCATTTTATGGAAAAGTTGGGAGTATAAAGAGCAAGCAGCCGAAGCCCTGAAACTAACTTCCTCCGATATGAAAAAACAAAAATTAGTAGACGATATTATACCAGAACCTTTGGGTGGCGCCCATTATGATCGTGCCACGACTTTCAAAACGGTAGAGCAATATATCATGAAAGGGTACAATGAATTGAAAGACTTATCAACAGCCGATTTAATTGCTCAAAGGATGGACAAATACACCAAAATGGGTGATTTTAAAGAGTAAAATAGTACAAATTCAATTACAGTCCGAAGCCTTACCGTTTCGGATTTTTTTTGGGTTATTAACAACGAATGCCAGTTTATAAACATTTTTTAGTAATAACTCAATAGCTATTTTTTTTAATTTTTAGTTACTTTCGCTCCATGGAAAACTTCAAAAACATTAGCCCTATAAAGGTCGATAAAACAACAATCATTAACCTTGAAAAAGGCAAATTACCTCCGCAAGTATTAGACCTAGAAGAGGCTGTGCTTGGCGCCATGATGATTGATAAAAAAGGAGTTGATGAGGTAATTGATATTTTACAACCCGATGCTTTTTATAAAGAAGCACACAAACATATCTTTGAGGCTATCGTTCAGCTCTTTACGGATTCGCAACCCATTGACTTATTAACAGTTTCGGCGCAGCTCCGCAAAAATGCCAAATTGGATCTCTCTGGAGGGGATTTTTATTTAATTCAGCTTACGCAAAAAATTTCGTCCTCGGCGCACATCGAATTTCACTCTCGAATCATTCTACAAAAATTTATTCAACGCAGTTTGATACGGATTTCCTCCGAAATTATAGAAGAATCCTACGATGAAACAACTGATGTTTTTGATTTATTAGACAAAGCCGAATCGAAACTTTATGAAGTTACACAGGGAAATGTCAAACGTAGTTCCGAAACTGCACAAAGTTTAGTGCTGCAAGCCAAAAAACGAATCGAAGAAATAGCTGGTCAAGAAGGATTAAGCGGAATCGCCACGGGATTCGAGAAGTTAGACAAGATTACCTCGGGTTGGCAACCAAGTGATTTAATCATTATTGCGGCTCGACCTGGGATGGGGAAATGTTTAGGAAAAGGGACAAAAGTCTTGCTATTTGATGGTTCGTTGCAAAAAGTGGAAGCTATTCAACAAGGTGATTTATTGATGGGAGATGACTCTACGCCACGAAAAGTGCTATCAATTGCCCGTGGACGAGAGCAAATGTATTGGATTCATCAAAATAAAGCGATGTCTTATCGAGTGAACGAAAGTCATATTTTATCTTTAAAAAGAAGTAGAAATGAAGGCAATCACAAGAAAGGGGATGTCCTCAATATTACGGTTAAAGACTATTTAACTAAATCAGATAAATTCAAATCTAATTATAAAGGATATAAAGTTGCGGTCGAATTCGAAGAAAAAAACCTACCATTAGAACCTTATTATTTAGGATTGTGGTTGGGTGACGGTCATTCCTACAGCCAAAGAATCACAAATATTGATAACGAAGTTGTGGCATACCTTAATGAATATGCCACGCAATTAGAGTCAGAGTTGGTCACTTATTTACAGGAAAACAGAACCGCAAATTATTCAATCATAAACCGAAATAAATATGTTTCTGAAGAATTTAATACTTGTATTCAAACAGAATTGCGACAACTAAATTTGATTCAGAACAAACACATTCCGCAACAGTATTTAGTGAATGCCACAAAAAACCGATTGGAACTTTTAGCAGGAATTATAGATTCGGATGGGCATTACTCATCGGAATTTAACTGTTTTGAAATTGTTCAAAAGAATGAACTACTAGCACAACAAATAAAATTCCTTTGTGATTCGTTAGGCTTTAGAACCTCTTTAAAAAAGAAAAAAACTTCAATTAAAGCCACAGGTTTTGAAGGAGAAGCTTTTAGAATTAGGATTTTTGGCAATTTAGATTCCATTCCTACCAAAATTGAGCGTAAAAAAGCCAGAAAAGGCACTACCAAGATAGATTGGAAAGTTACAGGAATTCAAGTAGAGGCTGATATTGTTGATGATTATTATGGTTTCGAAATAGACGGAAATAGATTATTTCTTTTAGAGGATATGACCGTAACTCATAATACTGCGTTTGTACTTTCAATGGCTCGAAATATCGCTATCGATTTTGGAAAACCGGTTGCTTTATTCTCCCTCGAGATGTCTTCGGTTCAGTTGATTACAAGGTTGATATCCTCCGAAACCGGTTTGTCATCAGAGAAATTGCGTACTGGAAAACTAGAAAAACACGAGTGGGAACAATTGAGTACCAAAGTAAAAAATCTAGAAAAAGCTCCTTTGTATATCGATGATTCACCCTCACTTTCTATTTTTGACTTGCGTGCAAAATGCAGACGTTTGGCCTCGCAACACGGCATAAAACTAATCATTGTCGATTATTTGCAATTGATGACTGCCGGAGGAAACGGAAAAGGGGGCGGGAATAGAGAGCAAGAAATTTCTACAATTTCTAGAAACTTAAAAGCATTGGCCAAGGAATTAAGCGTTCCAGTAATTGCATTGTCCCAGTTGTCCCGTGCTGTTGAAACCCGTGGTTCTAGTAAGAGACCACTGCTTTCGGATCTTCGGGAATCGGGTGCAATTGAGCAAGATGCAGATATTGTTTCCTTTATTTACCGACCTGAATATTATAAAATTGACGAATGGGACGATGATGAACAATCGCCAACAGCTGGTCAAGCCGAGTTTATTATTGCCAAACACAGGAATGGTTCGCTCGAAAACATCCGATTGAAATTTATTGGTAATCTGGGTAAATTTGACAATCTTGAAGATTATTCAGGTGGCGATGATTATTTGCCATCGACCATGAATTTAGGTCATGACGACAATCCGTTTAAAAACTTGCCATCTCCAAATGAAGCTTTTGGAAGCAATTTGAATAACAACGATGACAGCGATGTTCCGTTTTAATACTTTTAGCCACACAATTCTATTTAACTTTTCTTTTTAATTTCTGAAAAGCAATATAATCTGTGGAAAAAAAATAATTTGCAACCTTGTTTTCATAATGTAGCTGCCTTCTTTATATTTTTGGTATTAACTAGTAACGAAAAACTTCCCTCATTTAAAGAAAAAGAAATTCAATAGACAGAATATAAAAAACAGCCAGTAGCAATAGGAACAAACCAATTCCTATTTTGCGTAGGTTGTTGGGGTTTTTGAACGGATTTTTTATGGTTTTCTTGGGCATATCTATTTCTATTTAATACCAATACTATTGCACATGTGCAGTATTGTATGGGTTTATAAACCGGTTTTTACTCTGATATACGTAGTGTTTTGGATTTTGGATTTAAAAAAAATGAATTTTTGTAACTAGAATTAAAAAAAAGCGCTACTTCCTTTTATCTTTGGTAAAAAAAATCACAATGCTACCCAAACCTTTACTGTATATTCTGTTTTTGTTGGTTTCATTTGGTGCTAAAGCCTCCTTTATTTTGCTGCCAATGGACGAAACCACACAACAAAACCACCTGAAAGCCTACGGAATTACCTATTGGTGTTTGGATAAGAACTATAAAGCCAGTTGGTTACTCAACTACCGTGGCGGTTCCTTCTTATTGCCAGATGCGACTGAAATCAGGAAAGAATGCCAAATTCGGGGTGTGAGTTTTGAAATCCTTTCGGATGGTGAGGAAGCGGCAATTTTGAACGAAATTTCGAGTCCCTCCCAAAATATGGAAACAGTAATTCTAGAAAAAGCACCCAAAATCGCCGTATATACTCCCAAAGGCAAGCATCCTTGGGACGACGCAGTAACATTAGTTTTGACTTATGCCGAAATTCCATTTACCCCAATTTATGACGAAGAGGTCTTGAACGATCAGCTTTTGCTTTACGATTGGTTGCATTTGCATCACGAGGATTTTACGGGGCAATACGGAAAATTTTATGGTGCATACAAAAATGCGCCATGGTATTTAGAACAAAAAGCAACTTCCGAAGCGCTTGCAACGCAACTGGGATACAGCAAAGTTTCGCAGGAAAAAGGAGCAGTTGCCAAAAAAATAAGAGATTTTGTTGTAGGAGGCGGTTTTATGTTTGCCATGTGTTCCGCAACCGATAGTTTTGATATTGCCTTGGCTGCTGATGGCGTTGATATTTGCGAAGCCATGTTTGACGGGGATGCCAGTGAGGCAAATTACCAATCGAAATTAAATTACGGAAATTCCTTTGCTTTCAAAAATTTTACTTTGGAACGAAAACCAGAACAATATGAGTTTTCGGATATTGATATGACCCAGAAACGCCGAATTCCCATGGAGAAAGATTATTTTACATTGATGGAATTCTCGGCAAAATGGGATCCGATTCCGAGTATGTTGTGTCAAAATCACACCCAACTCGTCAAAGGATTTATGGGGCAAACTACGGCTTTTGATCCTGAATTTATCAAATCCAATGTGCTTATTTTAGGAACCTGTGAACTCAATGGCGAAGCGCGATACATTCATGGCGAAAAAGGAAAAGGAATGTTTACCTTTTATTCAGGTCATGATCCTGAAGATTTTCAGCATCAAGTGGGGGATCCAGCTACCGTTTTGGATTTGCATCCCAATTCCCCAGGCTACCGTTTGATTTTGAATAATGTGCTATTTCCTGCCGCTAAAAAGAAAAAACAGAAAACGTGATTTTTTTTAAAAAGCAAAAGATAAAAAACAAATCCCCCAAAAAAATTCCAAAATAGAAATCTCAAAAAGAGATAGCTCAATTATGTGTTTTTTTATTGATTATTCTTTTAGGAATTGTGTTGACCAATTTCCATTTACGGCACTTATTTTTAGAATGTACAGTCCTTTTTTTAGTCCAGAAACAGGAATGATTGCAGTTGTTTTGGGTGATATGAAGGTTTGAAGGAGTTGCCCGAGTGTGTTGTAAATTTCGATAGAATTTATTTCGGATTGATTTTTTGAAATTAGATTCAAATTGTCTTTAACTGGGTTCGGATAAACTGTAAAAAAATCAGAAAAATTATTTTCTTCAACTTGTAACGTTTGAATACTCGTTGTAGCCGTATTTGTCGTAATAGGTGCCTCGTAATCGAAATATACTTGTGCCGAATTGTTTATTTTTTCAATATTTGAAACGGAAGTTTTTGTTTTAATTTTAAAAGCAACATAGCCTTTATTGGTATTTTCAGCAAAAGGTAAATTAATGTTTTCGAATAAAAAAGCAACATTATTAGTGTTAGTTATTTTTGTAGTAAATGAATTGCTGGAATAAAGAGGGATAAGTGTGGTTATGTCAAACTTTGATGTATCGATTATATCTTCAACTACTATATTTTTGGCAATGGTGGAACCTGAATTTTCAAAACGAATCATATAATGCAAATAGTCTCCTAGATTTTCGGGTGTTATGGAATGGCCTTCCAAGCAAATTTTAGCATTTTTATTTAAAATAGTCGCAACAACTTGGGTCAATTGAAAGCTATTATCAGCAGGTGTTATGTCGAGCACATTGGTAATATTGGTACTATAATTTAATTGATAATCAGCAGGAATAGTGCTTTTAACTTTAAAGGTTACTGTTATTGTTTGTGTTTCTTGTGGTTTCAAATTTGTAAAATTCCACATCAAGTTAGTGGCACTTTGTGAGGAAATTAGAGGATTTGTTGTTGTTACATTTAACGCGTTGCCATCAAAATTTAACGAAACAACTCCAGATTGTATAACGGTTCCTTTGTTTTTATAAACGATTTTGTAACTGCTGTCAAAACTGGCTCTAGCATTGTCTAATGGCAAAATGTTTATTTCTAAATCACTGTGATTGCCATTTGGTGCAATGCAAAATGAGGAATTAAAGGAAGTTCCTGCATCTGGAAAAGTAACGGTACTACTTGCTGGTGTAATTGTGTAATAATTTGGATTTTCAAGTTGTGGCTGTAGCGTATACGTTCCTGCAGTTAAACCAAAAGAATAAAAGCCAGTTGTATTGGCAATAAAATTGGTTTTGGTAATTCCATCATCAAGTAATACTTTGAGATTTTGAAAATTAATATCCAAAACGTCACAACCAGTAGAATTACTATCATATTTATTACTGCCTTCAATGCTGTAATAATTTCCTCCTGGAACAAAGATACAGTATGAATTCACTTCGCAATTTGTATAGTTATTATTTAGAATTTCTTCCTCAATATAGGCTGTTTCAAGTTCATCGGCACAAATATAGTTTAGATTTGGGTTTCCTGAAAAGTCAAGAAAACCCTCGCTGCTTCCATTTTTTAGAAAAAGAGTATTGAGGTTATTATTAGCAACTAGCAATGTTTGTAATTGTGTTTGATTGTTGGTGTTCAGCGTATTAAGGATGTTGTTGTTGCAATATAATGATTGGAGGTTTGTAAGCCCATTTAGGTCTACTGTTTGAATCTTGTTGGTATTACAATCCAACACTTTTAGATTTTTTAGTTCAGTAACAAGCAGTGATTGCAAATTATTATTGGCACAATACAAATACGTTAGGGCATCTAAATTGGAAGTATTTAGAGTAGTTAACTGGTTATTATTGCAGTTTAAAGTAGTTATGTTCTCTAATCCTGCTACAGTTAATGTTGTTAATTTGTTAGTACTGCAAGCTAAATTATTTAAATTCAACAAACTAGTAACAGTAAGGGTGGAGAGCAAATTAAAATTACAGTTCAAACTCACTATATTAGTAATTTTGCTGAAATCAAGTGCAGTTAAACTATTCGAACTACAATCTAGTGTCAATAAGCTAATTAAATCATCTAAATTCAAAGTAGAAATGGCATTGCTATTACAAAGTAGTGATTGAAGGTTATTCAAATTGTTTACACTCAAAGTAGTCAGTTTATTATCACTACAATTTAGGGTGAGTAGATTCAATAAATCGTTTGCATTTAAGGTCGTTAATTGATTGGATTGACAATACAGATTTTGAAGATTAGTTGCCCCGTTTAGGGTAAGTGTAACTAGATTATTGTTATCACAAACTAAATCGGTTAGAATTTTTAAATGACTGATATCCAAATTGCTAATTGCATTATTGCTGCATTCTATAGTTACTAAATTTATAAAATTTTCAATTCCCAATAAGGAGGTAATTTCAGAATTATTGAGTTCCAAATAACTTACTTGTGCGGCCTCATTAAGTTCTATTTCTCCATTTTTATTAACATCAATTGCAAAATAATCATCGGATAAGTTTCGTGCGATTGTATTAGTCACATCGGATTGAACTAATTTGGATTTAAAGTTAGCGTCAGAAAAAGATATGGGTTGTGCTTGTAATGAGGCTATTATAAAGAATATGAAAAGTAAAAAGTATCTTTTTTTCATTTTTAAGTTTTAATGCATAAAATTAAATTTTGATGTTACTATTGATGTAAGTTGGATGTTATAAAAAGGTTATGTTTTTGGTTTGAGTACAGCACACGCTACCGAAACCATATTTTAGTTTCCTTTTTTGGGAAATAAAAACAGCTTAACATTCCTTCTAGTGCACCAACACTATTTTATGAGCAGTATTAGCATTAAAAGGGACACTTTTTTTGAAAGAAAATCAGCGTTCTATAACCAAAAAAAAAGCTACCTATTACAGTAGTCATGGTCGGAAGAAATTCCGACCATTTTTATTTCAAGTTTTAAAGACTTTGGCAGGGTCTCCACCAGCAAA
>NZ_VJZT01000026.1 GCF_007097245.1 Flavobacterium restrictum | reverse complement strand
CCTGATGGCAAACCACATGTCGGCTGCACTACTGTTGCAGCAACTGGTGCCGTTGGAGGTAACGGAATCGCATCAATAGCAACTGGAATAGTTGAAAGTGACGGACAATTACTAACCCCATCCGTAACAACGAAAGTATAATTTGTTGCAGCTAGTAAATTTTTAAATTCATAACTAGAACCTGTTCCTGTAACTGCTGTTCCAGTAGAAGGTGTTATTGTCCACGTACCTGTTGCAGGCAACCCGCTAAAAATTACACTTCCCGTATTGACTGCACAAGTTGGTTGCGTAATGACACCTATTACTGGAACTTTGGTAACATCATAAATTACACTAATATCCGCTGTCGATGCCGTACAGGTACCACTAGTAATAGTCCAAGTAAACACATACTCACCTACAGTACTAACTGTAGCAGTTGACGAACCACTTGAAGCATCACTAAAAGTTGCTGTTCCTGGACCTGATTTAATAGACCACAAACCTGTTCCAATTGCGGGTGTATTTCCTCCCAAAGCAGTGCTTGTCAAAATACAATTGGATTGATTTGGCCCAACCGAAGCTACACTTGGATTTTGAGCGATACTAACTGCAATGGTATCCTCACTATAGCAAGGTGTCAAGGCTGAAGAGGAAACATAAACTGGATTAGGATCTTTTAAATTGTAATTTATCGCACCACTTCCATAATCCGCAGTACCCGAACGCTCTGGACTCAAGAAGGAATTGGTAACATTATAGTTTGTTGGAAAATTATCTTGCATTGTCAGTGCAAAAAACTTAATATCGCCCGTTGTGTACCCTATCAAAGATTTTAAAACTTCTACTTCAAAACCTAAATTATAATCTCCAATTCCAGTATTGCCTTTATTAATTCCCATCACCGATGTTGGCGATCCAGTTGCGGCGGTTCCTAAATATGTTTTAATCGAATTTCCTGATTTTAACTCTATAACATCTGCATAATAATTAGTTTCGCCTGCATCAGTAGCAATGGCAATACAATAATCGGCTTCAAAATAAGAGTCAAAAGTACTGGGATTGTTGTTGAAATAGTTAAAGGCACGAACTTCTGGCAAAGATCCATTTTCATCCCCATAATTTGAAACATTATATCCACCCGCTTTTGTATCCAAAAACAATAAGATTCTTCTATAATTTAGTAATTTCCCGGGAATACCGAAAACTAATTTATTTTCTGTTGGGCTAATTTTTAATCCATTAATATACCCCGTAGCCGCATTCGCTGACAACGTAGCCGAAAGACCATTATCCTCTAAATTCCCTGTTCCCCAAGCTTTTTCGGTTAGCGTTCCGTCGAGTGTTACCGCATAACGAGAACGAACGCGTACCACCTGACCGTCATTCAAAGTACTTGTTGTGAATGTTTTACTGGGAGACATGGCTTGTGCTACAACTCCATCAACTGAAAATTCAAATAAATCAGCACCGCCAGTAGCCGTAAAAGTTACAGAAGTTCCAAAACACAGCGGCAATGGCGACCCTGTTGGCGAAGCGGAAAGCGTCACTGCCGGAGGTGTAAAATAGATAGAACCTACTACAGGAACACGAATACTTACGGATAAACCATCGGCCGATTTGCTTTGAACATAATAGGTTGTGGTCGTTTTTATACTGGGACTAAAATTAGTTCCTGTAAAAACAGGAGTTACGGCGGTTTGACTGGTAAACCATTCAATCACATCCGAAACATTAGCGCCGTTAGCATATAGATTTACTTGCGTAAACTTAACGCCGTCGCCACAAGAGCTTCCTGCCACTACCGTTGGGGTTAACAATACGCCAAGAGTTTTGGCGGCATTGTTCGCTTTGGCAGCTTTTCTATTTTTTTTTATAGTATCTAATGGTGTACTACTGACTACTAACTCTGACTTCTTTTTAGAAACAACACTACTATTTGCATAGTTTGTTGCAATTAACCTGTTCCCTAAAAACAAAACAAATAGTAAAAATAAAAGTAATTTATTTTTCATAAAACGTATTTTGGTGTTAATTTATAATGAGTATTATGATTAAAATAGTGTTAAAAATAGGCATATAAATCGATTTCGCAAATGAAAATTTAATTTATGCTTAACATCACCCTAATAGTTGTGTTAAATAGCTGAAAAACAACAAATAAACTATTCTTCTTTCTGTTTTAAAATGCGTTGCCACTAGTAATCTTTATCTTCTTGAGGGTTATGCTGTTTTATTTTCTGCATTTTAATAAGCAAAAAAAGCGCAAAAATTTCGTCTGCAATTTTTTAATGGAATATTAAGGATTAAAAAAGGCTGCCTAAACACGTCAAACAGCCTTAATCTCTACAATAACAAAAACTACTCTTTAACAAATTTAATGGTCGTATTTCCTCCTTCAGCCAAAGTGGCGTTTACAAAATACAAACCCTTGTTTATGTTTTCAACTTGAAAATTGGCTTCAGCTCCAAAAGAACCTTTAAATTGTTTTACAATTCTACCGGTTACATCATAAACAGAAACATCGGACACTTCTAAATTTAATTTAAATCCGTCCGAAACTGGATTTGGATATAATTTTAATTTAGAAACTTTAGACTCATTTTGACCAATGCCTAACGTGGAACATTGCTCCACAACTAGTGTTCCCGAAGACATATTATAACAAGTACTTTGGGTTACACCTTCTATATTAGCAGTTTGGTTTCTTGTACCACTTTTACTGTCGTTAAAAATAATGTTGATACTCGCTAGATTATTAAAAACATACGAGTAATACCCGTTTGCGTCTGGACCAGTGGTTACTTTTCCAGGCCATGTTGTTCCAGCTAAATTAGCCAATGGAACAGCATTCCAATAATGAATATTGATTGGTGTAGTCCAAGATGCTGGCGGCAAAAAACGAACTGTGATTGTTCCTACTGTCAAGAAAGTATAGGTTTGAGAGGCAACTCCTGACAACAATCCATCAGTATCAACTGCAATAGCGTTTAGTGTAGTTGTTGTAGTGATGGAAACTGGTGCTGTATATACTGGTGAACTTATTGTAGGCACTGAACCATCTGTAGTGTAATGAATCACCGATCCTGTTTTATCATCAGTTGCAGTAATGGTAGCCGCAATTGTAGTTCCGGTTACAAACGATCCTCCAAGTGTGCTAATAGTCACTGTTGGCGCCACATTGATTGCTGTTTTCGACCATACTTTATAATCAGTACCTGATGCATTTTCTACCCATCCTGTACCTGTAGGTGTCCAAGTGGCATTAGAACCTATTCGTACTGCCACTTTACCATCGATAGTAGCGGAATAAAAAGAGGATGAATTAGATACCACAAGTGAACTATTGGCATTGATACCATTTGCTTTCCTAACAGCCATTAATTGATTGATTGCCGTTTGATGATTTGTATACGTTCTAGTCACACCATCTTTGGTAAAAGTTCCACCATGATAATGAGAGAAAAACACACAAGGAATGCCAGGATGCGTCAAAAGATATGCGTATCCTTTCATCACATTCGCATCCGAAACGAAAGCGGTAGTTACAAATGTATCGTGGTTATCCAGAAACGTAACCGCCAAACTAGCATATCCAAACTGACCTGCTAATCCAGGATTTCCAGCAAGACCTCCATAATTTCCGCTACTCAATGCAGTACCTAATGTATAATAAAGTGGAAAATCGAATGCGGCTGATTGTTTAGTCGTACCATCAATCCATGGCTTTACATTAGCTACGTTGCCATCCCAGTATTCGCCTACTGAACCATGAGGTGTAGAAGCAGCAACATAATTACCAACATAACTAGCCGAAAATCCTTTGACCATATCCCATCTCCAGCTATCAAATCCTAATGCTTTTAGTTTGGTCAAATAATCTTTTACTCCCGTTTGAACTTGTGCATTGGTATGGTCTAAATCTCTAGCACCATTAAAATCATCTCCTGTATCAGCAGTACCACATGGACGAACACCTGTGATTGTTCCTGAATTCGCTTCATCGGTACTGGTTATAGAATGACAGTCCCAAGTAGGATTGGTAAAATCAGTCCAGTTGGTACTTCCTCCCCTATGGTTCACAACTACATCAGCCATAGCGTGTATTTGAGGCGTGGTGTTTTTCATAGTGGTAAGCAAGGTGGTTAGTTGTGCTTGCGACCCATATACAGTTTGACTAAAATTAAATAACTCTGTTGGAATGTAACCTACACCACCTGTAGATTTACTTGGTGGCGGCATCCAAAGCACTGTAAAACCGGCATTAGCATAACCGCTAGCACGACTATTTAAGTAAGCATATAATCCTCCCTCGGCTGAAACAGAGGATTGCAAGTCAACATTCCAGCTGAATGCTTGCATCATAATATCGTCTTTAAAGGTTTGCGCACTTGCCTTGAAGCAAAAAGTAAGATAAAGGAACATTACTATAATCAGAATGTTTTTAGAAAGTAATTTCATGGTTATTTAGATTGGGGTTATTTTCATTAACGGGACGAAACTTTAAACATAAAATACCATAAAGCTATTTTTTTTACAATAAGTGTTTTTATTCTACTTAATAATTGAACTTAATTCAATTTTTATACAGTTTCGAAAGTTAAAAGTATATAAATTATCATAGGTACAACACTGCTTTTTTTTAAACCCTTTACGAAAACGTAGTAGTGTTGACAACTTTGTAGTATTTCCTTTTTAATGAGCCTATTATAAAGTCAAATCTGTTGGTTTTAAAAAAACGAAAACATTATAAACTACTCAAAAAAAATATCCCAAAACCAACTTTTCAGATTTTATAAGTACCTTTGAAAAATACAATTCTGTTTCATTCACGCTACTATTCCCTCAATTATGGCAATTGCAAAAAGCAACAACAAATCCATTTTCATTAAAATCATAAAATATACTGGTGTTTTTTTGGCAGTACTCTTATCGCTGTTGTTTTTAACTCCAATCCTTTTTGCCGACAAAATCAAAGTTGAAATAAAAAAATACGCTAATACCAAACTCAACGGCGAATTGAATTACACCAATGCCAACGTCTCTTTTTTTCATCACTTCCCTTCCCTGACATTGACATTAGATGATTTTGATTTAAAAGGCGCTGCTCCGTTCCAAAAAGAAAAATTTATTACAGCCAAAGAAGTTTCTTTTGGAATCAATGTACGAAGTCTTGTTTTTAGCAAATCCATAAATATCGACCAAATTTATCTTGAAAATGCCAATATAAACGTCAAAGTCAATAAAGAAGGACTTGCAAATTATAACGTTTACATTGCCAGCAAGGAAGTTCCGAAAAAAGAAGGCGAATCGACCGCATTGCGATTAGAAAAAATAGAAATCAAAAACAGCCAAATCAGGTACGATGATCAATCAACAGCCATTCATTTTGATTTACTCGGATTCAATTACCTCGGAAAAGGAGATTTAAGCCAAAATGTTTTTGACTTGTCTTCCAATGTCAAAATTGCAACACTCAATATGTTCTATCAAAACGAGCCCTATTTAATGAATAAAAAAGTAAATGGCGATTTGATTACCAAAGTAAATGTCAATTCCCTCTCCTTTATATTCGAACAAAACGACTTAAAAATAAACAAATTACCCGTTGATTTCAAAGGTAAATTTGACTTCCTAAAAGACGGATATTCTATGGATTTTACAGTAAAATCAATAGACAGCGACCTCTATGATTTAATAACTGCTTTCCCGCCAAAATACATTACGTGGCTCAACAAAACCGATTTGAAAGGAAAAACAGATGTCATTTTGACCTTAAAAGGAACGTACAATGCCTCTCAAAACCAAGCTCCCGATTTGAATTTAGACTTCAAAATAAGAGATGGTTTTGTTAATTACAACAAAAGCAAATTCCCAGTAGAACACCTAAATTTTGATTTTTCGACCAAAGTTCCAGCACTAAACCCAGAGCAACTCATTGTCGATTTAAAAAACATCTCCTTGAATGTCCAAAAAGGATACTTGAAAGCCAAATTATATACCACCCGCATCAACAACATAACCGTAGACGGGAGCTTGAAGGCTGCAATTGATTTAGAAAAACTCAATCAAGCACTCGGAATTCCGGACATAACCCTAAAAGGAATCCTGGAAGGAAACAGCACGATAAAAGGAATTTACAACCCAAAGACCAAAAAATTTCCTGTAGCCAATGCCACAATCAATCTAAAAAACGGATACTTAAAAACCCCATACTACCCCAATCCAATCACAGATATAACCGTACTTGCTACTGTAAACAATCAAAAAGGGGATTTCAATGATTTAAAAGTAACCCTCAAACCAACCCAATTTACCTTTGAAGGAAAACCATTCACGATCGAAGCTGATTTGAACAATTTCAACGATTTAACCTACGATATCAAGGCAAAAGGAACCCTAAACATCAGCAAAATATACCACGTATTTTCACAAAAAGGACTTGATGTAGATGGTTTTATAAAAGCCGATTTAGCCCTAAAAGGCAAACAAAGCGACGCCGAAAAAGGAAACTACACCAAACTCGATAACAAAGGCACACTTGAAGTTCAAAATATAGTCCTAAAAACCCAGTACCTGCCCAAAAAACTGCTCATCAAAGAAGGAATTTTTACTTTCAAACAGGACAAAATGGCCTTCAACACCTTCTTGGCAACTTACGGCGAATCGGATTTTAAAATGAATGGCTATTTACAAAACGTTTTCAACTTCATGAGTGCTAGAAACGGAGTCTTACGAGGTGCTTTTACACTGCAATCCAAGTACATCAACACCGATGAATTCCTCTCGGTTTCCCAAGCCACCCCAACCGATTCAAAAACAACGACAACAGCACCTTCATCAGCTAAACAAACCACAGGAGTTATCCTAATTCCGCCCACGTTCAACTTGCAATTTCAGGCTTATGCCCAAAAAATAAATTTCCAAGGGATAGCCCTTCAAAACGCAAATGGTGCTCTAAAAATAAAAGATGGCAAACTGAAAATGCAAAATACCAATTTCAATT
The DNA here is from genome assembly GCF_007097245.1 of Flavobacterium restrictum. Taxonomy (GTDB): domain Bacteria; phylum Bacteroidota; class Bacteroidia; order Flavobacteriales; family Flavobacteriaceae; genus Flavobacterium; species Flavobacterium restrictum. The sequence goes on along the minus strand of NZ_VJZT01000026.1, from coordinate 11,475 downwards.
TAATAGGATGCCAAGTCACTATGAACGCCAGCTACCAGAGTATTACACCACAAAAAGCACAGTTTGAATATGCCATAAAGGCCAATGATTTTGACATTAAAAGAGCCTACAACGAAATCAAAATGTTCCGCAAAATGGCGAGCGCTGCCGAGAAAGCACAAGGAACCGTATCGTTAGACTATACCTTAAAAGGAAAACTCAATGCCGATATGGCGCCTATATATCCATCGCTAATAGGAAATGGTGTTTTGTCCGTAAAAGACATCAAAATTCACGGCATGAAAATGTTCAATGCCGTTGGAAAGAAAACGAACCACGACGCCATCAAAAATCCAGAATTGTCCAAAGTAGCCATCAAAAGTTCCATCAAAAACAACATCATAACCATCGAACGGTTCAAATTCAAATTTGCAGGTTTCAGACCCAGAATCGAAGGTACCACCAGCCTTGACGGTCGATTAAATATCAAAATGCGCCTGGGATTACCGCCACTAGGAATCCTCGGAATTCCAATACTAGTAACTGGCAACAAGGACAATCCCAAAATTAAAATTGGCCGCCATTCCGAAGATTTGGAGGAAACCAAAGACTCGATCAACTAACTCGAAACTATTCATAAAAAAAGCATTCGCTACTAACGAATGCTTTTTTTATGACTTTGATTTAAACTGATTTAAACTATAATTTAGTGTTAAAAAAATTACCTAAACAAGAATCGTATGGATTTTAGAGCTTAACAAATAAGCAGTCACAAATTGCACAATTCTATCTAATCTGTAAAAATGAGCACAATCAGTGGCAAAAAAAGTTAGAAAAGCCGACTTCAAAGTCTGACTACTTTCTTGCAATTTGCGGCAACACCGAAAGCCAAAAACAGTTAAACTACAAACTAAAACTCATTCTAGCAAAATAGTACGCTCCTGTAGTTCCCATTTGAACTGGCGCATATTTAAACACTCCAAAATAACTGTTCTCATAAATTTGCTTGTCCGGAAAAACATCTAACAAATTATTTGCTCCAAGCGTAAACTGGATTTTTGGCGTTACTTTATAAGCAATCGTCAAATCGGTTACTACTTTTCCAGCGTGTTTTTGAGTAGTTCCAAAAGGGAATCCATCACGGGTAACTGTCCCGAAATACGTATTTCTCAATAAAAAATTCCATTTTTTAACCGCATAATTCGCCGCAAAAGTTCCTTTACTTTTTGGCGTATTCGTTTCAATCAAACTACGTTCTTGTGGGCCATAATACACGTCTTCTTGACCTACAAATGCAGTTGGAATAGCATTTAATTGAGCCGCAACTTGATTGTGATTGTAATTGTACAAAGCCGATAAGTTCAAATTTCCTGCACCCAGATTCATATCATAATCAACCACAACATCAATCCCGTTGGTAGTAGTATTGATGGCATTGGTAAAAAAACGTCCTGTTTCCACGCCATACGTTGCAAACAAAGCACGAAGTTCAGGAACGGGATCGCCATAAGCATCGTTTCCTAAATTCCCAGTTAAAATAATTCGGTTGTCAATTTTTATTTGATAAAAATCAGCGGTAATGTGTAGTTTTTTCAAAGGAGAAAAAACCAAACCAATGCTGTAATTTTTCGAAGTTTCTTCTTTTAATTTTGGGATTCCAAGTTGTTTAGCCACGTCGCTATCGTTTCTAAAAATACCTGAATTTAATAGTTCCCCATCAACAACATCGGTAGCGATATTGTTAAAATATTGCTGGTGCAATGATGGTGCTCTAAAACCTGTACTTACTGCTCCACGCACAAAAAACGTGTCCGTAACTTTATACCTAGCCGATAATTTTCCGTTAATCGTATTCCCAAAATCCGAATAATCTTCGTAACGAGCGGCTACACCTACTAGCAATTTTTCGGTGATATCTGATTCAACATCTGCGTAAATTCCAACACTATTTCTGTTTTTATTGACTTCATTCAAAGGAGAAAATCCAGGAAAAGATTGCGCACCACCATTGCTGTAGGATGCCACTTCGCCAGCATTAATTTGGTAGTTTTCTGAACGGTATTCGGCTCCAAAAGCCACATTCAAACCGCTAAAAACACTTTTGTAGAATCGAGAAACATCTGCATTTACGGTGTTTTGCAAAAAGGAATGATTTCCCGCTTTGAATTCAGTTGGACTATTGGCTCCCAATGAAAAATTATTAGTATTGGCAACATCATACGTAAATTTATTTTGACCAATGGTATTGCTCACATCCAATTTCCAATCGCCTAATTTGAATTTGAAACCCGAAATCAACGAAAGATCCGTCACCACCGAATTCAATTCAGGTTGAAAACCATTCGGAAATAAAGAAGCAACTACATTCTCGGTTTCACTTGGCAAACGTCTGAATCCAAATCCAGTTCCGTTCCTGTGACTCACGCCGCCAGTAGCATAAAAATCAATTTTGTCATTCAAAGGCACGGATAAATTCACAAAACCTTGGATATTCTTGATTTTGGCATCGCCAATTTGAAAATTAAAATCATCCCGTTTTAATCCGGCTTGCGCCAAAGCGGCATCGTCTAATCCACGGGCATTGTCGTTACTAAAATCATACGCAAAATAATTATCATACGCCGATTGGTCAAAAATAATTAGGTTGTTATTTTGGGAACGATTGGTTTTTTCACGGTTATTAAATTCCGCAGTTACATTAACAAAACCGCCATTTTTCCCAATTTTGGCACCATAATTCAAATTCAAATTGGTGGTTTGACCATCGTTGCGCGAGGTGCTTCCGTAAGTGGCATTGGCCTCAAAACCAGCATTGTCTTTCATCACTAAATTGATTACTCCCGCGATAGCATCCGAGCCATATTGAGCCGCTGCACCATCTCGCAAAACTTCAATTCGCTTGATTGCCGAGGCTGGAATAGCGCTTAAATCGGTACCAACAGAACCATTTCCTACCGTGTTTTGATAGTTGACCAAGGAAGTGGTGTGGCGTCTTTTTCCGTTCACCAAAACCAAAACTTGATCTGGGCCTAAACCCCGTAACGATGCGGGATCAATATGCTCCGTTCCATCTGCCGATGATTGTCGGTTGGAATTAAAGGACGGAATTAAGTAGGTCAAAATATCGTTTGTACTGGTTTGTGGCGTGATATTTCTTATTTTTGCCAAATTTACCACATCAACAGGAACGGCTGTTTCGAGCTTGCTTTTTTTAGGATTTCTACTTCCTACAATCACAACTTCGTCTAGGCTGTTTGCTTCCAAAGGCATAATGATGTTGATATTATCCTCAATTCCCATCACTTCCCGTGTGGAATAACCGTACAAAGTCACAACCAAAGTTGGAATTTTTACAGGCGATACTATGGTGAATTTTCCAAGATTATCGCTACTAACATTGATTTTGGTTCCTTTAATACTAATGGTGGCATGGTCTAAAGGAATTCCTTTTTCGTTCAGAATAGTTCCTTTCAATTTGCGATTTTGACCAAAAGACAACGTGCTTATTAAAATAAAAAAAGCGGCAATACTAATTTTCAGAATTTTTTTCATGAGTGTTTGTTTAATTAGAAAATCGTTTTACTGAATACGATTTTAATTTTAGTTAAACTTGCTATAAAGTTTGCAAATAAAATGCAAATATAAATCTTATAACGCCACGACGTTTTTAAAAAAGTTGTTTTTTTTACAAAAAAACATTCCTGTTTTTAATTTTAAATTCTTTTAAGGAAATAAAAAAAGTAAAAAGATTAAGTTTAAATGAAATATCTTTGCCAAAATTTTAAAGTATAAAAAAATGAAACTACGAGTGTTACTCTTTTTGTGTGCCGTTACGTTTAATAGCTTTTCACAAAACAATGTATTGGTTTTTCAATCGGATTTTGGAACCAAAGATGGCGCAGTATCGGCTATGAAAGGCGTTGCTATGGGCGTTTCTACTGATATTAAAATATTCGATTTAACGCACGAAATCCCTGCGTATAACATTTGGGAAGCCGCGTATCGGTTGTCGCAAACGGCTCAATATTATCCTGCAGGAACTGTTTTTGTATCGGTTTGTGATCCCGGCGTAGGAACTTCACGCCACTCGGTGGTATTGCTGACTAAATCAGGACATTATTTTGTAACGCCTGACAACGGAACTTTAACCTTAATTGCGGAACAATTGGGCATTCAGGAAATTCGCGAAATCGACGAGGTCAAAAACCGCCGCAGCAACTCGAATGAATCCTACACTTTTCACGGGCGTGATGTGTATGCATTTACCGCAGCGCGCTTGGCATCAAAAACAATTTCTTTTGAAGAAGTAGGACCAAAATTACCGAACGAAGTGGTGAAAATTGACTATCAAAAACCAGTTTTCGAAAAAGGAATCATCAAAGGCGGCATTCCTATTTTAGATATTCAATACGGGAATGTTTGGACAAATATCGATAAAAAAACATTTGGCAATCTTGATTTAAAATCAGGAGATTGGGTTAATATCCAAATTTTTAACGGTTCTAAAAAAGTGTACACCAAAAAACTACAGTTGGTCAACACCTTTGGACAAGTTCCCGTGGGCACCGAAGTATGTTATTTTAACAGCCTTTTGAATTTTGCAATAGCAGTAAATCAAGGCAATTTCTCCGAAAAAAATAAAATTTATAGCGGCGCCACTTGGAGTATTCTCATTAGTAAATAATTCCTTTTTACAAAGAAAAAGACTATCTGGAAAAATTCAATTTTCCGAATAGTCTTTTTTAGTTTACTAATTTTGAATAATGCTGTGTTGGCTATGATTTTGGAGTTGGAACGGTATAGGTTTTACCGTCTCCGGTGGCTTGAACAACTTTAATCAAACTCTCTTGGTTTTGAATCGTTTTATCAAAAGTCACCGTGGCTAGTTTTTTATCAAAGTCAACTGTTGCTTTTTGAACGCCATCCAAATTTGATAATTCGCCTTCGATGGTTTTGGCACATCCCATAGCGCAAGTCATACCTTCTACAGTAAAACTAGCGGTTTGCAAATTCTGAACCGCAATTTGCTGTTTTGCTTTTGGTGCAATTGGAGTCGCTTCAACGGTTTTGATGGCAGGAATTTCTTTTTTACAACTTATCAAAAGTGTGCTCGTAAGTGCCACTGCGGCTATTATTTTTAGGAACTTCATTGGGAATCTTTTTTAAATTATTTTTTATAGTACACTACAAAATTAATTAAAAAAAGCAGTCTTATTTCATAAATTTAATACAATTTTGAAGCGAAATTAAGTTTACAATACCATCAATTTTCGGTAAAAACTATTAAAAAAAACAGCCAACAATGCACACTAAACAATTAAAATGGGTTTATTTACTCGTTCTATCCTTAATTTGGGGAAGTTCCTTTATTCTAATCAAGAAAGGATTAATAGGTCTCAATGCTTTTCAATTAGGATCGTTGCGCATTTTGTTTGCTTCACTTTTTTTGCTTCTAATAGGTTTTAAAAGCCTGGCGAAAATAACCCAACAACAATGGAAATACATTGCATTGACCTCCGTATTTGGTACGTTTGTTCCTGCCTACCTTTTTGCCATTGCCGAAACGCAAATAGACAGTTCTATAACTGCAATTCTTAATTCCTTAACGCCGCTCAACACTTTGGTTTTTGGCGGATTACTTTTTGGAATCACGTTTAGAAAAGCGCAAATTTGGGGTGTTTTCATTGGTCTTTTAGGAAGTTTGCTTTTAGTATTCACTGGTGCAATTGCACATCCAAATCAAAATTATTACTACGCGCTTTTGGTGCTCATTGCCTCGCTTTGCTATGCCCTGAATGTTAATTTAATCAAGAAATATTTACCTGATTTGAGTTCGTTGAGTATTACAACGGGTAACTTTTTGGTCTTGTTGCTTCCTGCGACTGTTGTTTTGTTTTACTCTGGTTTTTGGGATGTGGTACAAAATGTCAAAGTGCAAGAATCCATGGTGTACATCCTTATTTTGGGTGTTTTGGGAACGGGTATTGCGAATATTTTGTTCTTCAAATTGATTCAAATGTCCTCTCCTGTTTTTGCCACATCGGTTACGTATTTAATTCCTATTGTGGCTTTCTTTTGGGGATTATTAGATCACGAAATGCTAACTCCAATTCAGTTTTTTGGTGCTTTTATTATCTTGATTGGCGTTTACCTTTCGGCTAGGAAATGAGCATTCTTCACACCTTTTTTGTTGCTTTTACAACCCCACTCCATTTGTTTATACCATTTTTGGGATTTAGACTAAAAAAAAAAGACTTCCCTTTCGGAAAGTCTTTCATTGAAGTTGAAAAATTTTTATTGAAAATCGGCATCCGTGACACCTTCATTTATTTTGACATCTGTCATTTTAATATCCAATTCAAAACCTACATTTTGGATGATATTAAATGGAACCTTCACCCCTTTTACATCTCTATAATCCATAAAATTAGTGGTTTGCGTCATACTTTGTCCTCCTTGTTCGATGGTTTTGGACTCGGCAACCTTCAATCCTGATCGGATATCGTAAAAATAGGTGGTTTTACCATTTTTTACAGCATACGCCTCTTTCCCGTTGATGGCTTCGATTCCTATAACTGCAACGCTAGCATTTTTGAGCAATTGCAACTCTTCAAATGGTGTGGCACTTGCTTTCATCTCTACTAAATCGGCACCCTCAATATCTTTGCGTTGCCCTTGTTGCACGACATAGGCTCCTTTTTCGTTTACCACTTGTTTCATCAAGGACATGGCTCCCATGCTTATGGACACATTTAGTTTTCCTTTTACATCAATTTTTGAAATAAAAGTCAATGGCGATGGTGCTTGCGGAATAGTTGTAGCACCGTTCATGGCAATTGTTTTCACGCCCAAAACTGCTTTTTCGCCACCAATAACTTTGATGTAATTATTCAAAACCGTTTGGGTGGTTACGCCTGCTGGGATTTCCTTTTTGGAAACTGGTTTCTCCATTGGATTGGCATATTTGTCAAAATAAAACATTGGAATTTTTAGCTTTTCTAATCCCGGAATCACATCCGATCCCTTACCAGCAATCACAATTCGGGTGTTGTCTATTAGGAAATACTTGTTGGCCACACGAATAATATCATCCGCAGTAACGGCGTTTATGGTTTGAATGTATTTTTCATAAAAATCAGCTGGAAGATTTTCGGTTTCGATGTTCAAGGCATAACGGGCAACTGCTTGTGGTTTTTCGACCTGCATCACAAAGCGACCTATATACCCCGCTTTTACGTTTTTAAGAACCTCATCGGACACTTTTTCGGTTCTGATTTTCTTGATTTCTTTGATAAATTCTACTACCGCGCTATCTGTAACAGCATTCCTTACGGCAGAGGTAGCTCTAAATTTGGTTACGTATTTTCCGCTTCCTATTGTGGAATTGGCACCATACGTCCAAGCGTGTTGCTCTCTTAAATTCATGTTCAAATAGCTGTTGAAATCGCCACCTAAAATTTGATTGGCAATTACCGCTGGAAAAAAATCAGGATCGCTCATTTTTAGATTCAAAGTATTCACCACCGATATTTCGGACTGCACCGCATTAGGAACATCAACAAAATTAATTTGCAAATAGCTTACATTTACAGGCGCAGGATAGGTTAATTTTGGGGTGATTTTCTTTTGCCAACCGCCAAATAATTTTTCTACAGCCGTTTTTACGTTTTTGAATTTAATATCCCCAATGATGACCAAATAGGCATTTTCAGGAACAAAATACGTGGCATAATTAGCCTCAACATCAGCAAGAGTCACGTTTTTGAGTGTTTCTTCGGTCATAAACTCTCCCGCAGGATGGTTTTGGCCAAAGGCTAGCGCATCAACCACTCTACCCGCAATGGCGGGAACGCTTTTTTCTTCGGATTTTAGACCCTCAATAATTTTATCTCTTTCTTTGTCGAATTCTACTTGCGTAAAATTAGGATTCAAAGCGCCATCCGCCATTAGCTCTAAAACACGACCCGCATATTTAGAAAGGGAACTGGCATAAGCACCATTGGAACTAAAATTAATATTGGCACCCAGAAAATCAATCTCTTCATTAAAGAGGTCTTTGGTAATTGTTTTGCTTCCATTTCCTAGGATGCTGCTCGTTAATTCATCGACACCTTTTTTGGCACCTTCGGCAAAAGGAGCGTTGTCGAGAGTTAAATTAAAAGAAACTCGAGGCAATTTATGGTTTTCGACTACCATTACTTTCAATCCATTTTTCAGGACAAAAGTTTGTGGTTTGTTGATGTTTACAACAGGCGAAAGACCTGGCTTGGGTTGTGTTCTTGTTTGTGCGTTCATAATTCCTGTTACTAACAAAAGGATGAATAGTATACTTATTTTTTTCATGATTTCGAGTGTCTTAATTTTTAGCTTTTTCGGTTGCGGGAACATAATCTAAAACTAATCGTTGATTTGGATTTAAATATTTCTTGGCCACGGCTCTAATTTCTTCTCTGGTAATAGAGTGAATAAGGTCGATTTCGGAATTGATTAAATGCACATCGCCGTACAATAAGTAATAGGTGGCTAAATTCTCGGCAATTCCTTCCACTCCTGCATTGGCATTTACATAATTGTTATCGGACTTGTTTTGTAGTTTTTGAAAATCTTTCTCCGAAATCAAATCAGTTTGAATTTTTACAATTTCTTCGTCAATTTCTTTCAAAACATCGGCAGCTGTAAAAGTTCCCATTGGTAAACCGTACAAAATATACATCCCGTAATCCTCTTGACTGTTCGTAAAAGCGCCTGTTTGCAAAGCCATTTTCTTTTCGTCAACGATTTTTTTGTACAATCGAGAGCTTTTACCATCACTCAAATACGAAGAAATCATGTCCAGAACTCTTGCGTCACGCGTTTTCATAGACGGCGTACGGTAAGCGGCAACAATGGCAGGAATTTGGATATTGGCATCTTCAAACCTATCGGTAATGGTTTTGGTAATGGGTTCTTCTATAAATTGTTCAAGTTGAATAGGTGCGCCTTTTTTGATAGGACCAAAATACTGTTCAATCCACGCTTTGGCTTGCCCTTTTTCAAAATCACCAGCAACAACCAAAACAGCATTGTTAGGAATATAAAACTTCTTGTTAAAAGCCTGAAATTCTTCTAAAGTAGCGGCATCCAAATGTTCCATAGCCCCTATAGTTGACCAACGGTACGGATGTTTGGTGAAAAGATTTTTTTTAACAACTGTTTGAAAACTGCCATACGGACGGTTGTCATAACTGGTTCGTTTCTCTTCTTTTACCACTTCGTTTTGAGTATCAACCCCAATTTTATTAATCACAGGATGCATCAATCGCTCGGATTCCATCCACAAAGCGAGTTCCAAATTATTAGACGGAAAAACCTCGTAATAATATGTCCTGTCCTCGGAGGTGTTGGCATTATTGACCCCACCGTTACCCGTTACGATCTTCATCCACTCGCCTCTTTTTATATTTTCGGTACCTTCAAAAAGAAGGTGTTCAAAAAAGTGAGCAAATCCAGTGCGGTCTGGTGTCTCGTTCTTGGAGCCCACATGATACATCACCGAGGTAACCACCACGGGAGCCGTAGGGTCGTTGTGCAAAATAACATGCATGCCGTTGTCTAAATCGTATTCTTCAAAAGCTACTTTTTGAGCCGAAGCAACTCCTCCAAGCATAAGTGCAGCACCTAACATCATTATTGATTTTTTCATAAGGATTAATAAAATTTTTAATTTACTATTTGTTCTAAAATGGATTTGATAGTTACATCAAAAATAGTTTTTTTTAGCTTCAAAAAACATGCTGAAAGGTGTTTGACATAATTTTAACACTAGTTTACTGCTTTCTAATAGTAAGAAATCTTAAATTTTCAAACTTATTTTTTTCCGAATCATTACAATGCTGTTCCAAGTGGGACAATAAAAAAATTTAGAAAAAAAATGGAAACAAAATAGTAATAAAAAAAGATATAGGCAACAACTACTGCAGTATACCAATTTCAAAACAAGTATACTAAAAGGAATTTCAATCCCTAAATCCCTCAAATTTTCATAAAAAAACCCTTCCCATCTTAAATGTAGACGGAAAGGGTTTTTAATTTTAAAACTTGTAACCAAGTCTATGAGGTCACACTAACAGTAACGACATCACTCCACAAACCAACTTTTTCGTCGTTGAGCAAGTAGATGGCTCTGTATTTCCAAACAGCACTTTGACCTTGTGCGGGCATGGTGGAGTTGTCTATAAAATCAGGGTGAAAATCTTTATCGAGGGTTACAAAACCTGCACCACTGTCTTTCTCGATTAGGATACCACCAAATTTTCCTTTTTTCCAGAGTAGGTTTACTTGTCCGCCACGCATAACGGTTTTTAGGGTTGGTTGAGCCGAATCTAAATTTACTTTTTGGGTGTTTGTCATTTCGATTCCTAAATTCTGACCAATAGCAGTAGTGTAGCTTTGGTGAGCTTTGATGCGGTTAACCATCGTAGTAAAGCGGGTGACCACCCCAGGAGGTACAACGGGCGGCGTGGCATCTAGCACGGGAGCTGGAGGCGCAGTATTGCTCGTTACGTTCGATTCTCCTTTTTTGAGAATGTTCTTGAAGGTAGTCCAATTCTTTTTGTAGGTTTCAATTTTTTTGAAATTGGTAACGGACCAAGCCAAATAAACCCCATCGGCTTTGATGCTCGTTACTTCGGCGGCAGTAATGCCAAAAGCAACATTGTAAGTGTCAATTTTTGAAGTAAAATTAGTCAACTGAAGGGCTAATTTCTCATCTGTTTGTTCTAAATACGAATTCATATAATTTTTTTTAATTGTTAATAGTGCTATACAAAAACCAATAACTAAACCAATATGCTGTCATAAAACATAATTTATTGTTAAAAATACTACATTACGATTATTAGCTCATTTGGTGTGTATTTCACGATCAAGTCTATTGCGAAAAGATTTTATACAACTCAAAAACTATTTCATAGCACTCAATAATCATTTTATAGCACTCAAAAACTATTTCATAGCACTCAATAATCATTTTATAGTGCTCAAAAACTATTTTGTAGTGCTCAATAATCATTTTATAGCGCTCAAAAACTATTTTGTAGTGCTCAAGAATCGTTTTATAGCACTCAAAAACTATTTCATAGCGCTCAAGAATCATTTTGTAGCACGCAATACCTATTTTGTAGCACTTCAGAATTATTTTGTAGTGACCTAAAAATAGTTTTCTCACACCGCTTACCGCCTGTAAAACACCAATTGTTATAAAAATTAACAATAACTTAACATTCAAAAGTAGGTTTAATTAAATAGGGGGGGGGTATTTTCGTGTTAAATAATTACAAATTACCCTCTTCAACCCATGAAAAAACACTACTCTCTCCTTTTATTATTTGCCTGTTGTTTAGTCCAAGCCCAAGACATTCTCTGGGAGAAATCCTATGGTGGCAAGAACCCCGAATATTTATTTGATGCCCAGCCCACGGCTGATTATGGTTTTATCCTTGCGGGGAGTTCGCTCTC
>NZ_VJZT01000025.1 GCF_007097245.1 Flavobacterium restrictum | reverse complement strand
GATAATTTCATAAAAATGGTATATTATTTAGGTAATGCCTAAAAACACAATTCCACTAATTTAGGCGAAGAGCCATTATAAATTTTGAATGATGAATTATCGTTATTTAAAATAATTTAAAATTTAAAATTCAACATTTAAAATTTCTAAACCTATGTTTAAAAAAATATTAATTGCAAATAGAGGTGAGATTGCACTTCGAGTAATTAGAACTTGCAAGGAAATGGGTATCAAAACGGTAGCTGTTTATTCTACTGCCGATGCAGAAAGTTTACATGTTAAGTTTGCTGACGAAGCCGTATGTATTGGGCCACCACCAAGTAACTTATCTTACTTGAAAATGTCAAATATTATTGCTGCTGCAGAAATTACCAATGCTGATGCGATCCATCCAGGATATGGGTTTCTTTCGGAAAATGCTAAATTTTCTAAAATTTGCCAAGAACACGGAATTAAATTCATTGGTGCAGCACCAGAAATGATTGATAGAATGGGCGATAAAGCTTCGGCTAAATCAACTATGATTGAAGCTGGTGTACCCTGTGTGCCTGGTTCTGTAGGTATTTTAGAATCTTACGAACAAGCGCAACAATTAGCCCTAGAATTTGGATATCCAGTAATGCTTAAAGCAACTGCTGGGGGTGGAGGTAAAGGGATGCGTGCTGTTTGGGCTCCCGAAGATTTGTTGAAAGCATGGGAAGGCGCTCGTCAAGAGTCTGCAGCTGCTTTTGGAAATGACGGAATGTACCTTGAAAAATTAATTGTAGAACCAAGACATATCGAGATTCAAGTGGTTGGTGATGCTTACGGTAAAGCCTGTCACCTTTCGGAAAGAGATTGTTCTGTGCAACGTCGTCATCAAAAATTGACCGAGGAAACTCCGTCGCCTTTTATGACTGATGAACTTCGTACCAAAATGGGAGAAGCTGCTGTAAAAGCCGCGGAATATATTAAATACGAAGGTGCTGGAACGGTTGAGTTTTTGGTAGATAAAGATAGAAATTTCTACTTCATGGAAATGAATACGCGTATTCAAGTAGAACACCCAATTACAGAGCAAGTAATTGATTATGATTTGATTAGAGAGCAAATATTAGTAGCTGCGGGTGTACCTATTTCTGGTAAAAATTATTTACCTCAAATGCACGCTATAGAATGCCGCATCAATGCCGAAGATCCGTATAATGATTTCCGTCCGTCACCAGGAAAAATCACCACTTTGCACATGCCAGGAGGTCACGGAGTGCGTTTAGATACGCACGTATATTCTGGATATACTATTCCGCCAAACTACGATTCGATGATTGCAAAATTAATCACTACGGCTCAAACGCGTGACGAAGCAATTAGCAAAATGCGTAGAGCTTTGGATGAATTTGTAATTGAAGGAATTAAGACTACCATCCCGTTTCACCGTCAATTAATGGATGATCCTCGTTATATTGCGGGCGTTTATACAACAGCATTTATGGATGATTTCAAAATGAATGATCCAGAATCAGAATAAAAACTTGTTACAGATTCGTCTGGTACATGTTATAAAGTAAAAATCGGAACAGAATTATATCTGTTCCGATTTTTTTTGTTTCAAAATTCTCTATTCTTTTTTGATTTCAAAAGTGTCTTTGTCGCTTAAAAAATTCAATTTTTTTCTAGCGGTAAGTAGTTTTTCTTTGTTTAAATCTAGCATAAAAACGTCTTCTGTTTCTTGTGGTTCTACAATGTAATTTCCCATAAAATCAACCGCTTGCGAATGTCCGTTGTGTTCGTAATTCGTATTGTCAAAACCGGTTCTATTTACGCCAATAGTATAACACATATTTTCGACCGATCGGGCTTGGAGCAAAATATCCCAGGCATTGATGCGAATTTTTGGCCAATTAGCAACGTAAATCAAAATGTCATAATCTTCGACATTTCGAGCAAAAACGGGGAAACGCAAATCGTAACAAATCAAGGGACAAATTTTCCAACCTAAATACTCTACTATCAATTTTTGATTGCCTGATGTGTATGTTTTGTCTTCACCCGCCAAACTAAACAAATGGCGTTTGTCATAGAATTTAATTTCACCCGACGGAAAAACAAACACCAATCTATTATAAAAACTATCCTTTTCTGTAATGGCTAAACTGCCTGTAATGGCGCTGTTTTTGGCTTTCGCCAACACTTTAAGCCATGTAATCGTTTCGCCTTGCATTGTTTCGGCAACATGATTTGGACGCATCGTAAATCCGGTCGTAAACATTTCGGGAAGCACGATTAAATCTACTTGTTCGGTAATGGCGTTGATTTTTTCTTCGAAATGATTTCGGTTTTTAGTTGGGTTTTCCCAATACAGTTGAGTTTGAATAAGTGCAATTTTCATTTTATAAAATTACTAAAAATTGGCACACAGTTGACATGGATTACAAATGCAATCCAAACAGGAGTTTTATTTTTTAATGATGATTTTTGTTCCCATTTCTGATTTATCTGTTGTGGTTAGCTTAACAATATAAATACCATCGTTCCAATTTGATGTTGAAAAGACATAGGATGCATTTGTTCCTGGCCGACTTTTACCCAAAATTTGTTTTCCCATTACATCATACACATCGCAAGAATTAAGTTCTTTTTGCAACGGATTACTGATTGTCAATTTTTTTGTATAGTTGTCTTGCCGTACTACAAAACTGTTTTGATTTGGTAAATTAGGCAGGCTCAATGTACCGTTTTTAAAGGCGATTTCGTATTGAGTAGTATTTGTACCAGCTGGTAATGTTACGTCAAAGAGGCTATTTTTTATGTCGTAATATGTATTTGTGGCTTTGTCATGTACATACACATTGGCAACTTCGGGAATATTTATGATTTGGTTTACCGTGATTTTATAATTGGCTTCAGCAGTATTTCTAAATCCAATTGCAATTTTCTTGTCAATATCAAACGGCATAACATTAATGACATATTCATTGTCATTAATTACAAAATAATTGTTAGCGGAACCATCATTTGGCGAAGCAGCATCCATAGCATGATCGATATCATCAGTTGAGGATGGGTTGAATGCTAGAACCATTTGGCTAATTGGGCCATTATCTAATAAAGTGTTCAACCGAATGTGCGGAACTGTTTGAGGCGTGGTAATAGTCTTGTTCGTTGCCTTTTTTTCGAATTGAGGAAAATTTGAAAGTCCTTCTTTTACAAAAATTCTGTAGCTATTTTTCATTTGAACATTTGCATTTGCTGATCCTTCAATCATGAAGCCTTGACCAATAGGCGAATATTTTCTTTGATAGGTATTGCCTGAACTTCCCAAATTTGCAATTTCATTTCCGGATCCATCATAGGTATAAAATACAGCGGGAATATATACATCAGCTGCGGAATAGGTTCCATAACCGCCTTTGTAATCCACAATATAATGAGAGTTTTGGGTTTTGTCTTGCTCCCAAAAATAAGCAATCCCCGTGCAGTTTAATTCGGCAGTCAAAAATGCTTGTAAATCAATTGCTGACGGATAGGGGTTTCCTGTCAATGTCCATTCGCCTGTTAAAACTGGAATCGTGATGGTTCCATCGTTTGGTTTTCCTCTAAAGTCATATCGCTGGTGTTTTCCGTCTGGGTTGTTTTGAACTCCATCGACTACTGTTGTATTTGTTCCTGACGTTCCTTTCATCGTAAAACCTTCACCAGCATTTATCGTTGCAGTAGCTCCCACAGGAACCCAGTCAGAATAAGAGGAATTATGAGTAGTGAATTTATTAATCCAATACGGTGCAATTGCAAATGGTGTAGCAGTGCCATCGTATGTATTTGAAGATAAAATAATTGCAGGTATTGAGGTAGCTTTGGTTTCTGGTAGACTCAATTGGGTGATTCCAAAAGGACTATTTTCTGATGTAGATAAAGCTACATTTCCTACTGGTGCGCACCAATAATTGAATTGATAATTAGTAACAGTTCCCTCTTGAAAAACAGATAAACTCCCCAATCCTTTATTAGTTCCTAAACCCGGTGTGCCTTGCAGGAGTTGGCTTTGATTTCTTAAATAAAAATGACTACTTGCACTGCTTAACTCTAAACACTGTTTTACATAAAAAACGTTATTGTTTACTAGCACATCAGTATTTGCGCCTACAAAAACTTGAGCCGTTACCCCCGTTTGAAATAAGACAACAGCAAGAAACAGAAACGGCCTATAATTTATTCGTATGTTTAGTATCATTTAGCCGCAGTGATTTTGTATGAATTCATTTTAAATTCTAATTATTGAACACTTATCAACGTTAATATTTTATTGGTCATGGTAATTGTACCTAGGTCAACTTTCCACCTAACATCAATAGCTTGTCCAGCTGCGACAGTTGCTATTGCTTGTAAGGATACATCAACAGTGTTGACATTCAATTCTCTTGTTCTGCTTGAGTTTGCAATTAAAACACCATTTTGATAAATACTAAATGTAGCTAACGCATTATTGTTGACACCAGGAGAATATATGGTTCCATTTACTGTGGCTATACCTGCAAAACCTGTTATCGCACCAGCATTAGTGCCTATATCACCCGTAATGGTTGAAGCACCTACGTTAGTTACGCCTCCATTAGAAGTAAATTGCGCAAAACCAGTTAATGTTCCTAGGTTGATATAAGGACTCGAAGCTGGGATTGTTAGCGTTGAACCATCTATACTTATTGCTCCTGAATTAGAAAACATTCGTCCCTGAACATTACAAGAAGCTCCCATAGAAACTGCTCCGTTATGAGAAATTAGCATGCCTTTGATTATACTTGATGCGCCTATGCTTATGGCGCCTTCGGCTACCCAAAATACATTCGAAGCAGTTGCCCCGTTTACCAAAACAATGGTTGTGCTTGCAGCAACTGCAAATGCGGCTCCAAACCTGAAAATAAAAACGGCATTTGGATCTCCACCACCATCTAGTGTAAGCGATCCAGTTGCTGAACTTGCCCCCGCCATTGTATAGACACCTGGGGCAAGGGTTTCTCCACTTCCAAAAGTAGTAGCATGCGAAGTATTCGTCGCCGTTTTACCCATAAGTGTATTATATATAGTCGTCAAATTAGCTGCTCCTGGTGCCGTTATGTTGCCAGAGGTAATTGCATATTGGCTATTGAATGTAACGGTATAAACGCCTGCTCCTGGTGTCAAAGTCATGCCGTCAGCTACGACATCTGTAGGGGAAGAAGTGGATATGCTAGACGCAGCATTAACAGAACTATGTCCGTTTAGATTGGCTAACACAAATGCTGTTGTGGCTAATTGAGTTGTATTTGTTCCAAAGACCGCTGTAGGGCCTGAAGGTACTCCAGTAAAAGCGGGAGATTCTGAAAACACAATACTTCCCGTTCCAGTTTCATCGGTAACTGAATGTGTTAACTGTGTGGAAGTTATGCTTCCTGTTGCTGTGCCATAAAGAGTCCCAGTTGTAGGCAATATAACTACTGTTGAAGCGGTAGTTGCTATTGTGGTAGGAAAACCTCCGGATAAAGTTAATGTTGAGGCGTTATCATTAGCAATTCCAGTTCCTCCATTTGCGGGTAATGTAATATCTATTATAAAATATTTCCAACCCGCATTATAGTAATTAAAATTCGAGGTAGTCGTGTTATAAACAATGAGTCCATTTGCAGGAGTACCTATAGCATCTCGTTCCACAGTTGTCAATCTTGGCAAAAGAACGCCTTTGTCATTGGACTGAATGTCTAATATTGATGAGGCATCCGGAGTTGTTGTTCCAATTCCAACCTGTGAATTTACCATTGGTGAAATCATCAAAAAGGAGGTGCATATAAGAGTCGTGATTTTTTTCATTTGTTTTGTAGTTTGTTATATTCGGTAATTGATATTTTATAATTTGAGATCTTATTCTCTGCATTTATAAATAAAAAATAGCTTACTCAAACTGAATGGTAATGAATTGTTTAGTGAAAAATTGAAGGAGTATACTAGTAAGAGCTGTCCTTATTAGTATTGTAAAAATATATTCTTAAAGGATGCTAAACTATTTATTAAGTGATAGTTTAAAAAAAAGTACTAATAACTCTCGAAACAGGAAATAATTTTAAAAATGCTACTTACCATATTGATCCTATGGATTTTATTCGTAAGTCCAATTCTAAAATTTAAATTAGTTCAATATGAAATTTATCGAACATTAATTAGGGTTAATATTCTGTTTTTTAGAGTTATCGTCCCAAAATCTATTTTCCATCTAATATCAATTGATTGACCTGAAGTTATTGCTGTCACCGCCTGTAATGATATATCTACCGTATTTGTATTAGCTGTTCTTATTCTCGTGGAATCAGGAATCAAAATACCATTTTGATAAATACTAAAAGTGGCCAAGGCATTGTTGCTATAACTTGGTAGGTTTATTGTACCATGAACTATAGCGGTTTCAAACCCTAATATATTAACCTCATTCGTGCCGATGTCCCCCGTGATGGTTGAAACTCCAGTGTTAGACACGCTACCACTAGCGCTAAACACACCAGTGCTAGAAAGCATTCCCAAGTTGATATAGGAGGAGTAGGTTGGTATTGTAATAATGGAGTTATCAATACCAATTGCTCCCGAAATTGTAAACATTCTTCCTTCAAGATTGGAGGAAGCCCCTAGTGCTACTGCTCCATTATGGGCTAATAGCATTCCTTTCATTGTAGTAGAAGCTCCCATGCCTATTGCGCCTTCCACTACCCAAAACACATTACTAGCAGTTGCACCATTGATCAATTTTACAATAGTTCCAGCAGTAGAACTAAATGCACCATCAATTTTAAAAATAAATACTGCATTTGGATTGTCCAAGGCATCCAAAGTAAGTGTTCCTGCTATCGTTCCTGCTCCCGTCAACAAATAAACTCCTGTAGTAAGCGTTTCTCCATTCCCAAAAACGGATCCATGGGAAGTATTAGTCGCAGTTTTTTCTATAAGTGTTTTATAAACGGCATTTAAATCAATAATGCTTTGTGCCATTTTATCAATAGAATCAATGGCATATTGACTATTAAACGTAACAACATAAAGCCCAGTTTCAGGAGCTAAAGTCATTCCGTCAACAACAACTGCTGTTGGGGAAGCAGTTGATATACTAGACGCAGCAGTAACAGAACTATATTTGCTTGGATTTATGTTTGCTAATACAAAAGCCGTTGTGGCTAATTGACTTGTATGGGTTCCAATGGTTGCTGTAAGTCCTGTTGGCACTCCGGTAAAAGCAGGATTTTCTGAAAACACAGCACTTCCTGTTCCCGTTTCATCAGTAACCGAATGTGCTAATTGTGTGGCTGTTATGCTTCCTGTGGCTGTTCCGTAAAGTGTTCCAGTTGCTGGTAATACAACTGCTGTCGAAGCGGTAGTTGCAATTGTGGTAGGAAAACCTCCAGATAAAGTTAGCGTCGAGGTGTTATCATTAGCAATTCCAGTTCCTCCATTTATGGGTAAAATAAAATCATTTAGAAAACATTTCCAACCCGCATTATAACAATTAAAAGTAGCCGTAGTGGTGTTATAAACAATGAGTCCGTTTGCAGGAGTGCTTATGGCATCTCTTTCAACAGTTGTAAATCTAGGCAAAAGAACCCCTTTGTCATTGGACTGAATATCTAATATTGATGATCCGTTAGGGGTTACTGTTCCTATTCCTACTTGTGAATATGCCATTGTTGAGGCCATCAAAAAGGAAATGAATAAAAGCGTGGTAATTTTATTTGTTTGTTTTTTCATTTGTTAGCTTCTAATATAATTCTACTGACCACTACCAATAATAGAATTAACAATGAAATCTTTTATGTTTTTACGACATAAGTTCGTTTGCGTCAAATGTGGTGTTATTAAATAGTTGTTTGACCAAATAAAGTGTATTTAACATAATTTAGTTTGTTTTTGAAAGAAAAACCACTTTTTTGTACTTCCTCTGCAAAGAAAACTAAAATTATAAATTGGTCTAAAACAAAAAACGCATTCAAATAAATGAATGCGTTTTTTTATAAAATTCTATTTTTATTCTATCCTTGTAAACTTGCTGATAAATATTCCCTGTTCATTTGTGCAATATAATCTAATGAAATTCCTTTAGGGCATTCCACTTCGCAAGCTCCAGTATTGGTACAGTTACCAAAACCTTCGGCATCCATTTGTGCAACCATATTCAAGACTCTATCAGTAGCTTCAACTCTACCTTGAGGCAACAAAGCATATTGCGATACTTTTGCTGCAACAAATAACATAGCAGAAGAGTTTTTACAAGTTGCTACACAAGCACCGCATCCAATACAAGTAGCTGCATCAAATGCTCTATCTGCATCGTGTTTTGGAATTGGAATTGTATTGGCATCCACAGGATTTCCTGAAGTATTCACTGATATAAAACCACCAGCATGTTGAATTCTATCAAAAGAACTTCTGTCAACTACTAAATCTTTGATTACAGGAAAAGCTTTTGCTCTAAATGGCTCAATAAAAATCACATCCCCATCTTTGAACATTCTCATGTGCAATTGACAAGTTGGTATTCCTCTATCTGGTCCATGTGCTTCTCCGTTGATAAACAAAGAACAGGATCCGCAAATTCCCTCGCGACAATCGTGGTCAAAAGAAACGGGTTCATCTCCTTTGTTGATTAAACCTTCGTTTAGTACGTCGAGCATTTCAAGGAAAGACATATCGCCTTCGATACCATCTAATGGATATTCAACCATTTTTCCTTTGTCTTGGGCGTTTTTCTGACGCCATATTTTTAATGTAAGTTTCATATTTTTAGTTTTAAAGCCTTAAAGTCGAAAGTCGAAAGTCATTTGACTTAAAAACGTTTGACCTTTGACTAATTGCTATTTATAACTACGAGTTACTAATTTTATGTTTTCAAATACCAATGGCTCTTTGTGTAAAACGGCATCACTTGGTTTTCCTTTGTATTCCCATGCCGCAACATAAGCAAAGTTTTCATCATCCCGTTGTGCTTCTCCCTCTTCGGATTGGTATTCTTCACGGAAGTGTCCTCCGCAAGATTCATTACGGTGTAAGGCATCTTTGGCAAACAACTCCCCTAATTCAAGGAAATCGGCAACACGACCTGCTTTTTCTAGCTCTTGATTAAAACTATCCGCAGTTCCAGGCACTTTTACATCTTTGTAAAATTCTTCACGTAAAGCCGCAATTTCTTTAATAGCTTCATTTAATCCTTTTTCATTACGAGCCATACCCACTTTGTCCCACATGATTTTTCCTAATTTCTTATGGAAATAATCAACTGAATGTGTTCCTTTATTGTTGATGAATTGGTCTATTTGTGCTTTTACTTTTTTCTCTGCTTCAACAAATTCGGGTAAATCGGTAGAGATTGTTCCTGTTTTTATATCTGGTGCCAAATAATCACCAATGGTGTATGGCAATACAAAATACCCATCAGCCAAACCTTGCATCAATGCCGAAGCTCCTAGTCTGTTGGCTCCGTGATCAGAGAAGTTGGATTCTCCAATTGAGAAACATCCTGGAATAGTGGTTTGTAAGTTATAATCTACCCAAGTTCCACCCATAGTGTAGTGAACTGCTGGGTAAATCATCATTGGAGTAGTGTACGGATCTTCGTCAACGATTTTCTCATACATTTGGAATAAATTTCCGTATTTATTAGCAACTGTAGCAGCTCCTAATTTTATAATTAATGCTTTATCGTTAGCATCCAATCCTTTTACATAGGCTTGTTCTTTACCATAACGTTGGATTGCTGCTGCAAAGTCTAGGTAAACAGCCTCGCCAGTTTTGTTTACTCCAAAACCTGCATCACATCTTTCTTTGGCAGCACGAGAAGCAACATCACGAGGTACTAAATTCCCAAAAGAAGGGTATCTTCTTTCCAAGTAGTAATCTCTCTCTTCTTCCGATAAATCAGCTGGTTTTTTCTTGCCTTCACGAATAGCTTGTGCATCTTCTAGTTTTGCAGGTACCCAAATACGACCATCATTTCGCAATGATTCTGACATCAAAGTTAATTTCGATTGGTGGTCTCCCGAAACTGGAATACAAGTTGGGTGAATTTGTGTGTAACAAGGATTCGCAAAAAACGCACCTTTTTTATGTATTTTCCAAGCGGCAGTAGCGTTACTTCCCATGGCATATGTTGAAAGGAAAAATACATTTCCGTATCCACCTGATGCTATAACAACAGCATGAGCCGAGTGTCTTTCGATTGCTCCGGTAACTAAATCACGGGCAATAATTCCACGGGCTTTTCCGTCAACTACTACTAAATCTAGCATTTCGTGGCGGTTGTTTGTTTTTATTTTTCCACGACCAATTTGACGGTTCATGGCAGAATAAGCACCTAATAACAATTGTTGTCCGGTTTGTCCTTTGGCGTAGAATGTTCTGGCTACCAATGTTCCTCCAAAGGAACGATTGTCTAATAACCCACCATATTCTCTGGCCAATGGAACACCTTGCATCACGCATTGGTCAATAATATTGGTAGAAACTTCGGCCAAACGGTGAACGTTTGCTTCACGAGAACGGTAATCGCCTCCTTTAATAGTATCATAAAACAAACGGAAAGTTGAATCTCCATCTCCTTGATAATTTTTTGCTGCATTTATCCCCCCTTGCGCTGCAATCGAGTGGGCACGACGTGGAGAATCCTGAAAGCAAAACGTTTTTACGTTATATCCTAATTCAGCCAAAGTTGCTGCTGCTGAACCTCCAGCAAGTCCAGTTCCTACAACGATAATATCAATATTACGCTTGTTAGCTGGGTTTACTAAATTAATATGATCTTTATAATTTGTCCATTTGTCCGAAATTGAACCATTTGGTACTTTAGAATCTAATGCCATGATTGGAGTATTAAATTTGATTAAAATGATGAAACAATGCAATAAAAATAAAACCAAAAGGAACTACAATTGCAAATGCATATCCTAATTTGTGTAATGCCTTGGCATACTTATTATCGAATCCAACGGATTGAAAAGACGAATTGAAACCATGCCATAAGTGAAGTGACAATAAAACAAATGCCACACAATAAATCCCTGTACGAACAGGGCTTTCAAATTTATGAACCAATTCAGGAAAATACCTTGTCTCGTCTATTGCATTTACGTTTACATATTTGTAAAGCATCTCGGCGAACCAAAAATCATAAAAATGTAAGCCTAAAAAAGCCAAAACAACTAATCCAGAAACAATCATATTTCTAGACGCCCAAGAAGCATTTGCTGCTCCATTGTAATTTGCATACTTAATTGGTCTTGCACTTCTGTTTTTCAATTCCAAAACAAAACCCATAACAAAATGGAATACCACGCCTGCAATCAAAACAGGTTGCATTATAAATTGAATCAAGGGATTGTATCCCATAAAATGTGACATCATATTAAAAGTATCTGCACTAAAAACCGATACCATGTTGATGAAAAAATGGAGTGAAAGAAACGTAATCAGAAATAGTCCGGAAAGCGCCATAGCCACTTTTTTTGCTATTGACGACTTCAATAAAGCAGATTTTGCCATAATGTTTTAAATATTTTATTTTTTTAAAAAAGTCCAACAAAAATAGCACAAATAGCAACCAATCACAACCCTGTAACCGCAATTACAACGTTATTTATAATGATTTTAAAGTGTTTTTATTGCGCTTTGCAAAATGATTCAATATCAACTGTTAAGTCACTATAATTGCGATAGTTAGTTAAACATTTCTTAAATGACAGCTATTTTTATTATTGCAAAATATGTTGAAAAAGCGTGATTTAAAGGCATGTTATTGAGAATTTGTATAAATTTTAACATTTAATTTTTAATACCGCAAAAACACAAAAACGCGCTATTTTGTGTATATAAAAAATTGTTGTTTGATATCGTAATTTTAACTTTACACTCTAAAAAAAAGCAAAATGAAAATCGGAATTGATGCCCTCGCATTTGACGTAGCCAAAATACATTTACCCATAAAAACATTGGCAACAGCCAGAAATATCGATCCCGAAAAACTAGAAAAAGGATTGGGATTACTTCAAATGACTTTGCCTGATATTCATCAAGATACCGTTGTTTTTGGTGCCAATGCGTTGACCAAATTAATTCGTGACAACAACCTTATTTTAGCCGAAATTGCTCGAATATATGTAGGAACCGAAAGTGCTATTGATGGCTCAAAACCTATTAGTTCGTTCTTGATTGCGTTGATGGAACAACAATTTGGCGAAAATTCTTTATCGGAATGTGATGTGGTCGATTTTACTTTTGCTTGCATCGGTGGGGTTGATGCCATGCAAAACTGCATTGATTTTGTTCAACTCCATCCAACCAAAAAAGCCATTGTTGTTACCACAGATTTTGCAAAATACGACTTAAATTCTACCGGAGAATATACCCAAGGGGCTGGGGCAGTAGCACTAGTAATTGCTTCAAATCCTAGAATTATAGCTTTCGATACCCATTGGGGCGTGAGTACCAAAGGTGTTTTTGATTTTTTTAAACCCTACAGAACGCTTTCGAAAAAGGAAATTACAGGAAACGAAAACAATGAACCCTGGTTTGATAATTTAGAATCCGAAATCGAGATTCACAAAGACCAACCTGTTTTTGACGGGCAATATTCCAATCAATGTTATATGGATAGGACTAAAGCGGCTTATTTTTCGTTCCGAAAATTAAAAAATACAACCGAAACCATTTATGATTTTTGGGAAAGTATCGTGATGCACTTGCCGTATGCGTTTCAAGGGCGTAGAATGTTATCCGAAATTTATGCTTTGGATGCCCAAAACACAATTATTTCAGGTGATGAAACGCCTGCTGAATACCAAAATAAATTAAAGGATATTAGCAAATCCGAGGCGTATCGTAGTTTTGTAACTCAAAAATTACAACCTGCCGAAATTGCTTCGTCCTTAATTGGGAATTTATATACGGGTTCCATTTTTATGGGATTGTTGTCTACTTTGGCACATTTTTACGACAATGAAATAGAAATTTCATCCAAAAAATTCGGTTTCTTGGCGTATGGAAGTGGTTCAAAATCGAAGGTTTTTGAAGGAACAATACAACCCGATTGGAAATTGGCACTTTCGAATATCCATTTATTTGAAACGTTGAACGAAAGTAGTGCCATAGATTTTGAAACCTACGAGAAACTGCATAAAAAAGAACAAAAAATAAGTGTTCGTGCTCCTAAAAACGAATGGATTTTGGACAGAATAGAGCAAGAAAACCCAGTGCTTGCTGGTGCGAGGTATTATAAATGGGTAGAATAAAAATAGTTTTGCCTTTGCAATTTGATGACGAATTGTTTTTGTAACAACTCATTCTCGTGCTCAAACAATGACATCTCGTGTTCAAACAATGACATCTCGTGTTCAAACAATGGCATCTCGTGCTCAAACAATGACATCTCGTGTTCAAACAATGACATCTCGTGTTCAAACAATGGCGTCTCGTGTTCCATGAATGGGAATACTTCCTGAAAAATCTCCATTTCAACTCTTGAGCCCCGATAGTAGCGGTATCCTTTCCCTGACTTTTTTGGTCAGGGAAAGATAAAGCGGATAGCGGGAACCCATTTCTGCCAAAAATGCCTGATTTTTCGCTCCTAATTATTTTGATGATTCTTCTCCTGAATAGGTTGCTTTTGGCGCGCAACTTTGGTTTAAATTCCTTAATTTTGAACACCTTTTTGAACGTTTTGTAACAATTTAAGAATTAAAACATGAAATACCATCCTATCGATCGTAACTTATTTATAAAAAATCGCGCCAAATTCACGGGACAAATGAAGCCCAAAAGCGTGGCGGTTTTTAACTCGAATGATATGTATCCCGTTTCGGCAGATACTACTTTGCCGTTTGCACAACATCGCGATATTTTTTATTTGTCAGGAGTGGATCAAGAAGAAAGTATTTTGTTGCTTTTTCCGGATGCTCCTTACGAAAACCAACGCGAAATACTGTTCTTGAAAGAAACCAGCGAACACATTGCGATTTGGGAAGGCGAAAAACTGACCAAGGAACGTGCCTTTGAAGTTTCGGGAATCAAAACGGTGTATTGGTTGTCCGATTTTCATAAAATTCTCAACGAAATGATGACGTATTCCGAGACGATGTACATCAATACCAACGAGCATTATCGCGCTGCGGTTGAAACCGAAACTCGGGAAGTGCGCTTTGTAAAATGGTGGAAAGACAACTATCCAGCACATCAGGTGGCGAAAAGCAATCCGATTTTGCAACGCATTCGTTCTATAAAAGAAAGTGAAGAATTGGATTTGATTCAAAATGCGTGTGATATTACCGAGAAGGGATTTCGTCGTTTGCTCTCGTTTGTAAAACCCAACGTAACCGAATATGAGATTGAAGCCGAACTCATTCACGAATTCATTCGCAATCGTTCCAAAGGGTTTGCTTACACGCCCATTATTGCTTCGGGCAACAATGCCAATGTGTTGCATTACATAGAAAACAACCAACAATGCAAAGCAGGCGATTTGATTTTGCTGGACGTTGCTGCAGAATATGCTAATTATTCGAGTGATTTAACCCGAACAATTCCGGTTTCTGGTCGCTATTCTGATAGGCAAAAAGCGGTATATAATGCTGTTCTACGGGTGAAAAACGAAGCAACCCAAATGCTGACTCCTGGAACGCTCTGGAAACAGTACCATGTAGAAGTAGGCAAAATCATGACCTCGGAATTGCTTGGTTTGGGATTAATTGACAAAGCCGATGTGCAAAACGAAAACCCCGATTGGCCTGCATACAAAAAATATTTTATGCACGGAACTTCGCACCACATGGGATTGGACACGCACGATTACGGACTTTTGCACGAACCCATGCAAGCCAATATGGTTTTTACAGTAGAGCCGGGAATTTACATTCCCGCCGAAGGTTTTGGAATTCGACTAGAGGATAATGTGGTGGTTCAAGCCACTGGCGAACCGTTTAACTTGATGCGAAATATCCCCATTGAGGTGGAGGAAATTGAAACGCTTATGAATTCTTGATTTAGACAAAAAAATAGATTAGTGATAATAGACGGTTCGCAGGAATGTGAGCCGTTTTTATTTTATTCCAGTAAAATCAGATCAATTTCTTTGATTTTTTTAAAACCTTGATCAGATGTAATTAAGGGGATTTGAAAAATAATGGATGTTGAAGCTATTATTGCATCAGGGAGTTTTATAGCATACTTTTGTCTTAAGAGAATTGTTTGCTCCTTTAAGTCGTTGCTAAAATTAAAAACGAAACAATCTCCCAATAGTTGTTTTAGTTCATTTTCTTCATTTGTAGAAATACCTTTATGACCAAGAAGTTCAATTTCAGAAATAAAAGAAATACCAAAAACATAATCTAAAAAGGGCTCGATAAATGGTTTTCCTTCGTGGAGGTTTATCAAAAAATTAGTGTCGGCTAAAAAATCAATCTTCATTCTTTCTTTTTTCCAATTGATATTCTAGACCGTCTAAATTTCTTTTTAATTTTCCAAAATGAACAGACAAGTTTCCTTTAGAAACTGACTTTTCTTTTTTTTCTAAAAAAGATTCTATTTCTTTTTTAGCATTTTTTTTTTTTATAATTAAAACCATAATTGAAAATTTTTATAAAATTAGCGAAAATTTGTTTTGAACTATTAATTATAATAAGGCGTTTTTCAAATATACCTTTTTTTTACAAAACAGCATTTAAGAACACTTTAAAAAATCGTAAATGTCCTTAAATCCCTTATGTGGTTTTAAATTTTTTAATGCTATTTTTGTTTCAAGTTTAAAACAATGAATCAAATCTTCTACAAAAACACAAAAATCGCTTATTCCGATACCGGCAAAGGCACTGCTGTAGTTTTACTGCACGGTTTTCTGGAAAATCAAACTATGTGGCAGGATTTTATCCCAAAATGGAGTAAAAAAAACCGCATCATTACCATCGATTTATTGGGTCATGGCGCAACGGATTGTTTGGGATATGTACACACCATGGAGGACAATGCCGATGTGGTTCACGAAGTTTTATCGCAATTGCGCATCCGAAAAGCCATTCTCGTGGGGCATTCTATGGGCGGTTACGTGGCTTTGACTTTCGCCGAATTGTATTCGGATAGCGTGAAAGGATTGGTTTTACTCAACTCAACTTCAAGAGCCGACAGCGACGAACGCAAAAAAAATAGAGATCGTGCCATAAAAGCCGTCAAGAAAGACTACACGACTTTTGTTCGCCTTTCGATTGCGAATTTGTTTAGCGAAAACAACCGAGAACGACTGGTAAATGAAATCGAAAATGTAAAAATCCAAGCATTGAAAACTCCGCTGCAAGGAATTGTAGCGTCGCTCGAAGGTATGAAAATCAGGAAAGATCGTGAAGTGATTCTGCATTTTGGTCCTTACCCCAAAATGCTGATTCTAGGTAAACAAGATCCTGTTTTGAATTATAACGAAAGCCTGGAACAACTAGAAAATACTACAGTTGACTTGGTTACTTTTCCCGACGGACACATGAGTGCTATCGAAAATCGGGAGGAATTACTGCCTGTTTTAGCTGGTTTTTTTAAGAAAATCTAACCCATTCCTGCCGATAAATAGCCTTTTTCTACCAATTGTGAAACGGCGGTAATCGTATGTAGTTTTCCTTCTTTGAGGAGGCGCAATTGTGTTGAAATTGTAATTACATTTTCGTAATTGTGGTCGGTGATGATTATCCCTTTTGCGGAAGCGTTTTCAAGAATTAAAGCATTTATTTTTTCGATTGCTATGGGTGACAATCCATTATAAGGCTCGTCAAGAAGCACAAATTTAGACTCTTTGAACAACAACAATTTTATTTCTAAATACCGCAATTCACCACCAGATAAATCTTTTACTTTTTTGTCAAGCAACAGTTGAATCATTTTGTCAGCAGTAAAATCGCTTATTTTATTTTTTTCAAGCGATAAAGAAAGGACTTTTTTTACGGAAAAATGCTTTGGAATAAAATCCTCTTGCGACAAATAACTTATTGCTCGAAACCCATTTTCGAGTTTTGAAGTTACCGCTCCGTCCACACGAATAAACTTAAAATTAGCTGGAATAACACCAAAAATAATTTGTAACAAAGTTGATTTTCCAGAGCCATTTCGTCCTAAAATCCCAATGATATCGCCAGTTTCACATTTTAAATATACATCTGAAAGGATTGATTTAAAATCAAAATTCTTCTGTACGCTGTCGATTTCTAATAGGTGCTTTTTCAAAATAAACGCGTTGTAAGGTGAAATAAAATGTTTGCCATGGTGAGTGCTACAAAACTCATTATCCAAGTGTAACAAATGAGTTCCAATTTCGAAATTTGATTGTTGTAGTAAAACAAGTATTCGTTTTTGGCATTCCACTCTTTTACAGCAAAACTAACTACCAAACCAACGGATAAAAAGCAATAATTAAACGCAATTGTCCCTCCAAAAAGGAATGGCAATACGCTTACTGCGATATTCACAGCAAGTGTAGTTTTGAAAAATTCAAAGATTGCAATTGTTTTTCGACTGCTTTTATTCATCTAAATTTTCTCGTTAAATGGAATTGTAGCATCTAGAATTTCGGATAATAGCAACACCAATTGCTCGAGATAATTGGGTAAAATGGGCAATTCGATGATGGAGGACACTTCTTTTCCTTCTTTGAAAGTAAACGGTAAAAAACCTGCTTTTAGGTTTTTGAACGAAATAATCCCCGCTTCCATTGGTTTACCATTGGCTTTTTCTTCATACATATAGGCATACGCCAAAACCTGTATGATTTTGTCGTTTTTGATATCTTCTGTGAGACCTTTCCAGGTTTTTAAGGTAACGTTTGTTTTTTCCACTTTTCCGGTTTTGTAATCTATAATTCGGATATTGCCGTTGCGTTCTTCAATTCGGTCCACATTTCCTTTTATCAAAACTGGGAATGGTAAACTAGAATGTTCCAACTTGCGTTCGTAGGTTTGTTCAAGTGCCAAGATTTTAATTGCGTCACCGTTCTTGATGCTTTCTAGTTCTACTTTCAAGAAATTAGAAACATTGTGTTTGGCTACTTCAAAAGCCAATAGATTGCGTCCTTTCTTGATTTCTCCTTCTTTGTACACCAACTTAAACTGGTTCAAAACCTCCGAATCTATTTGTTTAAAGCAATTTAAAATATCGGTTTCTGAAATAAATTTATCTATAAATGGCGTGTACAAAACCCGTAATGTTTCGTGAATTATAGTTCCTAAAGTATTCAAAGCAATATTTTCCTCGACTTCCTCGACTTCTCGAATGCGCAAAATCTTTTGGAAATAAAATTGAATCGGATTCCTGATATAACTCGTTAATGCCGAAGGCGAAAATCCTTGTTCGGCAATTTCCTTCAATCGAATCATCATACTTTCGGATTTTGGAATAACCATCGGTTGGTAGGCGGTTTCGGGCAACGTGGCATTGTAAATTTCGTGCGATAAATTGTGGTTCGCTTGTTTTTCGACTTCCAGTTGGGTGATAAAACGGCTTTTTTCACCACCGTCTAGCCCGTCACTTTCGGTGTTATAAAGCAAATAAATATTTTTGGCTCGTTGCAACAAATGATAAAAGTGATAGGTATAAATAGCGTCTTTTTCCTTGAAAGTAGGCAATCCCAATTCCCGCTTTACATCATACGGAATAAAGGAATTCATTGATTTTCCTGCAGGAAATTTCCCTTCGTTCATCGAGGTAACAATTACGGTTTCAAAGTCCAAAACCCGACTTTCGAGTACGCCCATGATTTGCAACCCATTTAACGGTTCGCCTTCAAATGAAACTTCGGCAAGATCAATTACTTGCTTGTAAATCGCATACAACGTGTCTATTTTGTCAATATGCTGGTGTTGCGAATAGTAATTGATGAGCTTATTAATGATTTTAAAAATGGCAAAAACAAAAGCTTTGGTGATTTTTTCATCCTCATTATCGGTGCTTAAATTTGCTTTTAAGGTTAACAATAGGCTAGAAATCGTTTCGAGTACCGCTATAGAACCTTTTTCCCATTTTTGAAACAACAAATCGAATAAGTCATTTTGCGTTTCATGAAGCTCCGTTAATTTTTTATGGGTAATAAAGGTGTAATTATTTTGATTGATGATTTTGACCAAATCATTCGTTTTAGCATACGGTTCGATCAGTGGATGTGTCAAAATATCCAACACATCTTTGTAGTAAAACACGTAACTCGTAGCGTTGCGGGATAAGGCATTGGTGTGCATTTTGAATAATTTCGCAATCAAAATTTGAGCGGGATTGTTCTTGCTGGAATAGCCCATGGTAATATTCAACGCACCAACCGTAGCGGGCAAAGCGTATAAAAGCGGTACCAAAAGATTTTCTTCGCCAAGTACAATAGCAACTTTGTCTAACGTAGCATTGGGGTTTTGGGTGATGCTATTTTCAATAATACTGCCTGTGATTTTGGCTTGTCCGATTGTTTTGGGTGTACCAATAACTTGAATGTTTTTGCTTTTGGAAAAATCATCCACAATCCATTCAAAAGGATTTGATTTATAATGTTTCCAGCTTTCTTTGAATCGACGTACAAATAAACCAGCGTCATGATACGGATCGTTCAAGAACGTTTGATCAACGTCCCAATAAATAGCTGCTTGGTTGGAAGCAATTAAATGTTGAATTATTTTTTCTTCGGCAGCATTTAAGGCGTTGAAACCTGCAAAAATATATTTTTTGGAATTTATCGTTTTAGAAAAAACGGTTAAATTAGTAACGGCTTCTCGATAAATAAGTCCTTGGTAGCCAATTCCTTTTTTTAGTAAGTGGTCGTAAAGCGATTGATAGTATTTAGGAAGTAATTTCCAAAAATCGATATAATTTTCTAGTAATTGGGTTTTATTTTCGACTTCGACTCCCCATTTTTTGATGTCTTCAATATCTTTTAAGTACGATAAAACATGATTTGAATCTAACAAATAACGGTCGATTTCATTAAAATCTTGCAAAAGAGTTTTTGCCCAATTCGCAAAAACCTCAAAGGATTGTTGTTGTGCTTTATCGGTAATAGACAAATAAACTTCATAGAATTCAAATAACAATTCTATTGGATCAACAGTTCGAATGCTTGCGATGTCTTGAATAAAATCCTCAATGCTTGTTATTTCTGGAGCAAGTATGTTGTTCGCAACTTGTTTTTTGAGTGCTTCGATAAGGAATATCTTGGCGCGTTTATTGGGCAAAACAACAATGGTATTTGCTAATTGATTGGAATATTCTTCAATTAGTACGGTTGCTATTTTATCTAAAAAAGAAGGATTTGTCATTTTATAAATATAAAAAAAGCCGTTCAATTAAGAACGGCTTTTTAGAATTATTTACAAAAGTTAATTACAATTTACCTTCGTATTTAGTACCAACGTGTCTCACTTCAGTTCTTCTATTTTTAGCTTTACCTGATTTCGTTTTATTTGTTTCCATTGGTTTAGATTCGCCATAACCAACTACGTTTAAGTTGTCAGCTTTGATTCCTCTTTCAACTAGTGCATTTTTAACAGTAGCAGCTCTATCTTCAGAAAGTTTTTGGTTCATTTTAGTTGAACCAGTACTATCGGTATGACCTTCAATACTGAATTTTGCATTAGGATAGTTTTTAAGGATTTCTTTCATTGCATCTAAACGAGCAGGAGTTTCGCCACCTTTTAAAGTAGATTTTCCAGAATCAAAATAAATTGATCTAGCTTCAACTTTAAGGCTTTCAAGAGCTTCTGGTGTTGCTTCTGGACATCCTTTGTTGCTAGCAGGACCAGCTACAGTAGGGCATTCGTCTTCAGTATCTGGAACACCATCTTTGTCTGCATCTAATATTGGACATCCTTGGTTAGCTATAGGGCCAGCGACAGTAGGACATTTGTCATCTTTATCGGCAAGACCATCTCCGTCAGTATCAGGACATCCTTTGAAAGCAGCTAAACCAGCAACTTCAGGACAAGCATCATCTTT
>NZ_VJZT01000024.1 GCF_007097245.1 Flavobacterium restrictum | reverse complement strand
TAAGAAATAAAACAAAAGGATTATGTTTGTGGGTACGAGCGAGACGCTCGCACTAGCGAGGGGGCTACAACTCCCCCGCTAGTCCGAGCATTAGGTATCATTGGGCTAGCGCGAGTTTCAAACTCGTGCCCACAAACACAAGCAAACAAAACAAGCTACAACCCTAAAAAAGTTGTAGTTTTTGGTTTAAGAAATAAAACAAAAGGATTAAGTTTGTGGGTACGAGCCCGAGGCATCGCACTAGCCCAATGATACCTAATGCTCGCGACGGCTGGGGGCACTCTCGATGATGCAAGGCGGTAAGTTTTTTAGCGGAGCAGCAGCAGGATTTTTAGGGCATTTAGGAGGTGCAGCTTGGAGCAATACGGTAGGCAATAGCAATATTGGAGCAATTGGTTTTGGAGCATTAAGCGGTGGTGTGGGTGCCGAGCTTACTGGAGGCAACTTTTGGCAAGGTGCGGTGACTGGTGGAATTGTAGCTGGGTTGAATGGGGTGTTGCACTCGATGAATAATAAAACCACCTTAACGGAGGACGATATCAAAAAAATATACGATGCTTACCCTTCTGGAGATCATTCAAATCCAAATTTTGTTCAGAGAGATGATGTTTATAAAAATATTGGAGGAGATATCTATAAAGATTATTTAAGTAACGGATATGATAGTAGTGGGAATGCTAATCCAGCATATGCAAATACTTGTTCTCTTAGATTAAGTTATGCTTTAAACAAGGCAGGATACACAATTCCTAAAACCAGTGGTACTTTTAGAGGAGCCAATAAATTGAATTATTTTTATAAGGTTGATAAAATTCAAGTATATCTCTCAAACACATATAATTTTACACAAGCAAGTTTAGGAATGCAAATACAGAGTTCAATTATTATTCAAAAAAAATGTGGTTGGAGTGATGCTACTGGACACGTAGATGTACTATATGGAGGTAGAGCCGGCTCTCACTTTTACAATCAATGCTCTACTACATTTTACTCATCAAAATAAAAAACAGATATGAAAATTGTTTATATATTATTAGCAATTTGTTTAACTAATTGTTCAGCTCAAACAAAAGACAACAAGTTAGAAGGAGAACTTGTTAAAATTAAAAATCAGGCATTTTGTGATTGTTATTATGAGGCAACAAAAAATGAATCAGTTAAATATAAAGATGGTTCAAATTATGTTCAAATAATAAACTTAAATGAGGAATACATTTTTGGTAATGAAAATTATAGAAAAATGATAGATAATTGGGTTAAAAAAGAATATAAATCATACGACTCAAATAATAACTTGTATCTAATGAAATGTTTAGATTTTTACAATAGTAAAGAATTAAAAAAATTCATTGATTCTGTAAGACAACAAGAGATAATATTGAATGATAAGTTTAAAAAAAATAAACGATGACAGACAACAGGGCAAACCCCCGCTAGTCCGAGCATTAGGTAACACTGGGCTAGCGCGAGTTTCAAACTCGTGCCCACAAACACAAGCAAACAAAACAAGCTACAACCCTAAAAAAGTTGTAGTTTTTGGTTTAAGAAATAAAACAAAAGGATTATGTTTGTGGGTACGAGCGAGACGCTCGCACTAGCGAGGGGGCTACAACTCCCCCTTCGGGGGCTGGGGGGATTCTTTTAGACCGAGGCTACACAGGTCACGAGCACTTACAAAGCGTAGGTTTGATTGACATGAATGCACGCTTGTATGACCCCAAGTTGCATAGATTCCTACAGCCTGACAACAACATACAAGACCCATTTAACACCTAGAATTACAACCGTTACAGCTACGTTCTTAACAACCCACTCAAGTACACAGACCCAAGTGGGGATTCTCTTTTTGATGTTTTTGCTTGGATTTTTGCCGCTTATGTACACGGTGCAGTAGCTAGTGGTGGCGAAGCCAACCCCTTGAAATGGAACTCTAGTGCTATTACTAGTATTGGCTCGGTAGCAGCTTCTATAGGGATTACTAGCTATGTCAATGGCTATATGGAAAAATCTAATAGACTTCCATAATTAGGCGCTAGTGCTAGTAGTGGAGGAAGCAATAGCTCAATAAATAGTTCTTCTAGTCATTGGTACACAGTTGATTGGTCTAGGGTAGGAACAAGAGTTGTGGGGGCATTACAAATGACTGGCGGAGCTATTGAAACCATAGGTGGAGGAGTTGGAGGTGTAGCAACGGCTGAAACTGGAGTTGGTGCAGTATTAGGTTATGCTGTTGCTATGAATGGTGTCGATAATGCCTCTGCGGGAGCGATGCAATTATGGACTGGCGAAAGCCAAAATACCTTGCTACACAAAGGAGTAAGAGCCACTGCCGTATATGCTGGTGCAAGTTACGATACTGCCGATAGAGTAGCTACTTATGCAGATATATCGACAATAGCATTGGGTGGATTTGCTTCTTATAAAGGAATTACATCTGATGCAGGAATGTCTTTTAAAGCATATAAAAATTCAAAAGGAGGCACGGAAACATTGGCTAAAATTGCAACAACAAATAGGGAAGGGGTAAAAGTTACCCAAAGAATAAGTACAGAGTTTAGTCATACATTTATCACTCAACGAATGCAAAAAGCATATAACATGCCTAATTGGTTAGTTAATAATCCAGTTAACGTATGGAAGCTGAATACAGTTCAACATTCATTAATTGACTCTTATAGATTTAAATTTTTAAGAGCAGGCTTTAAAGATGAAGTTGGCTGGTTTGGAGAATATAATTGGTTTACAAAATTTCCACAATAAAAAACACAATTTTATGTTTAATTTATTTTTTAAGAAAAAAAGCAGGTCTCAATTAAACGATTGGGAAGTTGATTTGATGCTAAACACTTTCAAATTATTAGGAAGGGATTATGAAAAATTTGAAGAACAAATTACAAGAGGGATTATAAAATCAGTCAGACTTTATAAACAATTTCCAGATTATTTAAGTTTTGGTTTAAATGTTAAATTGCTTAATGAATATGAAAAGAAGCTAGAGAATTATTTTGAAATTGGAGGTTTATCAGTTTTTGATATAACATCAAAATCATTTATTCCATTTAGTGTTGAGTGTGATAACGGGTTAATTTTTGGTTATACAATGTTAACTCCAAAAAATTTCATGCCGGATTTGAATAAAATAAATGTTACAAATCAAATTAAAATACTAAAAGGAGAAGATGAGTTTAATAAAATAAAACACATATTTACAAATGAAGAAATTTCAAAGATAAATAAATCGGATGTTTATGAAGTCATACTTGATAACAAAACGTATTACCACATTAAGGATTTTGAAGATGGTGATTTTTTAGGAATTGATATCAACAAAAATATTTATATTATTAATCACGACCCTTATGAAGTTATCTTACAAAAAAACAGCTTCTTAAGTTATTTGTAGCCCTGCTAATTTTGCGATTAAAGACAATTATCTATATGGTAGGGCACATAACGAGTTTATAGCTTCAGGGCAATCTCCCCGCTAGTCCGAGCATTAGGTATCATTGGGCTAGCGCGAGTTTCAAACTCGTGCCCACAAACACAAGCAAACAAAACAAGCTACAACCCTAAAAAAGTTGTAGTTTTTTGTTTTAACAATAAAACAAAAGGATTATGTTTGTGGGTACGAGCCGGAGGCCCCGCTAGTCCGAGCATTAGGTATCATTGGGCTAGCGCGAGTTTCAAACTCGTGCCCACAAACACAAGCAAACAAAACAAGCTACAACCCTAAAAAAGTTGTAGTTTTTGGTTTAAGAAATAAAACAAAAGGATTAAGTTTGTGGGTACGAGCGAGCGTTTACTAATGCAACGGCACTTGTCGATCCTTCAGGAAAGGCAATTTGAGTCACTAGCAACGAGGTACCCGCTGCATTATAAACATGAACATGAATGTGAGTCGCTCTACTGGTATACCACCCTGGGAAAATAGAAGTAAAGCTAACCAATCCATTTGCGGCTGTTGTTTGACGTCCTCTCAAGAAATGAACCGTTGTATAATTAACCGTTTGCATAGAAGTTCCTCCATATTCGGAATAATATCCATCCTTATCACAATGCCAAATATCTACTATTGCCCCTTCAAGTGGAGCACAATTCGCATTAATATTTATAATCGAAATGTTGATTGTAAAAGCCACACCTGTACGATCACTAACAATGTTTGTTTTGATTAACGAGGACGGCGTAATAGTAGGAAATGGACCAGCTGTTTCGGCGGCTGTACTGCTACATGCTAAAGCGTTGTTTAGCGCACTAGTTGTTTTTTGAGGAGTTTTTGCTTTCATAAGCGATGGAGCTACAAGGGCTACTCCAAGAAAACCCAGACTGTTTTTTAAAAAATCTTTTCTTTCCATAATGACATGTATTAAAATTTATAAATTGATTTTAAATTAACGAAATTTCAAAAATTAGCAAAACAGCATCATTTGATAATGCTTCCCAAGCTACTGTTGGTATTCCCTGCAAACGCAAGCCGTCTTTGGATTCGAGCAATCTATTTTCGACTTCAAAAGCCCCGTTGATTACAAACACAAAAGCCCCGTTTGAAGGGTTTTTGAGTGTGTAAATTCCTTCTTTCCGTCCGTCATAAATCCCTATAAAACCAGTGGCAATTGAACTTTCGAAAATAGAAATCAAACTATTTTTTTGGGTAAAACCAAAATTAAACTCGGTATAACTACTTTTTGAAACCGTCACATCTCCAGAAAGCCAAATTTGTAAATAACTCACTTGTTCCTTTTCGTAGGAATTGCAAAGCTCAATTGTCATGGCTTGTTGGGCAAGAACAGCCCCAATTTGTTCCACCCTGATAAACTGTTTGTTGCCCAAATTGTCCGTGTAATCGACTCCGCCAAAGAGTGGTAGAACAAGCAACTGCATTCCTGATGCTACATTGATTTTCATCCGTTGATTGGGTGCCAGTACTTCCTCATTGAAAACTCGCAAAGCACCAAAAGGTTTTCTAGAAACCTCTTGGTATTCCTCAAAATTAAAAGTGGTCCACCGCTTGAAATTCTCGGTTGCAGTTACTCCTCGAACCTCTGATTTATAAATTTGGGCGAAATCTTGTTGTGCCATTTTGAACTATTTTACCCAATTATACAGCAACATTTATAGTATGTGTCAATACATATCCAGCGGCAACGCTCCCAGTTACAGTCGCTAATTCATTGGCAACCGAATCCGAAAATACGTTATCCGATGTATTATACGTATAGCCCGACATTCCTTTACTATAGCCATTGGCAGTCGATAAGTTGACCAAAACTACAGCGCTATTAGTAGCTTCGGGAAAGGCAATTTGCGTGACTAACAACGAGGTTCCCGCTGCATTGTATACATGGACGTGAATGTGTGTGGCTCTTCCGCTATACCATCCTGGAAAAATAGAAGTAAAGGTGACCAACCCATTAGCATCCGTTGTTTGTCGTCCTCGCAGGAAATGCACGGTCGTAAAATTAGCGGTTTGCATGGCTGTTCCTCCATATTCCGAGTAGTATCCATCCTTATCGCAATGCCAAATATCGACGATAGCTCCTTTTAGTGCGGCACAACTAGCATTGGTATTTTTTACAGTAATGTTTATGGCAAATGCAACTCCAGTTCGATCACTACTAATATCGGTTTTTACCAATGTGGAAGGTGTTATGGTAGGAAATGGCCCAGCGGTTTCGGATGCTGTAATGGAGCAAGTGCCTGATGTTGACGAATTGGTTGTAGTAGTAGCGGTAGCGTCGTCATCGCCTCCACAAGAATTAAATAAGGGTATTGCCAATGATCCCAAACCTACTAATCCTAAACCTCTTAAAAATTGTTTTCTTTCCATTATGATTTAATTTAAAATGTCCGAAGACTGATTTATACTGTTTTTTTTATGTTCCAAAGCAAAAATAGCTAGAGCAAAAAGTGCTAATACTAAAATTCCTCATGGTAAAAAACCAATTGTTTTTTGAATTAAAAGGCTACTATTATTGTATTTTTAGAAAGTCGTTCAGTAATCCATGTCAATGTGGTTAGTCCTGTCTAACCGGACTAAAGTAACCGAGAATACCATTAACAACCGTTTGAATCAACACTATTATCCACGGAACAATTAGAATTAATACAAAAATTTGCATGGCTTCGATGCCAATATTGAAACCCCTGACGGTGCGAGTATAAGGTATTACAAGGCTAGTGTTTATTAATGCTTGCCCAGCAAAGAGGGAAATAGCATTCTTAAAAATAAGCTCTACTTTTTTAATACTTTTCTGGTTGAAATATAGAGAATAGTAAAACAAGCCAAAATAAAAACAATCCAAATAGAATATTGAGCACTATTTTGTAAATAAATGGATATAAAATTTGATTTTTCTGTATATCGTTCTAGTAACCAGCTTATTGAAATTATTCCTGCCAATAATGCTCCTATAATTCGTACCCAGTTGTACACTTTATAAGAACTTAAAAGTAAGAGCCAAGGCATTACAAGTAGTATGACAAATAGTTGCATTAATTCTATTCCGATATTAAAACCTAATAGACTTAAAACTAATTTATTGGTTTCTAAATTTAAGTCGGTCAATATTGTTGCAAAAGCCAATCCGTGTAGGAGTCCAAATACGGATGCAATGTATATTTCCTTGTTGGCAAAGATGGGTTTTATAGCGTGAACAGCTGTAAACAAAATAGATAATGCAATAAACAGTTCTACTAGCTTTGCATTTGCGTTTATCAATCCAAAGGAACCCATAATTAATGTGATGGAATGACCAATTGTGAATGCAGTTGCAATTTTTAGAATTCTGATTAATGAATATTTTGTTCCGCCCGAACCAATCCATTTTTTACCATCTGTTACTAATGGTGCTGATAGCAGCAATACCAACAAAAAAAGCAAATGGTCTGTTCCTTCCGAAATGTGTTTCATTCCTAAACTTACCATACTTTTAAATCCTTTCCAAGACGAACCTTTTGCAAGATTAACCTTGAAGGGCAAAACTGTGTTGGTATTTAGATCTATGCTTATTATTCCAATTTCGGAATTGTTTTCGCCAATTTGTCCGTTTTCCCAATCTTGCTTTATGGTTACTAATATTCTGTGGGTTACTACTTGATGAATTATTGCATCATAATTTATGGTAAATTTTCTAACATTTTGGATGCTTTTGGGATTTATTGTTAGGTAAATTATTAATTCTTCGTATTTACCGGTTGCTTCTTGTTCGCTTCTTGAAATTTTCATTTTTGCAATTTCCATATTCCATTTTTTGCCATTGTTTCCTGTAATGGTAAAGTGTGAAAGTATGTATTTGGACAAATCTTGCTCGTGATTTTTTAGTAAATCATTGGTGTTTTTTGTTACATCAAACGGAACGGCAAATTGTAATTCTTTTAAAGGAAGTTGTAATTCGCAACGTATTGATTTTGAATGTACGTTAAGAGCAATTATCGAGTTTGGCATTGGATGAGCCAAAACCGACATAAAAGAGAATAACACTAAACCTAAAAATATAGATTTAGTGTTATTGAATAAAAATTTAATCATAAAAATTTATTTTTTAATAAATTTGGAAGTCATCGATTTGCCTTCATCTTCAATTTTGACGATATAAGTTCCCTTGGAAAGTGAAGCTACATTAATGTTTGCCGAAGTTCCTGAAACAGCAGATTTTTTTAAAATAGTTCTTCCTGTTATATCTGTAATAGAAAAATTTGCATTGGTAAAACTACTTTCGTTTGATATGCTCAAAACATCAGTTGTAGGATTTGGATATATTTTTATTTTTGACACTAAACTTACATCATTTACACTTAAATTGTCAATGGAAGAACCTGCCAAATCTACACCATAATCGCTAACGTGATCTCTCCAAACCGAGTGGTAATGTATTTGACTTGGGAAAACAACTCCAGTTTGACAAGCAAATTCTATCCAAACGTGTGGCCCATCTATTCGGACATAATTAGAATTTGAAGCTAAAAATGTGCTTGCACTTCCTACAGTTGCACTTCCTGTAAAAGCAACATAAGTAGTACTTAATTCGCTTGTGTATAATGCCATTAATGAAGCGGCCGTTGTTGCATCCAGATCTTGAACATAAGTTTGCATAGCAGCAATAACTAAATTTTGCTGCGTTGTTGACAATCCGCTACAAATTAACCCTTGCTTTGTGGTAGGCATTGTGTTTGTATTACCGTTACTTTCGCCTGGACTCATTAAACAATCACTAAAAGTTGTTGTTAATTTTGCAGTTGCAAATTGTGTTGAAGATAAAGAGGCTAACATATTTCTAAAAGCCGTTCTTTCATCTTCCATTGGGGCATAATATACACTGTTGTAGGTAAATGTTGCGGGTTCTAAAGCTACAAAAAGTGGTGTAGCACCAATCACGTGTCCGTTTTTAAAAGCAATATTGGCAGCATAATGATGCCCGCCAAATTGTAACATCCAAGTTCCTGTTGCTGATGGAGTTCCTAAAAAACACATCCAACGCAATCCAGACGTATAACCGCTTCCGCCACCATTGGCATTCAAATAATCCTCGGCAATTCTAATAGATTCAAATTCATCATATCCATTATTAGTCCCTGTTCCCAATGCAGCTTGTACTACCGCTAATGCCGATGTTAATTGGGCAGAAGTTAAATCTGCAAATCGAACACCATTTCTACAAGATGAACCACAAGGTAAATTGGACCATTTTCTGGCTAATGTAGTAGTATACGTTTGCTCTAATGTAGCTTGTTGTGTTGTAGTTAAGGTGGCTTTGAATGCCAAGGCCGCTGTAGCCACATCCGAAACAGAGGCTACTGAACTTGCCTTTTTGTTTCCAAATAATGCACTTGCATTTTGAGGTGTTTTGTTAAAAGGATTTAAATTTAGGGTAGAAAAATCAGTTGTTTTTGCCAAAATTGTTCCTACTATCGCCAATGAAATTATAGCAAACAAGTTTACTAAAGCTTTGTTTTCAGGCAATTTAATGTCTTTTTGAGTAATTGTATTCATAATAGCTATTGATTAAAATTAAATAATTAAAGTTAATAATTATTTTAATGATTGGAATAAAATGAGGTAAATGAGTATTTTTGAGCGGTAAAATCCTTAAAATTAAAAAAAAAAACGAACGAATTATACTGGTTTTAATTCAATTTATAAATACTGTTATATACGCTACGTCACAAATATTGAATTTATCCCTATTAAAAATACCTGCTTCGTTAGTATGCTAATGTGTATTTGATTTTAGATTAGTAGGTGTTTTTTTCATTTATTACTTTATAACTTCGAACTTCTTAAATTTTGTATATACATAAAGTGTT
This sequence comes from Flavobacterium restrictum, assembly GCF_007097245.1. Lineage (GTDB taxonomy): Bacteria > Bacteroidota > Bacteroidia > Flavobacteriales > Flavobacteriaceae > Flavobacterium > Flavobacterium restrictum. The sequence continues at coordinate 18,985 of NZ_VJZT01000024.1, read as the reverse complement.
ATCGATAAAATGCTTAATCCGAGAATTAACCAAGGAATAGGACCAAATAGTTTTTCTGCAGCTATGGTTATAAAATTATTGTTTCCGGTAATTCTTTGCACAATCCAACCCACTGCTATAAAAGCAACCAAGATGGCAAAACCATTTTTTATAGCTACAAAATAATTAGTTTTACTCATTATAACAAACCAAGGAATTGTTATTGCAATTACAAAAAGCTGCATCACTTCGATTCCAATATTGAAACCCAAAATACTCAAAACCATTGTGCTTGTATCTAAATTCAAATTCGAAAGAACAGTGGCAAATGCCAAACCGTGTACTAATCCAAATCCTGCTGCAACATACATTTCTTTTCCAGCAAAAACAGGACGAATGGCGTGAACAGCCGAAACTAAAATAGAAACTGCAATCAAAATTTCGACGGGTTGCGTAGGCAAATGAAACCAGCCTAATGCACCAATCAGCAATGTAATGGAATGACCAATTGTAAAAGCGGTAATCACTTTTAACAACTTTATAACACTATATTTAATGCCCCCAAAACGTCCCCATTTTTTTTTATTTACTACAAGAGGAGCGGGTAATAACAATACCAATAGAAACAATAAATGATCCGTTCCTTCCTTAATATGTTCCATTCCTAAAGCAAATATTCCCTTAAAACCTGTCCAGTAACTTCCATCTTCGAGGTTCACCTCAAGCGGTTCATACTTTCCTGCCCCTATTTGAAAATTGGTGTAGATAGTACCCAAAGGGATACCTCCATCTTCGCTACGGATACCATTCTTCCAATCGTTTTTCAAAAATACGAGTATGCTATGCGTTACAACCTGATGTATAATTGCATCATAGTTAAATACAAAATTCCTAACACTTTTTTTCTGTGGGGGTACCATTTTAAACCAAACAATAACTTCTCGATATTTTCCTACGTTCGTATCAAATTCAGTAGTTGCATAAATGCTATCAATAGAAGTTTCCCATACATTCTTTCCGCTATACGCTTTTATATGCTGGCGGAAATAATCCTTAAAAAATGGGGTGTTTACGGTGTGGTTTTCATCTAAAGCTATCTTCATTGCTGCTTCTAAATCGGATAGCGACATTTTAGCCTCGCCAACCACACTATTTTCCATTACAGAAAGGCTTACCGTAGTGTTAGGCATTGGGTGTGCAAATACACCAAAACTGGTAAACAAGAATAACAATGTAAAAAGAAGCTTGTTCATAAATGAAAAATTTTAGTTTATAATTTTAGTAACCCCTTACCCAATGATAGGATAAGGGGCTACTAATTAGTACAGTTTTAATTAATTGCGATGCTGACTATTGTTTAGTACCACCGTAATCGGTAGTTCTATCTCTCCATACAGAGTGAGGATGGGTAGCAGGACTGGATAATACAATGCTGCTTCCTACGGAATACTCAATCCATACGTGAGGTCCATCTATCCTTAAATAGTCATACTTGGTAGCAAGACCTGTGCTGCCCGAGTACGCGACGTATGTATCACTTAACTCATTAGTGTATAGTGTGATGAAAGCAGCAGCATCTGTGGCATTAAGGTCATTTACATAAGTTTTAATTGCCGCCAACATTAATCCCTGTTCTGTTGAAGTCATTGCGCTACCTTTTACACCTAGTTTGGTAGTTGGGAAGCTCCAGTCTTTTTGAGGTCCGCAAACTATATCACTATAAGTAGTGCTTTGTTTGGCAGTGGCCAAGTTGGTACTGCTAAGTCCAGTAAGTAAAGCATTGAATGCAGTAGCTTCCTGATTCATCGGAATGATTGCAGTTGCAGTACTGCTGCTATTTACTGCTTTAGAAAAAGAGAGTGAAGTCCCGTAAGTACAAGGCTCTACACCTCTGAATGACGGTGTGGCTCCAACTAATGAACCATTGACATAAGTATTGGAAAGTTGTGTATGGTGACCGCCAAAATATATTTCGAAAGTGCCAGTACTTGCAGGCGTACCCAAAATAGCAATGTGATAATATGCTTCGCCATAATCGCTACCACCAAGATAGTTGTCTGCTGCTAGTAATTGAACTAGTTCCTCATAACCTTCATTGCTGGTGCTACCAGATATTTCCTGCAATAGTGCTAATACTAATGTTTTTTGAGCAGTAGTCAATCCACTAAGTTTTAGTCCCACACGGTTTCCGTAAATAGCATCAGGAAAATTAGACCATTTTATTATAGAAGCGTAAGCATAACTTATTTGCATAGCTGCAACTTGTGTTGATGTAAGCGAGGCTTTTAAGGCATCGCACAAACAAATAAGTTTTGTAATACCTGTTGCAGAACTGCAGCTGGTGGTACTTGCAGCATTTACTGTCAAAGTAATTGTAACTGTTTGTCCTCCAAATGTAATTACAAAACTGGCAGTCCCTGACGATGTAGGGGTTCCTGTAATCGTGTACGTTAAGTTGCCAGCTCCGTTTGCCAATGTTCCTGCTACCAATGTAGCCGTTAAACCTGTAACTCCTGTTGAAGCAACTGCTGTTCCTGCTGAATAGGTAGCCCCGTTACCTCCAGTATAAGGAAGTGTAGCTGTTCCTGAATATGTAACATTAATGGTAGCCGTTGCCGAAAAAACAGCAGATTCAGAAGTAAGTGCCGTAACAGAGGCTGAACTGCTAGAGGAATCATCGTCTTTGCTACAAGCAATTACAATTGTTAATAGGAAAGCCATAGCTCCTAATAAAATTAATTTTGTTTTTTTCATTTTTTTAAAATTTGGTTTAGATAATCGATTGTTTATTTGTACTCAAACATCAATTCTTTTGTAAAAGTATTTAATTCTGTATTTTATAAAAAATTTTGAGGTATTCTAAAGAATTTAAGAGGTAAAACAACTAATTGTATTCTTTTTTTTCTAATTTTTTGACACATAAAAAATACTTTTATTGCTTGTTGAGCTGGTCGAAAAATACTGTTTCGTAACTCGCACTTACCGGAATTTCTTCTTGATGGATGTAGATTATTTTGTTTCTAACCTTTTCAATTTTAGAAATAGGAACAATAAAGGAACGATGCACTCGTATGAATTCTGGAGTAGGAAGTTTTTCCAAAATGGATTTCAAAGTCATTCTGGCAACAATTGTTTTTTGGTTCTGAATGTGAATTTTCAAGTAATCATCTAATCCTTCTATGAATAAAATATCCGAAATTAGGATTTTTATCAAACTGTAATCGGCACGAATAAATAAATAAGGTTGCTCGGGATTTTGATTTTGTAATTTCCATTGTGCCACTGCTTTTTCGACCGCTTGCTGAAATCTTGCTTGCGAAAATGGTTTCAAAATATAATCGGTTGCGTTCAAGGTAAATCCTTCGACAGCATATTCGGAATAAGCGGTTGTAAAAATAACCATCGTTTTGTGTGGCAACTTTTTATAAAAATCAATCCCCGAAATAGATGGCATGTTGATATCTAAAAAGAGCAAATCGACAGGGTATTTTTTTAGGTGTTTAAAAGCATCTTCGGACTTGGTAAATGTTTTTTGAAGGTCAATATCTTCAATAGTTGCACAAAAATTTTGCAAAATATCTAACGCAAGTGGTTCGTCATCAAGAGCAATAGCTGTTATCATCCTACTTTTAGGGTTAAGTTTATCGTGTAATTATCTGGATTATCGTCAATGGTTAATACGTGATTTTTAGGATACAAAAGCGAGAGTCTTTCAATCGTGTTTTGAAGTCCAATACCGCTATCTGATTCTAAATTGTCTACTTTATAATTAGAAACAAATAGCGTTAAATAATCGCCAACAATGGTAATGCGAATACCTATTTTGGAATTCTCATTAGGATTTACGCCATGTTTAAACGCATTTTCGATAAACGAAATCAAAATAAGTGGCGTAATTGCTTTGCCAAAAGTAGCTCCTTGCATACTATAATCAATGGTTACGGTGTTGCCTAGGCGTGTTTTTTGTAGTTCTATAAAGTTATTGATGTAGTTTATTTCTTTCTCTAATGCTATGACATCATCATTTGCATTGGTAATAATATACCGCATTAATTCGGATAACTGCACCACAGCATCGGCGGTTTTGTCGGATTTTTTTATAGCCAAAGCGTAAATACTATTCAAGGTATTGAATAAAAAATGAGGGTTAATTTGCGCTTTCAAAAACGATATTTCTGATTTCATTTTGTCTTTTTCGACTTTTTCCAACCTGTTCTTAATGGCCAAAAACAAACTCGAAATAACTCCTATCAAATAAACCAAAATAGTATGGTTGTACTGTGTAGGCGGTGCATGCGATTCATCAAAAGAGTCCATTTTAGGTGGTCGCTCTTTTCTAAAGTTGAAATTTTGATTGGGGTTGAATCCATCTGCAACCTCTGGTGATCCCTGCTCAACTGGAGGTATTTGCTTGCCTGAATCCAAAAAATTATGATCAGCACCATCAAAAAAACTAGAAATCCCAAGAAAAAACATCAAGAAAATAATCAAAATAAAGCCGTAAAACAGCTGTTTTTGAGCGAAATAAAATTTTGGAATCAAGTAATAATAATTGAAATAAAAAAAAAGCAACAACAAAAAATAAATTAGAAAATAAATTCGGTCATGACCATTACTCGATAAATTGGGGAAACTAAAAATCCCGCCGGAGGATGTAAAAGCATAGGGCAAAAACAAAAATGTCATGCACAAACCCAAGTGCATGAGATAAAAAGAAGTAGTTTTTTTCATTTTTTACAAATTTGATTTTCAAAATTAAAACATCGCCAAGTCCCATTCTAATTATTGCGGTAAAAAACCTATTTCTTGCGGCAATTTAAAAGTTAAACTCGAAATTAATTCCTTTTATCATAACAACAAAACATCCTATGCTTTTTTACATAAAGTAATGTAAAACCAAAAAAACGGAAAGCAATAGGAATCTCATTTTGGGTCACTAAAACTTTGCAATCTAAAATTTTTGACTCTACCAATTTCTGTTATCTTTGCTTCATGCAATTTTCTGAAATACTAGGACAAGTTCACATCAAAAGTCATTTGACCACCAGCGCCAATTTAGGCAGGATTCCGCATGCACAATTGTTTGTTGGTCCAGAGGGAAGTGGCACTTTGCCTATGGCTATTGCCTATGCACAATACATTTTGTGCAATAATCAAGGCGGTGAAAACACGGGTTTGAACGAAAGTTGTAACCTTAAATTCCAAAAAATTTCGCATCCTGATTTACATTTTGTGTACCCCACAGTAACTACCGATGAAGTCAAGAAAAGTCCTAAAAGTATTGATTTTATTGCCGATTGGCGCAAGTTTATCGCTCAAAATCCGTACGGAGGTTTGTTCGATTGGTATTCACTTTTAGGTGTTCAAAACAAACAAGGCGAAATACGTGTTGACGATGCACAGGAAATTTTAAAATCATTGGCGTTAAAATCCTATGAAGGAGGATACAAAATAATGATTATTTGGATGGCCGATAAACTCAATATTGCAGCCTCCAATAAACTCCTAAAACTCCTCGAGGAGCCACCCGAAAAAACGGTCTTTATCCTCATTTCACAAAACGAAGAGGACATTATACAAACCATTCGATCTCGTTGTCAAATCCTACATTTTAATGGTTTGAGCGAAACAGTGATTGCCCAAGCATTAGTCGAAAGAGAACAAGTCGAGTCCAAAAAAGCCTTGACAATTGCCCATCAAGCACAAGGAAACTACAACAAAGCCTTGCATTTATTGCAAGATAACAATCAGGAACATCCGTTTGATTTATGGTTTGTGACTTGGGTTCGTGCCGCTTTTAAAGCCAAAGGAAATGCCGCAGCGATTCAGGATTTGATTCTTTGGAGCGAACAAATTGCTGGTTTAGGTCGAGAAACCCAAAAGAAATTTCTCGAATTTTGCATCGAAATGTTCCGTCAAGCGTTGCTGTTGAATTATGAAGCCAAAGCATTAGTGTATATTGAACCAAATGTCGACAAATTCAAATTAGAAAACTTTGCTCCCTTTGTCACGGGCAACAACATCAATGATATTTTCAAGGAACTATCGGATGCGATGTATCATATTGAACGCAATGGAAACGCTAAAATAATCCTAACCGACTTGTCTATAAAACTGACTCGTTTAATCCATAAAAAATAATTATTACTCATGAACAATACCGCTTCTATTTTACTTTTGATTTTTTTGGCCCTGACCTTCATACAATCCAGTTATGAAAAACTCTTTTATTGGAAAGATACTATCGATTGGCTAAAAGGTCATTTTGCCAAAACGAGGCTCAAAAACTTGGTGCCGCTTGCACTAATTCATCTGGTAATACTGGAGTTAATTTCTGGGATTTTGTGCGTGGTGGGTGTCATCGAACTGTTGGTAAACAACGGAAGAACTTTTGGTTTTTATGGTGCTATTTTTTCGAGTATTACGTTGCTAATGATGCTTTTTGGGCAACGATTAGCCAAGGATTATGACGGAGCAAGAACCATAGTCATCTACTTTATTCCTGCTGTAATGGCGGTGTATTGGCTGAATTAGAAAAAGAATTGATGGCAAATATCAATGTCAATAAAAAACATCAATTTCTTAAAAAAAATTAATGTATACTTGGTGATTTTGCACTAAAAACAACAAACTTACATGACCTTGAATGCCTTATATGGTTCAATAAATTATATTAATACCCTTTTTGAAGCTCGATAACAACAAACTTAAATGACCTTGAATGCCTTATATGGTTCAATAAATTCTTAAAAAATGACCCCAAAATACCCTTCAGAATCCTTAACTATCCTAACCGACTTGGTTTTACCAAGCGAAACCAATGCATTGAACAATCTTTTTGGTGGCGAATTATTGGCTCGAATGGATCGCGCGGCTAGCATCTCGGCGGGACGGCATTCGCGACATATTTCGGTAACAGCATCCGTCAATCATGTGGCTTTCAACAAATCGATTGCTTTGGGAAGCGTTGTTATTATTGAGGCAAAAGTGTCTCGAGCTTTCAAAACTTCGATGGAAATCTACATTGATGTTTGGAATGAAGACCGCGAATCTGGCGAAAGAACCAAAGCTAACGAAGCCATTTATACCTTTGTAGCCGTAGATGAAAATGGAAAACCCGTAGAAGTCCCACAAATAATTCCCCAAACAAAACTCGAAAAACACCGCTATGACGATGCCTTGAGACGCAAACAATTGAGTTTACTTTTAGCCGGAAAAATGAAACCCGAAGAAGCTACCGAATTGAAAGCGTTGTTTGTGTGAAACACTCCAAATGGAATAGTTTGTTTAATTTAAAAAAAAACACCGCTTCATGTTCCATAATTAGTTAACTTTGTTTAATGGAAAAAATTAGACAAATTCATTTTTACAAAAATCATTTCGAAGATTTCTTTGAAAAGCAAACTGAAAAAGTGAAAAATAAAATTGATGAGGTCTTGTTTTTAATAACTGTTATTGAAAGAGTTCCAAGAAAATTCCTGAAGCATATAGAGGGAACCAATGGTCTTTATGAAGTTAGAGTAGAACTTGGTAGCAATATTTATAGAATATTTTGTTGTTTTGATGATGGTTGTTTGGTAGTATTATTCAATGGTTTTCAAAAAAAGACACAAAAAACACCAAAATCAGAAATTGATAAAGCCGAGAAATTAAAAGCCGAATATTTTAATGAAAAATAAAAGGGAAACAATGATAAAAAACACAACAACTTTCGAAAATCATCTTGATAAGCGTTATGGAGAAGTAGGCTCTATAAAACGTGCTGAATTTGAAATTAAAGCAAAAGCATTTTCAATTGGCGAAATGATTAAAGAAGAAAGACTTCTAGCGCATTTAACCCAAGAACAGCTTGCCGAAAAAACAGGCACAAAAAAAAGTTTTATCTCTAGAATTGAAAATGGACATAGCGATATTCAATTGTCAACACTTTATAAACTTTTGGAAATTGGACTTGGAAAAAAAGTAACTTTTTCTTTTAAATAAAAATAGTGCTGGAACAAAAAATTGAGTTTAGTTTTAGCCGGAAAAATGAAACCAGAGGAGGCTACTGAGTTGAAAGTGTTGTTTGTTTAAAAAGCTATAAAAGTAGAAATTGACTGTTTTTTTGTGTAATTTTGAAATTCTAATTTTTAGAAAATGAACTTAATAGAACGCCATAATAAAGATATTCAAAACTTGTGCAAGGCACATAAAGTTAAATCTTTGTATGCTTTTGGTTCTGTTTTGACAGATAAATTCAATAACGAAAGCGATGTTGATTTTATAGTTGATTTTCAGCCATTAGATGTTCTTGATTATGGTGATAATTATTACAACCTTAAATTTTCTCTGGAAAATGTTTTAGAAAGAAATATTGACCTTTTAGAAGAAAAAGCAATAAAAAATCCTTACTTTAGAATAACGTTAAATCAAAATAAAAAAATGATTTATGGATAACGTTGTCAAAACTTGGTTATTTGACATTTTAAGCTCTATTAACGAAATCGAAAGCTATTTTCTAGAAACACCAAAAATGTTTGAAATCTATCAAAATGATTTGAGAACAAAACGTGCCATAGAACGAAATATCGAAATTATTGGAGAAGCCATGAGCCGAATTCTAAAAGAAGATAGGGAAATTGAAATTTCAAATTCTAGAAAGATTGTTGACGTTCGAAACCGAATAATTCACGGTTACGATTCGGTTTCAGATGATGTAATTTGGGGAATTGTAATTAAAAATCTGCCTGTTTTGCAAAAAGAAGTTGAATTTTTATTAGGAGAACAATAACCCGAAGAAGCTACCGAATTGAAAGCGTTGTTTGTTTAAAAAACACCAAAATAAGCAATGGAAGAAAAAGAATTTGTTTTCAAAAGAAGTTTTAAAGACGGAAAACAAAGGCGTTTGCTATTTAATCCGAAAAACTTGCAATTTGAAGACAAGGATTTTGGAAATGACTTGTTTACCCTTTTCGAAAAAGAGGCGATTACTGATTATCGGTTTGGTATTCGTTGGATTCGGTTTGAACTGACTTATGGTAGAGAATATCAAATATTTGTTCGTAGCAAAGAAAATAAAGTTATAAAAATTAGTTTCAGATCCTATTTGGGTAGAAAAAAAAATATTCTTCACAAGTTTTACACTGAAATTCTAACTGAATTATGGAATTATTATTTTGAAGATATTATTCATAATTTTATCAACAAACACAATAGGGATGAGGAATTTTCAATTGGTGATGTTTTGTTTACAAAAGACTGTCTTGAACTAAATATTAGTGGTATTTTTAATCAAAAAAAAGTGGTTATTCCTTGGGATAAAATTAGAACCAGAGGGTATCGTTCCTATTTTTCGATTTATTCTATTGACAATCCTTCCGAGATAAATAGAGGTTATAGTTATAAAGAAGATTGGAATACAAATGTTTTGCATAGCGTCATTAGAACATTATTAAAACAAAAGAAAATAGAAACGTACGAATAGCCATTATTATTTTATCAAGTAAAAAATCCAAAAAAGCATCGAATTTTAAAAAATATAAAAAACATTTTTTTGTAAAAACATTCCCCTTGTCACTTCCAAAAAAAGAAGTAATTTTACGAAATAGAAACAGCAATCCAATTGAAATACTCAAACGGAATGTTCTAAAAATTTAAGAAACCAGAAAAAATAGAGGAAAGAAAAGATGAAAGAAAAGGTGAGTTCAGAAAAAGGGAATTCGGAAAAAGAAGCCAAGTTAAAAGCACTACAACTTACGCTAGATAAACTAGATAAGACCTACGGAAAAGGAACTGTAATGAAAATGGGCGACAAAGCCATTGTAGAGGTAGAAAGTATTTCGTCTGGATCTTTGGGAATCGATTTAGCATTAGGAGTTGGTGGTTATCCAAGAGGTAGAATTATAGAAATCTATGGCCCAGAATCATCTGGAAAAACAACATTAACCTTGCACGCCATTGCCGAAGCGCAAAAAGCAGGTGGAATCGCCGCTTTTATAGATGCAGAACACGCATTTGATAGAAATTATGCCGAAAAATTAGGTGTAGATATCGAAAATTTAATCATATCACAACCCGATAATGGGGAACAAGCACTAGAAATTGCCGAGAATCTAATTCGTTCTGGTGCGATTGATATTGTTGTCATTGACTCCGTTGCCGCTTTGACTCCCAAAAGTGAAATAGAAGGCGAAATGGGTGATTCTAAAATGGGTTTACACGCTCGTTTGATGTCGCAAGCCTTAAGGAAATTAACGGGAACAATCAGTAAGACAAATTGTACTGTTTTCTTTATCAACCAGTTGAGAGAAAAAATAGGTGTAATGTTTGGTAATCCAGAAACGACAACGGGTGGAAATGCCTTGAAGTTTTATGCTTCGGTGCGTTTGGATATTCGTCGTTCGACACAAATAAAAGATGGGGATAACGTACTTGGAAACAGAACCAAAGTAAAAGTGGTCAAAAACAAAGTAGCACCGCCGTTTAAAGTAGCCGAATTTGACATTATGTACGGAGAAGGCGTATCCAAAACAGGCGAAATCTTGGATCTTGCCGTAGAGTTTGAAATTGTCAAAAAAGCAGGTTCTTGGTTTAGTTACGGTGATACCAAATTAGGTCAAGGTCGTGATGCTGTAAAAGGACTCATAAAAGATAATCCTGAATTGGCCGATGAATTAGAAGCGAAAATCAAAGCACACATCAAGGAATTGGCAAACGCCTAAATAAATTCCATTTTATACTGAAAAGAGTTCACTACGGTGCGCTCTTTTTTTTTGGAAAAAAAAGAGTACGTCAAACGCAACAGTTGTTCAAGAGCGTGTTTTGTCTTTGAAAATGAATTCCGATTTATAACAAATCCAAATGACAGCAGATTACCAAAATTAAGAGGGTTTAAAATTTTTTTTCTGTTTTTATTTAACGGAAATTTGCCAAATCTTTAAACACAAAACCCCATGGAATTCGGTAGAATATTAGTTTCAGAAACAGCCTTCAATAGTGAGAACCTTCAAGATGTGATTCATTCTAATATTTCGGTAATCAACTTACTTCGAGAGGAGCAAATCGACGACGAATTCATTCACGAAGACGCCTTGATGAGTTATTATTTAGACTATTATTATTCCCAATATGTTGCGGGGAACTTTGCACAATTTGTACACAGTTCTGGTTGGGATAAAGAGTTAAATGAATTAATCGAAGAAGGTTTGGCTTTAATTGGAGCCGAAAAGCATTTGGAATTATTTCAACAAAAAGCCAAAAAAGTAAAACTAATGAGCAGCGTCAAGCTCAATAAATTCCTCAAAGGAAAACTCGAAGGCGTCAATCCCACTCGGGATTTGCTCAACAACGATACTTTTTTCGAATTAGATGAAAATCTAGTGACTTTGAACGCTAATTTTCTAAAAACCCACCCCGATTTCGAAGTGCTTTCTGTCGATGAAATGTTTGCCACTTTAGAAGAATTTGTGGGTCACGAGATTAAAAGGGAGTAAATTTAAGTCAAAAGTCGCAAGTCATAAAAGTCTTAAGGTGATTTATATTGCAATCAATTGTCTTTTCAGCATTAATAAATGATGTTAAAATAAGGATGTTTCCTAGTGGTTGACTTTATGACTTTAAGACTTTCGCCTTTTGACTATTTTTTTGTCTCATTCCTACCAAACATTTCCTTAAATTTGCTACTATTATTATAAAAGTTAGCGTTTAAAAAAATAAAGGATATGTTACAAATTGCATTTATTAGAGAAAATCAGGAGAAAGTAATTACCGCTTTGGCAAAAAGAAATATCGATGCCACAAGTGTTGTTCAAGAAGTGGTACAATTAGACGAACGCCGTCGCGCTACACAAGTGGCCTTGGACGGAATTTTATCCGAATCTAATAAATTATCCAAAGACATAGGCGAATTGATGAAAGCGGGCGAAAAATCAAAAGCTGCCATTCTAAAAGAAAAAACAGTGCTGCTAAAAGAAAAAAGCAAAACGTTGGCCGAAACTGCCGACAGACTTGCTGCTGAACTTTTAGAAAAATTATACACGTTACCCAATCTTCCCGCTGATATTGTGCCTTTTGGAAAAACACCCGAAGAAAACTTAAATGTTTTCGAAGAAGGTGAGATTCCTGTTTTGCACGAAGGCGCACAACCACATTGGGACTTGGTCAAAAAATACGACATCATCGATTTTGAATTAGGAAATAAAATTACAGGCGCAGGATTTCCGGTGTACAAAGGAAAAGGAGCCAAATTGCAACGTGCCTTAATTAATTATTTCTTGGATAAAAACACCGCTGCAGGATACAACGAAGTTCAAGTACCGCACATGGTCAACGAAGCTTCGGCTTATGGAACGGGACAATTGCCGGACAAAGAAGGGCAAATGTACCACGACAAAACCGATGATTTGTACTTGATTCCAACAGCAGAAGTTCCCGTAACGAACTTGTTTCGGGATGTGATTCTGAACGAAAACGAATTGCCCGTTTTAACTACCGCTTATACGCCTTGTTTCCGTCGGGAAGCGGGTTCTTACGGAGCACACGTTCGAGGATTAAACCGTTTGCACCAATTTGACAAAGTCGAAATCGTGCGAGTGGAACATCCCGACAAATCCTACGAAGCCCTAGAAGGAATGGTGGAGCACGTAAAAAACATTTTGCAGGAATTGAAATTACCGTATAGAATATTGCGTCTTTGTGGTGGCGATATGGGTTTCACATCAGCTTTGACGTATGATTTCGAAGTGTATTCTACGGCGCAAGAACGTTGGTTAGAAATCAGTTCTGTTTCTAATTTTGAGACTTTTCAAGCGAATCGTCTCAAATTGCGTTTCAAGGACAAAGACGGAAAAAACCAATTGGCGCACACCTTAAACGGAAGTTCACTCGCTTTGCCAAGAGTTTTAGCTGGGATTTTAGAAAATTACCAAACCGCAGAAGGAATTGTAATTCCAGAGGTTTTGCGAAGCTATTGTGGTTTTGATATTATTGATTAAAAAATTTACCATATAAGGCATTTAAGGTCATTTAAGTGTTGTATTGATTGGTAATTTTGAAATAATCATATTATAAAAAGACTTATGAAATATTTACTGGTAATTTTTTTGGCTTTTACAATTAATTCTTTTGCCCAAAATAAAAGAACTGTTTTAGGTGAAAAATATTCAAAAGAAGAATTGGATGCAGTCTTGGCTAAAAAAGCTGGACATAATGTTGTTGACAATAAAGAGTTAATTATAAAGGAAAGTAAAACAGCAATTGAAATTGCAGAAGCCATTCTTTTTGAAATTTATGGAAAAGAAAATATTGAAAGACAAAAACCGTATGAAGAATATTTAATAAAAAATTATTGGATTATTTCAGGGACTTTACCTGAAGGAAGTTTAGGAGGAACTTTTTTAATTATTATTGATGCTAAAAATGCTCAAGTTCTAAAAATAACTCATGGAAAATAGTAGTACTGTATCTAATTTTTAATTGGTACTTAAATGACCTTAAATGCCTTATATGGTTAAATAATTTTCGAAATCAATGAAAAAACTCTTTCTACATATCGCCCTGTTTTTTTCATTGGTTTGTTTCTCGCAAAACGAGCAATTGGCACAGTATTATTACGACAAAGGCGATTTTGAGAAAGCCAAAATAAGTTACCTAGAATTAGTACAAAGTGTGCCTCAAAACGCGCAATATTTTCTACGAACCATAGATTGTTACCAGCAATTACAGCAATTTGATGTTGCCGAAAAAGCCATTAATAAACGAATAGATACTTACAAACAAAGCACTTTGTTGGTCGAGTTGGGCTATAATTTTCAGTTGCAAAAACAGGAAGAAAAAGCCAAGAGTTATTACGATCAAGCTTTGGAAAAAATCCAGAAAAACCCCAATGAAGTCTACGCAATTGCCAATGCTTTTGAAGGAAAAGTATTGTTGGAATACGCTTTAAAAGCCTATAAAACCGCCACAGCATTAGATTCGAATTTGAATTTTAAGTACCAAATGGCTTTGCTTTATGGACAATTGGGCAACACCGAAATGATGATCAACACTTTTCTCGACGAAGCCTACACCAATCCTCAAAACTCGATTTTGATTCAGAATCAGTTGGCGCGGTTTATGACTGATGAAGGCGATGCGGCCTTTAGCGACAGCTTGCGAAAAGCATTGGTTATTAGAACACAAAAAAACCAAGACGTTTTTTGGAACCGCTATTTGAGTTGGTTTTATGTTCAGCAAAAAGAATTTGAGAAAGCTTTTATTCAAGAAAAAGCCATTTACAAACGCAACCCACAATCGTTGGCAAACATTGTCAATCTGGGACAACTCGCCATTGAAGAGGATAATCCCGAGGCTGCAAAAGAAATTTTGGGCTTCGTTTTAGATAATACTACCGATTTAGAATTGCTCATTCAAGCCAATTCCTATTTGATAAAAATGAGAATTGCCACCGCACAACCCAAAGACGAAACGAGTATCCATTCGGATTTGGATGGCTTGCTAAAACAATTTGGGATAACGCCAGCCACCTTGTCCTTGCAATTGATTCAAGCGCATTTTGTAGCTTTCAATCTAAAAAAACCCGAAGACGGAAAAGCAATCGTACAGCATTCGTTGGAATTGCAATTGAATGATTATGAAACGGCTCAAGCCAAAATGGAACTGGCAGATATTTTGCTTTACGAAGAGAAATTCAACCAAGCCTTGATTTATTATTCGCAAATTGAATTGGATTTAAAGAATGATGTCGTGGCGCACGAAGCAAGTTTAAAGGCCGCCAAAACCAGTTATTTCAAAACCGATTTTGTGTGGGCATTGAAACAATTCAAGGAATTAAAAGCGGCCAATACACAGTTGATTGCCAATGATGCGCTGGAATATTTCCTGCTCATCAACGATAATACCGCCGCTGATTCGACACTAACAGCCTTGAAACAATTTGCCAAAGGCGACTATTTGGTATATCAAAACCGAAATCAAGAAGCGATTGCACAATTTCAATCGATTATAAAAAACTTCAAAGGGCAAGAGATTGAAGCGGTAACGTTATTGCGGTTGGGTAAAATTTACGAAAAATCAGGCGAATATACTTTGGCTTTAGCCCAATACCAAGAAATCATAAATCATCACAGCGACGGAATTTACATAGACGAAGCATTGTATTTTTCGGCAGAAATGGAGAACAATAAGTTACACGAACCCGAAAAGGCAAAACCGTTGTACGAGAAAATAATTTTTAGCCACGAAGACAGCATATATTTTGTCGAAGCACGAAAGAAATATAGGGAATTGCGAGGAGATAAAAATTTGTGATTTTAGACTGCGGATTTCAGATTTCAGACCGTAGAACATAGAGATTAGAATATAGAAAAACAGATTTCAGAATTAGAATTGAGAGAAACAGATAGATAATTCTGTCAAAGTCTTACTGCTTAATTCACCAATCTTAATACTTTTAAAAAATGATTATATACAACGTTACCACAAATATACACGAAAGCGTTCACGACCAATGGATGATTTGGATGCAACACAAGCACATTCCCGAAATGTTGGCTACAGGAAAATTCTCTTCGGCACGAATGGTTCGGGTTTTAATCGAAGAAGAAATGGGCGGCGTCACGTATTCCGTGCAATACACAACTGACAGTAGAGAAACGCTACAAAAATATTACCAAGAAGAGGGGGCTGTTTTTCGGGAGGAAGGATTGAAATTATTTGGGGATAAAATGCTAGCTTTTAGAACGGAGTTGGAAGTGATTAGTGAGCATTAAAAAGTGTTCAATTTGTAAATAATTAGCCGGATATTGAACGGATAAAACAGATTTACACAAATTTTTAATTTAGAATTTAAAAAAATCCGTGTTTATCAGTGAAATCCGCATCATCCGTGTCCCATTGAATATAGTATTAAAAAATAAAAACTTCACGCCTTTGTGCCTTCGCGGTAAAATAACATTTGTGCTTTCACAGCCAAAAAACAAACAATTATGGAAAAAGTAAAAGCCAAAAAACACCTCGGACAACATTTCTTGAAAGACGAAAGCATTGCCAAAGCCATTGCCGATACCTTGAATCTCGAAGGCTACGACGATGTATTAGAAATTGGTCCTGGAATGGGAGTGTTGACCAAATACCTTTTGGAGAAAGAAATCAATACCTATGTCATCGAAATTGATACCGAATCGGTAACGTACCTAGATGAGAATTACCCCAAACTAAAGGATAAAATCATCTCCAAGGATTTCTTGAAATACAACATCAACGAAGTTTTTCAGGGGAAACAATTCGCCATAATTGGGAACTTTCCGTATAATATCTCCACGCAAATTGTTTTCAAAACCTTGGAACTCCGCGATCAAATCCCCGAATTTGCGGGGATGTTCCAAAAAGAAGTAGCCGAACGCATTTGCGAAAAAAAAGGAACCAAAGCCTACGGAATCCTATCCGTTTTGGCACAAGCTTTTTATGATGCCGAATATTTATTTACCGTAGACGAACACGTTTTTAATCCGCCACCCAAAGTGAAATCGGGCGTTTTGCGTTTGCGCAGAAAAGCAGATTACAGTTTGCCTTGCGGCGAAAAACTATTTTTCACAGTCGTAAAAACCGCTTTTCAACAACGCAGAAAGACCTTGCGTAATAGTTTAAAAACATTAAATTTGTCTGATAGTTTGAGAGAAGATGAAGTTTTTAACCTTCGACCAGAACAACTTAACGTGGAGCAATTTATAGCATTGACCCAAAAAATTGAAGCCGATGGAGTTTAAAATCAGCAAAGAACTAATACAAGAATTAGAGCAACTTATTTTAAGTAAAAACGACCTGCAATTGGGCGTTTTGCTGAATGATCTGCACCACGCTGATATTGCAGAAATTCTTGACGAACTCGATTTTGACGAGGCAACTTATATTTTCAAGGTTTTAGACAGCGAAAAAACCGCCGAAATCCTATTAGAATTAGAAGATGATTTGCGGGAGAAAATATTAAGTAGGCTTTCGCCAAAAGAAATCGCTGAAGAGCTTGATGAATTAGAGACCAATGACGCCGCCGATATTATTGCAGAACTTTCGCAAAGCAAAAAGCAAGAAGTAATTTCTGAACTTTTGGACGTGGAACACGCCAAAGATATTGTTGATTTGCTGCGTTACAAAGAAGATACCGCAGGTGGAATTATGCACAAAGAATTGGTAAAAGTCTACGAAAACTGGAATGTGCTGACCTGTATCAAAGAAATGCGTATTCAGGCAGAGAATATTTCTAGGGTGCATTCTATTTATGTGGTCGATGAAGAAGATAGATTATTAGGGCGTTTATCATTAAAAGATTTATTGACAACATCAGCAAAAACACCAATTAGCGAAGTTTACATCAAAAAATTAAATTCGGTAAGAGTAGATGCCGAAGACGTTGAGGTGGCTCGTATTATGCAAAAATACGATTTAGAAGCCATTCCAGTAATTGATGAATTGGGACGATTAGTTGGTAGAATTACCATAGATGATATTGTGGATGTAATCAAGGATGAAGCCGATCAGGATTACCAATTGGCAGCAGGTATTACCCAAGACGTTGAAGCTGGCGATAGTATTCTCGAATTGACAAAAGCACGTTTGCCTTGGCTTTTAATAGGAATGGTCATTGAAATTATAGCTTCGTTTGTTTTAAAAAGTAATGAAAGTGCCTTTCAAAAATATTCCACTTTGATTATTTTCGTGCCTTTGCTTTCTGCAACAGCGGGAAATATTGGGGTGCAAGCTTCTGCCATTGTGGTTCAAGGTTTGGCAAACGGAAGTTTAAAAGAATTTAGTCGTGATTATTTTAGCAAAGAAATTGCTGTTGCGATGATTTCTGGAACTATAATTTCGCTTATGTTATTGGGCTATCATACGTTTATGTACGGACAGTTTAAGGTGGGATTAGCAATTTCTATTTCGATGGTAGTTGTGATTTTATTTGCGGCGACTTTGGGAACATTAGTCCCACTTTTTTTAAACAAAAACAAAATTGATCCCGCTATTGCAACTGGGCCATTCGTTTCAACTACAAATGATGTATTTGGAATTATTCTTTATTTTTGGATTGCACAAATGATTTTAGGGTTTTAAAATTTATACAAAATGAAAGTACACATTATAGGAGGCGGAAACCTAGGCGTTTCTATCGCATTAGGAATAGCAAAATTTTCGCCTGAAAATCAAGTTACAGTAACCCGCCGTAATACAGCGAGTATCCTGTATCTTGAAGCATTAGGTATTACGGTATCCACAGATAACAAATACCAAATTCAAGACGCCGATATCATTATTTTGACTATAAAACCTTATCAAGTCGATACCGTTTTGGCCGAAATCCTTCCCGTTATTGGATCAAAAATAATCGCTTCAGCTGTGAGCGGATTGTCTATAGAGAACTTGCAAAACAAGATTGGAGAAACCAATAGTGCCATTAGAATCATGCCCAATATCGCTTCTCAATTTGGCGCTTCGGCAACCTGTATTGCTTTTCACGAAAAAAACAAAGACAAAGCACAAAGCGTAGTCGCCTTGTTTCAGGATTTAGGAACTGCCCCAATCATCGACGAGAAACTCATGGATGCCGCCACCGTGCTAGCCGCCAGCGGAACCGCATTTGCCTTGCGATACATTCGTGCCTCGATGCAAGCCGGAATCGAAATAGGATTTGACTGGCAAACCGCACTAGCCATATCCGCACAAACCGTAAAAGGTGCCGCCGAAATGCTCCTAGAAGAAAAAGGACATCCAGAACAATTAATTGACCGTGTGACTACGCCGCAAGGCTGTACCATTGCTGGATTAAATGAGATGGAAATGCACGGATTTAGCTCCTCATTGATTAGAGGAATCAAGACTTCTTTGAAACAGATTAAGGGATAAATTTTTCTGTAAAAAAATAACAAGTATGTTTAGGACTAAACATACTTGTTATTAAATAATTTTTGATTGTCCGTTTTTAGTCATAACCCTGTAATGCTTGCTATTACTAGCCTATCGAATAATTTTTCCTCAAAAT
>NZ_VJZT01000023.1 GCF_007097245.1 Flavobacterium restrictum | reverse complement strand
AAATTTTCTGCGAGTTACAAACTTAATTTTCAAATCGGAATTACCTGCGTAATTTCGGCACAACTGCCCCATAACGTTCCCGCGCTAAAAGCAGTTTGGGACTAAATTAAGCCTTATCTTCGGATTTGCCAAATCTTCCAAGTACAAAACCAACTTTCCATTAAGCCAATTGCCCAAATCCGTTGTAGCGTGTGTTGGTGGCTGTGCTTATTGTCCATTCCTATTTACCACTTTTAATTCGGTTGTCGTGTTTGCAAAGCATTTGGCAATTTTCGGCTGTTGTTTTTCCGCCACCGTGCCAAGGCGTAATATGGTCGGCTTCCATTTCGTTTAGTTCAAATTGTACGCTACATTTTGGGCAAATTCCTTTTTGTCTTTCGTAAGATTCTCTTTTTTGTTTGTCCGTAAAGGCTCGAATACTCAAGTATTTTTCGTTTCGTGTAATCACGTATTCATAAATTCCCGATTTTTTTGTAACGTCTTCATCTTGCATTAATTTGGTTATTTCTTCTTCTAATTTTTTCGTGTCAAACTTCTCGTTTTTGTAACTGTTGTATAAAATTCCGTAATTCACACCTTTCATTTCTTTACGATATTTTGGAAAAATCACATTAATCCAATTGATTACGCTCGAAAAATACAAACGCAATTCGTTTGCGTTTTCTTCGGGTTGATTTTTTGACATATAATCCTCAATTGCATCATTGTTTATCCAACTTATTGCAGTTTCTAAATAATCTTGGCGAATAGGCGAACCCGTCAAATAATCGCTTCCAATACTCGAAGCAGGGCACCCCGATTTACTAAAATATTTTTTCGCATCCGTGAGCCAAGTTCCTGTATAAATGGCGTTTCTTAATTCTTGATTGGTTAGTTTTTCGCCTGCAATGTTGATGGTTTTGAACCAGTCTAATTTTTCCTTATCGTTGCCATCGCAAAAATAAACCATCAATTTGTAGTCTAAAATTTCATTTTTCTCTACGTCTGTAAGGTTGTGAAAATACATTGAGTTTAACGAAAAACTACTCGAAACATATTCGCAAATACTTATTGTTCGTTGTTGTCCGTCTAAAACTTCGTAAGTTTCATCTTCGTTTTTTACCCAATACATCACATTTAAAGGGAAGTTTTTTTTGACTGTTTCTATCACAGAATCACGTTGTTTGTCTTTGTAAACAAATTCACGTTGATATTTTGGGCGAATATTTAATTTACCACCAAAACCAACAACGCCTTCTTCGTTGTCATTAAAATATCCGTTAGAAACTTCACGAATTGTGATTTCTTTAAGCTCTATTTTCATAATCTTTTGTTTTTTATTATAATTCGAGCATACGGAACATCTACAATTCCGTTTGTCATCATATACAAATCGCCATCAACTGCACCTCTTTTTTGTATTTCTTTTCGATATTTTTTATGCTCGGCTTTGTAAGGTTCAACGCCAAATTCAGTACCCGAACTTGATATGCCTAAACCGATTATCTCAAATTGTTCAGGATTATATTTATCCAAAAAAGTTATTGGAACTCCCATAAAACCATTATAATTTACTGGAATTTCTTTTGTCTTCCCAATGTTTATTGCATTAAAATTCTCATAAGTTGGAAATTCTTCTGGAGTATAAGATTTATAAAGTTCTAAATCTTCGTGCCTTTTTCTGATTTCTAAATTGGTGAACCAAGTAACTCCAGAAACTCTAATCATTCCTTCTTTTCGATCGGTTGCCGTTGCATAATCTTCATAATGCTTGTTTATAAAATGGCCCGCACCACCATTAAATCCGTAGCCTAACCAAAGTTTATCTTCTTTTATCAGCTTGAAAATTTCTTTGTATGTTATAGCATTTTGGTGTCCGACAATAATAAATTTCTTGTCAAACTCAACCAATTGAGCAACATATTCTCGAAATAATGAGAATGGGGGATTGGTAACGACAATATCGGCTTGCGTGAGCAAGTCGATACTTTCTTTACTTCTAAAATCGCCATCTCCTTTTAGGTGGATAATGCCAATTTCTTCAGCATCGGGAACTCTGTTTCCGTTTTTGTCGCCATTATATTCAAGATAAATTGCTTTTTCGGATTTGTTTTCACTAAACAAATCTCTTTCTTGATTTTTATAACAAGTTGTAATTAGTTTTTTCAGTCCTAAATTCTCGAAGTTGTAGGAGAAATAATGAAAAAAGTTACTAACTCTTGGGTCGTCGCAATTGCAAAAAACAACTTTGTCTTTAAAGTGTTCTTTGTAATGTCGTAACTCTTTTTCTATGTCTGAAAGTTGAGTATAAAATTCGTCTTTCTTTGAATCTTTTGCTTTGTGTAGGTTTTTGTTCTTCGCCTTTTCCGCCATTGTTGTCCGATTTACGGCAACAATACAAACGGATTTCTTTTTTTTGGCAGTTGTTTTTAGCCCCGATTTCCGTTAGCATTGCCACCAACGTTAGGTCGCTTGGCGATGTGGCGGATTAAGGAAGCCTAAACTTTCGGTTAATGACCTAACTTTCAAACACAAAACCATCTTTAAATTAAGCCTAAACCCGCCATATTGCCAAACGGCGGTTGGGCGATGTTTTAAAATTTAATTTTTGGATTTATTTCCTGAAATTTTATTCGATCCCTTTCAATATTATTAATAATTTTAATAATATTTTCTTGTACATTAAAATTTATTTCACCTAAATATGCAATTTTACCAGCAACAATTTCAAATTTAATATCTACAGGTCTTTTTCTTGTTGATTGCATATAACCAGTATTAAGAAAAGTCTCAATTTCATAGATTTTATATTTTCCTGGTTTTTGAACAATGTTAAAAAGATAAACATTTTTATCATCTTCTTTAAAATCTCCATTTGTGCTTCCAAAATTAATTTGACCAGGATTATAAAGAAAGTTTGTTTTTTTTTCATCCAATGTATTTGAAAACATTTTAGTCGGTGTTTCACTTTCTATTTGCATATAATTTATTTTATAAACTGGTGTAATTGTTTTTCTGTTTTCAAGAGAAAAACTTCCAGCAATCATACCTTCTCTTGAAAAAACGCTCATTTCACTTTTCATTGATGCAGATGGTGCGGTACAACTAAATAGTATTTTGGTAATAATCAATGTTATTATTGTCAGTATTATATTTTTTAATTTCATTTTAATATAGTTTTTTTTATTTAAATTAATCAATTTTTGATTTCTTTCATTTTCTGCAAAAATATCGCCCAACGTCCCCGCGCTACAAGCAGTTTGGGACTAAATTAAGCCCATTATTCGGATTTGCCAAATCTTCCAAATACAAAACCAACTTTAAATTAAGCCTAAAACCCAAATTGCTTGTAGCGTGTGTTGTAGGAAGCCCTTTTTGTTTATCAGTACCTTTTCCTACTTTAGTTTGCAATATTTGGAATAGATTTAGTTATTTTCGGTTTGCATATATTTAATAGCCGAAAAAACAAAACTTATTGCGTTAGCAATAAGTTTTGTTCTTTCAGTATTCCTGTTTCTGTTATTGATGCCATATTTTTTTAGTTGTTATATTTATCAAAAATAGACAAAATAAATCTGTAAGGTTAACTCAAAATCTCAAATAACGTGTTGCATTTACTCGAATTCCAAATCTGAATTCATCGAATTTATTTTGTGTTGTGGTCAAAATAGTTGGAGAACCATCTAACAAATGATGTGCATATTCAATATGAAAATTTACTAATTTGTTGGTATAGGGTAAATTATAATTAATACCCATTTTGATTGCTTGTTCTGTTGCTTTTTCAATAGGATTGTTTAATACAACTAAATCATAACGCACAAATGGAACTAAATCGCCAAACTTTTTTTTATCAAATACTTGAAATTGAAGTTGACCATAACCACCTGTAACATTTAACTTTTGGTCTGAATAATTGGAATAAATCGCTTCATATTCTATTGTGTAAAAATGCTTTCCAATTGTATTAGTGTAGTCTAGATTGTTTTCAAAAGTAAGTTTAGTTCCTGTTGCTGGGGTGCTTCCTAAAGACACATTATTTATGCCCGAAATAAGAGTAAAACTTTTATCTTTTATGTTTTGAGTATTGTCTATCGCAAAACCAACATTTAACTTTTGATTGCTTTTATCGGTGGCTTGAATGATAGATTGGGTAATTTTAAAAGTTAGTGCATTCCAAAATTGAAAACTCGGATGGTCTTGATTAAGCGAACCTCTATTGTCTTGCATTGATGCTTGCAAGAATGTTCTTTTTGATACTTGTGATTGAATTTGTAAGCCCCATTGTGTTCCGAAATTGCCTGTGCTTCCGTGTTCTTCTAGAATTAAATTTCGGTTTATTGTTGGCAAATTACCCGAAGATAAATTATCTTCTTTTGACAAAATATTCGTGTTTTCGCCAAATAATATTCGAAATTTATTAGGGTCATTTGCATTTTGAAAAGTTATATATAGATTTTCCCAAATTTTAAATCGTTCACTATCTTGAAAGAAGTTATTGTCGGTAAAATCAACTTCATAAAATAAAATGGTACGGAATTTATTTCCGCTTATTTTAAAAGGATAACTCGGTAATTGAAATTCCATTCCTTGCCTTACTCTTCTCCAAACAGGAGATAGATTTGGAGAAAATAATCTTTCGGCAAATGCCCACGTACTCCATTGAAAATCATTTTTCTTATACTGTAAACCCGCATCAGGATTATAACTAAAACGCTTTATACTGTCATTTTGTGCAATCGTATTAATTGTACAAAATAGAAATAGATATAAATATTTCATTAGACATTTTTTGTTTTAGTATGAAATTTATATCGTAGATAAGTTGCCACTAATAAAACTACTAGACAAAGTTCTGAAACCACTTTTTCGGCATCAAAAATATCAACAGGACGATTCTTTAATAAAGGATCCATTACTATTCCGTGAACCACAAAAAGCATTGCTGTTGCATATGATATAAGGTGTATGTTTTTCCAAGCACGAAAACTCATTTTATCTCTTATTACCTTTTGTGTGGTAATAACAACAATCATTAATGCAAACATAGAAAGTGTTCCTAATGTTACAAATACTTTTTGTGTGGGCGCATTTATTGGAAAAAAAATGTCGATTAATTTGAACTTTGTCGTTTTATCAAACAATAAAAATAATGGGTGTAATAAGACTAGCAATAAAGCAAAATAAGCTGTCCAATTATGTAAATTATAAACATTAATTTGTTTGATTCGTTTCGGTAATGATTTCCAATACTTGTGTTTTTTGTAAGTGGTACTAATCATCATTCCTAATAGGAAATTAAAAGTCAGCACGATTGTTGCGACCAATCCAATTGAAGCGGATAAGTCTAGAAAAGTTATATTTAACATTATTATTTGATTTTTAAATTATATAAACAGAGCGTTTTGTCGCATAAGATTATACAACAAAGTGAGTACTTAAATAATTATATCAAATTAATAATGAAGCGTAAAGAATATAACGCCTTTGTGGAGGTTCAGAGAATTTATTTTGAAAATTGTTTGTAGTTGTTTTAGAAATAACTACGGGGAAAAAGACAATTTTAGGTTTAAAATTAGACTCAACAACAGTAACTTTTTTTTGAGTTGTAGTTTCGGTTATATCTAACTTTATAGTATTTTGAGAAATATAAGAATGTGTTTCTTTTTCAAAATTTAACTTTTCTTCATTATCTGAAAATTCAAATACTGTGTTGAGATAACAGCAAGAGATTAGCGTGAAGAATAATATTTTGAATTTAAAAACCATATTGCAAAAGTATAACTTTATTCTTTATTGAAAATGAATTATTATGATTTCTAGAGTTTTTTTCAAAGTTCTGTGTAGCTCAAGGGTTTCCTACAACGTTCTGGCACTACAACGGGTTTGGGACTAAATTAAGCCCTATTTTCGGATTTGCCAAATCAT
The DNA here is from genome assembly GCF_007097245.1 of Flavobacterium restrictum. Taxonomy (GTDB): domain Bacteria; phylum Bacteroidota; class Bacteroidia; order Flavobacteriales; family Flavobacteriaceae; genus Flavobacterium; species Flavobacterium restrictum. The sequence continues at coordinate 23,108 of NZ_VJZT01000023.1, read as the reverse complement.
CCCAAATACAAACCAACTTTCCATTAAGCCAAATGCCCAAATCCGTTGTAGTGGCTGTTATGTGATGGCTTTTCGGCACAATATTAATCAATAAAAACTAAAAAATGAATTTAGAATTGAAATTTAGAGGATATTCATCAAAAAGCAATAGGTGGCATTATGGATTTGCATTTAATCCACATTTAGAAGTTTGGCATATTCTTCATTCAGACAATGATTTGCCTTTTAAAGAAACCCAAAGAGAAGCTTTAGTAGCAAAAAGCAGTATAGGTCAATTCACAGGATTTATAGATAAAAAAGGAAACGATATTTATAAAGGCGATATTTTAAAGTTTGATTTTCATATTAAAACTTATGAAGTAATATGGCACGATGGAGCGTATTATTTACGAAACGGAAATCAAAACACAAGACTTTCAACAACATCCTTAAGTGGATATTATGTGATTGGTAATGTTTTTGAAAATCCCGAAATGTTATTGGTTTCCCAAGCTATCACATAACGTCTCGTGGCTTGGCGTCAGTTGGGGATGTGTTTAGCCAAATGTATCGATTAAAGACCGAACTTCCAAGTACAAAACCAACTTTAAAGTTTGCCTAAAACCCCAATTGCGCCAAACCGCTGTTATCGGAATTATATAATTGGAAGTTCTTAATTGCACTTAAAGTATTGTATTTATTGACTTTATGAAAATTGTAAGCTGAAAATAATGCAATTAAAAGCATCGAAATACTTGTTTTGTTGTACCAAATGTTATACCTTCGTACCACGTTGCATCAGTTTGAAAGTCTAGTGTTTACAATGGTTTCACTTGTTTGCATCGGAATACAAATATAGTACAACAATTTTAATTTCCTATTATTATGGCTTCTATTAAACTTATTTTAAGAACACACCAAGCAGACCAAACTGGTCATTCTCCGCTTTATATCCGAATTATAAAAGATAGAAAAACGAAATTTATCACTGCTGGAGTGAAGCTAAAAGAGAGCGAGTGGGATGAAACAAAGCAGAAAGTAAAAAAGAACCACCCAAATAGTGCGAGAATGAATGCCTCATTGTCTCAAAAGATTGCTGATGCTGAAGGACAAGTTGCAGACTTGGAACGCAAAGTAAAAACCATTTCAATCAAAAAGTTAAAAGAAGCAATAAAGGGAAAAGAAGTGCCAAATTTTTTCGAGTATTCTTATGCTCGTTGTGAGAAAATAAAAGGCAGCGTTTCGTTTGGAACCTATAAAAATTATATGCTTTACACCAAGAAATTTGAAAATTATGTTGGCAGCAAGGATGTTTATTTTGATGATATTACGGTTTCCGTTTTAAAGGACTATATGGCTCATATGGGAAATGTTTTGAAAAATGGAGCAACAACTCAACGTTATTCAATTATGATTTTGGCGATAATGTTTAAAGAAGCCATCAAAGAAGATATTATTCCAGAATATATGTACCCATTTAACAAACTGACATTAAAAAAAGATACTGAAAAAAGAGTTTTCCTAAACAAAGACCAAATCGAGATATTAACCAATTTAGAGCTAAAAGAAGGACGAAAAGCGGATTTATGGAGAGATTTATTCCTTTTCTCAATTTATGCAGGTGGATTGAGATTTAGCGATGTTATCGAATTGCAATACAGTAATTTTAACGAAGAAGAGCAAAGAATTAAGAAAGTAATACGTAAAACAGGAAGATTGCACCAGTTTAAAATTGGCAAAGTGGCACTAGATATTTTAGGTAAATACAAAAAAGAAGATGCGCAGCAAGATGATTTTATATTTCCTATTATTACGGATAAAGTTGGTTATTACAAAAGCGAAGAAACACGTTATTTCATTTCATCAAGAGAAAATCATTCAGCAAATTTCCAACTCAATAGAATGGGTAAAATGATGAAATTACCTTTTTCACTTTCTTTTCATTTATCAAGACACAGTTTTGCAACCAATGCTTTGAATAATGGAATGAGAATAGAGCACGTTTCAAAACTTATGGATCATACGGATATAAGCACAACGCAGATATATGCTAAAATCATTAGCGAAGAATTGGATAAAGCGGTAGACAACTATATATTTTAATTTTTTTTAACATATAAATACTAAATTTCGGACTTTTGCGTTTATCGTAGTGTGAATATAGAGTTGTTACAGCTTAAACAAATTGTTAATAAATTTTTTTGAAATCCTTACTAAAAGGATTTTTTTTTTACTCTAATTTAGTACAAAAGAAAGTGATAATTTAAAGAGCCAAAAGATAAAAATTTAGATGAATTGCACTAGCGGAATTTGCTAGGATTATTCAAAAATAAGTAGATAAAAGCTTATAATTACATTTCAAATCACAATGAAAACAATTTGTAAAATAGTAATACTTGAATTCAAAAGTACAAATAATTCAAACTTCGCAGTTTGTCGAATTAGTGGCGGTGCCTTTGGCACAGTCAACTAACACTACTTTTGATATTATTATTGAAACTGAAATCTCAATTCAGAATTATTGCGAAGCTTTAGTACATAAAGTTTTTACCTTACACCAATCTCAATTCCCAGCTTTTATAAATTATCAATGTAATAATGTTGAAAATGCAATGTTATGGCTAAATAAATTTGAGAAGCTAATAAATCTAAACGAAAAACTTTTTACTAAAAAATGTGCTATTACAGGAGTTAGTAAATTAATTAATTTAATAGAAAAAAAACGCTCCGAAATGAAATCTTCAAGATTAGAAGCAACAGAATATAAAACACCAAAAAGATATATAAATGCTGAAAGTGATGATAAAATTTTTTCGTTTTATGAATTAAAAAAGCAGCTACAAATTTGTAAAAACGACAATGATAAAATCATTTTATTGACAAAAGAAAAGTTTGAATATCAGCAGTCCAATGTTGAATTTATAAATCAAAAGCTTCCATTATTTGACGAACAATGCAAAAAAGAAATTAAACAAATTTATGAATTAGGTAAGTTAAAATCAGATTTTGAAAACTTCAATAATGAAAATCATAAAAGTTCATTACCATTTAAAAAATTAAAATTTAACTGTAATGTTAATCAATTTGTAGATGTGTTTTATCAATTACACCGTGAGTTATTTTCAGATGGTAAACCAATCATAGACGGTTCTATTAATGATATGGTTGCAGTTATAGTAAATTCATTTGTTGATAAAGATGGAAATGATATTAGTCCCCAAACTGTTGAAACAATACTTAAACCATCAAGAACCGATAAACGACCTAAAGCCCATAAAAAACTAGACATCGACAAACTACTCTAAAACAAAATAGTCCCGAGGGACTATTTTGGGACTTTAGGACTTTTTTACTCTTCTCACATTTGCACCATAACATTTAAAAAACTTTAAAAATGGATGCAATTATCTTCACAAAAGACCAGTTCACGGATCTAATGAGCAAATTAGACACTATTCAATCTCAAATCGCTATCAAGGCAGACCCAAAGAAAGAAACGTTTCTTGACAATCAAGAATTTCTATTATTGATGAAAATTTCAAAACGTACAGCACAAACCTGGAGAGACGAAGGCAAAATTTCATTCAGTCAAGTTGGAAACAAAATCTATTACAAACTTTCTGATGTTGAAAAACTCCTTACAGAGCATTACAACAAATCGTTTAAAGGAAGATAGTATGAGCAGCTGCAACGGAACTTGTGAAGTTTGCGATTGCAAACTTCACACAAACGAGAACCAACAACCTGTCACCCAGAGCCTGTCGAAGGGCAACTATTAACCATTAAATTAAAGCTATGGTAACCATATTCAAGAATTTCAATGAGGTTGTAGAACACAAATCATTACTTACAATTTTAGAAGAAATTAAAACAGGAAAGTACAAGCCGGGCATTGTTTACTTGCGTAAATCTCTTACCGAAAACAAAACAGACGCATATAACAAAGCCAAAAAATCACTTCCTGCATTTACACCTTCAGCTAAATTTGTCGGTGGTCGTAAACTGGAATTTTTAGCAGAATACTCAAAATGTATCATTTTGGATATTGACAAACTGAATAAGAAAGATTTGCAAAATGCTTCGCATTTGGCCAACCAATCCGAATTCACTTTTGCAAGCTTCATTAGTCCATCAGGCAATGGATTAAAAATTCTTGTAAATATCAACTCCGATAAAGCCAATCACAAAGAAGCTTTTCTATTGGTACAAGCTCATTACGAAAGTATATTAAAACTCGATATAGACAAATCGGGCAAAGATGTAACTCGATTATGCTTTTATTCTTTCGATGAAAATTTATTTCTAAATGAAAATGCTAAAATCTTTGAAACGTTAGAAAAAGAAGTGTTTTTAGATGTAGTTATTCCAACTGAAATAATAGAAACAAAATTAGAACCATCAACAGATTACGAAACAATTTACAATCATTGCATAAAATTTACTGAAAAAAAAGTACAATTTGCGAATGGTAGTCGCAATGTATTTGTGCATCAATTAGCGTGTAATATGAACCGAAAAGCAGTACCGATGGATATTGCTTTGAATTTCATTCAAACCGATTTTAATTTTGATGATAAAGAAGTTTCACAAGCAGTAACAAGTGCCTACGGCAATATTTTAGAATTTGGTAAAACCGAAAAAGTAACCATTCCAAATGAAAAGCAAAACAAAAAAACGAGCAAGAATACTGACGATGAAGATGACGACGACGATGAAAAACCGAGAGTTACACAAATTGACAAACTCGAAAACTTTTTATCAGGAAAGTATGTTTTTCGCCATAACATAGTATCAGGTAAATTAGAGTTTCAATACTTTGGTGGCAAAAAATGGAACGTAATGAATGATTTTATAGAAAATTCAATGTTACGAGAATGTCTAAAAGCAAGAATAAAAACAAACCTTTCATCATTAAGAAACTTATTGTATTCTGATTTCTGTCAGCTCTTTAATCCATTTGAAGATTACTTTTACAATTTACCAAAATACGATGAGAAAACAGATTATATTTTTCAATTAGCCAATACAATAACAACAACAAAACAAGAACTTTGGCAGCAATGTTTTAAAAAATGGTTAGTTGCTATGGTCGGTTGTGTTCTTGATGATAAAGTAATAAATCATACGGTAATTGTATTTAGCGGTAAACAAGGATTAGGTAAAACAACGTGGGTTGAAAAACTCGTTCCCAAACAATTGAAAGAATATTTATTTTCTGGAACCATAAACCCAAACAACAAAGATACACTCGTTCAACTAGCGGAATGTATGTTAATCAACTTGGACGAATTAGAAAACTTAAACCGTTCCGAAATTGGATCACTCAAAGAAATCATCACAAAAACCCAAATCAGAATGAGAAAAGCCTACGGACATAACAACGAAACAATGCCCAGAAGGGCATCGTTTGCGGGAAGTGTCAATACTGCACAATTTTTGAACGATAGTACAGGAAGTAGAAGATTTCTTTGTTTTGAGTTGGAAGGCATAAAATACCAGCACGATGTAGATATTAATATGGCATTCTCACAAGCTTTGTTTCTTTTCAAAAGTGGTTTTAGATTTTGGTTTGACCAGGAGGAAATCAAAAACATAACAGCCAATAACGAACAATACCAATTGCATAGTCCAGAAGAAGAACTTTTACTAACTTGGTTTGAGCCTTGCCCAAAAGAAGAAGCAACTCTATTTTTAAACGCTTCACAAATAGCAGCCAAACTAGCGGACAGAACAAAACTAAACCTAAACGATGCTACAATTAACAAATTAGGAAAAGCATTAAAAAAACATAATTTTATAAAAATCAGCAAGAAAACAGGATATGTTTACGCAGTAAAAGAACTAACCTACGATGAAGTAGATAGTAAAAACAAAGAAGTTGAAACCGAGTAATAATCAACAAATCAAAAGATTTCAAAAAAGGGTGCTTAATGCACTCTTTTTTATTGCTTTGAATGGATAGGCAGGATAACCAAATTTCACCACAAACATATTTTATTTTTTTTGCATTGAAACTTTTGGGTAACATCAGAACATAGTAAAGCAGTAGGATGAATAGACAAGTATAGTTTACACTCAAACAGCCACTTAAATCAGTTTTTTATTTTATAAAAAAACATAAATATCTTTCTTACGTTTTTTGGTTATCCTGCCTATCCTTTTTCAAATTCACTCTTTTACATTACGTTGCTTTTTTGTAGGTTTGTAGATTATACGTTTTAATTGCTATCACAACATAACTGTAGCGTTTAATACAATAAGAATTATAAATTACGAATGCACTGCGTTCGCAATTCAAAAAAAGTAGATTTTTTATAATACAATAGTAGCATAAGTAATTATATGGCAGATAAAACCAATAGTTTATCAATTTCAGAAAGTGATTTATTCATTGAGTTATCACAACTTATTGAGCAAACCAAACAACAAGTAGCGGTTCAAGCAAATAGTGCTGTTACCATTTTGTTTTGGCAAGTTGGTAATCGCATCAATCAAGATATACTACAAAACAAACGTGCAGAATACGGAAAACAAATTGTACCAACACTGTCGGCACAATTGGAAAACAAATACGGTAGAAATTTTGAAGTGAAAAATCTACGCCGAATGATGCAATTTGCAAATCAATTTACCGATTTTGAAATTGTCGTGCCACTGGCACGACAATTGTCTTGGTCCCATTTTGTGGAACTATTGCCATTAAAAACAATCGAAGCAAAACTATTTTATGCACAAAACGCATCAAATAATTTATATGGGAAAAGAGAATTAAGAAGACAAATTGCCTTAAAAGCTTTTGAAAGAACAAACATCGCCGATGCCCAAATTATTGAATCAACACATATTCCATTCAATACATTCAAAGATCCTTACATTTTAGATTTATTTGGTTTGCAAAATACTTTTTTAGAAAAGGATTTAGAAGATGCTATTCTTCACGATTTAGAAACTTTTATACTGGAACTAGGTAAAGGTTTTACGTTTGTAGAACGCCAAAAACGAATGATTATTGACGGGGAAGATTTCAATTTAGATTTGCTTTTTTACCACCGAAAACTAAAACGATTAGTTGCCATAGAATTAAAATTAGGTAAATTCCAAGCCAAACACAAAGGACAAATGGAATTATACCTCAAATGGTTGGACAAATACGAAAAGCAAGAGGGAGAAAATACACCAATCGGTTTAATACTCTGTGCCGAAAGCAGCAGAGAACAAATTGAATTACTCGAAATGCACAAAGACGGAATAATGGTAGCCGAATATTGGACAGACTTACCACCAAAAAAGCAGTTTGAAGAAAAAATACATTTGCTGGTAGCAGAAGCCAAGGAAAGAATAGAAAGAAAGAAGTTGTTGTAGAAACAAGTTATAATATACGGATAAAAATATGGCTCTAAAAGAAGCTAAAGCAAGAATTAAAATAAACAAACTTCTCGAAGAAGCTAGTTGGCGTTTACTTGATGATGAAAATGGTCAGGCAAATGTGGTATTAGAAAACAATATAAAAATCACTCAAAGCTTCATTAATGATTTGGGTGAGGATTTCGATAAAACCAAAAACGGATTTATTGACTTCTTGTTATTAAACGAAAATGGATTTCCATTAATTGTTTTAGAAGCCAAAGCCGAAGATAAAAACCCATTGATTGGCAAAGAGCAAGCACGTAAATATGCCAAATCACAAAATTGTCGTTTCGTGATTTTGTCAAATGGAAACCTGCATTACTTTTGGGATTTAGAACGAGGAAATCCGAATATAATTACCAAATTCCCAACACCAAATTCAGTTGATGGATATAAAAATTTCACTCCAAATAAAGAAAAACTAATTAGTGAAAATGTAGAGAAGGATTATATTGCTTTAACGCAACAGCCATTTTATGCACAAGACCCAGATTTTCAAAATCTTGCATCACGATCTTTGTATTTTGAACGTACCAAAGTAAGATTAATGCGTGATTATCAACTCAAAGCGGTTAGATCAATTCAAAGTGCAGTATCGGAAAACAAAGACCGTTTCCTTTTTGAAATGGCAACAGGAACTGGTAAAACATTGACTTCTGCGGCGGTAATAAAACTATTTTTAAAAACGAGAAATGCAAGTCGTGTTTTGTTTTTAGTAGATAGAATTGAATTAGAAGACCAAGCCCAAAAAGCATTTGAAGATTATTTAAGACCAGATTATAAATCAGTAATTTATAAACAAAATAGAGACGATTGGCGTAAGGCAGAAATTGTGGTAACCACAATTCAATCGCTTCTATTTAATAACAAATACAAGCGTTTCTTTTCGCCAACCGATTTTGATTTAGTAATATCAGATGAAGCGCATCGTTCAATAGGCGGAAATGCTAGAGCAGTTTTCGAGTATTTCATTGGGTATAAATTAGGATTAACAGCTACTCCAAGAGATTATCTAAAAAAGTTTGATGAAGCTAAAAAAAATAAAGATCCAAGGGAATTTGAAAGAAGATTGCTATTAGATACCTATCGTACTTTTGGTTGCGAAGATGGTCAGCCAACCTATCGTTATACCTTGTTAGATGGTGTGAAAGAGGGTTTCTTAATCAATCCTAAAGTAATTGATGCAAGAACCGAAATCACTACACAATTACTTTCTGATGAAGGATATGCAGTGGTGCAACCTGACGAAGAAGGCAATGACGAAGAAACATCATTCTACCAAAGAGATTTTGAAAAGAAATTCTTTTCAGAAAGGACTAATGCAGTTTTTTGTAATTCCTTTTTAGAAAATGCAATGCGTGACCCAATTACAGGAGAAGTAGGTAAAACTATTGTTTTTGCGGTAAGTCAAAATCATGCTGCCAAGATTGCACAGCTATTAAATGAAATGGCGGATAAACTTTATCCTGGTAAATATAATTCTGATTTTGCAGTGCAAGTCACATCTTTAATACAAGATGCCCAACAAATGACCATCAATTTTACAAATAATAAATTAGGAGGTTCAGGAAATTTTAATCCCGAATACAAAACATCTAAAACCCGAGTTTGCGTTACGGTAGGAATGATGACAACAGGGTATGATTGTCCAGATATTCTAAATCTTTGTATGATGCGTCCTATTTTCTCTCCAACTGATTTTGTTCAGATAAAAGGAAGAGGAACACGTAAGCATAATTTTTCTCGTGACATCATTAACAAAGAACTAAAAGAAGATTTCAAAGACTGCGAAAAGAAAGAATATAAACTATTTGACTTCTTTGCTAATTGCGAGTATTTCGAGGAAAAGTTCAATTACGATGAAATTTTAAAATTACCAGCAAGGGGAACACAAGCAGGTCAAGATGGTGGTACAAATACCGTTGAAATCAGTACGTATGAAACTCAAGATCCTGATAAAATTTTAACTTTCAATGAGCAAATTATCGGATTAGAAGGAATGCGCATTGATCGTATGTTTTTCCAAAAGTTTGAAGACGAAGTCAAAGATAATCCAGTGGTGCAAGAAAACATCCGTGCCGGAAATTGGGATTTAGTATTAAATTATATCAATAACGAAATACTAAACAAACCTTCCGAATTTTACACGATCGAAAAATTACGCAAAGCAGCTAATGTTGACAGAAGATTGAGCTTGCGTGAGATTATCGAAAAGATTTACGGCATTATTCCATATTTCAAATCCAAAGATGAATTACTCGAAGAAGAGTTTGAAAAATTTATTTCAGATTACAAACCACAAGAAAAAGATGATGTTATTGCACTAAAATATTTCTTCAAAGCGTATGTAGTTGATAATAAAGTACGCGATATAATTGAAACAAAAAAATATACCGAATTGAATGTAAACCCAACATTCAATATCAATGATTACAAAGCAGTAAAGAAAGAATGGCGTGATATTATTCCCAATTATGTAAAAGATTATGTGTCGATTAATCGATTTATGTAACTCAAATTAAACAAACAAAATAGCAACAAATACAATGCTCGATAATACAACAAAAAACAGAATAAACACAGCTCGTGATATATTAGTTGGTAAAGTACCTGACCCAAAAAGTCAAGTAGAACAAATCACTATTGCGCTTATTTATAAGTTCATGGACGATATGGATTTAGAAGCAGAAGAACTCGGCGGCAATCCTTCTTTTTTTGTCGGAGAATACGAGAAATACGGTTGGAGAAAAATATTTGACCCAGCACTTGGCGGACATGAAATGTTAGGTTTATATGGCGATGCTATAACCAAAATGTCATTAAACCCAAACTTGCCACAACTGTTTCGTGATATATTCAAAAATGCCTATTTGCCCTATCGTGACCCGGAAACATTAAAATTATTCCTCAAAACCATCAATGAGTTTAGTTATGACCACAGCGAAATGCTTGGAGATGCGTTTGAATATTTATTATCGGTTTTAGGAAGTCAAGGCGATGCAGGACAGTTTAGAACCCCAAGACATATTATCGATTTTATTGTAAAATTAATAGACCCAAAAAAGACCGAAAGCATTTGCGACCCAGCATGTGGAACAGCAGGTTTTTTAATTTCATCCTACAAGCATATTGTGGACAAAAACACAAAAAAAGCTTCAGGCGATTTGCTTACACCAGACGACCGCAAGCGAATGATGGAAAACTTTGCAGGTTATGACATTTCTCCCGATATGGTTAGGTTGAGTTTAGTAAACATGTATTTGCACGGATTTACAACACCTCAAATATACGAATACGATAGTTTAACAGACGAAACACGTTGGAACGAATACTACGATGTATTTCTTGCCAACCCACCATTTATGACACCAAAAGGCGGTATTCGTCCTAGTAAAAAGTTCAGTATTGATGCCAAAAAAGCCGAAGTTTTGTTTACGGATTATATGGCAGAACATCTAACTACGGCAGGACGAGCAGGAATTATTGTGCCTAACGGTATTATTGCAACCACACAAACCGCTTACAAACAACTGCGTAAAATATTAGTAGAAAACAGTTTGATAGCTGTAATAAGTTTACCAGCAGGTGTATTTCAGCCCTACAGCGGAGTGAAAACTTCAATTTTAATTCTTGATAAGCAACTGGCTAAAAAAACAGATAACATTCTATTTTTAAAAATAGATAATGATGGTTTTGAATTAGGTGCACAGCGCCGTGAACACGATAAGAATGATTTGCCAAATGCCTTATTAACATTTGCAGAATATAAAAAAGCAATCATTTCGGGTAAAGATTTTGATATTGAAAATAATACAAATGTTACATTAGTCAAAAAGGAAATTATACTAGAAAATAAAGAAATCCTTTTAAGTGTAGATAGGTATATAGAATTTAAAGCTTCTCAAACAGAATTTGAAATCGTTAAAATTGGTGATGTTTTCAAAACGTCTTCAGGAGGAACACCTTTAAGAAGTAATTTAGAATTTTATAACAACGGAACCATTCCTTGGTTAAAAAGTGGTGAGGTAGCTCAAGGTTATATTTACAATTCAGAGGAATTTATAACAGAAAAAGGATTAAAAAACTCATCAGCAAAGTTATTCCCTGTAAATTCAGTTTTAGTAGCTATGTATGGCGCAACTGCTGGACAAGTTGGTATTTTAAAATTTGAAGCAACTACCAATCAGGCAGTTTGTGCTATATATCCGAACGAAAAAGTGTTGCCAGAATATTTGTATAACATTCTAAAACAACAAACTGCAAAATTTGTGTCATTATCTGGTGGTGGCGGACAGCCGAATATATCCCAACAAATTATCAAAGATTTCGAAATTCCATTGCCACCATTAGATATTCAACAACAAATAGTAGATGAAATTAATGGGTATCAAAAAATTATTGATGGAGCAAAACAAGTAGTCAATAATTACAAGCCAACTATAGCTGTAAAACCGGAATGGGAAATGGTAGAGTTGGGTGATGTTTGTGAAAAAATAACGGATGGTACTCATCAAACCCCAACATACTTTGAAAAAGGAGTTGTTTTTCTTTCATCAAAAAATGTCACTAGTGGAAAAATAGATTGGAATAACATAAAATATATTGATGAGAACCAACATTTGCAGATGCAAAAACGGGTTTCACCACAATTAAATGATGTACTTTTAGCTAAAAACGGAACAACTGGAGTTGCTGCAATAGTCGACAAAGAGCTTTCATTTGATATATATGTTAGTTTGGCACTGTTAAGACCTACAAAGAAACTTATACCTAAATATTTACTTCATTGTATCAATTCTACAAATTGCAAAAAACAATTTGATGAAAGATTAAAAGGTGTTGGTGTTCAAAACCTCCATTTAAAAGAGATTAAAGAAGTTATTATTCCAGTTCCTTCAATCAGTGATCAAATACGAATAGTTGAAAAAATTGAAGAAGAGCAAGAATTAGTTAATGCTAACAAAAAACTTATCTCTTTGTTCGAACAAAAAATAAAAAATAAGATTGATGCAGTTTGGGGTGTCAAGGAAGAAGTTGCAACATTAGATACTTTGTTTGAAGCAACAAACTATGATTTGTATTTAGCCTTGATGCAAAAACAAATTGAAAAAAAGTTAAATCTTAATTATGGTGAAGTGGCTGCCCAAAAAACAGTTTTTCACATTACTACTTTCACAGACTTTAAGTTTGCTTATCCTTTCAAAAATTCTAATTATGGCACTTATTCCTATCAGTTAAAAGAAGATTTAGCTAAAAATCCCTATTTAACAAAAATAGCAAGAGGAAATGGAGAAGTATTTGCAATTCAACCAGCCAAAGAAAAAGAAGTTTTAGAAGCATTAAATAATCCCGAAAATAAAGATTTTGTAGCAGCTATAAATCAAGTTTTAAAAATATACAACCATCCATTTATCAATAAGGAAACCGAGAAAATAGAATTACTTAACACGGTTTCCAAAATGATATTAGACTTACAGACTATAGATTTAGAAATTATTTATAAGGGAATGCAAAAATGGGAAATCAATCAAAACGAATATAAAACCAAAGCAGATAAATTTAACAAGTTTAATACTAATAGGATGATTGAAATAATTGTTGGTTTGAAATTAACAGATAAATTATTAAAAGGTTAATGTGAAAATTAATCTAGCTTAAATATGGATCAAAATAAATTATTAGAATGTATAGAATTTTTTAGTAAACTAAAAGTTATTGAGAGAGACATTACAACCGAGGAAGAACTTAAAAACAATCAAAAAGTTGTCATTGTAGATTATTTTTTTAATGATATAAAACACACAACAAACAAGCTATATTATAAAAACATTCTCAACCAAAATGCAGTTAAAAATCCTAAAAATATTGTAAAATATTTTGGTGATGATGTTTATTGGTTAGATATTGATGTGCATGATTGGGCAAAAGGAAGTGGAGAAGCAGAATTAGAAAAAATAATTATTGACGACATAGCTCCAGAAAATGATCTTGATTTCAAAGTGCTTTTAAAAAAGGTTGCAAACAATAATAAAACTGGTTTTTTGCAATTAATAACTGCTGATGGTAAACCAGGGCAATACCATCATAACTTTGAAAACAACAATCACTGGCATGATATTATTACTTTGATAAAAGAAGTAATTAAAAATAAAGGTAAAAAAATACCCAAGCAGTTTTTTTCAAGATTAGTTTTCAGATGGGATGGCGATAAAAACACTGTAAGAGAAAGGTCATCTTTAGCAAGAGAAGTAGAGCACAAAGGAAGAGCTTTTATCGATGAATTATATAGCAACATAAATTCAATTCAAACACAACTTTCAAAAATGGAATTATCTAAAATACTTTTAAACAAAAAACAAATCATACTTCAAGGTCCACCGGGTACGGGTAAAACATATACTGCAGAAAAATTAGCAAAAGAGTTAGTAGCATTTAATGATAAAGAGGAGTTAAATGATGATTTTGTAAAAAACATGTTGAATGAAGATGATAGCATAGAGAGTATTGCAAATAATGGTCGTACAGAATATAAAATAAAAAATATTTCAAATAAAGACTGCGAATTCTACAATAATACAACAGGATACAAGATAACTTACAATTCTATAATAATCAGTATCAAGGACAAATTATGGGAATCTAATGACCGCACAAATGGTACTTATCCATATACAGATGCAATTGCTAAATATGTTTACAATAAAATTATAAAAAAGGAACAAAAACTTGACGAGAATATAAAACTCATACAGTTTCATCCTGCCTATTCTTATGAAGATTTTGTTAGAGGAATTACTGCAAAAAGCAAAGATGGTGTTATTGAGTACATTACTGAAAATAAAATTTTAGCCAAGTTTGCAAAAAAAGCATTAAAAAACTTTAACGATAGCAACAAGGAACAAATAGAAGTTTCTAAAGAAAAATGGGTGGCTGAACAGTTTGAAAAATTTATTGATTTCATCTCTGATGAAATGGAAAAAAATGAAAAAATAGAAATAACAAAGTCAGTAAACATTATCAAACTAGACGAAGATGCTTTTAGATATAAAGGTTTAGTTGGTTGGTCTGAAAACGGAAACAGAATGCTTTTTGAAGATATAAAGCAAGCATATTTGGATGGAAACAATGATAGACAAGATGTAAAACACAATCAAAACTTATCTGGTTTAGCGCATCATCATGCCAGTTATTATATTAGACTTCTCGATTTATTTAAAAATTTTTTAAAGGATAATAAATTGGATTTTGTTGCGAACATTTCGGAAAAAGAAGAACTAAAAAATTATGTTTTAATAATTGATGAAATCAATAGAGCCAATCTTCCTGCTGTTCTAGGTGAATTAATTTACGCTTTAGAATATCGTGGTAAAAAAGTAGAAAGCATGTATGAAATTGACGGAGAAAATTCATTGATTATTCCACCAAATTTATATATAATTGGAACTATGAATACCGCAGACAGAAGTGTAGGACATATTGATTATGCCATTAGAAGACGTTTTGCCTTTGTAGACATTTTACCTAATGCAGAAGTAATAATAAACCCAAGTTCTAAAGCATTATTTGAGGAAATTAGTAAGCTATTTTATAGCAAAGACACACTAGCTTCTGATTTTAAAGCAGCTCAAGTTCAATTAGGGCATAGTTATTTCATGGTAAAAGATGATGCGGAATTGCAACTAAAAGCCAAGTATGAAATAGTTCCAATTTTAGAGGAATACCTCAAAGACGGTATTCTATTAGAGAAAGCAGAGAAAACAATTTTAGAATTAAAAGAAAGATTTGACAACTAATCTATTAGAATATTGGGAGCATTATGATAATGCTTTAGACATTACACACCAACAGCTTTTAAATGGTCTTGCTTACAACTATGACTTTTCAAAACCTAGAGGTGCTATTTCTTGCTATTCAATTGTTAAAAAAAACGAACAATACCATTTAAGTACATCCTATTGTATTGGTGTGGATTGGTTAGATGATAAATCAGCCATATACATTGCTCCAAAACTAAATTCAAAGAGCGCTAATGAAGAAATAAATTTAGAAGAAGTAGATTACATAAAAATGCTTTTTTCTTCTTTAAAGTACCTAGAAACTTCAAACGAAATGAATGATTTGTTTGAAATAAAGTGGAACAAACCAGAAATAGAGATTAATCAAGTCAAAGATTTACTAACACCATTATTGGTAATTCAATATTTAAGTTTAGTAAAAACAATAGTTCGTAAAGGATTAAAAAAATCCTACTATAAAGTTGAACACAATTTGAATAGCAGGGTAAAAGGAAAGGTTCTAGTAGGTAAAACTATCAAACAAAACATCGTAAAAAATAAGCAATTATTTACCTATTGCAATTATGATGAGTTTGGAGTAAATGGTTTAGAAAATCGTTTGCTAAAAAAAGCATTAGTTTTTGTAAAACGGTATTTACCAACTTTCGACAAACTAAATCATAATGATTTCACAACAGATTTATTCAACTATATAACTCCAGCTTTCGAGAACATTTCCGAAGTTGTGGAACTGAATGAGATAAAACATTCAAAAACAAATGCTTTTTACAAAGAATATGCAGAAGCAACTCGATTAGCAAAACTCATAATAAAACGTTTTGGTTATAACATTTCAAATACCGAAAAGAACACCATTTCAACACCACCATTTTGGATTGACATGAGCAAATTGTTTGAGTTGTATGTGTTAGGTTTATTAAAAAAAGAGTTCCCAAAACACAATGAATTACAATTTCAGTTCATTTGTAAAGGACATGAATTAGATTACTTACTAAATTCAGGAAAATATAAAATGATAATCGATGCTAAATACAAGCCACAATACAGATATACAGGAATTAGCAGAGAAGATTTTAGACAAATAAGCGGGTATGCTAGATTAAAAAAAGTGTATAAAGCTTTAGAAAAAAATCATGATGAAAATATTGATTGCTTAATAATCTATCCTGATTTAAACAAAACAGAAAATGATTTTAGTGATTTAACTTCAGTTGAAAAGAGTATTAAAAAGTATGTTAGGTTTTATAAGATTGGAGTAAACATACCATTAATTCCATCTAAAATATCATAATACAAAAATGCATAGATTTACAATAACTAGAAAGGTGTTTATTTAGATTTTGGTATTATAGAAAATTAGAATAATCATTATCTCATTCAGCTGCACAAAATCCTCGTTTAGTCCAAGTATTCCTTAACTCACATCTTTGCTTGCTTCATTTCGCTAATTTTATTTTCAATAGCGAGAATGATTTTTTTCATTTGTTGCTATAAAAGACTTTTTACAATTCAGAAGCCACTCATTTGCCAAAGCTCCAAAAAAAGTGTGTTTAGCTTTATTTTTTGTCGCAATTATATACAATATTTGCGACAAAAAAACAAGAATACAACATTATAAGTAATTAAATATAAAGAGTTAGTATAAATACTAAAAGCCAATAGGGTTTCGCTTTTTTTGTTACTGATTTAATTGATTTTGGTACTTCAAGAAAGAGTAATAAAACACTAAAAAATTGAGCTTACAAAATAGAACTATAATGGGTCAATGTTAATATTTTTTATAATTCAGCATCACATAACACTAAATTCACTAATTTTGCATAGTGAACAAATCAGTAAACATAGCAACAATTTTTCCCAAACACTTGTTTTGGGATATGGATCATAGTAAACTTAATCTATCTAAAGATAAGGCTATTATAATCCCAAGGGCTTTGTTTGCAACAACTCCAGAAACATTTGAAACAGATATTCTAAAATTAGAAGAACTTTATTCTACTAAAGATATTGTTAAATACTTAAAAGCAACAACAGAGAATATAAGTAACAAAGTGTGTGTAAGTGTTTCAAAAAGATACAAGGTAAAACCATTTCTTCGTTTTTCGCTTTAATTTATGAAGGCAGTTACTCCAGCAATAATTAAAGCAATCATTGAATTACAGGCATTACCAACAGTTTCAAAATTTACTTTAGGTGGTGGTACAAATCTAGCACTACAATTCAATCATAGAATTTCAGATGATATTGATTTCTTTTGTAATGAGATAATTGGTAAAGAAGGATTTAAAAACATCGAAAACGAAGTTAAAAATCACTTTGGAAACAAAGCAAAAAGCTTTGATGATCCTTGTGATATAAACGACCAATATTGTTTCCTACGTTTCTTTCTTGATTTAGAAGACAAAACAACTATAAAAGTTGAGTTACTTCAAAATATGAAGAAGTTATTTGATGTAGAAGTTAATCAAGGGATAAGTTTGCTTTCAAAAAAAGACATTGGTTTGTTCAAATTAATCAGCACATCAAACCGTTCTACCAAGAAAGATATTTACGATTTAGATTTTATAACAGATACTGTTTCATTAATCGATTTATACGAATATTTAAAAGTTAAAACACTTAAATTCAATAAAGAAGAGCATAAAACAATATTTGATTTAAGCAAAAACAAAACACTTATTGACAATCCAGAATTACTATTAAAATTTGATGATAATTCCGATTATTCAAAGTTTCCATCACACACAAACGATACCATACAAATTATCGAAGGAAGCAAATCGTGGATTGAAGCAAAAATAAGTTGGCGTTCTAAAGTTAGAAAGCTATACAACCATTTAGGCAAAGATTTTCCTGGACCAAAAGGGATAAAAATCAAATAAGCCATTATCTCATATTGAATCTGAAACAACTGCTAGTAACGGTGGTTTTGCGCTATTGGGGTACTAGTGTAAACTAGAATGTTTGTCTTGTTTTTGTACTCTTTAGTGTAGCTGAAAGTTTATGGCTCTTTAATCCCCAACAGACGCAAAGCCAGCCGTTACTAGCAATTGTAAACCTCCGCAACAACATTTTCGGTAAATACAACTTTTATCTTTCCGCAGAACTTCTTCCGAAACCAAGCAGACGCTGACCATTGGAACGCATAAAAAGAAATAGGAAGTATTTTCATATTGACATTGTGAGTATAAAAATTGCTTTAAGAGTTTATTGTTTTTTTTGTTTAAAGCAATTTTCTATACACACAATCCCAATAGTGCCAGTAAGAGTATTCTTTTTTATTTGCCAGAAGCATCAAGATTATTGGCTTTCCGTCTGCTTGATACCTAGCGTTTTCATAACAAACATAATAGTAACATTAGCGTTTTATCTTTCTATTGACTAATTGGCATCAAGCAGCCAAGAAAACCAATCACAACGTTCACGGTAAGCAAATAAAAAAGAATACCCTTACTTTGAGCTTCTGCCAACGCACTAGGAAAGTATTTGTATTGCTTTTGTGAGTTTATAAAATTGCTTATCAAGTTTAGTGGAATTACGGATTAAGCAATTTTATAAACCCACAAAAACAAAAAAAAACCACAAGAGTATAGTTTTTTATTTGCCAGAAACACAAAATAAAATTCAACATCTGAATAAGCAAATAAAAAACTACACACTTGCTTCGCTACTGCCAGCGCACTAGGTCAGTTCAGTTGGGGAAATCTTCCATTTCCCCAAACCCCATAGGATGCAATTTTTTTCAAACGAATGCCCACAGCATCCGATTTCAAAAGGACGAATCCGTTAGGGCATTCGTTTAAAAAAAACAGCTCAAATTGAAGTCTTATCGGAATGTTCAGTGATGAATTTGAAGTTATGGGCTTACTTGGATTTCTTTTTTTGATAAACCAATACGATTTTGATTGACAAATGAAAGCTACATAAGCAATACATAAGTGCAATATGAACCACCCACTTAAATAAAACGAAGAAAAGCAAAGCAAAAGACCAATTGAAACTGACAAAAACAAAAAAAGCTCCGAAATTCGGAGCTTAAAAGGTGGTTTTTAACCGTTTTTAAGGGTTTGTTTTGGGTTCTTCTTCCGATTTTACAGCAGTTTGGGAAACTACCGAAATAATACTACCGCCAAGAACCAAATATCCAGCAGCCGAAACCAATCCAACAGGCAAGGCAACAGGCGAGGCGATTATAACACCGCCAACAGATGCCAAAGCAATTCCGACAGTGCGAAGAATTTTAAACCATTTTGGAGTTGGAGCATTAACTCTTTCAACTAAATTTAATTTTTTATTTTTCATAATCTTGATTTTTTAAGATTGTTAATTCAATAGTTTGTACTCTTTTTTCTAAATATTCTACTTTCTGGTTAAGTAAATCGTTACCACTTTTAAACTCGGTTTTGATGATTAAAGCCATCGTTTTTACTTCTACCAAATCTTTTTCCATACTCTTGAAATCGGTGTGTAATTGCTTGATAAAATAAGCCACAATCGAAAGTAATAATGTGATAAGAGTTCCAAAAAGTGTTGCGATGATGTTTATATTTTCCATTTTTAGAACTTTTTAGAATTGAAAATTATTTTCAATAATTATTTTGTTGTTTTCAATTTTTGTTAGTGCAGCCAATTTTGGATAAATCATTTTGTAAGCTGCAACACTTTGCGAAACTTGGAAATTTCCATCAACAAATTGAAAACCAAAACCACAAAGAGGACAACCGGCAGTTTCTTTTATGGTGTTTCCAGTATGGATATAAACAAAATTGAAATTTGGTAATCCAGTAATTTCAATCATTCCTTCGTGAAGCTTTCCGAAAGCTTTTTTATAATCCACATTTTTAGCTCCGTGTGTATTCAATTTCAATGAAAATGTACCATTTGGAATAGCCGTTTCAGATGGAATTTTAACGGCTCTTATTTTATCTTCTAGTAAATAACATTGAAAAATTCCGTTAATGTATAACTGGCTCAATGTACTTTCTTTGCCTTGTGCAACTCTTATTATTTTAGTTTCCATAATTAGGATAGATTGGTTTTAAAACAAAAAATCCCTCGAAACATTCGAGGGATTTTCTGAAAAGATTACTAAAAAGCTTCCTCGATTTTTAAGCAGTTACCACTTGCAAAAAGATAAAAATTTGCTCCTACTTGCTGGTAGAACTCAATTCCGATACATTGCAATACTGAAGTATTTACAGATGGAATTGCTCCACCAGGTAAAGTTGCAGTTATTGTTGTATCTGGAACAATTCCATACAAATCCAAAAAACCTGAATATTGAATGTCATTTACTTCATTCAAAACTGGATCCATCGGCTCATAGCTATTAGTGGTTACATTGTACTCAAAATCACTAACAACAGTTAAAGCATTAATCAATCTAAAGTGAGTTGCACCAGAAGGAGCATTTACCAAATTAGCAGGATTAAACGTTAGAACTACCAAGTCGGCAGTTTCTCTATCAACTCCTTGAGCTAATGAATAAGGAGCATTGAAAATACCATTAAAAGAAATGTTTTTGTCAAACTCAAAACCTTTAAGATAATTTCTTTGTGAAGTGATTTCAATTTTTCTGTAACCTCTGGCTTCGGTTTGATCTTCCAAATTGATTTTTTTCATAATTGAAGTTAAACGCCCAGTAACTTGACTGTCTGACATTTGTTTCATCAATTGAGATAAACCAGTACGAACTGATTTACCAGCTTTAGCGCTAGCGCCAAACTCATTCATATTTTCCCGAGTTCTTTCGAATTCAGGAGCCGTTTTTACTTGGTCACCAGTTGGTCCACCGACCATACCTGCAAAGTAACCTTCTTGTCCTTTAATTTTGAAGTGTCGAACATCACCGAGAGTTCCTACATACTTCAAAACGCCTTTCTGTCTTGCCATCTTTTAAAGATTTAAGTTGTTAATAATAAGATTAAATTCATAAGACAAATTTCAATCATTATCTTTGAATATCAATAACTTAAAATACTGTAAATCAATGCAATATAACGCAAAAGCACCGTACATAGTGGAAACTCATTGGCAAATTGAAGAAGTCCTTGACGGAGATAGCATAATCATTTGCAATCGTTTCACTCAAATGAAAAAAGAAATCCGCCATTATGGTTTAGATGCACCAGAAGTAAAGTTAAATAGGAAAATGAAAGAGGACGAGGAGAAAAGCAGTTTACCTGCCCAATTATTGCTTCAATTTGGTTTACAATCCTTACACTTCGTTTTGTCGGTTGCACCGCCAAAAACAGTTGTAACTATCGTTACAGAACAGGAGAATTATTATGACTACTGGAACAGGCAATTGGGATATGTGATTTTGCCAAGTGGGGAATGTTTAAATGATTTGCTTTTGCAAAATGGTTATGCAAAAGCAACCCATAATTATTATTGTGGAAGATTAGCGGAATACCGAGTAATGAACCGCCAAGCGCAGCTTAAAAGTCTTGGTATTTATAGCTTTGTAAAAAGTTTTTGATTTGTTGTACTTATGTTGTACTAAATGAATTTTAATTTTCGTGAGTGCCAATAAAATATATACTTCACAGGTGTAATAAGACTAAACCGCTGTTAGGCGTTCGTTTTTTTATTTATTTTAATTTTTCTAATATTTTTACTGTTTCTTCTGTCCCTGTTTTTTTACAATTTTCTTGATAACTTAAACTTGTATCCAAGCCAAATTTAGACATAATTTCTTTTCTCAACACTTGATTTTTTGGATTTCTTAAGTCAAATTCTGTTTTATAGTAAGGCTCACGATTAAAATCAAAAATGTTGTTATTCTTTATTGTTTCTACTAAATCAACTTTCCAATAGTGTGTGCTAAATCCACAAGAGTAATAACCGTAAGGATTTTGCATAAATCTTGAAGGACTATTTTCTGGTAAAAATATATTTTCTCCATTAATATACATATTGAATTTAGAAGTTGGTAGTTCTTTGTGAATTAAACCCCATTGAAGAAAGACATTTGTACTACCATAATTTATGCTTTTACCATAAGACATTGGATATTCAAATTCGTTTTCCTCAAGTTTTTTATAACCAATTATTTCATATTCTCCATAATGTAAATGATTGTCCATCATAAAATCTGACGGCAACGCCGTTAGATTTTCTAATATTTTGATATCAATCTTTTTTTCTGTCGAGATAAATGGATATAATATTACTAAAATTGGTGTTCCCATTAATAAATTTAAACCGTGGTTTTTTTCTAATAAATTACTTTTTCTCAATTTATTTATGTCAAGTAAAATTCTCCCAAAACCATAATTCATTCTATCAATTTTGTATGCAAAAAAATCACCCGATTTATATTTTATATTTTTCTTTTTAGCATTTTTGAAAGCGTTAATTTGTTCAATATGATGTTCATCCGAGTTTTTTATAAAATCATCAACCCAAAAATCCAATTTGTTTTCTGGTTTTTGTTTTTTGTCTTCCCAATAACTTGAATAAAAAGTTGTTTTAGTCGTGTGATTTCCAATTAATAAATATCCGAAGTTATTTAATGAGAAATATACGCCAATTGGAGTTTTTGTTGATAGAACAGATGCAGTCAGTTTTTGTTCTTTTCCTTTAGTTGTTTTTGGCAATATGATTTCTCTGTTTTTTGTCAGTTCGTCATATTGGTATTCTACATATTGAGTTGAGTTTGAAATTATATGTTTTTTTATTGTATTATCTTCAAAATACAAAATGCTCGGTTCACTATAAGTATCGCCTTTTAATATTACTTTTTCCCAATTTGGTTTTACTTTTTCAAGTCCAAAATATTCTCTTTCTTTATTTGATAATTCAAAATTCATTCTTCTTCGGATTTTTTTCGGGTAAAATGACGCCTAACGTCCCCGCGCTACAAGCAGTTTGGGACTAAATTAAGCCCATTCTTCGGATTTGCCAAATCTTCCAAATACAAAC
>NZ_VJZT01000022.1 GCF_007097245.1 Flavobacterium restrictum | reverse complement strand
ATCCACGACTCGGTTAGTTTGTCATAGTCAATCGCAACTGCTGGTGGCTGGTTTTGCAAACGACCCGACTCAAATGCTCGTACCAAAATAGTTTCGATTAAATAATCCTCGTTGTCTATATATGGTGAGTAGGGTTTCTTGAGAGACACTCCTATTGTATGATTCAACATTTCCTGATGAAATTTGAATCCCATCTTAATTTTTATAGCTCTACAGGTTTTGGGATTGATCCAGATTGATCCCTTAAGTATATATTCTAAACTGCTGTAAAAACAAAAAACCGTAAGCTTTACACTTACGGTTTTATTAAAGAGCCGGCGGAGGGACTCGAACCCACGACCTGCTGATTACAAATCAGCTGCTCTAGCCAACTGAGCTACGCTGGCGACTCATTACGGGTGCAAATATAAGCCTGAATTTGAATTTTCCAAAATAAATTCAGACTTTTTTTGCTCTTTTTTTTACTACAATTCGTTGATTTTAGCAATCAATTGATTAGCAGTTTGTTCCAATTCAACATTAATTTGTTTGAAGTGTGCTTTTTTATTTTCAACTTTCTTTTCGTTCACTTTGGTGATTAAACCATCAAAAGCAGCGATAGCTTCATCGATTAAAGCATTAGTTTCGGTAGTTGGTTTTCCTGTAGTTGAAATTTCAAACAAGTAAACTGCTTCAATAATATCTCCTAAAACGTAGTTGATGTCTTTTTTTAAATTCTTAACGTTTGCCATTTTTATTTTTTTTTAAAATTTTAATTTGCGTGTGCAAAAGTACATATAATCTTTGTATTCTCGGCTATGAAATATAAATTTCTAAAACAGAAGCTTTTCCGTTGAGAATAAAGGTATTCATTCCTGCAGGAATCAAAACGGTATCTCCCTTTATATATTTAAAAACTGTATTGTTGTATTCGATTTCAAAAAAACCATCCACACACATATAAACAGTGAACGTAGTTCCCGATTTATATACGGTTACGACTCCATCTAAAGGAATGAAATTAGTTGTAAAGTAAGGACAATCAACAACAGTATTGGATTCATTAGTGATTTTAGCATACTCTTTTTGAGTTTCTACTTTATTATAATTGATAGCATCCAAAGCTAAATCGACATGTAGTTCTCTTGTGTTTCCTTGTGCGTCTACGCGATCAAAATCGTAAATTCGATAGGTAATATCCGAAGTTTGCTGAATCTCGGCAACTACTAAACCTGCGCCTATAGCATGTACTGTACCGGTTTCTAGAAAGAATACATCACCTGCTTGAGCCATTTTCGTGTCTAAAATAGTTAGTAAGCTTTTGTTTTTTAGACTTTCTACATATTCGGCAGCATTGGAATTTTCTTTAAAACCAACAATGATTCTCGCATTTTCATCGGCTTGCATGACATACCACATTTCGGTTTTACCAAAAGAATGGTGGCGTTTTTGAGCTAATTCATCATTAGGATGTACTTGTATAGACAAATCTTCACGCGCATCCAGATATTTAAAAAGCAATGGAAATTGTTTGCCAAATCGCTCATGCACTTGAGTTCCTAAAACTGCATCAGGAGAAAGGTCAATTATTTCATTGAGTGATTTGCCTTGCCAATCGCCATTAGCAACAATACTTATGTCGCCTGGAACGGTTGAAATTTCCCAGCTTTCGCCAGTAATTTTGGACGTTATTGGTTTGTTGAGTACTGTTTTTAGCTTCTCTCCTCCCCAAATTCTATCTTTTAGAATGGGTTCAAATTGTAATGGATATAGTTTTGAGTGCATTGTTATTTTTTTTTCAAATTTCTAAAAAATACAATACCAAATGTAATACTATTTTTAACTTTTATGATACTAATTTTTTAATAGCTGCCAATGCTTTGGGAATGTGCTTGGTAGCCATTAAACTATTATCAAAAATCAGTATGATTACTCCCTTTTTATCTGTTACATAAGTGACTCTTCCAGGCATGACGCCAAACAAACCCGTTGGTACTCCAAAGCGTTTTCGGATACTTTTATCGACATCGGCAATTAATATAAAAGGCAATTTGTATCGTTTAGCAAAGGCATCGTGCGAAGTAGCGGTATCACTACTAATGCCTATAACCTCGGCACCTAAATCTGTAAAATCCTCGTATTGGTCTCGAAAACTGCAAGCTTGTGCCGTACAACCTGGCGTATTGTCACGGGGATAGAAATAAATAACAAGCGGCTTTTTGCCAATATATTGGTGGCTATCAAAATCGTTTCCCTGCGCATCTTTTGCTGTAAAATGAGGAATTACATCCCCTACTTGTAGTGCCATTATACTCCTTTATAAGTTACAAAATTTCGAGGTGTTTCATAAAGAACCACTTCTAGATTTAGTGTTGGTTTGATTTTTTTTCGGATTTTGTTCCAAATAACCACTACAATATTCTCGGCTGTAGGGTTTAGATTTTCGAATTCAGGAACATCCAGGTTCAAGTTTTTATGATCAAATTCATTTTCGACTTCTTCCTTTATAATATCAGTCAAAAATTTCACATCCATAACATAACCTGTTTCTGGATCTATTTCGCCAGTAACGCTCACAATCAATTCGTAATTATGCCCATGAAAATTTGGATTGTTGCATTTTCCAAACACAGCATCATTTTGTTCGAAAGTCCAATCCTTGCGATACAATCGGTGTGCGGCATTAAAATGTGCTTTTCTAGAAATAGTAACTCTCATGTTGATTTTGGATTTTAGATTTTGGATTTTAGATTTTTAATTCTAAAATGTTAAATTGTATGTTCTTCTAGAAAATGATAAAATTTATCGAAAATTATCTTGAACCAAACGGTATAAATATCAGGATGAAGCAGCATATCTTGTTTTACTTCCTCGATTTTCATCCATTTCCAGTTTTCTACTTCTTCTGGGTTTATAATTGGGTTTTCGTTGTAATACCCAATCATGACGTGATCGAGTTCATGCTCGGTCAAACCATTATCAAAAGGGGCTTTGTATATAAAATGAAAAAGTTCTTCGATTTTAGTTTTGAAACCCATCTCTTCATACAATCTTCGACTTCCTGCTGCAATGTTGGATTCCCCATCTCGTTGATGACTGCAACAGGTATTGGTCCATAACAACGGGGAATGGTATTTATGATGCGCTCTTTGCTGGAGCATGATTTCTTTTTTATCATTCAAAATAAAAACAGAAAAAGCGCGATGCAAAGTCCCTTTTTGATGCGCTTCGAGTTTTGGCATAAGCCCTATTTGTTGGTCTTGTTCGGTTACCAATATTACTTTTTCTTCTTCCATAATAGCTTTTAGTGTGTCAAAAATACAAAAAAGAAAAACAATGAAGATTGCTTTAACGTTCTGTTTTATTTTGTTGAAGTGTATTTATTGTTGTAACAAAAGGAATTGTTAATTAACGCTTTTTTTAGCTCTAAAATTATGTTAAAATTACGTTAATTAATATTTAAACAACCGTTTAAATTAAACACTTGTTTAATTTTGAAACCAATTAAAAAATCATCCCTTGAAAACCGATTTCAACGAGAAACAAATTCAGATTTTTCAGGTAGCAGAAACGCTATTTGCCGAGAAAGGATTTGACGGCACATCGATTCGAGATATTGCCAAAGAAGCCAAAATAAATATCGCTATGGTATCCTATTATTTTGGGTCTAAAGAACGTTTACTGGAGGCATTAATTGTTTACAAAACCTCTGATTTAAAGCTCCAACTGGAAAGTTTAATTCAAGAAAGCATCGAACCCATAGAAAAAATAAACCGATTGATTGAACTTTATATCCATCGAATTAATTGCAATAGAGGTATTTATCGCATTGTACATTTTGAATTTGGAACGAAACAAAGAGATTCTAATCTTCAAGCTTTTGCCGAAATTAAAAAAGGAAATCTAAAATCATTGGAAACTATTATTGAAGAGGGTCAAAAAAAAGGGATTTTCAGGAAGGATGTCATTATTCCTTTAATTACCCCAACAATCTTGGGTACTTACTTTCATTTTCATATCAACAAACCTTTTTTCGAGAATTTATTGAACCTCAATACCGAAGAATTGTATAATAATTACATCAAAATCAATTTGACAAAGCACATTCAACAAACAATAAAAGCCCTTTTAATCTATGAAAGTTAGTAAATACATGCTCTTTGGGATTTTCTTTGTCGGAATTTCCTCGATCGTAGCACAAGAAAAAACGAATCTTAAATTGGAAGACGCCATTCATTTGGCTTGGACCAAAAGCAACGAAGTATCGTTAGCCAATACCAAAGTAAATACTCGAAAATACGAGCTTGCGGCTACAAAAAACAATCAATATCCTGATTTTAAAATATCGGGACAATACCAGCGATTGACCAATGCCAACGTTGATTTGAAAATAAATCAAGGTTCCTCTAGTTCTGGAAGTACGCCAAAAGTAGACCAATTACTCTTGGGTCAGGCAAATGCAAGTCTTCCTGTATTTGCTGGGTTCAAAATCCAAAATAGCATACAACTTCACGATGCGTTATACGAGGCCGAAACAGCATCGGCATTGCAAACCAAAGAAGATGTGGCGATGAAGGTGGTCAATTACTACGCTAGTTTGTATAAAGCTCAAAAAACGGTGGAACTGTTGAAAGAAAACCAAAAAAGAGCGCAACAACGTGTGGTTGATTTTACCGATTTAGAAAAAAACGGTATCATTCCTCGAAATGATTTACTGAAATCACAATTACAAGTTTCAAAAATCCAGCTGTCTATTGATGATGCTACCAACAATTTGAATATTGTAAATTTCTATTTAGTAACACTTTTAAAATTAGATCCCGAAACCAAATTAGTAGTTTTAGAAAGTGATTTTGCTAATTTCAGAATGGATAATGTTCCTCAAGACGAAGCACCCGCACTACAAAATCGTAAAGATTTAGAATCCGTACGCTTGCAAGGAAAAGCAAGTCAATCGAATATAAAAATTGCCAAAGGAGCCTATTACCCTACCCTTACACTTATTGCAGGATATACCGCCCTGAATTTAAAAAACGTGATAACCGTTGAAAATGCCATGAATATTGGTCTCGGGGTATCCTACGATTTGAGTGCCATTTTAAAAAATAGTACGCTCGTAAAAGTAGCCGAAAGTAAAGCTACAGAATCACAAAACAGCGAAGCTATACTCACCGATTATATTAAAGTCGAAGTGCAAAAAGCTATTGAAGATTATCAATTAGCACTCAAACAAGATGTGGTTTATGGGCAAGCGGTAGAGCAATCCTCTGAAAATTACCGCATAATAAAGGACAAATACGACAACGGACTATCGGACACGAATGATTTACTCGAAGCTGATGTGGATCAATTGGGTGCCAAAATCAATAAAGCATTAGCAAAAGCCAATATTATTCAAAAATATTATGAGTTGCTTGCCGTTACTGGACAATTATCACAAACCTTCAATCTTTCAAAAATATAATCATACATCAACATGGAAAAGAAAAAAACAAACGCCAAATTTATAATTATCCTAGTGGTTTTGATCGTTTTAGGAGGTACTTACGGAACTTACAAATACATGCATTCCTTGTCACACGAACAAACGGATGATGCACAAATAGAAAAAAACATGAATCCTATTATCCCGAGAGTTTCTGGATATGTCAGCAAAGTGTATGTAAAGGATAATGATTATGTAAAAAAGGGAGACACCCTTTTTACGATTGACAAAAGAGATTACCAACTAAAAATTGAAGAAGCTACTGCTGCAATGGTAGGCGCCGAGGGAAGTTTTGAAGTTTCAAAAGCGGATATTGGAAGTGCACTGGCTAATATTTCGGTTTCGGATGCCAATGTACAATCAGCGGGAGGGAATATCGAAACTGCCAAAATTAGATTGGGACGCATCACTAGCGATTACAATCGTTATGAAAATTTGTATAAAAATCATACTATAACCAAGCAACAATACGAGCAAGCACTCGCTGCGAAACAAGAAGCCGAGAGTCAAGTTCGGATTTTGCAACAGCAAGAAAAAGCAAGTCAATATCAAAAAACGGTTATTGAAGCCAAATCTAAAGTGTCGAATAAACAAACGGAAGTCGCTGCCGCCAATATCAAACGTGCCAAAGCCTTATTAGATGCTGCCAAATTGAATTTGACTTATACCGTAATTACCGCTGCTATTGATGGTCAAGTTTCAAAAATTGACATTCAACCAGGACAATTAGTACAGCCAGGACAATCCTTGTTTTATATCATTAATAATAATGAAGCGTGGGTGGTTGCTAATTTTAAAGAAACACAGTTGAACAAAATGATCGTAGGCCAAAAAGTAACCGTAACAGTTGATGCCTATCCTGACTATTTATTTGAAGGAACGGTTACTTCATTTTCGCCAGCAACGGGCTCAAGATTTTCGCTATTACCACCTGATAATGCCACAGGAAATTTTGTAAAAACAATCCAACGCTTACCCGTAAAAATTAGTTTAAACAAAACCAACGATCCGGAAAAAATAAAATTACTTCGTCCAGGAATGAATGTAGCTGTTGATGTTCATTTAGAATAACACAACTGTAGTTGCATCGATTAAGAAAAGTGTCATCAAACGGTAGTTTAGAATTAAGTATACAATGGTACAAACAGGACAAGACGATTTAGTAGAATACGGATTTAGAAGAGTAATTATTACAATAACCTGCGTGCTTTGTGCCCTGCTGGAAATTGTAGACACGACTATTGTAAACGTGGCACTAAACAATATGCGAGGAAGTCTTGGAGCCACACTTACTGATGTGGCTTGGGTCATTACAGCCTACGCCATTGCGAATGTAATTGTTATTCCCATGACAAGTTGGTTGTCGCAACAATTTGGCAGACGCAATTATTTTGCAGTTTCCATTGTGATTTTTACAGTTGCCTCGTTCTTGTGTGGCAATGCCACTAATATTTGGGAGCTCGTTGCTTTTCGATTCATTCAAGGTCTTGGTGGAGGTGCTTTATTAGTAACCGCACAAACTATCATTACCGAAAGTTACCCAATTGCCAAAAGGGGAATGGCGCAAGCTATATATGGTATGGGTGTTATTGTTGGCCCTACACTTGGCCCGCCATTGGGTGGGTATATTGTGGATCATTTTTCGTGGCCTTATATTTTTTATATCAACATCCCTATCGGTATTGTGGCTACTTTGCTGACCGTAACTTTTGTCAAAAGTCCAAAATTTGGCGAAAAACTAAAAGCCAGCCAAGTCGATTGGTGGGGTATTGTTTTTCTGGCATCTTTTATTGGTTCGTTGCAATTTGTATTGGAACACGGACAGCAAGACGACTGGTTCAATGATGCCCTGATTGTAACCTTAAGTGTAGTTTGTGTTTTTGGTCTGTTGCTATTTGTATGGAGAGAAATGACCTATAAACACCCCATAGTCAACCTAAAAGTACTGAAAGATTCCAACCTTCGGATTGGGACTGTGATGTGTTTTATACTAGGATTTGGTTTGTATGGCTCCACTTTTATTATTCCTATTTACACCCAATCCGTTCTAGGATGGAGTGCTACCGATGCTGGTTTATTACTTATTCCGAGTTCTATAACTACTGGAATTATGATGCCTATTATAGGTAAAATGATTCAACGTGGCATACCGCAAGGCTATATGGTGGCGTTAGGATTCTTAATGTTTTTCTTTTTTACTTTTTGGATGCAACATGTTATTACGCCCAATGCTGGTGGTCAAGATTTATTTTGGCCTTTGATTTTAAGAGGCGTTGGATTAGGTTTGCTATTTGTACCCATCACGACCCTTTCGCTTTCAACCCTTTCGGGGAAACACATAGGCGAAGGAGCAGCTTTTACTGGTATGATGCGACAACTGGGAGGTTCGTTTGGAATTGCGATTATCACCACATTTATTGCTCGATTCAATCAAGAACACCGCGCTAATTTAGTCACTCATTTAGACGTCACTTCTTTTGAAGTCCAAAAAATGGTGCATCAATTGCAACAAGGATTTATGTCCAAAGGCTACAGCGAGAATATTGCCTTGTCCAAAGCGTACAAAGCAATTGAGTATAAAGTCATGACTCAAAGTGCCGTGCTCTCCTATATGGATATCTTCTTGTATTTAGGAATTATGTTCTTGCTGTGTATTCCCATTATCTTTTTGATAAAAAAAGCAAAAAATAAAATCAATCCCGCTGATGCAATGCATTAATTTTTAATTGATGAAATGGCTATCAAAAATAACACTGATGAAACGGATTTTTAATATTGCCGTTTCGAAAAATCATCCCAGATACAATTCATTACGGTTTTAGGATTCGCTATTATTGGCTAAAAAAACACGCTATCGCGTAAAAACCAAATGATTTCCTTGTGATAAATTGGCATCAAATTGATAGCCTTCGTAATCAAAACCTTTTAAATCATCTATAGTTTGCGCATTGGTATCAATAATATACCGCACCATCATTCCTCTAGCTTTTTTGGCAAAAAAGCTAATTATTTTTAGTTTTCCGTTTTTATATTCTTTAAAATCTGGGGTGATTACGGGTACTTTGAGTGTTTTTACATCAATCACCGAAAAATATTCGGTGCTGGCCAAATTGATAAACAATTCGTCCTTGGTTAATTCTTTGTTCAGCGCTTTGGTAACTATTGGTTTCCAGAATTCATACAGGTTTTTGCTTTCGCCAATAGGCAATTTTGTCCCCATTTCTAATCGATACGCTTGCATTAAATCCAATGGTTTCAAGTAGCCATACAAGCCTGATAAAATTCGCAAACGGTCTTGTAGTACGGGAATTTTATCAGCAGGAATGGTAAACGCATCCAGTCCTGTGTAAACATCACCATCAAAAGTGTACACCGCTGGACGGGCATTTTCAGTCGAAAAAGGAGTTTTCCAAGCTTGGTTGCGCTGCCAATTCAAATCCGATAATTTATCTGAAATTGCCATTAATTGTCCTAATTCATTGGGCGTTTTTTGTTTCAAAACGCTATGAACAAGTCTGGATTCTTTCAAGAAAGTAGCTTCTGAATGTTGCTGAACAGGGAGCGTTTTATCGAAATTTAAAGATTTAGCTGGAGAGATTACAATTTTCATAACAGATTCCCTTTCGGATTTTTTTTTAAATATTTTCAAAAGTACGAATTGAAAGCAAGAAAGTACCACAAGCGGTATTGAATTGTTGAATAGCACCATCATTTTTTTGAATTGTAATGCCTTTTATTTATGTATTTTTGAATGCTAAATAAAAACCTAATTTTCGCTCAACAATGACAAAAATCATCCTAAAACAGTTATTCTTGCTAGTATTTTTAACTTTATACAGCATTGGTTTTAGCCAGAACGCCACTCTTTATTTTGAAAAAATCAGGAATAACGAAGCGGAGCTTACTGCTTTTTTTGCACAAATGCCCAAAGGTGGCGATTTACACCATCATTATTCAGGAGCCATTTATGCAGAACCGCTTTTGGAATATGCCATTGCGCAAAATTTATATTTGAATTTAGAGACCATGCAGGTTGAAAAGGAAAAACAAGCAACGGGAACTTGGATGCAATTTAGTTCCCTAAAAAGCAAAGGAGAATTAGAAACCTACAAGCAACAAATACTCCACAAATGGTCTGTAAAAGACTATAATAATGTTGATTATCCTTCGGACAAATTGTTTTTTGAATCCTTTGATAAATTCTGGGCAGCAACAAAACCAACTTTCAAAACTGGATTATTAGAACTAAAAAACAGAGCTATCGTTGAGAATGTGAATTATATCGAAACGCAATTATCCACCATTCCTTGTGATATGAATACGGATGATTTAGCAATTACCTCCTCGAAATTAAGGGAATTAATGCTTGTTAAGGATGAGAAAGCCCTATTTCGTGCGCTTGATTTGGTGTACGATCAACTGATTGCTAGAGGTGCAAATACGTACGCAGCTACATTTAACACAGAATTTATAAATGCGCTTCATGAGGAGTTAAAAATGGACGACTCGCGTTTTACCATGCGGTACCAAAATTTTGTCTTGCGTTTTATGGAACCTATTGATTTGTTCAAAAATCTTGTTATTGCCTTTATTTCGGCCAATACTGATCCATTAATTGTGGGCGTCAACATTGTATCGCCAGAAGATGGCGAGACATCCATGAAAGATTATCAGTTGCACATGTTGCTCTTTAAATACTGCCATGCTAAATTTCCCAATGTAAAATATGCGCTCCATGCTGGCGAATTAACATTAGGACTCGTACCTCCCGAAGATTTGACTTGGCATATAAACGAAGCGGTTTATACCGCTGGCGCCAATAGAATTGGGCATGGTGTGGATTTGGCTTACGAGAAAAAACCCTATGATTTATTGCGCTATATGACCAAAAACAAAATCGCAGTCGAAATGAATTTGGTTAGTAATGAATTTATTTTGAAGGTAAAAGAAAACCGCCATCCCATACTGTTGTACAAAGATTTTGGTGTTCCAATTGTTATTAGCTCTGATGATGCTGGGATTTTGAGAACCAATTTAACCGAACAGTATGTGCTATTAGCCAAAAGATACAAGTCCCTTTCCTATGCCGATATTAAGCAATTTGTCTACAACAGCATTACCTATAGCTTTATTAAAGAAAAAAGCGTAAAAAATCAATTGCTTAAAGATTTGGATAAAAAGTTCAAAGATTTCGAATCCAGTTTGCCGCAACAGTAGTTCAGCATTTTTAAATGGTTTTATTTTTTTTGGCAAAGAATTTTCTAAACTCCTTTTTTAATTTTGACTTTCTAATTAATATTCATAAGTTTATAGTAAATCTTTACTATAAACTTTTTTACTTCAAAATATAAAACCGAATCCAAATGAAAATAGCCCTTTTTAGCAATGAATTCCCACCCAATATCTATGGTGGCGCTGGTGTACACATTGATTTTTTGAGTCAAGAATTAGCCAAATTAGGTTCAGTAGAAGTGAGATGTTTTGGCTCTCAATCCCAAAACATGTCGAATATGCACGTTCTAGGCATTACGTCTTCCTTGACCAAAATGGAAGATCCAAACAATTCGCACATCAAAATGTTTCATAACTTGAGCAAAAATGTCGAAATGGCGCAAGCCACACCCGATGCGGATATTATTCATTGCCACACTTGGTACACTCATTTAGCCGGTGTTTTCTCTCGGGAATTGCTTCAAGTCCCCCTTATTTTGACAACCCATAGTTTAGAAACACACCGCCCTTGGAAAGTAGAACAATTAGGAAATGGCTACTTTTTGTCCCGATGGATTGAGCAGCAAGCCTACACCACTGCTGATGGTGTTATTGCTGTAAGCGAACAAATGAAACACGACGTGATTGAGGCCTACGGAGTTGCCCCCGAAAAGGTGACTGTGATTCATAACGGTATTGATCCTGAATTCTACCAACCTACTTTTGATGCCGCTTTGCTACACGAATATGGTATTGATCCAGAAGTTCCATTTGTCCTTTTTGTGGGCAGGATTACCCGTCAAAAAGGGATTTCGCAACTCATAGCAGCGGCCAAACATTTTAATAAAAACTGCCAAATCGTTCTCTGTGCAGGAGCACCTGACACCCCAGAAATTGCCGCCGAAACCGAAGCGCTAATCGCTGCGCTAAAAGCCGAAAGAGATGGTGTGATTTTGATTTCAGAAATGCTGCCTCGTGAAAAAATAAAAGTCTTATACAGCCACGCTCGCGTATTTGCTTGTCCGTCGTTATACGAACCATTTGGAATTATTAATCTCGAGGCCATGGCTTGCGAAACGCCTGTAGTAGGAAGTTTTGTAGGTGGTATTCCCGAAATTATTGTAGAAGGGCAAACAGGCTATTTAGTGCCGCTCGAAAGTGTTTCGAGAACCGATTTTAATCCAGCAAATCCGGATGCTTTTCAAAAAGATTTTGCTGCCAAAATCAACATTTTGTTAGACGACGAAGGCCTTGCTTTACGTATGGGAAAAGCGGGAAGAGAACGTGTTTTGAAACAATTTAGCTGGGAATCCATTGCTAAAACTACTTTTAACTATTACCAAGAAGTAATCAATAAATTCGAAAAAGAAAAAGCATAGTCTAAAATTCTTTAAAGACAACACCCGTAACATTCCTAAACCGATTTTTACGGGTATTTTTTTTTCGGAAAAGCAGTAAAAACAATACTTTTGCACCTTTTAGTAAAACATGAATATCAAACTCATCGCCATAGGCAAAACCGATAATAAAGCACTACAATCCTTACTTGACGATTACACCAAGCGGTTATCGTTTTATATCAAGTTTGATTTGGACGTTATTCCCGACATCAAAAACGTAAAAAACCTATCCGAAAGTCAACAAAAAGAGAAAGAAGGCGAATTGATTCTTGCAAAAATAACACCCACGGATCAACTAATTCTTTTGGATGAAAACGGAAAAAATTTCTCCAGCGTTGGTTTTTCTACCGAATTGCAAAAGAAAATGAATTCTGGAGTAAAGACTTTGGTATTTGTAATTGGAGGGCCTTATGGTTTTTCGGAAACGGTTTATGCCAAAGCAAATGGCAAAATTTCGCTGTCGCTAATGACGTTTTCACATCAAATGGTGCGGTTGTTTTTTATTGAACAAGTGTACCGTGCTTTTACTATTTTGAAAAACGAACCCTATCATCATCAGTAAATTTAATAGATAAATTCTTTTTTATGATTTATCCAAATTCCCTTCTTTTGGACAACTAATTTGTCAATCAAAATTTTGTCTTGAATATATTCGCCAAAAGACACATTTTTATCAAATGAAAAAACAATTTCACATTCGTGTTCTATAAATAAATCATTCAATTTTGATAATTGAGTATTAGAATAAATAGTATTATTAATCTTCACAAATCCATTTTTTTGAAAGTATATAAAACTTTCAAAAGTAGACGGTTTCTCCATTTTATACACCACATCAGTAAACGGTATAAACGCCAAATTTTTGTGCAAACTATCGGCGTAGGAATAATAGTTTTGAGCCAATTCGTTTTTGTGAGCGACTTCATTTCGCTTTTTTTCTTGTAATTTCATAACTTCGGGAAGCACTAATCGCAACGGCAAACGTTTATCGATATTAAAAATCCAATTGGTCGATATGATTTCGTTTTTTCGGTTTACGGCTGCCAAAGTATCCTTGGCGTTGTTTCTAAAAAAAATATAAATTGGGGAATGATCCTCCACGTTAGAAACGATTGTGACATTGGATTTTGGCAGCAAAATAGCTTCTTTATTGCCGCAGGAAATCAAAACAAAAAAGGGAATCAATAACAAGTATTTCATAATTTCGAATGGAGTTTATTATACAAAGTAACACATTCTACGGCTTCTTTTACATCGTGAACCCGAAGAAGTTTAGCTCCTTTGATCAATGCAACCGTGTTCAAAACCGTAGTACCGTTCAATGCGTCTGCCGCTGTGGTCTGTACCGTTTTATAAATCATTGACTTTCTAGAAACGCCAGCTAAAACAGGCAAATCCAATACTTGAAAAACCTCCAGTTGCCGCAAAATTTCATAATTTTGATCCAATGTCTTGGCAAAGCCAAATCCAGGATCTACAATCAAATCGTTGATGCCAAAACTACGTGCTGTGGCAACTCGTTCCGAGAAATAAAAAAGCATTTCTTTAATCAAATCGTCATAATGAGTGAGCGTTTGCATGGTTTGGGGCGTTCCTTTCATGTGCATCATGACATACGGAACTTGATATTTTGCAACGATTTCCAGCATTTTTGGGTCGAGATTTCCTGCCGAAATATCATTGATGATAGCCGCACCATTTTCGATACAAACTCTGACCACTTCAGCCCGAAAAGTATCGATAGAAACAATGGCATTGGGATTGATTTTCAAAACCAATTGTACCACGGGAAGAATCCTTTCCAACTCCTCGGCTTGGGTAACAAAATCAGCATTTGGTTTGCTCGAATACGCACCAATATCTATAATGGAAGCTCCTTCCGAAAGGATTTTCTCGATACGAAATTGCAATTCAGTTTCGTTTTTATACCTTCCTCCGTCAAAAAAAGAGTTGGGTGTAACATTCAAAATCCCCATGACTTTGGGAGTTGCTAAATCTAGTAATTTGCCATTGCAATTGATAGTCATAATAAATGTGTAAATTATCGCTTGATTTCATTAAATTTAAAAAAAAGATTCTTGTCACTTGATTTTAAGGGCATTCGCTTTTAAAAATACTTCCACAGATTGCTTCGCCTATTCGACTATCGCTCGGGTCACTGATTTCAATACCTTAAAAGGAATGAAATTACACTGATTTTTGAATTTGTGCAATCAAACAGCATTATTTTGGTTTTAAAATTTGTGACTAGTTGGTGTATTTTCTTTTTCATTTACAATTGTTTTAAAAGCGAACGCCCTGCTTGATTTTAAACGATGGGCTAGAATGAAAAAAAAACCTTATTTTTGAGCAAATTTACACAAATATACCCCATTAAATGAAGAATACTTCACAAGAATACGACAGTATTATTGCCATTTGTAGAGCACTTTATGTCAATAAAATGAAAGATTATGGTTGTGCGTGGCGCATTTTGAGATTGCCTTCTTTGACGGATCAAATCTACATCAAAGCACAACGAATCAGAAGCTTACAGGAAAATGAAATCCGTAAAATCGACGAAGATGAAACGGGCGAATTCATTGGCATTATCAATTATTCGATTATGGCATTGATTCAATTGGAATTGGGTGTCGTGGATCAACCGGATTTAAACCTTGCCAAAGCCAGCGAATTATACGATGCTAAAATCCAGCTTACCAAGGAATTAATGGAAAATAAAAACCATGATTACGGCGAGGCGTGGCGCGAAATGCGTGTGAGTTCCTTGACTGATTTGATTTTGCAAAAATTGCTTCGTGTCAAGCAAATTGAAGATAATAAAGGCAAAACATTAGTTTCAGAAGGAATTGATGCGAATTATCAGGACATGATTAATTACTCGGTTTTTGCATTAATTTTGATGGAGAAGAAAAGTAAACTTTAAAATTTAAAACTAGGAGAGAAATTCAAAAAACAAAAAACAAAAAACAAAAAACAAAAAACAAAATTCAAATAAATTACAAGTTTTAAAATTCGAAACACTGGAGTGAAATTTAAAAAACTTAAAAATTTAAAATTCGAAAGTATAAATAAACTATTTTATGAGTGAAAAAATATATGATTTAGAAGACCGAACATTAAAATTTGCTATTGCTTGCCGATTATTTTTAAAAAAACTTCCGAGAACAATTTCAAATATTGAAGATGCCAAACAATTAGTTCGTTCATCAGGTTCGGTTGGTGCTAATTATATTGAAGCAAATGAATCCTTGAGCAAAAAAGATTTTTGTTTCCGAGTAAAAATTTGTAGAAAAGAGGCTAAAGAAAGTAGTTATTGGTTGAAAATTATCAAAGCAACAAATCCAGAATTTGAAACCGAAATCAACAAACACATTCAAGAATCCGATGAATTAAAAAAAATAATGTCGGCGATTATAGAAAAATCAACTTAAATTACATTAAAATAAATCAAAACTTAAAGGTAGAAAAAATTTGAAACTAGCAGAAAATTTCAAAAAACAAAAGACAAAATTCAAATAAATTACAAGTTTTAAAATTCGAAAATAGGAGTGTAAAATAGTAGAAGTAAATTTATACTTCAAAAAACAAGTATTAAATTTGAAATTTATTTTTTCAAAGCATTTCATTTCGAATTTAAAAAATTGAATTTTGGAATTTATTTGAAATTTGTCTTTTGTCTTTTTTCTTTTGTCTTTTGTCTTTTGTCTTTAAAGTATCCCATTTTGAATTTAAAAAATTAAATTTTGGAATTTATTTGATTTTTGATTTTTAAAACTACCTACTAAAAAATACAATATGAAAAACATCCTTACCCAATTCTCCCGCATTTTTGTTGGAATTTTATTTATTATTTCTGGACTAATAAAGCTCAATGATCCGTTAGGATTTTCCTATAAACTAGCTGAATATTTTAGTGAACCTGTTTTTAATATGCCTTTTTTCGAACCATTTGCATTGGAGATAGCCTTGTTTTTGGTAATTCTCGAAGTGGTTTTGGGCGTGATGTTGCTCATTGGTTTTAAATCAAAATTCACAATTTGGAGTTTGCTACTACTCATTGTCATGTTTACGTTCTTGACTTTTTACTCCGCCTATTTTGATGTGGTTAAGGATTGCGGCTGTTTTGGGGACGCTTTGCATTTAACGCCTTGGCAATCCTTTACGAAAGATGTGGTTTTATTGGTTTTTATATTAATTCTCTTTTTAAATAAAAAATTGGTAAAACCGTTGTTTGCAAATACCATTCAAAATGGTTTGTCGCTGGCAAGTATCATCCTGTGTGGATTTATGGGCTATTGGGTTTTGAACCATTTGCCACTAAAAGATTTTCGTCCGTATCAAGTAGGAAACAATATTCAAAAAGGAATGCGAATTCCTGATAATGCCCCAAAAAGTGTCGTAGAAATGATTTTTGTTTACAAAGTAAACGGCGTTGACAAAGAGTTTACAGATAAAACATTAGACAAAATTCCACCGGGAGCTGCCTTTGTAGAACGAAAAGACAAAGTTATTACCGAGGGTTACGTCCCTCCTATTCATGATTTTGTGATGGAAAAAGACGGAACTGATTACAAAGATGAATTTCTGGACGCCCCTAAATTGATGATTTTTGTGGCCTATGATTTGGCTACAGCCAACAAAAAAGGACTGGTCAAACTCGAAAAGTTGAAACAAACTGCTGCCGCAAAAGGATACAAAGTAATAGGAATGACCGCTTCGTCACCAGACCAAATGGCAGCAACCAAAAAAGAATTTGGATTTACCTTTGACTTCTATTTTTGCGATGGAACCGCTTTAAAAACCATCGAAAGAGCCAATCCAAGCATTGTATTGCTAGAAAAAGGAACCATTTTGCAAAAAGTACATTATAATGATAGCGATGATTTAAAATTTTAAAAAAACTAGTTATGAAACTATTTTATGCCTTTTTAGCTCTCATTTTGATACCTACTTTTAGCGCATGTACAACAGAGAGCAACCACATTGCTTGTTTTACACCTCCAAGTCCTTTTATATTTGAAATGGTAAACAAGAATACAGGAGAAAATCTTTTTACAAATGGGACGTATCTAGCCAATCAAATAGTTATCACCGATCTAGCAACTAACACAAAAATCCCATACACATTCCTATCCGAGAACGGACTAAACGCATTTAGCATCAGCAGTATTGGATGGAAAACTGAAAAAATAAATTATGTAATTTCAATTCAAGACAAAACCATTTTTGCTTTATATGTTGATGCCAGCCGAGTGAGTAGCAATCAATGCAACTATACCGAATACAATCAAATCAAGATTACAAAGGCAGCGTACGAGCAAAATACGACAACAGGAATCTATGTCATAAAGATTCCGTAAAAAGAATACGGCGTTATTCCAGATGTAGATTAAAAAAACAATGCGAAAAAAAATTGAAAATCTTACTTATTAACTATATCGTTATTGTCAATGTTTTATAACAAATAAACAACCAAAGCAACATAATTGTAAATCAGTAGTTAAAATACTTTAATTAAATTTGTAAAAATAAAATCATGAAAAAAATAATCGTTTTAGTACTTGCTTTTGCTGCTTTTTCGTGTACCAATGCGCAACAGAAAACAGCATTCGCTCCTACGGCTTTGTCCGAAACACTATTGACTATCGATGGTAATCAAGTTGCTTTTCAGGATGTTATAAAAAAACACCAAGGAAAAACACTCGTTATCGAAGTTTGGGCGTCGTGGTGTGGAGATTGCGTAAAAGCTATGCCCAAAATAAAAGCACTTCAAGCCAATAATCCTAACGTAGATTATGTCTTTATTTCTATGGACAAAACTGCCGATAAATGGAAAATGGGTATCGAAAAACACGAATTGAAAGGCGATCATTATATGGCCAATGACCAAATGAAAGGCGTTTTTGGAACCGCTATTGATTTAGATTGGATTCCGAGATACATTATAATTGACAAAACTGGAAAAATTGTTTTGTACCGAGCTATCGAAACCGATTTTGACAAAATAAATCAAACGCTTAAAAACGTACAATAGCCATACAAAAGGCAATTTTGCTAAAAAATAGAAACACGAATACCTTAAATATAAATACAACTAAAATGAGAAAGAAGATTGTAGCAGGAAACTGGAAAATGCATAAAAATGCAGAACAAACAGAAGATTTATTAAACGAATTAATAGCACAAATCCCAACCGAAACAATAGCGCAAGTTATAGTAGCGCCTACATTTGTGAACTTGGCATCAGCAGTAGATCATTTAGAATTTACGGCTATTATTGTAGCTGCACAAAATGTTCACCAAGCAGAAAGTGGTGCTTTTACAGGTGAAATTTCGGCTGATATGCTTACAGGAATTGGAGTAAACACTGTGATTCTTGGACATTCAGAGCGCAGAGCGATTTTTAACGAAACTGATGGCTTGATTGCAAGCAAAGTAAATACGGCTTTGAAACACGATATGACAGTGATTTTTTGCTTTGGCGAAGAATTAAAAGACCGTCAATCTGGAAATCATTTCAACATTGTTGAAAACCAATTAAAAGATGGATTATTCCACATTGAAAATACAGCTTGGGAAAAAGTTGTTTTGGCATACGAACCCGTTTGGGCAATTGGAACTGGAGAAACAGCTTCGCCAGAACAAGCACAAGACATGCACGAATTCATTAGAGAAACCGTTCGTAAAGCTTTTGGAAGCGACATCGCCGAAGACGTAACTATTCTTTACGGAGGAAGTGTAAAACCAGATAACGCCAAAGAAATATTCTCAAAACCAGACGTAGACGGAGGTTTAATAGGAGGAGCAGCACTTAATGCCAAAGATTTTGTTGCTATTATTACCGCTATCTAATAAGCATTTTTGTCTTTATAATAAAAGCGGTACGAAAAATTTCGTACCGCTTTTTTTAACTTAAAATGAGACTCTTTTTTTACGAAAAGCTACTTTTCATTATAAAACAATCCGCAAACAAGGAGGTTTATAATTTAAAGTGAAGCTAAAATTCTTATTCTAAAAATTCCAAATTTCCAGTGCGTAATGTGTAAAAAGCCCCAACTATTTTTATTTCTCCATTATTTTTCATAGTTCTCAATATTTCACTATTTGCAACTATTTGATCAATCGTATATTTAATGTTATTTTGTGCTACTAATTTAACAAAAGCTTCATTTTTAGAGCTTTTTTCTCCCTGAAAATTTTGACTCATTTTTACAGCTGGCTTTAAGTTAGCAAGCATCGATGTAATATTGCCAAGATGAACATCATCAATCGCTCCTTTAATGGCACCGCAATGTTGATGCCCCATAACAATAATCAGTTTTGCTCCTGCTACTTTACAAGCAAACTCTATGCTTCCTAATAAATCGGTATTAACAAAATTTCCCGCTACTCTACCCACAAAAACATCACCTATACCTTGATCAAAAACGTCTTCGACTGGAACTCTACTATCCAAACAACTTAAAACCATAGCTTTAGGGAATTGTCCATCCGTAGCTGCTTTTCTAATTTCTTCTGAATGAACACGATTAGTAAAAATACTATTTTTAAAGCGCTCATTCCCCGCTTTAAAATCCTGCAATACAAGGTCGGGTGTCAACAAATCGCGCTCCTCTTTAGTAGTAATATGTCCAATCATACTTTCAGATTTAATTTTCGCTTTCGGATTTTCTAGAGTTGCACCCAATTTACACGATACAAATAAACAAGTACCCGCTAACAACATCACTGTTTTAATTAATTTGTTTTTCATTTTTATTAAATTTATTTATCGATGCAAAGTTCATACATTTTATTCATTAACAATTATTTATATATTTTATACTAATCATATGCAAAGTTTATGTATGTATCATTATTTAAAATTATTCTTGCGAAGAAATATCATCAGACATAAAATAAATCCTATTTCCTATGCCTCCCATTTCCCAAAATAGTTATTGAAATATATAAAGGATTGCCCCGTGATTACTACCTTTGCAAAAAAACACATGTCAAACATTTACATAGGCTATCATTTTACCATAACACCAAAAGAACTGGGATCGGAAATATTAATTGCACAATTGGGCGAAAAAGCTTTTGA
The DNA here is from genome assembly GCF_007097245.1 of Flavobacterium restrictum. Classification (GTDB taxonomy): domain Bacteria; phylum Bacteroidota; class Bacteroidia; order Flavobacteriales; family Flavobacteriaceae; genus Flavobacterium; species Flavobacterium restrictum. Next base: position 10,808 of record NZ_VJZT01000022.1, on the reverse strand, counting down.
AAGTTTTACCGAAACCGAAACGGGTATTTCGGCTTTTGTACAAAAGGACTTGTGGGATGAGATGATTTTAGAAGACATTCAAATCTTGAAATCGGAGGAATTTGTTATTGATTATTCTTTTGAAGAAATCGAACAAGTCAACTGGAATGAGGAATGGGAAAAGAATTTTGAGGCAATAGATGTAGACGGAAACTGCCATGTTCGTGCCCCTTTTCACCCTCAAACTAATGCCGAATTTGATATCGTAATCGAACCAAAAATGAGTTTTGGAACTGGTCATCACGAAACAACACACATGATGATTCAGCATTTATTAGAAATTAATGTGACGGGGATGAAAACATTGGATATGGGCTGTGGCACCGCAATCCTTGCCATTCTTGCCGAAATGAAAGGAGCCCAACCTATTGATGCCATTGACATTGACAACTGGTGCTACTTGAATTCAATCGAAAATGCAGCACGAAATAATTGCCAATACATTACCGTTTATGAAGGCGATGCTGCCTTGCTACAAGATAAAAAATACGATTTGATTATTGCCAATATCAACCGAAATATTTTATTGAACGACATGCAACGTTATGTGGATTGCTTGAATCCAAAAGGAACATTATTATTAAGCGGTTTTTATGAAGAAGACATCCCCTATATCGATGCTTCTTGTGTAGCAAAAGGGCTGACTTATGTTAAAAAATTTCAAAGAAACAATTGGGTTTCCTTAAAATATGTAAATTAGTTGCTTGAATTGCAACACACAAAACCATTTCAAATGAGTACAAAGGAAAAAGTTAGAGAACGAGTTAGTCGCAAAGAAAGTACCGCTTTGAATAACGAAATCATCGTGTATAATGATGATGTAAATACTTTTGACCACGTTATAGCAACTTTAATTAGAGTCTGCAATCATACTCCTGAACAAGCGGAACAATGCGCTTTGATTGTGCATTACAACGGGAAATGTACTGTAAAAACGGGACCCTATGACAAACTAAAACCGCAATGCACCCAGTTATTAGAAGCGGGTTTGAGTGCCGAAATCATATAAGAATCTATTTTATCTTAATGCAGTACTACTTGATAAACAAGTACTACTGCATTTTTTTATGCTATTTTACTCCTCTTCTTTCTTAATTACTTTTCGGGCTACTTCTATTTTGAATTTTTTCCCTTTCATTTTTTCATCTTTGATGGCCAGTAATAAATCTTTTACTTTATTGAATTTTACTGCCGCAAAAGAGATAAAATCCTTTACTTCGATCAATCCTAAATCGCCTTTCTCAAGATTCCCTTTTTGAGAAAAGAACCCAACAATATCTATTTTGTTCAATTTATTCTTCTTGCCACCGCTGATGTAAATAGTTTGAAATTCTGGCGGTTTGGGCAATGTAGTAGTGTTTTCAATTTTTAGAACTGGCATTCCGTAATCAATATAATCTGCTTTTTTTTCGCTTTCATGAGCAATTATATACGCCGTTCCCGAGGAAAGCATTCGGGCTGTACGGCCATTCCTATGGGTGAATTCGTCAAGTTTTGTTGGCAAATGGTAATGAATTACGTGCTTCATTTCGGGAATATCGAGACCACGAGCTGCCAAATCGGTGGTGATTAAGTAACTCATACTTCCATTTCTAAACTGGATTAACGCACGTTCACGCTCGTCCTGATCCATACCGCCATGATAATAAGTGGCGTAAATTCCTTTTTCGTTCAAGGTATCACTAATGCGTTCAGCAGCATCACGATGGTTGCAAAAAACAATAGCCGATTGTGATTTTAAGGAACAAATCAGGCTGAACAAACTACCTCTTTTGTCTTTTTCTTTAGAAACGACTAACTTGGTCGTAAGATTCGATTCTTCTTTGTGTTCTGGGATAAAATCCAAAATCGTAGGATTAACGACTCTAGTATATCTTGGAATCTCAATATCTGAAGTGGCCGAAACCAAAACGCGCTTGTTCAATTTGGTCAATTTCCCAATGATAAACGACATTTGTTCATGAAACCCCAGTTGCAATGATTTATCAAATTCATCCAAAATTAAGGTTTGAATTTTATCAATACGAAAGGTATTTCTATCAATATGATCTGCAATTCGTCCTGGAGTACCTATTAAAACGGCTGGTGGATTACTCAAATTTTTGATTTCGGTATCAATAGAATGACCACCGTAACAAACATTCACTTTATAATTGGTTCCCATTTTTTTCCAAACTTGCTCAATTTGCAAGCCCAATTCTCTTGAAGGAACTAGAATTAAACATTGTACCGAAAGGATTTCAGGTTGCAACATTTCTAGAACAGGCAATAGAAAAGCGAGTGTTTTTCCAGAACCTGTAGGCGAAAGTAAGAGCACATTATTGTCGTTTAAAATGGCGTCTTGTGCTACTTCTTGCATTTCGTTTAGGCTTTCGATACCTAAATTGAGTAGTATATTGTTGGAATGGTGTTTCTGATTCATTTTGCAAAGGTAAATGAATTCTGAATTTTGACTAATGAATTTTGAATTAAAAAAAAGGGCTATTTCAAAAGGTGCTCTTCTTCGAACAATAATTTTATGTTTTCATACGAGTTTTTGAGTGCTTCCGGAATTTCGCTGGGTTTGAGCCAAGCAACTTTCTCTATTCCTTCTTCCAATTGCCCTTGTGGAATGCCTTCAAAAGTAGATTGCATTTCAAACCAATGGGTAATTTTGAGTTTGTATTTTCCGTTACGTCTAAAAATATGATAGGTTTTTTGGAGCTTTTTGGTGATAGTAAGTTCGTTTACCCCCGTTTCCTCCTCCACTTCTCGCATGGCGGTGGCTTCAATTTCTTCTCCTTTTTCGATACCGCCTTTGGGCAAATCCCATTTTCCGTTTCTAAAAATAAATAAAACTTCGCCATTTTTATTATAAACAAAGCCACCTCCAGCTTTATTAACCGGTATTTTGGCCTTCAAAGTCTTCATTATTTCCTTTTCATCAGGATGATAAAGATAGGCTTTTTGAATTTTATTTTGAAATATTTTAACTATAAGTTGTTCAATATCAATACTTTCAAGTAAAAACAACTGAAAATCTGTCTCTTTCGAGATTTCATTAGTTAAAAAAAGTGGTTTGTCGTTAACAAAAACTTTATACATTTGTATTATGATTTTTAATAAAGATACAGCCGAAAAAACAGCCGAATTGCTTTTGCAAATAAATGCAATTAAATTGAATCCAGGAAATCCTTTTACATGGGCTTCGGGATGGAAATCACCTATTTATTGTGATAACCGACTAATTCTCTCATTTCCAGCCATACGGAATTACGTGCGAGATGAATTTTCTAAAAACATTGAAAAACAATTTGGAAAACCAGATGTGATTGCCGGCGTTGCAACCGGTGCCATAGGTATTGGGATGCTCGTTGCCGAAAGCATGGGATTACCCTTTGTCTATGTGCGGCCAGAACCCAAAAAACACGGTCGACAAAATCAGGTAGAAGGTTTTTTGCAAAAAGGACAAAACGTTGTTGTGGTAGAAGATTTAATTAGCACTGGAAATAGCAGCTTGCTTGCCGTAGAAGCCTTGAAAGAAGCAGGAGCCAATATCAAAGGAATGGCAGCCATATTCACCTATGGGTTTGAAGTGGCAGAGCAAAATTTCAAAAATGCAAATGTTGATTTATTCACGTTAAGTAATTATCAAAATTTAATCAATTTGGCCGTTGCCAAAAAATACATTACCGAAAAGGAAGAAGCTACTTTGAGAGAATGGAACGCAATTCCTTCCACTTGGGGAAATTAATTTTAGATTTTGATACTATTTTGACCCGAGCCTAAAAGGCGAACTGGCGAAGCATTTCCGATAAAAAAACAAAAAATAATGAATTTAGAAAGTCCCAAAGTTACTGTCGAAAAATCAGCTCAAGAATTATTTGATTTATTGAGCGACGTAAAAAATTTCGAGAAACTAATGCCCGAAAACATTGCCAAATTTGAAGTAATTGGTGACGATGCGTTTATTTTTGGTTTAAAAGGAATGCCAGAAATAAAACTTAAAATGAAAGAAAAAATAGCCCCAAGCAAAATCGTATTGGGTGCTGCAAGCGATAAATTACCTTTTACACTAGTGGCCAATATTGATGCTATTGCAAATGATAGCTGTGCCGTAAAGCTAGATTTTGAGGGCGAATTCAACCCCATGATGGCTATGATGATCAAAGGGCCTATTGGGAAATTTATAGAAACATTGGCCACAAATATGACCAAATTGTAGTAGTAAAACCAACAGTTTTAAAATTATGAAATGTTTATCCTTGGAATTATTTCCTAGGATAAACATTTTTTTATACACTTATTTTTTGGTATTAATACAACAGTTGAACCTCCTTGATATTGAATTCTGCGATAGAATCATCCTCAAGAAGAATTTGAAGCATACCACTTGCTGCAACGCCTTGAATAATTCCCATAAATTTTTGTTGCTTGGAATCCGAGAAAGGCATTGGAATACCTCTTTTAAATAATGCTTTGGTATACGAATTTTGCAATTCAAGCGGATTAAACACCGCTATTCTATTTTGAATGCTTTCAAAAATCAACGAAAGCAATTGCTCTTTGTCAAAAAAACGGTTGCAAACCAGCGCCAATGAAGACGCATTTGGTAGCAAATCAAAATTAGTTTGGTTCACATTTAACCCTAAACCAACAACCGAAAAAATAGTTCCATCACTTTTTATACTATTTTCTATCAAGATGCCACCTATTTTCTTGTGGTATGACATAATGTCGTTAGGCCATTTTATACTTAAATCAGGTATCTTTTCCTTTTCAAGAACTTCAATAACAGCAAGCGCAACCATCATATTAAGATAAAAAATCTGATTAATACCACCTAATAAATCCTTAATCAAAAGACTCATTATTAAGTTTTTACCCGATTCAGATTCCCACACCGTCCCCATTTGCCCCTTGCCTTTTGTTTGCGTTTCGGCGGTTACAACCGTTAAATTCTCGACTGTCGTGTTGCTCAATAGTCCTTTCAGAAAATCATTGGTAGAATCTATGGCATCGAGTTTGATTAGCTTCATGTACTGTTTTTTATAAACATAATTTAATATTATGTTAAGGTTCAAAAATAATCACAAAAAATGGTAACTTTACAAACTTATATAAAAATAATTCATGGCGAAAAAGACTATAAATAATGACATTCTACTAGCGAATATCATAAAGGGAATTGAAGAAGTAAAAGGAAATGATATCGATATTCTAGATTTAAGAGAAATTGATACTGCAGTATGTGACTATTTTATCATTTGCAGTGGAAACTCAAATACACAGGTAAATGCCATTGTAAACTCCATCCAAAAAACGGTTTCAAAAGAATTAAAAGACAAGCCTTGGCATGTTGAAGGAACGGATAATGCAGAGTGGGTCCTCATGGATTACGTACACATAGTAGTACACGTTTTCCAAAAACACATTCGAGAATACTACAACATCGAGAGTCTTTGGGGAGATGCCAAAATTACTAAAATCGAAAACAAATATTAAAGAAACAACCTTCTAATGGCTAAAGAGAATAATCCAAATTCGAATAAATTTAAAATAAGTCCTTGGTTAATTTACACCGCAATACTATTGGTTTTTCTAGTGATTAGCTTTGCAACAGGCGGATCAAATTTTGAAGAACCTGCTCAATTGACCTCTTCTAAATTTAATGATATTTTAGAAAAAGGACAAATAGAAAACGTAATCATTTACAACAAATCCGAAGCCGAAGTATTCCTGAATGCCGCTGCGTTGAAAGACCCTTCTAACAAGAAAGTAGCCAAAGACGTATTTGACAGACCCAATAAAGGGCCACATTATACACTAGAAATAGGAGACATTCAAAACCTAGAAAAAAAATTAGAAGCAGCCAAAAGCAAGCATATTTTGGGTGATTTTGATTTTAAACAAAAAAGCGATTTTACAGGATTATTATTAAACTTTTTGCCCATAATCATCATCATTGGCGTATGGATTTTCATCATGCGTAAGATGTCTGGCGGTGGCGGTGGCGGTGGCCAACTCTTTAACATTGGCAAATCAAAAGCAAAACTTTTTGACGAAAAAACCGATATCAAAACTACTTTCAAAGATGTGGCTGGTCTTGAAGGAGCGAAAGAAGAAATACAAGAAATTGTAGAATTCCTCAAAAATCCCGAAAAGTACACCAATCTTGGTGGAAAAATACCAAAAGGCGCCTTACTCGTTGGTCCTCCAGGAACAGGAAAAACATTATTGGCAAAAGCCGTAGCTGGTGAAGCACAAGTTCCTTTTTTCTCGTTATCAGGATCAGATTTTGTTGAAATGTTCGTAGGTGTTGGTGCTTCCAGAGTAAGAGATTTATTCAAACAAGCCAAAGAGAAATCACCTGCAATCATTTTTATTGACGAAATTGATGCCGTAGGTAGAGCCAGAGGCAAAAGCAATATGTCAGGCGGTAACGATGAACGCGAAAATACCTTGAACCAATTGCTAACCGAAATGGATGGTTTTGGAACCAATTCAAATGTTATCGTACTAGCAGCGACCAACAGAGCCGATGTATTAGACAAAGCCTTGATGCGTGCGGGTCGTTTTGACAGACAAATTTTTGTAGACTTACCAGACATTCGCGAGCGTGCCGAAATTTTCAAAGTACATTTAGCGCCTTTGAAAAAAGTTGAAGGATTGGATACTGACTTTTTGGCCAAACAAACTCCGGGGTTCTCTGGTGCTGATATTGCTAATGTGTGCAACGAAGCTGCTTTGATTGCCGCTAGAAACAACAAAGAAGCAGTTGACAAACAAGATTTCCTAGATGCTGTAGATCGAATTGTAGGCGGTCTCGAAAAGAAAAATAAAATTGTAACTCCCGAGGAGAAAAAAGCAATTGCCATTCACGAAGCAGGTCATGCCACCGTAAGCTGGATGCTAGAACACGCTGCTCCACTTATCAAAGTAACTATCGTGCCTAGAGGGCAAAGTTTAGGTGCCGCATGGTATTTGCCTGAAGAACGTTTAATCGTGCGTCCGGATCAAATGCTTGACGAAATGTGTGCAACAATGGGTGGAAGAGCTGCCGAAAAAGTAACATTTGACAGGATTTCGACTGGAGCATTAAGTGATTTAGAGAAAGTGACCAAACAAGCGAGAGCCATGGTGACCATTTATGGTTTGAATGACAAAATTGGGAATGTTACCTATTATGATTCCAGCGGACAAAGTGAATATAGTTTCTCCAAACCATATTCTGAAGAAACTGCCAAAATTATCGACTCTGAAATATCATTACTAATTGAAAGTCAGTACCAAAGAGCGATTGCTATATTAGAAGAAAACAAAGATAAATTAAATCAATTAGCGGACATCTTAATTGAAAAAGAGGTTATTTTCAAAGACGATTTAGAAGCTATTTTCGGAAAAAGAACCTTTGACAAAAATCTAGAAGAAGTAGTTTCGTAAAAACGCATTTTTCAAAATATTTTAAAATCTTAATTCAAAAACCACTTTTGAATTAAGATTTTTTTATCTTTGGACGTTTTCGTATAATTTATAAAGAATAGTAGCAAAATATGAGTCTTTTCAGAAAATTTTTTGGTTCAAATAATCCCGGTTCAGATGCCGATAAAGAAAAGGAATTGAGTAAATCCGCTATCGATAGAAATGCACCAATTGACGAACAATTTATTTTTAATTTTAAAAATAATGGGGGCAAATTTTTGTACTGTGAAACTATACAAGAAGTAAAAGAACAGCTAGAAAATATTCTGGAAGAGAACGACTGGTTCGAGAGTGAAGCGTTGTGCTATGAGCCCAAATTATTCCCAATGCTCGAGGAAAACAAAATTGCTTTTATCAAACCTAGCAAACCTGCTTTTCTTTTTGCAAGTTGCGAAAGCCTTATTTCTGACGAAGGTTCTATATTATTTTCATCCAATCAAATCAAACAAAACAAACCGTACGAATTGCCAACAAACATTATTGTTATGGCAAAAACCAGCCAAATTATTGCCGAAAAAAGTGATGGTTTAACCGCTATAAAAAAGAAATACGAAAGAGATTATCCTACCAATATCACGACTATAAAATATTTTGAAAAAGCAAAAGAAGAGGATTTTACCCAATACGGAAGTTCTGCAAAAAATTTATACTTATTGCTACTAGAAGATTTTTAAAATGAATGAAACACTCAAAAGAGCTATATCAGGTGCCATCTATGTTATTTTATTACTAGCTGCTATAGAATTTTCGACGGAAAGTTTTTTCATTCTTTTTGGTCTCTTTATGCTCATTGCAGTAGTGGAGTTTTGCGATTTAGTCGAAATAAACAAAGTAATTCCGTTACTTGTAGCAACTGGACTTTTTGCTTTTTTTTATAAAATAGCCGTTGCGACCAAAACCGAATCTCTGTTATTTCAACTTCGCTACAGTCAAAACAAAGATTTACTTTTGCTTTTCCTAACGCTTTTAGTATCCGTAAAATGTTTCTTTTTTTTATATGATGACGATATTCAAAAGGTAAGTCCCGTATCAAAATACATTTATTTAATAGGCTATATTATTTTGCCTTTTATCCTTATTACCAAAATTCCGTATGGCTTAAAAGGCTATAACCCAAAAATCATCATCAGCATATTTGTGCTTATCTGGACGAATGATACCTTTGCTTATATTGTGGGGAAATCTATTGGAAAACACAAACTTTTTGAACGCATTTCTCCCAAAAAAACCATTGAAGGTTTTATAGGTGGTATTGCATTTGCAGTGCTGGCGAGTTATTTAATTTCTAAATATTACATCGAAGGTGCAACTTTTATTTGGATGATAATTGCTTTAATTGTTGGGGTTTTTGGCACAATTGGCGATTTAATCGAATCCAAATTCAAGCGAATTGCAGGCGTAAAAGACAGCGGAATCATCATGCCAGGTCACGGAGGCATTCTAGATCGACTAGATAGTGTTATATTTGTAGCACCAATTGTATTTTTATTTTATCAAATTTTAAACTATGTTTCATAAAGAAGGAACCCAAAGCATTTTATTAGGCACATTTTTTACCGCCATAACTGTTCTCTTGTCCGATGCTTTTATCGATACTTTTTGGCTCAAAAAAGGAATCCAAATACTCGCTTTATTGCTACTGATTGTAATTCTGCAATTTTTTAGAAACCCAAAAAGAACTGTAATCCAAAACGAAAATCAAATACTTGCGCCCGTTGACGGAAAAGTAGTGGTTATTGAAGAGGTGTACGAAGGGGAATATTTTAAAGACAAGCGTTTGCAAATCTCCATTTTCATGTCGCCAATAAATGTCCATGTGACTAGATATGGCTGGAGTGGCGTTGTAAAATTTAGTAAATACCACCCTGGCAAATTTTTGGTAGCTTGGCATCCAAAAGCCAGTGAAGAAAACGAAAGAACAACCGTTGTGGTCGAAAACGCCACATTTGGTGCCCTATTATACCGACAAATTGCTGGAGCCTTGGCACGCAGAATTGTAAATTACGCCGAGGAAGGCATGCAAGTAGTTCAAGGTACTGATGCAGGATTTATAAAATTTGGTTCTAGAGTAGATTTGTTTCTACCAATAGGAACGCCTATTAACGTAGTATTGAATCAAAAAGCAATTGGGGGCAAAACCATAATTGCTACTAAATAAGTATGACCGAAGAAGCATTAGAAATCCAATTCCAAGAAGCATTTGAGAAGGCTTCGAACATGACACAAGCATTACCGCAAGATGTCATGTTGCGACTGTATGCTTTTTACAAACAAGCCACTTTTGGCACGGCAAATTATACCCAGTCCGAAAACTTTGACTTAAGAGATGCGTTCAAAACCAATGCTTGGATCCAAATAAGTCATTTGAAACCCAGTGAAGCCAAAAAGCAATATATAGCAACCGTAAATTCAATATTGAATAAATAGTTATCGCATGAAAAAAATAGTTTTTTTAGCCTTTAATAGTATCTTTTTACTGCTTTTCATTTCGTGTAATGACAAAAAATACACCGAAGTTGTTGAAGTTCCATTGCCTACAGTGGAGCAAAAAGTAGACTTAGGCGTACCCGATGATGTCAAAGCAATTGACGGTGCCTTTCAAATAGAGAAATTGCCCTATACCTATGATGCACTAGCCCCAAACCTATCAGCAGTAGCGCTCGAGATGCACTATTCTAAACATTATTTAACGTATACCAATAACTTAAATAAAGCATTAGCAGGCACGCCTCTGGAAAATTTAACCATCGAGGAAGTACTGGCAAAATTAGATCTCAACAACACCGAATTACGCAATAATGCAGGTGGTTATTACAACCATTCGCTTTTTTGGAAAAGCATGGCACCAAAATCTGGCGGCGAACCCAAGGACACTTTGGCGGCAGCCATTACAAAAGATTTTGGATCCTATACCAACTTTGAAACCGTGTTCAAGGACGAAGCTTCTAAACAATTTGGGTCTGGCTGGATTTGGTTAGTAGTAGATAAATCCGGAAAACTTCAGGTTACAAACACCGCCAATCAAGACAATCCTTTGATGCGAAATGCACTGATACCAGGCACGCCAATTTTGGCTTTAGACGTTTGGGAACATGCTTATTATCTGGATTATCAATACAAACGAAAAAATTATATTGATGCGTTTTTTACTGTTATCAATTGGAAAGTGGTAGGCGAGAATTACGAAGCTACTTTAAAAAAATAAATTAGCATAATTGAAAACAGTACTTTTCAGGGCAAACGCATCATAATTTGATTAATTTTTCCAGATATTGATTGTCCCATCCTGCTTTTAGGCGCTTACTTTT
>NZ_VJZT01000021.1 GCF_007097245.1 Flavobacterium restrictum | reverse complement strand
ATAATTTCATAAAAATGGTATATTATTTAGGTAATGCCTAAAAACACAATTCCACTAATTTAGGCGAAGAGCCATTTAAAAATTTGAATTTAAAAATTTGAAGTTTGAAGTATATTTCAAATTTGCTTTTTGAGTTTTGTTATTTAACCCAACCCATTCGAATTTAAAAATTTGAAGTTTGAAGTTTGAAGTTTATTTGAAATTTGCTTTTTGAGTTTTGTTATTTAACCCAACCCATTCGAATTTAAAAATTTGAAATTTGTCTTTTACAAAAATCATTATCTCAAAACAACTTCCTTAACCACATCGCGCTGCAACTCTTCGTTGATCATAGCTATAATTTTGGATTTTCCGTGGCTTAATTCTTCTCGCAAAACGGCCGAAGTAAGCTCAACATACAACGTACTGCCTTTTAAAACTACATTTCGAGTATAACTATTAACGCCATTTCCCATCAAATTTTTCCAAGCCTCTTTAACATCTATTTGATCCATACCCGGTTGCCATTTATTCACTTGAATAATTTGTTTCAGGACATCGCCTACCGTACTTTGATTATTTAGTCTTTTTGCCATTGTCAGTAAGGTTTATAGGCCCCGTTTTTTTATAATGATATTCTTTTTTTTCGGCATTTAACACAACCAATTCGGATGCCGATAACGCTAGTATTTCCTCACTCCACTTTGCATACGGCGTGGCGTAATCCAAAAAAGCAGTATCCGCTGTAAAGCGTACCGTTACTTTTTCCTGTGCGTCATTGACCAAAAAAGTTCCATTTAATTGTGGCAACACTTTTTTTCGGAACCCGGTATTATTTTTGCCTATTTCAAAATAATCATAACTCTCATTCAGTCCATATTCTTTGTCTTTTCCTTGCTCAAAAACTACTTTCTCGATTTCCCAATACCCGTTTAGTTTTGCTACATCAGCTGGTCTAATTTTTTGGGAACACCCCATACATAAAAGGGCGACTAGCACCAAAGTTCCTATTCGTTTCATATCACAATTTCTTTTTTTGGAAGAAAAAAAACCTTGAAAATGGTCTTTATTTCAACTACAAAGTTACGTTTTAATACACCAAAAAAATAAAAAAATGACGGCTCATTAAACTATTTCAAGTATTTTTGGTCTTACCCAAAACCAAAAACCTACTCCTATGTCAAAATCAATACTCTTACTCGTTTTTGCCTTTATATGCGTTCATTGCTCCTCCGATACATCGGAACCAGCACCCACTCCCACCCCAACCGAAGCTCTTTATTTTCCGCCTGTAACAGGAACTGCTTGGGACACCAAAACCATAGCCAGCCTAGGTTGGAATGCCGCAGCTGTACAACCACTTCTGGATTATTTGGCTCTCAAAAACTCAAAAAGCTTTATCATTTTAGTCAACGGGCGCATTGTAATGGAAAATTATTTCAACGGTCATGATGCGAATACCGCATGGTATTGGGCCAGTGCCGGAAAGACATTAACCGCGACAGCTACCGGAATAGCCCAACAAGAAGGCTTGATTAATACTACTAATAAAGTATCCCAATATCTAGGAACGGGCTGGACAAGTGCGCCTATTGCGAAAGAGAATTTAATTACCTGCAAGCATTTGCTTACCATGACATCAGGACTTGATGACAGCACCGATGATGTGACACCAGCAAGCCTAAAATACAAAGCCGATGCTGGAACGCGCTGGGCGTATCACAACGTATATGTAAAACTGCAAGACGTGATTGCGCAAGCGGCTAACCAAACCTGGGAAAGTTATTTTAATACCAAATTGCGAGATAAAATAGGCATGACTGGCGCTTGGATTCAAAAAGACAACAATAGTGTTTACTGGAGTACCACAAGAAGTATGGCTCGTTTTGGGTTGTTGATGTACAACAAAGGTACCTGGGACAAAACCGTGATTGTAAATGAAAACTATTTTACCGAAGCGACCAATACTTCGCAAAGCATCAACCTTGGGTATGGGTATTTGTGGTGGTTGAACGGGAAATCAAGTTACCATTTGCCGCAATCGCAACTCACCTTTCCAGGAAGCATTATTCCTAGTGCTCCTACTGATATGTTTATGGCTTTAGGAAAAAATGACCAAAAAATATACATCATTCCAAGCAAAAAAATGGTGGTCATTAGAATGGGAGAAGCAGCGGATGACGTGAATTTAGCTTTATCGGATTTTGACGAAACACTTTGGACAAAAATTAGTGCTTTGTTTCCCTAATTATCGTGTTCTTCGGAACAAACCCAAGGCAAAAAAAACAACGCCAACAAGAAGCAAAAAGTAATAAATGATAGGATATACCTCTCGGGTTAGGTTTGCCAAAACGAAAGCAACAATGCTAATTAAATAGAGATAAATTGGAGGCGTATTTTTCATTTTATTTAAAAAAACTATCGACAAATTCATACTTATTAAAAACCTGTAAATCCTCAATTCCTTCGCCTACGCCAATGTATTTTACAGGAATTTGAAATTGATCCGAAATCCCTATGACCACGCCGCCTTTGGCCGTGCCGTCTAATTTGGTTACAGCAAGCGCGGTAACTTCGGTAGCAGCAGTAAACTGTTTGGCTTGCTCAAAAGCATTTTGCCCAGTCGAACCATCCAAAACCAATAAAACATCGTGAGGTGCAGCGGCAACGACTTTTTGCATCACTCGTTTCACCTTGGACAATTCATTCATCAAATTAATCTTGTTGTGCAAACGCCCAGCGGTATCAATAATAACAACATCTGCTTGTTGCGCCACCGCTGATTGCAATGTATCAAAAGCAACCGATGCCGGATCACTCCCCATTTCTTGTCTAACAATAGGCACTCCTACTCGATCTGCCCAGATTTGCAATTGGTCAATAGCTGCCGCACGAAAGGTATCGGCTGCACCAAGTACTACATTGTATCCTGCTTTTTTAAACTGATAAGCGAGCTTTCCAATGGTGGTTGTTTTCCCAACGCCATTAACACCTACCACCATCAAAACATAGGGTTTGGTTGCAATAGGCACTACAAATTCCGTTGCGTCACCCGTATTGGACTCGGATAACAAAGCTGCAATTTCTTCTTGTAAAATACCATTGAGTTCTTCAACTCCCAAGTATTTATCTGCAGCAACCCGTTTTTCGATTCGTGTGATTATTTTTAAAGTAGTCGCAACACCTACATCCGATGCTACTAGAATTTCTTCTAAATTATCTAAAACAGCCTCGTCGACTTTTGACTTTCCAGCAACAGCTTTGGTTAGTTTAGTAAAAAAGTTTGTTTTCGTTTTTTCTAAACCTTTATCTAAAGATTGCTTCGTTTGTTCGTTAAAAACTGGCTCTTTTTTCTCTGAAGAAAATATTCTTTTAAAAAAACTCATTGTAAGTTAGAAGTTAGAAGTTAGCGCTTAATGCTACAATAAACTGCATTTTAAAATTTAATATTAGGGCGTTACCACAAGGGTCGGGCTTTTCGTTACAATCTTTTTTGAGGCAAAAAAAGCCTCAAAAAAGGATTTTCACTTCAAACGAAGTTCACTGAACTCCGATGAGAATAAAAACATAGTGAAGTAATCCCTAACGCAAAATGCTGTAATAAAGAGAATTAAACCAAAATTAGAAGTACGTGGACTGCTAAATCTTTAATCATTTTTAAACAAAATTCAAAAAAAGCAACAAAATTTATCGTTTATCTCTTACCCGACTGCCAAAGACAAGAGGAGTCAGGATACTTCCCAGAATTTATGCTGAAATTGAAACCTTCTCGTTTCTTTTTTTTGAAGTTGTAAATATAGAAAATAAAAAAGCTACTTCCGAATGAAAGTAGCTTTTCTATATAATTGTAAAGTTAATTATTTCTTTTTCAAGAATTCATCAACTGCTTCAGGAGACATAATAGATTCAACGAATGTATATGCTCCAGTTTTTGGAGATTTCACCATTTTGATGGCTTTTGATAATCTCTTTGAAGATGTTTGTAACGATGCTACTGTTTTCTTTGCCATGACTAGTTCTTATTTAATTTCTTTATGAACAGTTACACGCTTCAAGATTGGATTAAATTTTTTAATCTCTAATCTGTCTGGAGTATTTTTTTTGTTCTTTGTTGTTATGTATCTTGAAGTTCCTGCAACACCCGTTGTTTTGTGTTCAGTACATTCTAAAATTACCTGGATTCTATTCCCTTTCTTTGCCATCTTGCTATTGTTTTATTTTGGAAAAAGATTATTTAATAAATCCTTCTGCCTGCGCTTTTTTCAAAACTGCAGCTATTCCATTTTTGTTAATTGTTTTTATCGTAGATGCAGCTACTCTTAGAGTAATCCATCTATCTTCTTCTGGAAGATAAAAACGCTTTTTAACTAAGTTAACAGAAAATTTTCTCTTAGTTTTATTCATAGCGTGAGAAACGTTATTTCCTACCATCGCTCTTTTACCTGTAAGGTCACAAACTCTTGACATTATACTTATCTTTTATCGTTATTCAAAATCAGGGTGCAAAGAAAAGAAAAATAAACGGATGAAGCAAAAAATTATACTACATTTTTCAAAATTTCTTTTTGCAGCATTTCTAAACTTTTTATCACAGCTCTATCTATCACTTTTTCACGAGGTTGACCAAAATTGAACTCTTCGACGAGCACCGAATTTGGAGTTGCCAACGCAATAAAAACTGTCCCTACATCGGCAGTGGTCTCCCCCTTTGAAGGACCTGCGTTTCCGGTTGTGGCAATGGCATAATCCGTTTTCATCATTTTCCTGATACTCAAAGCCATATCCGCTGCAACGGCTGCACTTACTACAGAATGTTCCGCTATAAGCGCCTCGGAAATTCCGAGAACATCAATCTTGGCTGCAGTGGCATACGAAACCACACTTCCCTTGAAATAGCTTGAAGCTCCTGCTGCCGCTGTTAATACTTGGGCAATTTTGCCTCCCGTACAACTTTCGGCGGTGGATAGGGTCTTGCCATGTTGTGTAAGCAACTTACCCACAACGACTTCAAGGGTTTCCTCTTGATCAAAACCCACAATAATATCATGAATAATAGCATCTAGCGATTTTATGTTTTGTTCCAACTCTTTTTCGAGTACTTGCTTATCGGTTCCTCTTGCCGAAAGTCGCAATCGCACGCTTCCTGCACTTGGTAAATAGGCTAATTTTATAAACGGAGGCAAGTTGTTTTCCCACGTTTCAATGCGCTCGGCTACCAGACTTTCCCCTTGACCATACGTAAGAATTGTTTTATGAATAATATACGGACGCTGGTATTCCCGAACCACTTTGGGGATAATTTCGTTTTCGACTAAATATTTCATTTCGTAGGGAACGCCCGGTAGCGAAATAAAAACAGTATTTTCCTTTTTTACCCACATGCCTGGCGCAGTGCCTACCTGATTGTGGAGTACGGTACATTTAGAGGGAACAAGTGCTTGGTCTTTGTTGATTTGGGTAATAGTACGTTTGTAAAATCCCTCGATAAGTTGAGTTACGTGCGCCAACACTTTTTGATCTACCACTAATTCATCTTGAAAATAATCGCAAAAT
Organism: Flavobacterium restrictum; assembly: GCF_007097245.1. Classification (GTDB taxonomy): domain Bacteria; phylum Bacteroidota; class Bacteroidia; order Flavobacteriales; family Flavobacteriaceae; genus Flavobacterium; species Flavobacterium restrictum. Next base: position 25,988 of record NZ_VJZT01000021.1, on the reverse strand, counting down.
GTTTTCTTGGTAATATCGTCTTTTGTTGGTCCCAAACCACCCGTTATAACGACCAAATCTACGGTGTTTTGAAGCTGGGCGAAGGTGTTTAAAATGTGTTCTTTGGAATCCGAAATGGAAATCATTTCGTTGATTTCGACACCAATGCTATCCAATGATTTGGCTATAAATGCCGAGTTGGTATCGACAATTTGCCCTATTAAAATTTCGTCGCCTATGGTAATTATGGTTGCTTTCATTTTTAAATTTTGAATTGGAATTTTTGGGTTTTATGCCACACAATTATACAAACTCATACCTGCTTATTGCCAAAAAAAGGGATAGCTCTTGGATTATTGTACTGGTTACCAAACAGTTTTTTATCACGTGAATGCTGTTTTCCAAAGGGACTGTTTTGGCGCATTGGGTTTGCGTTAGGGATAGTAGTGGCCCTCTTTTTATGGTCTAGCCTGTCAGGGTTTTGAACACTGACAGGCTAGACCATAAAAAAGCGGGAACGGATAGCCCGCCCCGACCTTTTCGGGAGGGGAACGCCCAAATGCTACATATTAAAGTCTTTTTTGATTTCCTTGATGGCTTCCTTGACTTGGTTTTTGACACTTTTGAAGGTTTCCTTAATGTCTTTCTTTTTGCCTTCGGTTTTAGTCCACGCTTCGATTTGTAGGATTTCCTCAAAGGCAACATTCAAGCCCAAAAGGTCGAGGCTTGGTTTTATTTTGTGTGCAAATGAATAGGCGTGCTTGTGATCTTTCTTTTTTATGCCTTCCTTGACTTGCTCTAAATCATCAGGAACTTCGGTCACAAAAAGCGTGAGAATCTCTTTTACAAATTCAGGATCATTGTCTGAAATCGCGTATACTTTGGATAAATTGTATTTTAATGCCATTATTTTACTTGTATTCTAAATAGTTTTTGTCCTTCTAAAAATCCTTCTAAAACGTCCTCTGGCTGAACCGCCGCAACACCTGCGGGCGTTCCTGTAAAAATAATATCGCCAATTTTAAGGGTGAAATACTGCGAAACATAGGCAATGAGTTCGTCTACGGTCCACAACATGGTATTTGTATTTCCTTTTTGAACGGTTTTATTATTGTTCGTTAACTCAAATGTAATATTTTCTAGTGAACTAAATTGGCTTTTGGGCAAAAAATCTCCAATAACTGCCGAGCCATCAAAGGCTTTGGCTATTTCCCACGGGAGTCCTTTGTTTTTTAATTTATCTTGCAAATCACGAGCGGTAAAATCGATTCCTACACTTATTTCGTCGTAATATTTGTGGGCAAATTTAGCGTCTATGTATTTTCCAACTTTATTGATTTTGACAATAAGTTCGATTTCATGCTGCACCTCATTCGAGAATTCAGGAATCACAAAGGGATGCTGTTTAAGCAAAACTGCCGAATCAGGTTTCATAAAAACTACTGGTTCCGTAGGACGCTCGTTGTGCAACTCTTCGATATGATTGGCATAATTTCTGCCGATACAGATGATTTTCATATTTCTAGTTTTTTTTTTAAATACTAAACAAATGCTTACTGATTCTTTGTATTTAGTTTTCGTAATTTAATGGCCGTCAATACTTTCTTGGTGTACAAGGGAAAATCGGCATTTTGAATCCAGCTGAAATAACCCGGTTCAGTTTCTAATACTTTATCGACTTTTACACCTTTGTGTTTTCCGAAAGTAAAAATTTCCTGATTGTCTTTGTCAAAAGCGATCATACCCGCAAAATCAGCAATTTTTTTTCGGGTTGTGAATTCCGAGAGGGATTTCATATCGTTTTCTAGTTCAGGATAGCGATCCAGTTGGGCTTTTAGTATTTCGTAAGTCGCCATGGTATCCGCTTCGGCAGAATGTGCATTTTCTAGGTTTTTGCCACAATAAAATTTAAGTGCTGCGCTTAAGGTTCGCTCTTCCATTTTATGAAAAACGGTTTGCACATCGACAGAAACCCTTCCTTTCATGTCAAAATCTACTCCGGCACGCAATAACTCTTCGGCCAATAGTGGAATATCAAAACGATCCGAGTTGAAACCAGCCAAATCCGAATCTTTAATCATGGTATAGACTTGCGAAGCCAATGCGGCAAAGGTAGGTTCGTTTGCCACTTTCTCGTCCGTGATTCCGTGTACCGCTGTAGTGACTGCTGGGATAGGAATAGTAGGATTTACCAACCATGTTTTACTTTCTTTATTTCCGTTTGGAAAAACTTTGAATATCGATATTTCTACAATTCTATCTTTTCCGATGTCGATTCCAGTGGTTTCCAAATCGAAAAAACAGATGGGTCTGTTGAGCTTAAGTTCCATTTTTTATTTTTAAAAGTCTACAAATATACTAGATTTGAGTTGAATTTAGCAGACCGTTTTTATTGAAGTGATTTAGACTTTTTCCATTTGCTAAAAAAATGGTTTTTTGCACCTAATTGCGGCCTTTTTTTCGTTCCGTAGCCCAGCTATGCATCTAAAAAAAGGCTACAATTAGGCACAAAATCCTAAATTTTCGCTTAAATGCAAAAAGTCTAAATCACTTCATTTTAAAATCGCCCGAAATTTTGCTTTTTGGGATAAAAAAAAATCCTTTCCTCATTTTTAAAATGACAAAAGGATTGTATTATAATTGGTGCGTTTCTTTTTTTTTAAAAATCGGTATTCACATCAAAAGCTTCTAGGTATTCGGCCACACGTTTTACAAAACTACCACCCAAAGCGCCATCGACAACGCGATGATCGTAGCTGTGTGACAAAAACATTTTTTGACGAATGCCTATAAAATCACCTTCGGGAGTTTCGATAACCGCTGGCATTTTACGTATGGCACCCAAAGCCAAAATCCCAACTTGCGGTTGATTGATGATTGGCGTCCCAAAAACACTACCAAAAGTGCCCACATTCGTAACCGTATAGGTACCACCCTGTGTGTCATCTGGTTTTAACTTTCCTGCTTTGGCTCTTCCGCCTAAATCGTTTACCGCTTTTGCCATACCTACTAAATTGAGTTGATCGGCATTTTTTATAACAGGTACAATCAAGTTTCCGTTTGGCAACGAAGCCGCCATTCCGAGATTGATATTTTTCTTTTTGATAATAAAATCGCCTTCTACGGAGATGTTCATGCCAGGGAAATCCTTCAAAGCTTTGGCAACAGCCTGCATAAAAATAGGAGTATAAGTCAATTTTTCGCCTTCTCGTTTTTCAAAAGCTACTTTTACTTTGTCACGCCATTTTACAATATTAGTCACATCAACTTCGATAAAGGATTGCACGTGTGCTGATGTTTGCAAAGACGCCACCATATAGCCCGAAATGAGCTTGCGCATACGGTCCATTTCTATAATTTCGTCGCCACCACTTATGGAAACGGGTGCTGGTTTTATAGCAATTGGCGCAGGGTTTTGGGCTTTAGCCACTTGTTGAGTAACACTTGGTATATTTCGTTTTTCAACGTAGTCTAAAATATCATTTTTGGTCACTCTTCCCTCTTTTCCAGTTCCAATTATGGCTTGCAATTCGGCTATAGAAACGCCTTCGGCAGCAGCGATATTTTTCACTAAAGGCGATAAGAATTTTTCAGAATCAGAAAAATCAGTTGGAATCGCAACCGTTTCTTTGATTAATTCAATGGTTTTTTCGATCGTAGCCACTACTTCTGGCGTAGCGATTTCAGTTTTGGATTCGGCAACAGCCAAAGCATCCGTCTCAATAATAGCAATGGTTTGTCCTACTTGAACCAAATCATCTTTGCCAAACAATTGTTCGACCAAAATTCCTGAAACTTCACTAGGTACTTCGCTATCCACTTTATCCGTGGCAATTTCGAGTACCGCTTCATCGGCTTCAATGGTATCGCCAACGGCTTTTAACCAACTGGTAATTGTTGCTTCTGCAACACTTTCTCCCATTTTTGGAAGTTTCAATTCAAATCTTGCCATATCTTTAAACTAAAATTGTTTTTTATTGTTTCGCCTGCAAAATTAGCATTTAATCCGAATTAAAATTACATAATACGCAATTTTTTACTCGATTTTGATAATTTCTCCACGGTCATTACTGCTATTACTACCAATCATAAAACGGGATGATTTGGGTATTATTTTAAACGTATAATACGATGCTGCTTTTGTATTGGTGTATTTCTCTAAAAAAGAGATGCATTCTTGGAATGAAAAACTAGCAGCGTCCAAGATAATTTCAATGTGTTTCCCTTTCAAATCGGGTTGCAAAATTAACCAATTTTCAGCAATTTTTGTTTCCCAATGCACCTTTTTTTGGAGCTGTTTTTCTATTTTATTTTTCAAGGCTACGTTCGTCGAAAACAGCAGGTATTCCTCGGGATTACTATGAAGTGCATTCGTTTGGTTTTTCTTGGCAAAAGCAAAAAAGAAAGCCCCTATTTTCATAAAAAAGTCAAAGAATAAGCTCACTCGAAAATGCTTTTTGTAAAAAAAATTCATAGCCTCCTGAAAGCGTTTCAGGTACGTACCGTCTTTTATGGTACTCTCGCCTTTGTAGTGAATGACAGTTGTTTCATGAAAATAATAATTGGATTTCCCCTTTTGCAAAACCATATACGACAAATCAATATCATCCGAATACATGAAACAATTTTCATCAAAACCGCCCACTTCAAGATACAAATCCCGTTTCATAACCACAAAAGCACCCACCAGAATGGCGACTTTTCCGGTTTGATTTTCCTGTAAATGAGAAGCGTAATAGCAACCAAATGCTTTTACTTTTGGAAAAAAAGCATACAAACCCATAATTTTAGTAAAAGCGACAAAAGGAGTGGGAACACCGCGCTTGCTTTCGGGTAGAAATTTACCCGTTCCATCAATGAGTTTCACGCCTACAATACCCAAGTTTTGTTGCTTTTGGGCAAAATCCAACACTTTGACAAAAGTATTCTCGGCAACAACCGTGTCGGGGTTGAGAATGCAAATGTATTCACCTTGCGCTTGAGCTACGCCAATGTTATTGCCTTTAGGGAAACCTACATTGTCCTTGTTTTGAATATAGGTAATTGCTGGAAAACGGCTTTTCATCATGGTAGCACTTGCGTCTACAGAGTTGTTGTCGACTACAATAATTTCGGCATCCAGGTTTTCGAGTGCGCTTTGAACACTTTCAACGCAAAGTTCTAAAAAATGACAAACGTTATAATTGAGTATAATTACAGATAATTGCATGGAACAAATATAAGAATTTGAACTATTGAAAAAAGTATTTCGAAAGCTTTCCCGAGCAATTGCTGTACAAAGCAAGCAAAGCAATTACTCGTGACTGAAAATACGTTTCTAGTTTTACAACAACAGCGCAACAAACCTTACCTATATATTGTATGTGTTTTTATAAACGTTTATATTTGCACTCATAAAATAAATAAAACAATGATTAAGATTACTTTACCCGATGGGTCAGTTAGAGAGTTTGCCCCTGGGATTAGTCCTATGGATGTTGCAAAAAGCATTAGTGAAGGATTTGCTAGAAATGTGATTTCGGCTTCTTTTGATGGTACAACCATTGAAACTTCAACTCCCTTGACCACGGATGGTACGCTAATTTTATACACTTGGAATGATGCCGATGGCAAGAAAGCCTTTTGGCATTCGACTTCGCATGTTATGGCACAGGTACTCGAGGAACTATATCCTGGAATTAAATTAACACTTGGACCCGCTATTGCTAATGGTTTTTATTATGATGTTGATTTTGAAGATCAAAAAATAACCGATGCCGATTTTAAGAAAATCGAAGACCGAGTTCTTGAAATTTCAAGAGGCAAACACGAATTCAAGTTGCGTCCTGTGACAAAAGCCGAAGCATTAGCATTATACAAAGACAATGTTTATAAAACCGAATTAATAACCAACCTAGAGGACGGAACAATCACTTTTTGTGATCACGACACCTTTACGGATTTGTGTCGCGGTGGACATATTCCTAACACTGGAATTATCAAAGCGATGAAAATCATGAGTGTCGCAGGTGCTTACTGGCGTGGTGATGAAAAAAACAAGCAATTGACTCGCGTTTACGGAACCTCTTTCCCAAAACAAAAAGACTTAACTGAATACCTAGAATTACTCGAAGAAGCGAAACGTCGTGACCACAGAAAACTAGGAAAAGAATTAGAATTGTTTGCATTCTCGCAAAAAGTGGGCGCTGGTTTGCCTTTATGGTTGCCAAAAGGGGCTGCCTTGAGAGATCGATTGGAACAGTTTTTGAAAAAAGCACAAAAAAAAGGAGGCTATGAGCAAGTAGTAACGCCACATATTGGTCAAAAAGAATTGTATGTTACCTCTGGTCATTATGCTAAATACGGCGCCGATAGTTTTCAACCCATAAGCACTCCTGCCGAAGGCGAAGAATTCTTGTTGAAACCAATGAATTGCCCACATCACTGTGAAATTTACAACGTAAGACCTTGGTCATATAAAGATTTACCTAAACGTTATGCTGAATTTGGAACCGTTTACCGCTACGAACAAAGTGGCGAATTGCACGGTTTGACTCGTGTTCGCGGCTTTACGCAAGACGATGCGCATATTTTTTGTACGCCAGAACAACTGGACGAAGAGTTCAAAAAAGTAATTGACTTGGTGTTGTATGTTTTTGGTTCTTTAGGATTTGAAAACTTTACGGCTCAAATTTCGTTACGAGACAAAGAAAACAGAGACAAATACATAGGTTCTGATGAAAATTGGGAAAAAGCCGAAAACGCCATCATCAATGCTGCTGCTGACAAAGGATTGAATACCGTTGTGGAATATGGAGAGGCCGCTTTTTACGGACCAAAACTAGATTTCATGGTCAAAGACGCCTTGGGAAGACAATGGCAATTAGGTACTATTCAAGTCGATTACAACTTGCCAGAGCGTTTTGATTTAACCTACAAAGGTTCAGATAATGAATTGCACAGACCAGTAATGATTCACCGTGCACCGTTTGGATCTATGGAGCGTTTTATTGCTATTTTATTGGAACACACAGCAGGAAATTTCCCGCTTTGGCTAATGCCAGAACAAGCTATAATCTTGTGTTTGAGTGAGAAATATGAAATATATGCAAAAAAAGTTTTAAGTCTGCTAGAAAATCACGAAATTCGCGCCCTTGTAGACAATAGAAACGAAACAATAGGGAAGAAAATTAGAGATGCCGAAATGCAAAAAACCCCGTTTATGTTGATTGTAGGTGAGGAAGAAGAGAAAAACGGAACCATTTCTATACGTCGTCACGGACAAGAAGGAAAAGGAAACATCAGCGTTACAATTGAGGAATTTGCTGCCATTGTAAACGAGGAAATCAGCAAAACATTAAAAGTATTTACAGTTTAACTTAAATTATAAAGTCATAGCAATAAGAAGCAACAGAGGTTATCAACCTCGCGTAGAAAAAAAGGATGCCCACAGAATAAACAATCTTATTCGTGGCATACAAGAAGTGAGATTAGTAGGTGAAAACATCGAACCAGGTGTTTTTAAACTTGCCGAAGCATTGCGATTAGCCGACCAATTCGAATTGGATTTGGTTGAAATTTCGCCTAATGCAGAGCCACCCGTTTGTAAAATAATGGATTACAAGAAATTTGTTTACGAACAAAAGAAACGGGATAAAGTGCTTAAAGCAAAATCTACTCAAGTTGTTGTCAAAGAAATTCGTTTTGGCCCACAAACTGATGAGCATGATTATGAATTTAAACGAAAAAATGCCGAGAAATTCTTAAAAGAAGGAGCGAAATTAAAAGCGTTTGTTTTCTTTAAAGGACGTTCGATTATCTATAAAGATCAAGGTCAAATCTTATTATTGAGACTAGCCACAGATCTTGAGGAATTTGGAAAAGTAGAAGCCATGCCCGTTCTTGAAGGAAAAAGAATGATCATGTTTATTGCTCCAAAGAAGAAAAAATAAGTTTTTGGCTTTTAGCTAATAGCCAAAAGCTAACGGCCAGAAGCTAATAGCTAAAAAATAAGTAAGTAAGAATAAATTAAAACACTAGGAAAAAATGCCTAAAATGAAAACCAAATCTAGCGCCAAGAAACGTTTTAAAGTTACTGGTTCTGGAAAGATTAAAAGAAAGCATGCTTTTAAAAGTCATATTTTGACTAAAAAATCTAAAAAACGTAAATTAGCTTTGACACATTCAGCGCTAGTTCACAAAACAGATATGAAAAGCATCAAACAACAATTAAGAATTATATAATTAATTGTAAATTTTGAATTGTGAATTATTAATGACTCAAATTTGTCGCTCATTTATAATTTATAATTTATAATTTATAATTTTTTAAAAATTTCTTTAGGTTAAAAAAAATTCAATAACCTTGGAGTATGGCTTTTAAGTTCCTTTGATTCAATTCAGGACGCCTGCTACAAAAACACATCAAAATTATGCCAAGATCGGTAAATTCAGTTGCTAAAAGAGCAAGAAGAAAAAAAATAATGAAGCAAGCCAAAGGTTTCTTTGGTAGACGTAAAAACGTTTGGACAGTTGCAAAAAATGCGGTAGAGAAAGCCATGTGCTACGCTTACCGTGATAGAAAAGTGAATAAAAGAAATTTCCGTGCTTTATGGATTCAACGTATCAACGCTGGAGCTAGATTGGAAGGAATGTCTTATTCCCAATTCATGGGAAAAGTAAAAGCGAACGGAATCGAATTGAACCGTAAAGTTCTTGCCGATTTAGCGATGAATCACCCAGAAGCTTTCAAAGCAGTACTGAACAAAGTAAAATAAACGTTTTATAAACTCAATTTAGATTACTTACTTATATAAAGAACCCCATTTGCAAACGTAAATGGGGTTTTTTAGTTTCTATTTCATTGGTATTTAGGGTGTGGCACATTACATTTCACGCACACTATTCTACAAATAACAAATTTTCTTTTAAAGAAATGAAATTTGTCATGCACCATTTTAAACAACCCAATGACAACCCCTTATTTCAAACTGGTATTGTAATAGAAAAACAATCGAATGGTATGATTGGAATCGTATTGATAGCCTGAATATTTTTGTTGGTACACATTCATGTATCCAAAATCAAAACTCAATTTTGGGTTTATCACTTGCTTTATCCCCACAAAAATTCGGTTTTGATCAAAGGTATTGTAAACCACTTCTTTTCCGAAATTAATAAAAATCTCATCAGAAATAACGAGGGAAGGCATTGTTTTTTTCTTAAAAACAGGAATGGTAAAACTCAATGAATATCGCAATCTATCTGTAAAACGAGTATCATTTTTCTCGTCATTTACCATTTTATCCTGCCATCGTTGTTCGTTACGTATGCGTTGCGAGACGCTTATGGAGCCCATTTTGGACAGCAACTGCACTTGTTGGTAAATTCGATCTTCATTGGCAAAGGTGTTCCACTCGGATTTAGTTGGTGCTAACCATACGTGTGCATATCCAAGTGCAAAGGTCAGTTTGGGATTTACAGTATAACTTGCCGCTCCCCTAACCAGATAAAAACTATCCTCACTCACAAAATCATTCCTACGGATATGAAAATCCGTTAACAATCCCCAATGTTCATTGAATTTAATCGTATTGTTCCAACTTATCCAAGATTGTACTTGGCTATTGACTTCTTTCTCGGTATGTGTTTGTCCAATTGCTACTAATGGCAATAGAACAAACAACCATTTAAAACTATTTTTAAACATAATTTCATTTTTTAATTACTAGGCTGTACGATTGTTTTAAAAAAAGAATTAAGAAGCTCAAGGATCCTATTAAGCTATCATAATCTTCTTTTTACAACCATTTGACACAATAAATTTACGCCTTTTTTAGCTTTTATTCCCTTAAAAAACGGGATTAAACAGCCTTAACAAAAGCATTTTAAGGATTCAAACGTTATCGTTAACAACTAAAATTAGCAGGCTATTTCGAAGCTAAAGACATGATTTAGGGCAGTACTTTTTTTTGATGTAAGGCGTAATTTTTTTTAAAGTTTCCTCCGTAATGGGATGCACTCCTGGCTGATTAAAAAAATCATAAGCTCCCGTTTGAGGATTTTTTGCATACCAAACTAGGGGTTGGCTTTTTAATCCATTTTTAAAAAAAGTAGTCGTATCGCAAATTTTGATTTTCTGGAAATGCTCTAGAACAAATGGATTGATTGGTTTTACTGCTTTTTTATCGGTCACGTTTTCATAAACAACTGCCTCATAATGATCCTTAACCCAAATCATTCCATTGTTATCTGGATAATAAATTCTCTTGATGCCAAAACCCAACAATGCCAGCAGCAATAGCGAGCCAAGGCCAATAACCAATTGCTCTTTGAAAGAGAACCTTTTTGTAACAACAAAACCTTCAGCATGCTTTTGGGAATCTGATTTAGTAAAATTACCCGTACCGCTATCCAATTCTTCCTCTTGTAACTCCTCCACAAAATTCACTTTTACATCCCCATTTGTATTTCGGAATTTCAAATACGGTCTGGGATGAAAATCAACCAAAACAGCCATAAGATTCAGACTATCGAGCTGACTGCAATCGGTGTTTTTTAGTAAAAAATTACGAAAGGGACGAAACCTATCGGTATCACAATTCTTGATTTGAGTGATGTTGTCCATTCCTTCTTTAAAAACAAAAAACCGATTAAAAATCCCCTCATCAACGGCATTCGTATTGGTTTCAAACCTCAAAAGGGTCAGTCTTTTGATTTTGGCAGGCGAAGGATTCGTAAAAAAATCAGCATTATTTCCTGATTTTTCTATTTCAAATTTGGCTTTTATAGCTTTTTGATACGCAGCGATGCTATTCATAAAAAAACATTTTTTGGAATTAGTCGGAATTCATTGGAACAACTGGAAACCATCGGAATGATTGGAATTCAGTGGGATTGCTTACTTAAAAACCACCTTCCTTTGCTCCAGAAATAGTTCTTGTTTTGAATTGCAATCAAAGCAAATGTACGAAACTAGTTCTAAAAAAGTGTTGCTAAACAAGGATCGTCAGTTTATTCGGGAAGTATAAATTTTACGATTCTGTTTTAGCGCACTTCACTTCCCACAAATAAAATTCACAAGTCACAATTCGTTTGGCGCATTCCCAGAAGGATTCGATTTCAGTATCGAACAGCCCAACGCATGCCTAATTTTTAAAACCCAATAAAATGAAAAAAGTATTCTTGATTGCCCTATTTTTCGTTGCGAATACCGCAATGACATCCTGTACTGCTGACGATACAGCCACTACAAAAAACACTGCCAAAGAGGTAAAAGCAGACGCCCCAGGTGACGGCACAATAAGTCCAACTCCTACGACACCCCCAAAACCTTAATGTAAAAGTTAGCCCCATAATTTTTATGTTCTAGCTAATTTTAGTATTTTCGGGAAATGATACTCAAAAAGTTTCTTTTCCCGATTTTTGTTATAGTCCTACTCGTTGTCCTTTCTTTGCATTCTTGCCAAAAAGAGACATCAAAAACGACTACAATAAAATCCAATTATTCGTATAGTACTGTTATAGAACTAGCCGAAAAGCAGTATTATAAACAGCAATTTGATAGTGCTTTTTATAATTACAATGTTATAAAATCCAATAGTAATCCCGCTAAAGACAAAGCCAAAATAATTTATGCGCTTATAAAAATGGCGTATATTCAGCAAGTTCAGGGCGATTACAGCGGTAGTGAAACCACCGCTACAGAAGCCATTACCTACTTTGACAAAACCACAGAACCCGCCTATAAAACTGCCATTTACAATCAGTTGGCTGGCAATTATCAAAATTTATTTGATTATAAAGCGGCCATACAACAGTACCAACTGGCACTCCAACTGGCCACAAATGATTTGCAAAAATCGATTGTAAAAAACAATATTGCCGTAATTTACATCAACCAAAAAAAGTATCCAAAAGCCTTTGCGCTACTCGAACCTTTGATTTTGAGAAAAGAAATTTTGGATAATGATGAAAAATTCGCTTTGGTGCTTGACAATCTTGGTTTTTGCTATTTTAAAGTGAATAATCCCAAAAGTATTCCCTACTTGCAGAACGCCTTACGCCTTCGGGAAAAAATACAAGATACCAATGGCGAAGTGTCTAGCTACCTGAATTTGGCTGCTGTTTATTCAGGTGTAAATAGCGTTCAAGCCAGTAAATATGCCCGTTTGGCGTATCAAAAAGCAACTCCTATACATAGCGTAGACGACCGCTTGAAAGCATTAGAATTACTTATTAAAAACAATTCCCAAACAGCATCCAAGTCATTTTCGGTAGTGTATTTTGCACTTAACGACAGTATTAAAATTGTTCGGCAAAAAGCCAAAAATCAATTTGCCAAAATTCGATACGATGCGACGAAAGAAAAAAATGAAAACTTAACCCTAAAAGCCCAAAAAGCGACCAACGCATTAGAATTAGAACAGCAAAAAAACAGTACGCTTTTTATGTATTTCTTGAGTGCACTTGCTTTTTTGTTGTTGTTATTTGTGTATTATTTTTGGAAAACCAAAAACAAAAAAGACCAAATTAAAACGGCTTACTGCACCGAAACTCGGATTTCCAAAAAACTCCATGACGAACTTGCCAATGATGTTTTTCATACCATGGCTTTTGCCGAAACCCAAGATTTATCGACTGCCGAAAACAAGGAATTGTTGCTTCAAAATTTAGAAACCATTTATTCCAGAACCCGAAACATCTCCAAAGAAAATAGCAGTATCGAAACCGGCATCCATTTTTTACCCAACCTTACCGAAATGCTTTCTAGTTTTAACAGCCATCAGGTTAACGTGATCCTGAAAGACAGTGATACTATTGCGTGGGAAACGGTCGAAAGCAACAAGAAAATAACCGTTTACAGGGTGCTCCAAGAGCTGCTCGTAAACATGAAAAAGCATAGTAAATGCAGTTTAGTAATTATTTCTTTTGAAAAAAACGAAAAAAATATCGACATCGAATTCAAGGATAACGGGGTTGGAGCCGATTTAGGTTCCATGAATATGAAAAACGGTCTTCAAAATATGGAAAACCGTATACTAGCTATCGAAGGAACCATTACCTTTGAAACGGCATCCAACAAAGGATTCAAAGTGTATTTTAATTTTCCAAAATAATAATAAGTATTTATATGTTCCAAAAAGTATTAGTTGCCGAGGATTTAGACACGATTAGCCTAGCGGTGGTGCAGGCGCTAGAGGAACTAGAAATTGTAGCCATTCATCATGCTAAATATTGCGATGAAGCTTTTCTTAAAATCAAAAGAGCCCTTCACGATGGCGTTCCTTATGATTTACTAATAAGTGATTTGTCGTTCAAAACGGATCATCGGGACACCATTTTAGGGTCGGGTGAGGCACTTATAGAAGCCATCAAGAAAGTACAACCTGACTTGAAAATCATCGTTTTTTCGATAGAAGACAAATCATTCCGAATTCAGAATCTTTTCAAAACACTGGGAATCAACGCCTATATTTCCAAAGGGCGCAACAGCATTCCTGAACTTCAAAAAACGGTACATCGGGTGTATGCGAACAACCTACAGCTCGTTTCGCCTGAACTGGCACATGCGCTGCGAGACAAAACTATTTTTGAAATTGAAGCCTACGATATTGCTCTTTTGAAAGCATTATCCAAAGGGCTGACGCTAGAAGAAATAGCCGAAGAATTCAAAACACTAGGCTTTGTTCCTAATGGCATGAGCAGTTTAGAAAAAAGAATTAATAAGCTTAAGGTGTACTTCAAAGCCAATAATAATGTTCATTTGATTGCGCTGGCCAAAGATTTGGGCTTGGTGTGAACACTTCGCTCCTCACAGGAAAGGCAAACACTTTTAAAATTTAACCACAAATTTCACAAATTAAGTAATAGTCATGGTATAATGGTGTGTTTTAAAATCAGATGAAGTTTTTTAATTAGCTCATATATAATTATTTTCATTGCAATTGCTTCTTTTGACTTTACGACATTTAAACTTTCGACTTCCTTAAGTAACGGTTACAATCTAATTTCGCATTGTAAGGCACCCGATTTCTTTAACACAGATTTGCTTCACCAGTTCGCTTCGCTCGGGTCACAGATTAGCAAAGATTAATTCTTTACCGGACTTTAAAAATCTTTTTAATCCTTACAATCTGTAGCAAAAACTCTTTTACTACTTGCGACAATAGCTATTTTTTGCTACTTAAGTCAAAAATAATTCACGAAAATTCTCTGTTTTCGAGTAAATCCTTGAAATTCGGAGCCACTTTTTTTCCTTTTTAAGGATGTTTGCCCTACCCATTTTTGCCTGAAAAATCCTTTTTCAAAAAAAAATTAAAAAAAAACACTTCCCATACGGTTTCCCGTAAGGATATCCTTTTTATTGCCTTTACTTTTGGTTCGACATAAAAAACTGTTGCTTTTAGTAGTGCCAAAACAATGAAAAACGAACCAATTCCAGATCCCAAATGGGAACAACTCCTACTTGATTGCAATGCGTATCTCAAGGGATATATTGCGCATTACAAAAAAGCACTCCAAGGCAATTGCAATTCGGTTACAAAATACTTGGCTCTCAAAGACCAGTTTGAGAAAACCTTTTTGGTTTTGGAAAAAAGCCAACAAAACGGGCATTTATCCCTCGTGCAACAACAAAAATTAGTGAAAATCCAAATGAAATTAATCTATGCCATCAATAGCTAAAAACCGTAGTAGGAGTTTGTTTCTGGGAGGTACCCTTCTTTTGGCACTACTGCTTTGGGCATGTCATGAAAAAAAAACCAACACTACCAACGATACTTTTAAGAACAATCCCGAAACCAAAAAGTATAAGTTCGATGAGAATGTGCCACCAAAACCGGAACTCAAAAAAAACAATCCAAAAGGAGTTTCCTCCCGACACCGAAAAGGAAAAATTAGTTGTGGCGACACTATCTTGAAACAGAATAGTGTTGTTGAACAATGAAAAGCAGTAGCATTAAAAATACAAACCAAGCCCAATTAAAAATATTTTTATGAGTAGCAGTGACATCCCAGAACTAATTAGTGCTGTAAACACCTCCCAAACGAACACTTTTGTAGCCACAAAACCGTATACGATAATCGCCAAAATAAGTGGTGTCTCCACAGCGATTCGATTTTTGGGAATTGGCAGCGTATCGAACAAAGCGTTGCTCGAAAAAGCAAAAAGTAAGATGATGGCACATGCCCATTTGAGTGGTGGCAAAGCAGTAATCGATTTTGCACATACCCAACAACGCCGCGGATTTTTGCCTTTTTATTCCAAAACTATCCTAACCGCTACGGCATACGTCATAGAGTTTGTGGAATAATTCCCCATTATAGTGTTGCTTGATTGGTGCTCTTTGCAACGGTACACAAGTCCTATTGGTTAGTGAATGTGGTGTTTGAAATAAGGGGATGCGAAAAAATAATTTACTTTTTTTAGGGCTAATGAGGAATACCGTAAGGATTGATGATTTGGGGGTTGTAGGTTTGGGGGATTATTAAAACAATTAAAATAAAAAACTATGAAGTATTATGTAAACAACAAAGCGCAATCAAATGGAGATCATGAAGTTCACACTGATGACTGCAATTATTTACCTAGCTTAATAAACAGAAAGGATTTAGGCAAACATACAAACTGTAAATTAGCTGTTGCAGAAGCTAAAAAAATGTATTCAAAATCAAATGGATGCTATTATTGTTCTAAAGATTGTCATACTTCTTAAATGGGATTTCGATTTTCAAAAAGAATTAACCTTGGCGGAGGATTAGGGTTAAACATCAGTAAATCTGTAATTTATCCCAGTCTACGAACTAAAGGAGGAACAATTAGTAATAAAGGTTTTTCTGTTAGAACAGGAATTTCGGGAGTTACATATAGAAAACCATTTAATTCATCCAAATCAAGTGGTTGTCTTTTAACATTAATACTATACTTAAGTATTGGTGAACTATTTTATCAAATTTTGAAATAACAGAATTAAATTATGAAAAAGTATATAAATACATTGTTGTTACTATTATTTACGACTGTGGTTTTTAGTCAAACAATTTCTGAAAAACTTATTGCCTCAACATCAGAAAGTAGAGGATGTACAGGTAGTGAATTTTGTAGTGCCTGTAAAAACTGCTCTGGCTGTAAGAACTGTGCAAAAGAAGGAGGGACATGTGGAGTTTGTACTCCTACTCCAAGAAATAAACCAACACGTATAAAAAAGAAAGCCAAAACTTCTAAAAGAGGTATAAAGCAGTAATTATAAACGAACCAATCAATTTAAAAAAAGTAATTCCTAAAAAATATGAATCCAAATACTACAATGACTATTCAGCTAAAAAGCCATTTTCTTCGGCTTTATCAAATGGCTCTAACAGATGACAATTTTGACGTTCTTGAACTCCAAATGTTATATCATTTTGCAGAAGAAAGAGGAATTCCAAAAGAAGAATTGGATAAATTATTTCTTAACCCTGTTAATCAAGAATCCAGCATCCCCGGGGATCTTGCTACAAGAATTGAATACTTGTATGATTTGACAAGAATAATGTGGGCTGACAAAAAAATAAATGACGATGAACTAAATACATTAAAAAAGTATTGTCTAAAATTTGAGTTTTTAGATGAAAATATAGATGAATTAGTAAACTATCTGATTGATTGTGTAAAAAAGGGAATTGATAAAAGAGAAATTATAAACCAGTTAAACGCTTAACTTATGAAATCAATACAGCAATTATTTAGCTTAAAAAAAGTTGAGGAGCCCCAAGCAAATCTGTTTGAAGAAACTCAAGAAGACAGAGAACAAATAAGAATTACATACTATCAAAGTGGATTCGCCGCTTCAATGAAAGCCACTGGAAAGCCTATTGTATTAAGAGCATGCTTACAAAATTTATTTAGCAGCTTTGAAGACCAATGTAGAAAGCAAATACTTGAACAAGAAAAGCTAAAACAACCTTATAAAGAAGAACAAGAAAAAAGCAGAACGGAACTTAAAAAATATGAAACTGCAATTGGAATATATGAACAAAAAGAGCACGATTTTAATCAAAACATAGACAAAACACAACAAGAAATAGTTGATGTGAAAGTAAATCCAAAAAAATATATTGACGAAGGCAAAGGGCAAAAAGCGCAATTTTATGTTGGATTAACACTCATATTACCCATAACACTATATTTATTAGTGTTTTACATTTCCGCGTCTTATTCTGCCTTCTTCAAAGAATTTTCCGATGATAGTTTAACAGCTGCAATTTTTGATGCAAATGCACTAACAAATTCATTTAAAGCTAGTTGGTTAGAAGGTGTTTTAGTAATTACAATTCCATTTGTCTTTATGGGATTAGGGTATATTATACATATGGTACAAAAAGGGAAAGGAGTAAAAAACATTTTTAGAATGATAGCATTATTTACGACAACTTTCCTTTTTGATGGATTATTAGCATACATAATTGAAAAAAAAATATATGATTTCAACAAAACTCTAGACTCTTCTGCTTATAATTTAAGAATTGCATTAGAACAAGCTGAATTTTGGATGATAATTTTCGCAGGCTTTGTTGTGTACATTATTTGGGGTTTAGTGTTTGATTTTGTTATGAAAGAATACGAAAACATGGATAAAATTAGAGTTTTTATTCGTGGAAAAAGAGAAGAGCTAACTAATTTAGAAAAAGTAAAATTAGAAAACTCAAACAAAATAAATGATTTTAAACAACAAGTTGTCACTATAAATGGCGCAATAAAAGTTATGCAATCTAAAATTGATGGATTTGTTTTTCCTGTCAAAGAGTATCTCAATTATCACCATCAATATAAAGAAGGGTGGTATCAAGCAATAGGAACTGAAATTGCTTTACCTCATAAAGAAAAAGAGGAATTGTTAGAAAACTGTGAGTTAACCTCTTTAGAACATCTTAAACAATTAAATCTAATTGATCCTGACTTCCAACACCTAGTATACTCAAAAATATAAATAATCATGAAAATAAATATAAAATTCATTCTATTAATAGTAATCACATCTTTTTTGGGTTCATGCAAAAATCAAGAAAAAGATGAAAAAGAAGAAACGATAGAAACTCCAAAAACAAAAGATGTTTCTGACAATTTAAATATTAGTTTACTTCTAGATTTGTCTGACAGGATAAGCCCTACAAAATATCCAAACCTTACAATGGAATTCTATCTTCGGGATGTAGGGTATATCAATTCGGTTTCAGACGCTTTTACTGAACATATTAGAACTAAAAAAGTAGTAAGAGCAAATGATAAAATTCAATTATTTTTTGACCCAGCTCCATTTAATCCAGAAATCAATAAAATATCAAAAGATTTAAAAATAGAAATTAATAAAAACAATATTAGTAAAGAACTCATAAATAAAACCAAAACAATTTATGCAACTGATCCTTTAAAAATTTATGATTTAGCCATTAAAGACCAGCATTACATAGGATCAGATACTTGGAAATTCTTTAAAGATAAAGTTAACGATTATTGCATAGAAGATAATTATAGAAACATTCTTGTCATATTAACTGATGGTTATATTTATTTTGAAAACTCAAAAATAAAAGAAGCTAATTTGACAACATATCTAACACCAGAATTGATTAGAGTAAATAAATTAAATAGTTCTGATTGGAGTCAAAAATTAACAAATCAACAATTAGGATTTATAAAAGCAAATAATGACTTATCGAATCTTGAAATTCTTGTTTTAGGTATTAACCCAAATCCCAAAAATCCATATGAGGAAGATGTTATAAAAGCATATTGGACAAATTGGTTTGAATCTATGAAAGTAAAAAGATACGAAATAAGGAATGCCGATTTACCTTCTAATATAAATAAGGTAATTAAGGATTTTATTTTGAAAAGTAAATAAACAATAACCAAATATCAAATTAATTATGAAAAAAATAGTTCGTCTACTAACCCTGATATTACTTTTTATAAGTATCAGTATTAATGCCCAAAGTGGTCATTATAAAAATGGAAAAGGAAGTTCCCATAAAGGAGGTTCGTACAAAAATTCTAGTACTCACAATCATTATAAAAAAAGGAAATATTAAATGATGATTTTATTAAAACCAAAATCACATCAACTAGCTCAAAACCCTCATACATGAGGTTGTCTACCTCAAATATGACCTCACTAATGTCAAATTTGACGGTACAAGACGTCATTTTTGAGGTACAAGACGTCAAATTTGACCCTCATGACGGCATAAGTGGCGCAAACAACGTCAGGAATGACGTTGCATAGCTCAAATTTGACGTTTTGGGCGAATGCCAAAAAAAATCCCTCCAGAATGTAACTTCTAGAGGGATACTAAAAACGCTAATTGTAACTACTCCGTAGTAGTTGGCGGTGTTGTAGGGGTGGGAGTAGTTGGTGCTGCAGGGGTGGTATCGGTGGTATTGGTAGTCCCCGTTCTATTAAAAAATTGAGACAACTCGTCTACTTTTATCTCATAACCTGCCACTTTAGTACTCATTTTGTATTTACTGTAATCGTAATCCGTTGATGAGGCGCGGTAGCAGTCAAAGTCATGCATGATTTTGTTATTGCCCAGACTTTTGGACAAGCTCTCTAGTCGGGCTATTGTGGCTTGAATAAAATCACGGGAATCAACATCGTTCTGGAACTCCACCCAATCCACATCAGGACTGCTCAAAGCAGGCTGGTTGAGTCTAAAATCCTTTACTTTGTTAATGATTAATTTGTTTTTTCATTAACACTACCAAATCGACTTCTCTCCTCTGGCGAAAGGTTCTTAAATTTAGCGGAAAGTGCGGTTTCAATGGATGTTAAACTTGTTCCAATTGCGGTTTTTTCGGCTGCGGTGTAGTGCAGTCCATTCAAATTTTCTAAAGGCATAATTAAAGGTTTTAAATTGATTACTAAATAATTCTTTTCAAAATTGAACTATTTTACTATAAAAAAAAATCCCTACAAATGGGGATTTTTCAATTATTTTCAAAAGCGTAAAAAGGGGTATAACTCGTGCTTTTTGATGGTGTTTTAAGAGTGTTTGTTTTAACTATAGTACTAAATTTGAATCGATCAATTTAGAAAATGAATAATTATTAGGCACTATCATTTCAAAAATGAACTTTACTCTACTTACCTTTCAGCTATTAACTTCATTACAATTAGACAATACTCTTATTTATACAAAATTATCGCATATCGAAATATGCGATATTACTTTATAACACACTATAAAACAAAACAATAATACATAATATCGCATATCGCAATATGCGATAATACCCAACAAAACACTTTAATACCGTATTATAAATTATACTTTGATGACAAAAAAACTCCTCGTATTCTTTTTTATAACCTGCCAAGCCTTCTCCCAGACCAAACTACTATCGTGGAATCTCGAAAATTTTGGGCAATCGAAATCCGATTCCGAGATTGCTTTTATAGCCAATACGCTAAAAGAATATGATATTATTGCCCTACAAGAAGTGGTGGCGGGCTATGGCGGTGCACAAGCAGTAGCTAGACTTGCCGACGAACTCAACCGCAAAGGAGCCAAATGGGATTATGCTGTAAGCGACCCAACGACGAGCAGTGCCTATAAAACAGAACGGTATGCGTTTTTATGGAAAACAAGTGCGGTAAAACTAAAAGGAAAACCTTGGTTGGAGCAAAAGTTAACGCTCGAAATAGACCGAGAACCTTATTATGCAACCTTTGCCATTGCAGGAAAAACGATTACCATTGCCAATTTTCACGCCATTACCAAAAACAAGCAACCGGAAACGGAAATCAAATATTTTAAGTTTTTACCAGCCGAATATCCTACATTGCACTTGGTTTTTGTGGGTGATTTCAATTGTCCACAATCGCATACGGTATTTAATCCGTTGCGAAAAATGGGGTATGCATCGACACTAGTGAACCAAAAAACGTCGCTAAAAAAAGCGTGTGTCGCAGGAAATTGCTTGGCGTCGGAATTTGACAATGTGTATTATGAGACGACTCAAATTAAAGGTACAAACGCAGGTGTTATTCCGTTTTACAACAGCTTTCCCACCCTTGCCGATGCCCGAAAAATATCCGACCACATCCCTATTTGGTTTGAATTTTTGCTTAATTGAGTATCCAATCCCCTTTTATTACTGGAAAACTTCCAAATGCGCTCCATCATAACTGGCAAAAACCATGGTGGGATGCGAATCTTGATGAAAAATAGTTCCGTGACTATCAATGGCTATGGCACCTGCAAAACCATCATAGGGTTTTAACTCGGCAAATGTTTTTTGGAACGCTTTGTCTAATGCAAATCCATCCGTGACACGTGTTACAATTTTGGCAGCTGTGGCATTGCTTACAATATCCTCGCCAACTCCAGTTAGACTCACTCCGCAAAATTCATTGGCATAATTTCCAGCCACGGTAGCCGAGTCCGAAATTCGTCCCGGAATTTCAAAGCCTTTGCCGCCTGTGGAGGTGGCAACTGCAATTTTCCCCTGGCTATCTATAGCGACACAACCCACGGTTCCGGTGCCTAGTGATTTTAGTTTGGCTTCATATTCGGAGCGGCGTTGTGGGATTTCGGTCGAAAAGGATTCAAAACCGTTTTGGCGTGCAAACTGGGTGGCACCGTTACCGCCTAGGATTCGATCGTCTACTTGGAGTAATTTTTGGGCGACATGAACTGGATTTTTCACGTCTTGAATGTTGATGACACCGCTCATTTTTTGGGTTTCGCCATCCATAATAGCGGCACTCATCCTGATTTTTCCGTCGCTTTGTATTTGCGAACCTATTCCTGCGTTGAACAATTCATCGTTTTCGAGGAGTGCAACGGCATAGACAACGGTTTCTAGCGCCGAATGTGTTGTTAAAAAAGCGTAGGAATCTGTAACAATTTGTTCCAAAGCTTGTTGTTTAGCCACTTTGGTTTCGTGATTGGTAGCAGACTCGGAGAAGAATCCACCGTGAATAATGAGTTTCATTTGGTTTACTTTAGGAGGTAGGTATGGTTAAGGAACGAGTTGCTGTGGTGTTCGCGCGTGAGGGATAGGAGCTGACCGCCATAGCGGTGCGGATAGCCCGACAGCAGTAGCAAAAGGGGCAACTAGCAGGGCTCGTGAATAGCCCCTTTTGCTACTGGTGGCACGCCCAAATTAGTGTTTTTAGTATGCCTTTTTTGTTACTAAAAAGCCGATTCACCTACACGTATTGCGAGGATTGAATGTGCATTTTGTGGGTTTCGAGATTGAACGTATCGTGCTTGCTCATGACGTGGGTGACCAAATGGTTGATGGATATGGGTTGCCCCAGCTCGACTTGGGTTAGGTTGGTGTCTTTTATTTCACGTCCGTCCACTAGAATTACCAGTCCGGAGCCTATGGCTTCCATTTGGGTATTGTGGGTGATGAGCAAACCGGTATCCTCGCCAAGTCCTATTCCCAGTACTTTGGGGTTGCCTACTACGGCTTGAAAGAGACGTCCAATGCGTCCTCGCTGTACAAAATGGGTGTCTATAATAACGCCGTCTATGAATCCTAATCCGCTGGAAATCTTGACTTCGCCTTTGAGCAATGCTTCGGAGCTGCTGCCTTGGTAAATCATATTGCTTGAGGCGGCGGCGGCTCCTGCCGAGGTGCCTGCATAGATGAATTCCTGGTTGTGGTATTTGTCTAAAAGGATGTCGTGAAAAGGGGTTCCGCCTAGAATGGAGGTCAAGCGCAACTGATCGCCGCCGGTAAACATGACCACATCGGCATTGCGGAGTCGTTCTAAAACGGCTTCTTCGGCGGCTTGTTCGCGTCGTTCGATATAGAGTACTCCTACGTTTTTGGCATCTAAATATTCAAATGCTTTGACGTATTCAGGACCAATTTCTTTTGGGATCACTGATGCGGTTGTGATGATTTCTATTCTTGAATTTTGGTTGTGTTTGGATTCTACTAGAATTCGCTTCAGGATTCCTGTTTCAAAAAAATTCAAATTATTAGCGGCATTTTTATCTAAATGGGTTTCGGTAAAACTACCTTTATCGACTGCGCCTCCTATTATTATTAATTTTCCTCGTATGTTCATTTTGTAAAAATAGCTAAAAAGATAGAGTAGGCAATTGTTGATGGTTTATTTTTCTGAAATATTATTGGCGGTGCTTTTTAGGCGTATTGCAATAATAAATTTTGATTTATACTTCAAAAATCATACATTAGTAGCATTATATCCCGTTTTTTATAACAATTCGAAAAGCAATCTTGTAAACCGCTAACGGTCATTTTGTTTTCAATTCGCCTTTAAATTCCATTTTATGAAAATAGTAAAAATACAAGCCCTTCGTGGCCCGAACATTTGGAGCATTCAACGCAAAAAATTAATCCAAATGCGATTGGATTTAGAAGAAATGGAGGCATTTCCCACCAATAAAATAGCAGGATTCAAGGAACGAATCGAGACCCTGTTTCCCACCATGATCGAGCACCGCTGCTCCGAAGGATGTCGTGGCGGTTTTTTTATGCGGGTAGAAAGAGGCACTTGGATGGGGCACGTAATTGAGCACATTGCACTCGAAATACAAACGCTGGCGGGAATGGAAACGGGTTTTGGACGCACGCGCGAAACCAAAACTCCAGGTACTTACAATGTCGTTTTTAGTTACACCGAGGAAAATGTGGGGCTTTTTGCAGCTGAATCAGCCGTGGCCATTGCCGAAGCGTTGATTGCTGGAACCGAATATGATTTGAATGCCGACTTACAAAAAATGCGTGAAATACGGGAGCGAGTGCGTCTTGGCCCAAGCACAGGCAGTATTGTAGAAGAGGCGGTTTCTAGAAACATTCCGTGGATTCGGTTGGGGACAAATTCCCTAGTACAACTGGGTTATGGGATCAATCAAATGCGTTTTCAGGCAACAATTACCTGTAAAACCAGTAGTATTGCCGTTGATATTGCCTGTAACAAAGAGTTGACCAAAAAAATGCTTGACATGGCATCGATTCCTGTTGCCAGCGGTAGCATTTGTGTAGACGAAACCGATCTAGCCAAAACTATTGAAAAAATTGGCTATCCCATAGTACTTAAACCACTTGATGGCAATCACGGAAAAGGTGCTTCGATCAATGTGACCAACTGGGAAGATGCTGCCTCGGGACTGCTTTTTGCACAACAATACAGCCGACGTGTAATTGTAGAAAAATTCATTACCGGTTTTGATTTCAGACTTTTGGTTATTGACAATAAATTGGTCGCTGCCGCAAAAAGAGTACCTGCTCACGTCATAGGAAACGGAAAAAATACAATCCAAGAATTAATAAACACCACCAATCTCGACCCACGAAGAGGCTATGGCCACGAAAATGTATTGACCCAAATTGATGTGGATCGCGACACCGAAGATTTACTGGAAAAACTAAACTATACGCTGGAAACGATTCCGAGAACTGGCGAAACGGTATTCCTAAAATCCACCGCCAATTTGAGTACTGGCGGTACCTCCGTAGATATTACCGATATGATGCACCCGGAAAACATATTCCTAGCCGAACGCATTTCTAGAGTCATAGGTTTAGACATTTGTGGTGTTGATATCATGGCCGAAAACCTCACACAACCCCTAAAAGAAAATGGTGGGGTAATACTCGAGGTCAATGCAGCTCCCGGATTTAGGATGCACCTTGCCCCCTCCGAAGGATTGCCGCGCAATGTGGCCTCGCCTGTAATTGATATGCTCTATCCTCCAGGAAAAACCTGCAGAATCCCAATTATTGCCGTTACGGGGACAAATGGCAAAACAACCACTACCCGACTTTTGGCTCATATTATAAAAAACAATGGGTACAAAGTAGGCTTTACCACATCGGATGGGATTTATATTCAAAATCACATGATGGAAAAAGGAGATACTACCGGACCCATAAGTGCCGAATATGTCTTGCGAGATCCAACCGTAGAATTTGCCGTTCTTGAAACTGCTCGTGGTGGCATCTTGCGTTCTGGATTGGGTTTTAGCAGTTGCGATATTGGAATTATCACTAATATTCAAGAGGATCATTTGGGTTTGAGCGACATTCATACGCTAGACGATTTGGCTCGTGTAAAAGCAACAGTTGTCAAGAGCATCAAGAAAGATGGCTGGGCAGTTTTGAACGCTGACGATGCCCATTGTGTGAAAATTGGCGCCGATTTAAACTGCAATGTTGCCTATTTTAGTCTTTCGGAGGAGAATCCGCTGATTCAAAAATTATGCAGCGAAGGCAAAATTGTTGCCGTTTATGAAAACGGGTATATTACCATCAAAAAAGGAGAATGGAAAATTCGTATTGAACGCGCCACGCATGTGCCATTGACCCTTGGCGGAAAAGCCAAATTTATGATTGCCAATGCACTTGCTGCTACTTTGGCAAGTTATTTGTGGGGTTTCAAAACCGAAGATATTAGCTTGTCCTTGCAAACTTTTATTCCAAGTGCTGCTCAAACTCCAGGGCGTATGAACATTTTTGAATTCAAAAAATTCAAAGTTCTCATCGATTTTGCTCATAATGCTTCTGGTTACAAAGGCGTGGAAGACTATTTACAAACGGTTTCGGCTACCAAAAAAATTGGAATTATTGCTGGCGTTGGAGATCGTAGGGATGAAGATATTAAAGAATGTGCCGCTATTGCTGCTCGCATGTTTGATCATATCATCATCCGACAAGAAAAATATTTACGCGGTCGAACCGAGGAAGAAATCATCAATCTCATTCTGGAAGGCATCAATACCACCGATAAAGTGGTGACTTATGAAATCATCCCAAAGGAAACAGAAGCCATTAGACACGCCATAAACAGCGCCGAAGAAGGCAGTTATATTACCGCCTTGAGTGATGTTGTGACCAATGCCATCGAAATTGTACAGGAATATTTAGACAAAGAAAATGAATCCGGAATGATTTAATTTTTTTTACTATCATTAAAAGCTACTGTAATAGGTAGTAATGGTCGGAAGAATAATCTTCCGACTTTTTTTGTTTTTTATTTATATATTTAACAATATTTTTCTTGTTT
>NZ_VJZT01000020.1 GCF_007097245.1 Flavobacterium restrictum | reverse complement strand
GTTATTTTGAGGAAAAATTATTCGATAGGCTAGTAATAGCAAGCATTACAGGGTTATGACTAAAAACGGACAATCAAAAAATTTTATATCAATAACATAACAAGCTATGGGTTGCTTTCTGCCAATACACGCTACAATATCATCCTTTTTATTTTTGGATATTGCGAATCCGTAAGCAACACTAGCATTACCACAATTGAGCACGTTTACCACATATTCATTTGCAAAAGGATCTTTGGCTAGTAAACGCTGAACGGTGTTCACCAAGGAGTCGGTTTGAAAAGTGAACTCATTATCAAACCCAATTTGATATTCATTTTCACTTATCTTTTTTATGGGAAGAACTCTTGAGATACTGTCGCCCGACTGTAAAAGTAATTCATGTCCAATTCTGCGCAGTAAAACCTCCCGTCTAGCGATGTCAAAATCGTCACTTTGAGTTGTGCTGAAAGCCACGTAAATTAATGAGATAAACGAGAGTACTACCAATCCCAGCAGGTATTTGCGTTTGCCCAGAAAGAGATTGCGACTAAAATTCATCATGTTGCTTTATATTTACAAAGTTTGTATATTTTTTTAAAATTCAAATCTCTCGTGTCAAAAAAATCAAAATAAATTTGCTAAATAAAATAGGATATTACAACTAAAAAAAATATTTTTTACAACCCGTTTATTATGCTGACAGGTGTAATCAATTTTACAGGATAAGCCCAACTAGCAGCTCCAAAGTTCCTTACAATCTTAATTCAGCTTTAACAAACTGGGATAGCAAATCGAAATCAATTGTTGTAACTTTGCTTTTTTGCAAAAAATATGCTAGATACAAACAATACCATCGAAGTTCAAGGTGCCAGAGTGCACAACCTCAAAAATATAGATGTTTCCATCCCAAGAGAAAAATTAGTGGTAATTACAGGACTTTCAGGTTCTGGAAAATCGTCGTTAGCTTTCGACACCATTTATGCCGAAGGACAACGCCGCTATGTAGAAACCTTTTCGGCTTATGCCAGACAATTTTTGGGTGGTTTGGAACGCCCCGATGTAGATAAAATTGATGGCCTTTCGCCCGTGATTGCCATCGAACAGAAAACCACCAGCAAAAGCCCTCGCTCGACCGTAGGTACCATCACCGAAATTTACGATTTCCTACGGCTGCTCTACGCTCGTGCCGCCGATGCGTATAGCTTCAATACGGACGAAAAAATGGTTTCCTACTCGGACGATCAAATTAAAGAGCTGATTATTCAGGATTTTGCAGGCAACCGAATCAACATTCTGGCCCCAGTTATTCGAGCTAGAAAAGGACATTATGCCGAATTATTCCAACAAATTGCCAAACAAGGTTTCCTGAAAGTACGTGTCAATGGCGAAATTCTTGATATTACATCTGGTATGAAATTGGATCGTTACAAAACCCATGATATCGAAATTGTAATTGATAGAATTGCTATAGATGGTTCAGAAGATATCTCAAAAAGATTGACCGAAAGCATCAATACGGCTATGAATCAAGGCGAAAACGTGCTAATGATTTTAGACCAAGACAGCCAAGAAGTACGGTATTTTAGTCGGAATTTGATGTGTCCTACAACTGGGATTTCGTATCAAAATCCAGAGCCCAATTTGTTTTCGTTCAACTCACCCAAAGGAGCTTGTCCTAACTGTAACGGATTGGGAACGGTAAACGAAATCAATATCAAAAAGATCATTCCTAATCCAAAATTGTCTATAAAAGCGGGTGGTTTTGCACCTTTGGGCGAATACAAAAGTTCGTGGATGTTCAAGCAATTGGAAATTATTGGCGAGAAATACCAATTCAAACTAACCGATGCCATCGAAACCATTTCGGCCGAAGCAATGGAAATGATTTTGAATGGTGGCAAAGAAAAATTCTCTGTCGAATCCAAAGTTTCGGGGGTAACCAAAGACTATAAAATAGAGTTTGAAGGCATTTCGCATTTTATAAAAAACCAACACGACGAAAGTGGGTCAACCACAATAAAACGTTGGGCGGCTGCCTTTATGGACGAGGTAAAATGCCCCGTTTGCGAAGGCACAAGATTGAAAAAAGAAGCCTTGTTTTTTAAAATAAACGAAAGCAACATCGCTCAATTGTGCGCCATGGATATTTCGGATGTAACGGCTTGGTTTTTGGATTTAGACACACATTTGTCCGAAAAACAAAAAAAGATAGCCTCGGAAGTTGTCAAAGAAATCAAAGACCGTTTGGCTTTTTTGATGAACGTAGGCTTGGATTATTTGGCATTAAACAGAAGTTCCAAATCACTTTCTGGTGGCGAGGCGCAACGCATTCGGTTGGCTACACAAATTGGGTCGCAATTGGTAGGAGTTCTTTATATTTTGGACGAACCTAGCATTGGATTGCACCAGCGCGACAACGAAAAACTAATTCGTTCCCTTGAACAATTGCGGGACATTGGTAACTCGGTAATTGTGGTAGAACACGACAAAGACATGATAGAAAGTGCCGATTACGTAATTGACATTGGCCCCAAAGCCGGAAAA
The DNA here is from genome assembly GCF_007097245.1 of Flavobacterium restrictum. Classification (GTDB taxonomy): domain Bacteria; phylum Bacteroidota; class Bacteroidia; order Flavobacteriales; family Flavobacteriaceae; genus Flavobacterium; species Flavobacterium restrictum. The sequence continues at coordinate 29,240 of NZ_VJZT01000020.1, read as the reverse complement.
TATGGTGGCGAAATCATCAGTATTGGAACACCTGCCGAAACCTTGGCATCCAACACCATTACGGCTCAATATTTGAACGGAAAAATGAAACTCGAAATTCCCGAAAAACGCAGAGAAGGCAACGGAAAATTCCTGAAATTGACGGGAGCAACAGGAAATAATCTTAAAAATGTAACTATAGATTTGCCTTTGGGTAAAATGATTTGTGTAACTGGCGTTTCGGGTAGCGGTAAATCCACTTTGATAAACGAAACCCTCTACCCTATTTTGAACGCCTTTTATTTTAATGGTGTAAAAATTCCAAAACCCTACAAAAAAATCGAAGGACTGGAACACATCGACAAAGTGATTGCCATCGATCAAAGTCCTATTGGGCGAACGCCACGTTCTAATCCAGCGACTTATACCGAGGTTTTTACTGAAATCAGAAACCTATTTACCATGACTTCCGAGAGTATGATTCGGGGGTATAAAGCGGGGCGTTTTAGTTTCAATGTAAAAGGCGGACGATGCGAAACCTGCGAAGGATCAGGCGTTCGGACGATAGAAATGAACTTTTTGCCCGATGTGTATGTAGAATGCGAAACCTGTCAAGGCAAGCGTTTTAACAGAGAAACTTTGGAAATTCGCTACAAAGGAAAATCCATTTCGGATGTGTTGAATATGACTATTGACGAGGCCGTTCCGTTTTTCGAATTAATTCCGAAAATTTATAGAAAAGTAAAAACCCTTCAGGATGTTGGTTTGGGTTATATAACTATGGGACAACAAAGTACCACGCTTTCGGGTGGCGAAGCGCAACGCATCAAACTGGCGGGAGAATTGGCCAAAAAAGATACTGGAAACACTTTTTATATCCTCGACGAACCCACAACAGGCTTGCATTTTGAAGACATTCGGGTTTTGATGGAAGTCATCAATAAATTGGTCGATAAAGGCAATACGATTTTGATAATTGAACACAATATGGACGTCATCAAACTAGCCGATTACATTATAGACATTGGCCCCGAAGGCGGCAAAGGCGGCGGACAACTCGTTGCCAAAGGAACGCCTGAAGAAGTAGCCAAAGTTAAAAAAAGCTACACTGGGGTGTTTTTGAAGAAAGAGTTGGTTTAAAAGATTAGTTTAAAAATCATTTAAAAAAATAATTACATTTGTTAAAACAAATAAAAAATGAAAGAATCTATAGTCATAAAAAATCTCGGACCTCTAAAAGATATTCATATTGAAGAAATAAAACCTTTTACCGTTTTTATTGGAGAATCTGGTAGCGGAAAAAGTACTTTGATGAAAGTTATTTCCTTGTTTCGATGGATTTATAAAATGCATAATATTCATTCTTATTATATAAAGAGTAATGTGAATTCCCCTTTTGAAATTGATAATATATATTCTTATTTCGAAAATTGCGGTATTAAAGAATTTATAAAATCTGACACTAAAATTATCTATAAAACTACATTTGATAATGGCGTGAATTATTGGATACAATACTATCAAAATGATTTGTACTTTTCCAAACAAACTATAAACGCATCTGATTTATCTTTTAATAAAATTAGTTTCATTTCGGAAACGCGAAATATTATTCCGCTATGGGCAAATAAAGGAGCTACATTAACAGGAGGTAATTTAGGTTTCTATTTTCATGAAGTCTTTAAAGATTTTGATTTAGCTTCGGATGCGATTAAGGATGTTGACCTAAAACATTTAGATTTAAAATTTTCTGTAAAAAAAGACCCTTTAGGAAAGAATTATAGAATTGAATCGAAGAACAATGAAAAATTTGATATAGAATTTAAAAACAGTTCATCGGGAACTCAAACTTCTGTACCAATCCTTTTAATTTCGCAGTTTTTTGCACAGAATTTCAAATTTGAAGATGCTTTTAACAATTCTGTTTTAAAATATTTATCCTCCGATAATCGTTTAACCGATTTCAAGGCAGTAAAAAATTTGAGTGACATAAAAAATAAAAAAATATACATTCATATAGAAGAGCCCGAATTGAGTTTGTTTCCTGATGCGCAATGCAAATTGATGGACGATTTGATTAGAAATTGTTTTATAAACAATGTAAATCCTGTAGAATTATTACTTTCTACACATAGCCCATATATTGTAAACTATTTGAATTTACTAATAAAAAGATTCGATAAAAAGACAAGCGAATCCAAATACAATTATGACGATTTAGCTGTTTATCAAGTTGCAGATGGTGGATTGATTAATTTAATGGCTCAAAATGAACGATTGGTAAATACTAATCCTTTATCTGATACCATAAACGATATTTATAACGAATATGAAAAATTAGGATAATATGGATAGTTTGCTAAAAAATGACTTTACTTCATTCCATCAGTTACCTATCTCTAATCTAAACATTCGTCAAGATACAATTTTACCTTATTTTGAATTAGAAGATGTCAATACCGTTTTAACTCTATCACCAACTAAAGATTCAGGAACAGCAAAATACGCTAATCCGAATAATTTAGAAATAACAATAATTGATTACGATACTTTTCTAACCAGTTTATCTCATCGTTTTAGACAAGGAAAAAGCCGATGCGACGCAATAGTTTACACCCAAAACAAATCTTATTTTCTATTAAATGAATTAAAAAACAGAAATATAGTTGATGAAAATGCCTTTGAAGAAGTACTTTCTGGAGCAATCTCTCAAATGCTCAAAACTTTAAAATTGATGAAATCTGTTCCGTCAATTGACGTTTTTATAAATACTTTTATTCAAAAAAGGTGTTGCTATTGCAATAAGAAATCCAATAATCCGTCTGCAATGATTGATGCCCCAAATGCTTTTAATCGATTGAACATTTTAGTACCAGATGGAATTGAAATGATGCATATTGAAATAAATGCTTTAGGTTTTCAATTATTCCAATACACAGGTTTACAGACAATAAAATTAAATTAATTATTGCATAACATTATAAAGAAATAATATAAAACTAGCCTACTACATCATTAAAATTGGTTCCGAAGGCGGCAAAGGCGGCGGACAACTCGTTGCCAAAGGAACTCCTGAAGAAGTCGCTAAAGTTAAAAAAAAGCTACACTGGGGTGTTTTTGAAGAAAGAGTTGGTTTAGTCAAATTGGTATTAAATTTTAAAAAAGAATAAACAACAAAGTTGAATTAAAAGCGGTGGATACTAGCGCAGTTAGCTGACGAAGTAAACAACTTCAAAAATACATAAAATGAGATTAGAAGATTTTGACAACGACGAAGACAAAGTAATTCAAGACAAACTGAAGCAAAAAACGTGGAACGAGATTCGAACCAATGACAGCTGGGCCATTTTTAAAATCATGTCCGAGTTTGTGAACGGATATGAAGCTATGGGGCGCATTGGGCCTTGTGTGACCATTTTTGGTTCGGCGCGCATCAAGCCAGACGCACCCTATTATTTATTGGCCGAAAAAATTGCATTCAAAATCAGCAAAGCAGGTTACGGCGTGATTACGGGCGGCGGGCCAGGGATTATGGAAGCTGGAAATAAAGGAGCTCATCTTGGGGGAGGAACCTCGGTGGGATTGAATATAGAATTGCCTTTTGAGCAGCATTATAACCCGTATATCGATCGGGATAAAAACCTAAATTTTGACTATTTCTTTGTCCGAAAAGTGATGTTTGTCAAGTATTCGCAAGGGTTTGTGGTAATGCCTGGTGGATTTGGTACCATGGATGAATTATTTGAAGCCATTACTTTGATTCAGACCAAAAAAATAGGTAAATTTCCAATTATATTGGTAGGAAGTTCGTTTTGGACAGGTTTAATGGATTGGATTAAAACCGTTTTGGTCGAAAGAGAACAGACCGTTAGCGCCCAAGATTTGGATTTATTTAAAATTGTAGATACCGATGATGAAGTGGTTGCCGTCCTTGATAAGTTTTATAAAAAATACGATTTAAGTCCTAACTTTTAGCTAAAAAAGTGGTTTTTACCTCCATTTTTTAAATACTAATACGATTAATATTGATGGCTTTTTTAAAATAAAAAAGCCATACAATTGAAATTAGGTTGGATGGCATAATGCTAATATAATTGAGTACATTTATTTTTTAAATTTAGTAGGAACACATCTTGAAAGCACTTATATATCGCCCGTTTTATATTCTTTTTTTGTTCGTAACGGCCATCCAGTACGGGCAAAATCAGTCTAAAATGATTGTTGAAGTCAATTTAGAAAAACAAACGCTACACATTCAGCAAGCGCTTACTTTTACTAATTTGTCGAGCGATACGTTGACTACAATTGTGCTCAACGACTGGAATAATGCCTATTCCGAAAAAAATACACCCTTGGCCAACCGATTTTCGGATGAATTTTATAGAGGTTTTCATTTGGCCAAAAAAGAAGAACGTGGTAACACTAATACAATTACCATTATCGACAACAATACGTTGTTTTTGCCTTGGGACAGACCCGAAAAAAATCCAGATGTTATTGTTGTGCACCTGCGAGAAAAACTACTACCTAACCAAAAAACAACGCTACACCTCACATACAGCATAAAGATTCCTAGCGATAAATTCACCAAATATGGGTACTCCAATTCAGGTGGAATGAACCTCAAGAACTGGTTCTTTGCTCCTGCCCGATTCGAAAATCACGCTTTTACGATAGCCAGCAATGCCAATTTAGATGATATTGCCAACTCGGTTGTGGATTATTCTATTGCGCTAAAAATTCCTAAAAGTTTCGAAGCCACTACAGATCTAGATACCGATTCTGCCGTTACCGATGCCACTTTTACAACCTATCATTTAAAAGGCGAAAACAGAACTGATTTCAGTCTTTTTATAGAACCAAAATCTAGTTTTACGAGTTACAAGAACGCTTTGATTGATGTAAATACTAATCTAAAGGACAACAAGTTAGACGAAATTCAAAAAGCAATCGTAATTGATAAAATTGTACATTTTACAAACGCATTACTTGGAAATTATCCGCACCAAAAAATACTGGTTTCACAAACTGATTATGAACGAAATCCATTTTATGGTTTGAATCAGTTACCGCCGTTTATCAGCCCATTTACCGATGAATTTTTGTTTGAAATTAAGTTCTTAAAAACCTACTTGAACAACTATTTAAAATACAGTTTGCGATTGGATCCTCGAAAAGACAATTGGATTTATGATGGCATTCAAATTTATGCTATGATGAAATACATCGATGAAAATCATCCCAATAGCAAAATGATGGGAAGTGGCGCAACGCTCAAATTATTGAAAAGTTATAATTTAGTGAATTTAGATTTCAATGAGCAATACAGCTATTTTTACATGCTTATGGCTCGCAAAAACTTGGATCAAGCGCTTGGTGCGCCCAAAAATACGTTGATAAAATTTAACGAACAAATTGCCAGTAAATACAGAGCTGGATTGAGTTTTCGGTTTTTGGATAATTACCTTGACAACGGAATTGTAGACAAAAGCATGCAGGAATTTTATAGTTTGAATCAAAAAAAAGAAACCAATGCGCTCGATTTCGAAACGCTTATAAAATCAAATACGCCTAAAAATATCGATTGGTTTTTTAAAACCGTCATTTATTCTCGGGATTTGATTGATTACAAATTCTCGGCGGTATCAAAAACGAAGGATAGTGTGACTTTTTCGATAAAAAACAAAACCAATGCCTTGGTTCCCGTTCCTGTTTATGGGGTAAAAAATGGGAATATTGTTTTTAAAAAATGGCTGGAAGCCGATGAAGCTTCCAATGGTACTTTTACCATTCCTAGACTCGATGCCGATAAAATTATTTTGAACTATAAAAACGAGGTTCCAGAATACAATTTAAGAAACAATTGGAAAAAACTAGAGGGCTTTTTTCCTAATAATCGTCCTATAAAATTTGCTTTTATGAAGGATTTAGAAGATCCTTATTACAATCAAATTTTGTATGCCCCTATTATGAGTTTTAATGTATACGATGGTTTTACGCCTGGCATTCGGTTTCATAACAAGACCATTTTGAACAAGCCGTTCACATTTGATTTGAATCCTACCTATTCGCTTAAGACACAAACGCTTTCGGGGTCGGCATCTTTTGCTTTGCATCAAGATTTTCGAGATCGCAATTTGTATGCAATTCGGTATTCTATAGGCAGTTCCTATTTTCATTATGCACCAGATGCCACGTATTTTAAATTAAATCCAATGGTGCAATTGCAAATTAGAAATCCCAATTTTAGAGACAATAGAAAACAAGTGTTTTTGTTCAGGCAAGTAATTGTAAACCGAGAAAAAAGTATGTTTATTACGGATAATTCGGCTCAAAATTATTCGGTTTTTGATGCCAAATACATCAATTCAAAAACCGAAGTTACCAACCACGTCAGCTTTACGGGTGATTTTCAACTGTCCAAACAATTTGGAAAACTTTCTGGAGAAATGCAATACCGAAAACTATTTGAAAACAAGCACGAAATCAATTTGCGGGTCTATGCTGGTCATTTTTTATACAATAATTCCCATTCTGATTTTTTTAGTTTTGCTTTAGATCGCCCTACGGATTACCTTTTTGATTACAATTATTATGGCAGATCCGAAAGCACAGGTTTTTTTAGCCGACAATTTATTTTGGCCGAAGGCGGTTTTAAGTCAAAAATGCAACCCGCTTATGCCAATCAATGGATTAGCACTTTGAATGCCAGTTATTCCATCTGGAAATGGATTGATTTTTATGGTGATTTAGGCGGTATAAAAAGCAAAAATACAGCGACCCAATTTGTCTATGATAGTGGGATTCGGCTCAATTTAGTAACGGATTATTTTGAGCTATATTTTCCAGTGTATTCTACTAATGGTTGGGAAATATCCCAAAATAAATACAACGAAAAAATACGCTTTGTTATCACACTAGACCCTAGTAAATTAACTAGTCTTTTTACCAGAAAATGGTTTTAAAATACCCGATTTTGTGATTTTTTGTTGAGTAATTGCTAATAAAAGCTGTTTTTTTACGGTAATATGGTAAAATTAAACCCTTTATTTTTGGATTTTATTGAAAATAATTTAATTGTATTTTCTTTAAGGAATTATGATAATAGGTAGTTTTTAATTAAATTTGCGCTTTAAAGTGATACTTTTTAATTATGATAAAAGAACCAACCACTACGGCATTGACCTTTGAAGATTTCAAAACCGAAGTTTTAAAAGACTACACCATTGCTATAACAAGCAGAGAATGTAGCCTATTAGGTCGTAAAGAAGTATTAACTGGAAAGGCAAAATTTGGGATTTTTGGTGACGGAAAAGAAGTACCACAATTAGCAATGGCCAAAGCGTTTAAGAACGGCGATTTTCGTTCAGGTTACTACCGCGACCAAACGTTTATGATGGCAATAGGCGAATTGACAGTGCAACAATTTTTTGCAGGTTTGTATGGTCATACGGATATCAACCAAGAGCCCATGTCCGCAGGAAGACAAATGGGCGGACACTTTGTAACCCATAGTTTGAACCAAGACGGGAGTTGGAAAGACTTAACCCAACAAAAAAATTCAAGTGCCGATATTTCCCCCACTGCTGCTCAAATGCCCCGATTACTGGGATTAGCGCAAGCTTCAAAAATATACCGACAAGTAACAGGAATACCCAATACCCAAAATTTCACCCAAAACGGAAACGAAATTGCTTGGGGAACAATAGGAAATGCAAGCACATCCGAAGGGATATTTTTTGAAACCATCAATGCCGCTGGTGTCTTGCAAGTACCGCTAATCATGAGTGTTTGGGATGATGAATATGGAATATCGGTTCATGCCAAACACCAAACTACCAAAGAAAGCATCTCGGAAATCCTAAAAGGATATCAAAGAGAAACCAACACCAATGGTTTTGAAATTATAAAAGTAAAAGGCTGGGATTATGCAGAGTTGATTGCTGTTTATGAGAAAGCCGCTGCCATTGCTCGCAAAAATCACATTCCTGTTTTAATTCACGTAGACGAGTTGACACAACCACAAGGACATTCCAGTTCTGGCTCACATGAGCGCTACAAGGATGGGGCAAGATTGGCTTGGGAGAAAGAATTTGACTGCATTCGCCAAATGCGATTGTGGATGATTGCCATCAATATTGCATCGCCAGAGGAATTGGAAGCCATTGATTTGAAAGCCAAAAAAGAGGTGCTGGAAATTAAAAAAATAGCCTGGAATACCTTTATAGAACCCATCATCGAGGAGCAAAAAAAACTGGTACTGCTATTAGAAAAAACAGCTCGAGATAGTAAAAATAAAGAAGCCATTGCCCAACTCATAACCGATTTAAAAAGCCTGAAAAATCCCCTGAAAAAGGAAATGCTAGTTGCCGCTCGTAAAATAATACGCTTGGTTGTTAACGAAAGTGGACAAGAAGAATTGGGACAATGGATTATTGATTTTACGCAAAAAACGCAATCAAAATTCAGTAGCAACTTGCACTCTGAATCTGATAAAAATATTTTTTCAGTACAAAAAGTATTGCCCGAATACGGCCACCATGCCATAGCCGATACGGATGGGCGCATGATTTTGAGAGATAATTTTGATGCTTTGTTTACCAAATATCCCGAAACATTAATTTTTGGGGAAGATGCAGGAACCATAGGCGATGTCAACCAAGGTCTTGAAGGAATGCAAGAAAAATACGGAGAACTACGTGTTGCCGATGTAGGCATTCGAGAAGCCACAATTATAGGACAAGGAATAGGAATGGCCTTGCGTGGTTTGCGCCCAATTGCCGAAATTCAATATTTAGATTATTTACTCTATGCTATTCAAATCTTGAGTGATGATCTCGCAACCTTACAATATAGAACGGTAGGCAGACAAAAAGCACCGTTGATTATTCGCACTCGTGGTCACCGTTTAGAAGGCATTTGGCATTCAGGATCACCCATGGGAATGATTATCAATGCGATTCGAGGGATACACGTTTTGGTGCCTCGCAACATGACACAAGCCGCTGGTTTCTACAACGCACTTCTAGAATGCGATGAACCAGCCTTGGTAATCGAATGTTTAAATGGCTACCGTTTGAAAGAAAAAATGCCTTTGAACTACGGCAATTTCAAAACCCCCATTGGAGTTATCGAAACCTTAAAAGAAGGAACGGATATCACATTAGTATCCTATGGATCAACGTTGCGTTTGGTAGAACAAGCCGCAAAAGAACTACTGGAAGTGGGTATAGATTGCGAAATTATTGATATCCAATCCTTATTGCCCTTTGATGTCAATCATGATATTGTAAAAAGTGTTATCAAAACCAACCGCCTTCTCGTTATCGATGAGGATGTACCGGGTGGAGCTTCTGCTTATATTTTGCAACAAATAATCGAGAACCAAGACGGCTATTCGTATCTAGACAGCAAGCCACAAACCTTGACTGCCAAAGCGCACCGACCAGCTTATGGCACAGATGGCGATTATTTTTCGAAACCCTCTTCCGAAGATATTTTTGAGAAAGTATACACCATGATACACGAGGTAAGTCCATCTAAATTTCCTGTTTTATATTAAAATTTTCATTTTTAATATTTATTTTAATGCCAATGTAAATGGGTTACATTGGCATTTTTTGTGTTACATTTAATTATTGAAAATTAGTCCAAATGACAGCACTAGAAACCCTACTCCAAAAAATTATAAATGTAAAAGTAATCGCCCAAGAACTTGATTACAGCGAGTATATGCCGTTAGATTTATCAGTGAACAATGCGGAGTTATTACAATTAGATCTTGGTAATGCTACAACATTTGAGGAATTCATTCAAAACAAGTTGGCTCTAAACAACTCAAAAGTTGGTTTTGGCGGTTACAATGAAGAGCGCAATTTATACAAGCGAAGTACTGTTTTTAAAGACTCGGATACCGAGGAGCGCAACATTCACATTGGTTTAGACGTATGGATTGCTGCTGGAACTCCTGTTTTGGCAGCGATTGATGGCAGCATACACAGCTTTGCTAACAATGCCAATTTAGGCGATTACGGACCAACTATAATTTTAGAACATCAACTAGAAAACCTAACTTTTTATACTTTATACGGGCATTTATCTCTAGAAAGTCTTACCAATCTTACCGTTGGAACCTTTTTTGAAAAAGGACAACAAATAGCCACTTTGGGAGAATCTACCGTAAATGGGGATTATGCACCACATTTGCATTTTCAAATTATTCATGATTTGGGAGCTAAAAAAGGAGATTATCCAGGCGTTAGCAGCAAAAATGAGTTGGCTTTTTATTTAAAAAATTGCCCCGACCCTAACTTGTTATTAAAAATCGAAAACTAATACCTATACTCCTGATTTTTTATTTTTTACTGCAATTCGAATACCTTCGTTCGTTTTTTTTTAATTAAATAGTAGAATAGCAAGTCACTATTTTTCATGACTTTATAGCGCTTTTCACTTTTTTTAAATGTGTGAATTATATAACTTTTGCACCTAAAAGTATAACAGCAACTTCAATATAAGGCTTTCCTTTACCAAAAGGAATAATTGCTTATTGCTACTTTTTTTAGCATGCCCAAATGAATAATTATTCCTTATAATTAACCCCAAAAAACAGCCCCAAAATTTGAAACTATACATAAAATATATGGTAAGCAACCGATGTAAAATGGCGGTTAAAGAAGAATTAAAAAAACTTGGTCTGCATTATATTGTAGTCGATTTAGGCGAGGTAGAAATTATGGAGACTATTTCTATGTTCCAGCGAGAACAACTAAAAGCTGTTTTATTAGATTCGGGTTTGGAATTAATGGATGATAAAAAAGCCATGCTAATCGAGAAAATAAAAAACGTCATTATAGAAATGGTTCACCACTCCAATGAAGTAATAAAAATAAATTTTTCGGATTATTTGCGAGAAAAACTCAACCACGATTACACCTATTTATCAAATCTTTTTTCAGAAGTGCAAGGAACCACAATTGAGCAATTTATCATTTCGCATAAAACGGAACGCATCAAAGAATTGATTATTTATGGCGAACTCAACATCACAGAAATCGCTTGGAAAATGGGCTATAGCAGCGTAGCACATTTATCAAGTCAGTTCAAGAAAGTAACCGGACTTTCGCCTTCGCATTTTAAACAATTAAAAAATAAACGCCGCAGCCCAATTGAAGAAATTGGTAATTAACCGCTCAAAAAGCACAACAACAATAGTGCAACTATTTAAAAATCAATATTATGAATATTAAAAGAATCTTTGGAGTACTCCTAACTTTACTAGGAATTGCAGCACTTATTTATACCGCAACCTTGTTTTTGAATAGCGTTGATAGCGATCGAGATATCAAAATGCTTGTTATATATGGAGTTTTAGGCGTGGTGTTTTTTGTTTCAGGAATGGGATTAATTAAAACCATTAAAGATGAATCATAACTGTTTTTTATAAAATTGGTTTCGATTTTTATTTTTTATAACAACATCCGTGTTACCCTTTTGTAACAAATAGCGAATGCAAATACTTACTTTTTTATGTCAAATGCATTCGAAAAAAAAACGAATCTATTTTATTTTTTTGCAGTCCTTGCATTAGTATGCATATTGATTTTTTATTACAACAACACGTTAAAAGTAAAACAAACCAATAGCTTAATAGATCACACCATCGAAGTGCAATTAATGAGTGACAAAGTCCTAATGGATGTTCTAAATATTGAAACCAGTACTCGTGGATTTGTCATAACTGGTCAACAAACGTTCTTGTCTCCTTACAAGATATCGATACAAACCATTAGTCACAATATTGCTAATTTAAAAAAACACACCAGCGACAATCCATCCCAGCAAATTAGGATTGATTCCTTGCGCAAAATCATAGCGCATCGCTTGCTGTATTCTAGAAAAGTTATCCTGCTCAAGCAAAAAGGCAATTGGAACGAAGCCGAAAAAATAGCAACCTTGTTGGAAGGAAAATTTTTAACTGATTCTATTCGGAGCATTATCGACCGAATCAACTCGGAAGAATCACAACTACTTACGCATCGAAAATTAGAAAACAGCAAAAGCACTTCAAGTACGAACAATTTGTTTATTTTACTTTTGGTTTTTATTGCCATTACCATTTTACTAGTTATTATAATTGTTCGCAATCAACGCTTTAGAACTAATGAATTAGAAAATTTTACGCATTTACAAAACCGATTATCCAAGTATTCCTTGAGTTTGATCGAAGCGAGTTTGGATCCATTGGTTACCATAAATACCGAAGGAAAAATTACCGATTCTAATGAAGCCACCGTAAAAATCACTGGGATTGAGCGTGAAAAATTAATTGGGTCGGACTTTTTTGATTATTTTACAAACCAACAAATGGCTCGCGAAGTTTATCAGGAAGTTTTTGCCAAAGGATCCGTAGCGGATTCGCCCTTGACGCTACTTCGTAGTGATGGCAAATTGACCGATGTCCTTTTTAACGGATCGGTGTATAAAGATGATTTCGGAAACGTACTAGGTGTGGTCATTGTAGCACGGGATATTGCCGAGCAAAAAAGAATTGAAAAAGAACTTATCGAAGCCAGAGTTTTTGCTGAATTAGCCACCGAAATCGCCGAAGAAGCCAAAATCAAAGCAGAATTTGCCACTCAAACTGCCCATATCGCCGTAAAATCAAAGCAACAATTCTTGTCTAATATGAGTCATGAAATTAGGACTCCCATGAACGCTATTATTGGTTTTACCAAAGTAGTGCTTAAAACTGATTTGACCTCCAAACAAAAAGAATACCTTACCGCCATAAAAATGAGTGGCGATGCCTTGATTGTTTTGATCAATGATATTTTGGATTTGGCCAAAGTCGATGCCGGAAAAATGACTTTTGAAGAAACTCCGTTCAAATTAAAAATGTCAATTTCATCGATGTTGCATTTATTTGAAACCAAAATACAAGAAAAAAATCTAAAATTAGTAACCCAATACGACTCGGCTATTCCCGAAGTTTTAATTGGAGATCCCGTACGATTGCATCAAATAATACTCAATTTAGTAAGCAACGCCGTTAAATTTACGGCATTAGGAGCAATTACAGTAAGCACAAAACTCCTAACGGATGAGACCGAAAAAGTAACTATACAATTCGCCATTACGGATACTGGAATAGGCATTGACAATAGCAAAATAGCTAGTGTTTTTGAGAATTTTCAGCAAGCAACTAGCGATACCTCGCGCTTGTTTGGCGGTACTGGTTTGGGTCTTGCCATTGTAAAACAGTTGGTCGAAGCCCAAGGCGGTAGCATTATAGTCGAAAGTACCTTGGGACGTGGCTCGACTTTTAGCTTTGTTTTGCCGTTTCAAAAAACCAAAGAAAAAGCAGTTTCGGATATCGAAATAATCGAATTGGATGCAACCATCAAAAGCATCAAAGTATTGGTTGTCGAGGATATGCCGCTCAATCAATTGTTGATGAAAACTGTGCTAGACGATTTTGGTTTTGAATGCGATATAACTGCCAACGGCAAACTCGCAGTCGAAAAACTGGAAACCAACAGCTACGATATTATTTTGATGGACTTGCAAATGCCCGAAATGAATGGCTTTGAAGCTACAGAATACATTAGAAACACCTTGCAATTAGATATTCCTATTATTGCCTTAACGGCTGATGTTACCACGGTTGACGTTGCAAAATGTAGGGCGGTTGGCATGAATGATTATGTAGCAAAACCATTAGACGAAAAATTATTGTTCAACAAAATTGTGGGTTTAGTCAAAAAACCAATCCAAAAAATACCCGACCAATTAGAAAACCAAAAAAGTGAAAAATGTACCAATTTGAGCTATTTGAGACAACGCACCAAATCCAATCCCAAATTAATGTCCGAAATGATAACCATTTATTTAGTACAAACACCGCTTTTAATCGAGTCTATGAAACAAAGTTTTAAGGATCAAGATTGGCAGCTTTTGCACGCTGCGGTTCATAAAATGATTCCGTCATTCTCGATTATGGGCATCAGCACCAAATTTGAAAACAGTGCCAAAAAAATACAAGAAATTGCCAAAACACAACAAGAGTTAGAAGTTATTGAAGCCCTAGTTGCTACAATAGAAAGTATTTGTTTACAAGCTTGCACCGAGTTACAAATAGAATTAACCACTATAAAAAATATGCTATAATGACTACCGAAAAAAAAATAAAACTATTCTTGGTCGACGATGATGCTTTGTTTCTAAAAAGTTTAGAAATAGAGTTTCTAGATCATGCCGATTTTATCTTAGAAACCTATGCCACAGGGGAACTTTGCCTTGCAAATTTAGACCGTAATCCAGATGTAGTTATTTTAGATTACCAACTTGACGGCATTGATACAAGTGCTATAAATGGGATTCAAACTTTGGATAAAATAAAAGCCCACAACGCAGAAACTCCAGTTGTAATGCTTTCTAGCCAAGATCGAATTGAAGTAGCTATAGACTGCATGCACCATCAAGCATTTGACTATGTCGTAAAAAGTGAAACGGCATTTGTACGATTACAAAAAATTATTGGAACTATTTTTACATACAAAAAAATGGAAAAACAACTCCATTGGTACATGGATCGAATGTAACACGATGCTTCTCCCAACCCTCACTAGCATAGGTAAACATTAGGCTAGTGCGATGCGTCCCGCTTTTACCAAAAAAAAGTTAGGCTACAATACATCATAAAAAAAGGACATTCAAAATAGTATTGGAATGCCTTTTTTAGGCTCTTCGCCATAATTAGTGGAAAATCAAATTTCGATAACCAACTCATTTGATTAATCTGCTAAATCTGCGTGCCATTTTTCACGCAGATTTAGCAGATTTAGCAGATTCTTTTAATACCTGAAACAAATGCCTTCTTAAAATTCCACTGTTTTAGGCGAAGAATCCTTTTTTATTTGCAAATAATGATAAAGAGATTAGTATTGTGCAATAAAAATTGGTTCTACCATGATTTAGCTTTCCTAATTTTCTATTTTAGAGAAATCTTTTTTCCAGTTTTTGCAGCTTTATATATGGCGTTAATAATGCTAACATCTTTTAATCCCTCTGCTCCTGTGATATGATTTGGTAATTTTTTATTTGCTAACAACAATTTACATATTTCATCCAATTGTGTTTTCTGTTGGTTTATTTCAGGAAATTTTAATACTCCAGCCGATGTTTTACCTACAAAAGGACCATAACTCAAAGCTGGACTTAATTCAAACGAACCTTCGTCGGCAACTGCGTAAAACCGATTCGTATCGAAACCGCAAGAGGTAGTGCAGTTGGAAATCGCATCGCTTTGAAATTCCATTTGCCAAGAAATTGATTCTTCAGTTTCTGAAAATCGATCTTTATTATTGACAGTACCAAATTGGGCAGTAACAGCAATTGGTTCTTCTCCCAAAACATAACGACTAGCTTGAATGCAATAAATACCCAAATCCATTAATGGTCCTCCGCCTGATAATTTTTTATTCAGTCTCCAATCGTTTTTTTTATCAACAATAGTTGTTTTGTCAAGCGTGTCATAGGTTTTGTATCCAAGTGAGGCTTCTATGAATCGAACTTGTCCAAAAACTTTTTCTTGTCCTAATCGTTTAATTTCTAAATGTGTAGGTTCGTAATGCAAACGATAACCAACAGCCAATTGAACCTTGTTTTCGTTACACGCTTTGATCATTTCTTGGCAATCTGCAACAGAAATAGACATTGGTTTTTCGGTAATTACATTTTTACCTGCTTTTGCTGCTCGAATTACGAACTCTTTGTGCAAACCATTAGGCAAAACAACATAAACTAAATCGATGTCTTTGTTATGAATTATTTCGTCAAAATTTTGATAATTATAACTATTTTTATCGGGAATATTGTATTGGGCTTTCCACTTTAAAGCTTTTTCAGGAGAACCCGTAACAATTCCTGCTAGATTACAATATTCAGAAACTGCTATTCCAGAGGCTAACATAGTTGCGTAATTACCTAAACCGCAAAGCGCTATATTTAATTTCTTTCCCGTATAGGATTTTTTCTGTTTTACTGACTGCGTTATAAATGAGGGTAGCGTTGTAATGACCACTGACGCACCAACGCCTAAACCAAATTTGTTTACAAATGAACGTCTTGAAATGTTTTGCATGAAAATTACTTTTTAAATGGATACTTTTATATGAGTATGCTTTTTAAAAAGAATGTTACATTTCTATTTTATCAGCCGTTTTTGAGTTAACTATACGCCAACAGGGCAATAACTCGCTGTTACTAGCAATAGCATGTAAACAACACTGCCTAAAACTGACACAATGACATCTTTTGACCAAACAATAGCATCTCGTGTTCAAACAATAGCGTCTCGTGTTCAAACAATAGCATCTCGTGTTCAAACAATGGCATCTCCGACTGAAACAATGGCAGGTCAGACTCAAGTAATAGCCTCTCGTGTTCAAACAATGGAGTCCCATGTTCCAACAATGAGCATTCGAGCTAATGCAAAGGTATTCCTGATTCCAAAACTAGAATTTTAGTCTTATAGTCCTGATTTTACTGGATTCCAGAGCAAATACTCCTATTTATAGCATACGGTTTATGTGTGAATGATACAACTTCTTACACAAATAGTGTAACAAATAAAGCCACAAAGAGTTGCACCTTTGTAACGCTATATAACTGATATCTAGCAACTAAAATGTAAACTATGCAACCAGCAATTGGAATTTCCGAAAAAAATTTAGAAAAAAGCATCACCTTTCTATCTTCTATTTTAGCCGATCAAATGACTTTGTACATTAAAATCCGAAAATTTCATTGGAATGTTTCTGGCGAAAGTTTTATGGAATTGCACAAATTATTCGAAAATCAATACAAACAATTAGAGGAATCTATTGATGAAATTGCCGAACGGATTAACAAATTGGGCGGAAAAACAATAGGAACCTTGAAAGAGTTTTCGGAAATGACAAGACTTAAAGAATTCCCTGGTCACTATCCTACTCAAAAAGAAATGATCAAAGAATTGTTAGGCGATCAGGAAACCATAATCATAGAGTTGCGCAAAGACATAACCCTTTGTTCTCAAGAAAATAAAGATGCTGGAACAGTTGATTTTATGACTGGAATGATGCAAGATCACGAAACCATGGCATGGATTTTAAGGCGGTATTTAAGTTAACTAAAATAAAACGTAACAGCATGAAAACAGCAATAACCGAAACAGCAACAATATCAAGAAGTCATTGTAGGGTGGGCAAAATAACGGCGAGAATTGTTCCCGAAACAACAACTAACGAAAGCAACACCATCGAATTGCATCAGGAAGATTTCAAGAAATCCATAGAAGATTTTATTGAAAACAAACACACTATTTTGTAATTTCAAAAAAAGTAGTTGCATCTTTTTACCAACTCAACAGCACTCAAAATACCACTTTTTATCTTAATCAAAAAAAGTCTATACCTACGAATAAACCAGTAGTTATAGACTTTCTTGCATTTATAAGCAACAACAATACCTATCCAGAAGCTAAATATGTGAATATTGCAACTTATCCCAAAAGTTATATAACAAGTTATAGCCAGTAGTGTAGCACCTTTGTATAAATAATTTAACAACAAAACAAAATGAAAAAACTACTATTTTTATGTACGTGCCTCGCATTTACACTCGTTACAAAAGCACAAACTGAAGACAAGAAATGGAATATTGGTCTTCATACAGGAGTGACACAATACCACGGTGATTTAGGAAATAATTTTTACAAAACGGATAAAGCCTTTTATGGTTTTGGAGGACTTTCTATTTCAAGGTATTTAGGTCGGTATTTTGATGCTTCGATTTTATTAACCAAAGGAACAATAGGGTACAATAGTACAACTGGAAGTTTCAAAAGCGATTTTAATGCTGCGTCATTCAATCTTCGTCTTAATCTATTAGGACCAGAATATGCCGTTAGACCTTTCGTATTTGGTGGTGTTGGTGCTATTTTATTTGACAATGATGTCAATTTTCATCAAGCAAAAATTGACTATGCCTTACCAACAGCTGGTGGTGGTGTCAATTTTAGATTAAGTCCTGCTATAAATCTTAATTTGCAAGAAACCTTTAGTTTTATGAACAAAGACAGAAGAGATGGCGTAAATAAAGGCAAAAACGATGCGTACTTATCACACATGGTGGGGCTAACTTTTAATTTTGGTGCCAAAAATGATCTTGATAATGACGGTGTTTCGGACAGTAAGGACAAATGTCCAGATACTCCAGTAGGAGTTGCGGTTGACAAAACAGGTTGTCCATTAGACCGTGATAAAGATGGTGTAGCTGATTATTTAGACGCTTGCCCTGATGCCGCTGGAACGCTAGCACTTAATGGTTGTCCTGATCGTGACAATGATGGTGTAGCTGATAAAGATGATAAATGCCCCGATACTGCTGGAACAATCGCTCTTAATGGTTGTCCTGATACCGATGGCGATGGTGTAGCCGATGCCGATGATAAATGTCCTAATACCAAAATGGGAGTAAAAGTAGATGCCATGGGTTGCCCAATGGATAATGACAAAGATGGTACTGTAAATGATGAGGATCGTTGTCCAGATATTGCTGGCCCAATGAGCTTAAAAGGATGTCCTGATACCGATGGCGATGGTGTAGCTGATATTGATGACCGTTGTCCTACTCAAAAAGGAACTATCGAAAACAAAGGATGTCCAGATATCACTCCAAAAGATGCCAAACGTATTACATACATTGGTAGCAAAATTTTCTTCGAAAATGGTAGTGACAAACTTAAAGTGGGTTCATTAGTACAACTTGACGAACTAGCCACCATACTTAACCGTTACGAAGGAGCTAATTTATTGATAGAAGGTCACGCTGATAGCAATGGTAGTGATGATTTTAACTTAAACTTATCGCAAAAACGTACAGAGTCTGTCAAAAAATACCTAGCGAACAAAGGAGTTATGGAGTCTCGATTGACTGCCATAGGTTTTGGAGAAAGCAAACCAATTGCTTCTAACAAAACAGCGTTAGGTCGTGCCAAAAACAGAAGAGTAGAATTGAAAACATCGTATTAATACGAAACAATAAGGTTGAGGTTTTTTTTTAAATTTGGGTGAAAAGGGCTGTTGATTTCAACAGTCCTTTTCTTGTTTTATAGGATTTTAACAACTAAAATGCTTTTCAAGGCAAACTATAAAAAGTGGTAATAACACAACTAAAATCCATAATTATAGAACTTTTATTTGCCAAAGAAAAAGGAACTTTGTTATGCTACAAACCCTAAAATTCTCTTCTAAAACAAAATAAAAATGAAAAACGAAGATGTCCAAAAACAACCAAAAAACACCAAAACAAAAGTATTATGGCATCAAAAAATGATTAACAATCATTTAAAATCAGCCTTGCAGGAGAACACAGCACCAGTAGTAGCACTCCTTTTTCCCGAAAAAGAAACTACTAATGTATACCTACGTAAACCAGAAGATAAAAAGTAACATAGTCAAAACCCAGCACATCCAGCTCTAATCCAGCACTTTGAAAACATAAATCACAATGAAAATATACAGTCAATGCGAAATCATCTTCGAAAAATTAACCTCTTATGCCACGATGATTCTAGGAAATCCCATTAGCTTCATACTTGCCTTTATAATGGTTATTGTATGGTGGACTAATAGTTTTTATACCGCCATTGATGTGCACCAAATTATTGGTGACATTATTTTTGGAGTGACGTTTTTGAGTTTATTCATCATTCAAAAATCATTCAACCGGTTCTCTGGATCATTGCATCTCAAGCTTAACGAATTGGTAGCAACCAGCGAAGGCGCCAGAAATACCGTAATGAATGCTGAAGAAAAAACCGAAAGAGAAATCACGGAACTCTCCAAAGAATACTCCGATTTAGCAGAACAAATTATTGAAATAGAAAAGGAAATCTAATCCATCTGCGATTATGTAACTAAAAAATCCTATTCCATGTTCTTTATAAAATTATAAAGAAACACCGAATAGGATTTTAAATTATGCTAAAAATACGTTACAAAATCTTGAAAACCGTTACTGACAAAGGAGGTAAAAGCAATTCAGCCGAATAATCTCTACCATCATAAGGAGTGGCTTCAATGAGTAATTTACTCGGATTTTGAACACCGCTTCCGCCAAAGGTGGTATCGTCACTATTGAAAATAGGCACTAATTTTCCTTTTTTGGGCAACCCAATTCTATAATTAGCACGCACCACTTGGGTAAAATTACATACTACAATCACGTCTTCTTTGGGTTTATTTCCTTTTCGTATAAAACTCATAACGGCATTTTGATGATCGGAATAGTTAATCCATTCAAATCCTTCGGGACTGAATTGTTTTTCGTGCAAGGCTGGTTCCGTTTTGTACAACTCATTCAACTTGGTAATCAAGCGTTTTACGCCCTCGTGATACGGGTATTGCAACAAATGCCAATCTAGACTTCCTTCAAAATTCCATTCGCTACTTTGTCCAAATTCGCTTCCCATAAACAACAATTTGGTACCCGGATGCGTAAACATATAGCCATAAAGCAAACGCAAATTGGCAAATTTTTGCCATTCATCTCCCGGCATTCTACCCGCAATAGATTTTTTGCCATACACGACTTCATCATGCGAAAGAGGCAACATAAAATTTTCAGAGAACGTATACGTCATCGAAAAGGTCAAATCATTTTGATGGTATTTTCTATACACGGTTTCTTTCTGGAAATATTCCAAGGTATCGTGCATCCAACCCATCATCCATTTCATCCCAAAACCCAATCCGCCAGCAAATGTAGGTCGAGAAACCATAGGGAAAGAGGTACTTTCCTCGGCAATTGTTTGTACGCCTTCATAATTATAATACACAGCTTCATTGAAATCTTTTAGGAAACTTATGGTATCTAGATTTTCTCTACCCCCATAAATGTTAGGCTCCCACTCCCCGTCTTTACGGGAATAATCTAAATACAACATCGAGGCTACAGCATCTACTCGAAGCCCATCGGCGTGGTAATATTGTAACCAAAACAAGGCATTACTAATCAAAAAAGAACGCACTTCATTACGACCATAATTAAAAACCAAACTTTTCCAATCCGGATGATACCCTTTTTTACGATCAGGATGCTCAAAAAGATTAGAGCCATCAAAAAAGCCTAAACCGTGTGCGTCATCAGGAAAATGTGACGGAACCCAGTCCAAAATCACTCCAATTCCTGCTTGGTGCAATTTATCCACCAAGACCATAAAATCCTGTGGTTGCCCAAAACGAGAAGTGGGCGCAAAATAACCTACTAATTGGTATCCCCAAGACGGATCATACGGATATTCCATTATAGGCATAAATTCCACATGCGTGAAACCTGTTTCTTGAACGTATTGTACTAAATCATCAGCAAATTCCAAGTACGTCAAAAACCGATTTTCTTTTTCATGGCGTTTCCAAGAACCCAAATGCACCTCGTAAACGGAATAGGGTTTGTCCAGCGCATTAGTCACTTTGCGAGTTTCCATCCAGTTCTCATCCTTCCATTTGTACTCTAAATCCCAAATTACAGATGCGGTATGTGGTGGTTTTTCGCAGTAAAAAGCAAATGGATCGGCTTTCTCGGTAATAATCCCCCCATTATTAGATTGTATTTTGTATTTATACGTGGTTCCTTTCTCGATTCCAGGAATAAATCCTTCCCAAATTCCAGAGGAATCCCAGCGTACTTGCAATGAATGCTCGCCTTGAATCCAATAATTAAAATCGCCAATTACCGAAACGGATCGGGCTGATGGTGCCCAAACTGCAAAATAAACACCTTTGACCCCATCGACTTCGATAAGATGCGCGCCTAGTTTTTCGTATAATCTAAAATGTTTTCCCGCTTTGAATAAATCAATATCAAAATCTGTAAAAAGCGAATGTGGTTGTACTTTGTTCATTGTTATAATGGGTTGTATATTGCTATAAGTAACTGTTATTAATCAAAATTCATAATACTCGCAATTCCAGTCAACGGAATTACAGACCAGCGTGGCCGTGAGTTGAGCTCATACCCCAACTCGTAAACTGCTTTTTCTAACAAGCAATATTTTAATAGAAAATCAATTTCTTTCTTGTATCCAATATTTAGATTTTCGCCTTGAGCGACTTCGGTATAGGTTTGCAAGAATACGCCAACAAAATATTTATACAAAATTTCGCCAGCATGAAATAAATCCTTTTGCTCAAATGGATATTTGTCCTTATTATTGAATAAGGTGGCATAAATCGAGTAATGAAACGATCTAAACATGCCTGCTACATCCTTTAATGGCGGCTGTTTTACCTTACGATCCCGAATGGTACTTTCTGGTTCTCCTTCAAAATCAAGTAAATAAAAATCTTCGCCGTTGACTAAAACTTGTCCCAAATGAAAATCCCCATGAATCCTGATGCGTTCTGATTTCATTTTGGTCCAATCAAAATCTAAAAATGCTTTCCGAATGTCTTTTTTATGATCCAAAAATTTATTGGCTAATTCAAGAGCCAATCCATCTAGTTTGTGCAAATTGTTTTCCAGAATATTCAAGCGGTTTTGAAATTGATACGTCAATCTATTTTTCAACCAAACCGAATAATCGCCATTGTAGGTAATGGGTGTAAAAGCCGTTTCGTGAATATCACTCCCTAATGCAATGTGCATTTCGGCGGTTCGAGTGGCGAGTGTTTTTGTACGCATAAAAATACTTAAACCAGCCCAATCTATTATTTCATGCGGTATATCATTGATTTTTAATCTTTCGAATAATGCAATATCGGGTAGTTTATGAATCTTGATTTTTTTGTGATGCAAACTTTCAAAAATTCGATCCACTTCTTCCAACATAAATTTCCACGCATCGCCTTGATTGGGAACTAATTCCTGCATCAAACCAAGCGTGATATTCCCTTCGGTCAAAACAACGCTAATGCTTCCTGTATAAGCTGGTGAACTTTTAAAATTCATCCTTTCGGTCAAAAATCTACTGATTTCGTAATCAGGATTCATGCTAATGTAGATGCGTCTAAAAATTTTTAGAACCAAGGATTCATTGTAAATAATCGACGTATTACTTTGCTCCACGCCCATAAATTTGGACGTTTTGTACGCAATAGCATCCAATTTATCGCCTTTGTGAAACTTTAATTTGGAATCTTCTTTTTCTTTAGAATTTAAAATATTATCGAATAATAATTTCCTGAAATCCTCTTGGTGCAACGCATCTACCAGAAACCCTTCCACACCATTCATTTTGATGGGAGCAATTATGGTGTTGGTGTCCAAATCCTCCTCGGCCATGAATGAAATGGGCATAAAATAGTGCTGATAAAAAGCTTCCTTGAAATTTACTTCTAATAAAACGCCGTAATAGGTATGTTTCTTGGAAGCAATTTTAAACGAATCTACGACTTCAATATACTTCAATGTACTGGCTTTGCCACCGTACCAGCGTTTATTAATAATGTAATTTTCAAGGATATCCGAAGAAAATACCTTTACAAATTCATCATCTTCAAAAGCATTTTTCCAATTGGCATTAAAGACAAAAGGATTTTGAAATTCGTCCTCGTTAATTTTATCGACCATTATTTCTGAATTTTAAATAAATGAAAAGGCAATTCAGGCGAAAGAACAACAAAATTCCATTCTTTGTCCCAAAAATAGGTGTTTCCAGTAATCAAATCCGTAACATGAATGGGTTGATTCCCCAGTTGCTCCAACGGAATTCGAACCATTGCTTGACTGGTATTAAACGCATCTAAACTTACGACCATCAATGTTTCGTTTTGCTTGTTATCGTCAAATTTGTAATAAGCCATGACTTGCTCATTATTAGTATCACAAAAAACAATATTGTTGGTTTGTTGCAACGAATCTTGCTCTTTTCGAATGGCGTTTACTTTGGTAATTAGGGTAGTCAATTTATTTTGCTTTTCCCAATTCCATTTGTAATATTCGTATTTTTCAGAGTTTAGGTATTCTTCTTTCCCAGCTGCCATTGGAGCACAAACCATATATTCAAACACGGGACCGTAAATCCCTACGCTAGAACTCAAAGTAGCTGCAAGAAAATATTTTTGCAAGTGAACCGATTCGTTACCGCTTTGCAATGCAAATGGATTGATATCAGGCGTATTGGGCCAAAAATTAGGACGGTAAAACTCTTTTTGTTCGGACTGTGTCAATTCCTCCACATAATCTGTAAGTTCCTTTTTGGAATTTCTCCAAGTAAAATAAGTGTACGACTGGCTAAAACCTTGCTTTGCCAATTCGTTCATTATTTTTGGTCGTGTAAAGGCTTCTGCCAAAAACAAAACATCAGGATGTTTTTTCTTGATTTCGGCAATGAGCCATCCCCAAAAATAAAATGGTTTAGTATGCGGATTATCAACTCTATAAATCTTGATGTTGCACTCTTCAATCCAAAACAAAGCCACATCTAGTAACTCTTTCCAAAGGTTTTTCCAATCGCTACTTTCAAAATAAATAGGCTGAATATCTTGGTATTTTTTAGGTGGATTTTCGGCATATTGTACCGTTCCATCTGGTCGCCACTTGAACCATTGTGGAAAATCCTTTACATACGGATGATCTGGTGCGGCTTGCAAGGCATAATCCATAGCAACTTCTATCCCTAATTCTTGCGCTTTGTGAACCAATGCTTTAAAATCATCAATAGTTCCCAATTCTGGATGCGTTGATTGGTGTCCGCCGTGATGGGAACCAATTCCCCAAGGCGAACCTACATTACCATATTCAGCAGTTGTTGCATTGTTTTTTCCTTTTCTATTTACTTCGCCAATGGGATGAATGGGTGGGAAATACAAGGTATCAAACCCCATATCGGCCACGCGCTGCAACAATCGTTCGCAATCCTTAAACGTACCATGACGCCCTTCATCTGGCGATGCTGACCTAGGAAAAAACTCGTACCAAGTACTAAATAATGCTTTTTTTCGATCAACATACACCTTTAATTCAAGCGATTTATTTTCTAAAAAACGGATGGGATATTTTTTAAAAAAACTTTTCAATCGATACGAAGTGGCTTCACGTATTGCATTTTCATACTCGGATTCTGTAGTAAAATAATAGGCCAACGTGTTCAAATAATCCACTTCATCTGATGTTGCGAGAGCAAGAATAGCACGAACATACTCTGCCCCTTCCAGTAATTCTGACTTTACATATTGATTGTCTTGAATTTTTCGTTCGGTTCCGTGTTGCCAATTCAAGGCATAATCGACCCAACCTTCAACATAATAGGTATAAAATCCTTGTTTTTCTACTTTAAATTCAGCAATCCATTCATCATTAACCGTAGGAGTCATGCGCACTTCTTGACTATATTCATCGGATTCATGCTTAAATTTCACACAACTTTCTAAAACATCATGCCCATCCGAAAATAAATCGGCGGTAACAACAACTTTTTGTCCCACAATTCTTTTTATGGCATTGGCACCACAATCCAATTGCGGCGAAACATTTTCTATTATTATTCGAGTTTGATTTTGCATTTTGTACTTTTAATTTGACTTGGTAATTTACTAAATATTATATATTCAAGAAACTTTAGCAATATAATTATTATTTTCTCATTAATATTGCCGAATTTGAAACAATTATTAAAAATTTTAAAACGATTTACTAAAACTAATCCTTTTATCTTTACAATTTGGAAGGTTTAGTTTGTTTTTTTTCTAAAAAAAAGGAAATGCGAATTCAATTATAAGGCAAAAAATCCAAAATTCACAGTCCACACTCTTTATTAGTTCTCAAACTCTTTTTATATCAATTACAAAAAAGCGGTATAAAGAGCTAATTTTAAGAATATGATCTCTAATTTTGGATTTTTTTATAATCCTAAAAAATTAAGATATTGTGAAATTATTAGGTAGCACTGCTCCTTTTTTTATCACAACAATCCCATCTTTTATGGCATACAATTTATTGGAATCATTCTCTAAATGTTTGCCTCCATTAATGTGTACATCATTACCTATTCGGCAATTTTTATCAACGATGGCGTTGTTTATAAAACATCGCTCGCCAATTCCTACGAGTTGCCTGTCGTTATAAATATCATCTTTCATATCATCAATGCTTTGATAAAAGTCGTTACCCATTACATACGTATTTTGGATAACGGTTCCTTCGCCTATTCGAGAACGAATTCCAATTACTGATTTATGGATTTCTTGGGCTTGAATAATACATCCTTCGGAAATTAAGGATTTTTCGATCAACGTTTTTTGGAATTTTGATGGTGGCAATAAACGGGGTCTAGTGAAAATTTTATTGTCATTATCAAATAAATTAAACTCCGGAATATCATTTGTCAAGCCAATATTAGCTTCAAAAAACGAATCAATATTACCAATATCAGTCCAATATCCTTCGTATTGGTAACTTAATATTTTATGATGACCCACCGCTTGTGGGATAATTTCTTTTCCAAAATCTTTGGTATTTGGATTTTTCATCAACTCAACTAACAACTTTTTGTTAAAAATGTAAATCCCCATCGAAGCTAAATAATGTTTGCCTTGGCTTTTCATTTCGTCACTCACATCTGACTCCCAATCTGGCAACAATTCAGCAGCAGGTTTTTCTATAAAAGACTCAATACAACTCTCAGAATTGGTTTTCAAAATCCCAAATTCTGGTGCATCCTTGGCGTTTACAGGTAATGTCGCAATCGAAATATCGGCATCGGCTTGTATATGCGCTTCGAGCATTTCGTTAAAATCCATTTGGTACAATTGATCTCCAGAAAGTATCAACGCATAATCAAATTCATGATTCAAAAAGTGAGGCATACATTGACGTACGGCATCCGAAGTTCCTTGAAACCAAGTAGGATTATCCGGAGTTTGTTCGGCCGCTAAAATATCAACAAAAGCGTGACTGAAAATACTAAAATTATACGTGTTCTTGATGTGCGCATTCAACGAAGCCGAATTAAATTGCGTCAATACAAACATCCTGTAAATATCGGAATTCATACAATTCGAAATCGGAATATCAACCAATCGATATTTCCCTCCAATTGGAACAGCTGGTTTTGAGCGAGTTTCTGTTAACGGATACAATCTAGAGCCCTGCCCTCCTCCTAAAATAATGGCGATAACGTTTTTCTTTTTTGGTTTCATTTTTTGTTAATTATTAAATTGTACACTTATATATATGTTTTACTACTGCTAGTTCCAGAATGATTAATTGCATCAAAAA
Source organism: Flavobacterium restrictum (assembly GCF_007097245.1). Taxonomy (GTDB): domain Bacteria; phylum Bacteroidota; class Bacteroidia; order Flavobacteriales; family Flavobacteriaceae; genus Flavobacterium; species Flavobacterium restrictum. The sequence continues at coordinate 1,997 of NZ_VJZT01000020.1, read as the reverse complement.
CAACTTTTAAATATTAAAAAAGCAACGTTTTTAGAACCAACTCAAACGTTGGTAGTTGAAAAATTTTATTGATTCCCTTATTTTTTTGCAAAAAAAACATAAATAATAGTACTTTTATGTTTTTCTAAATTTAGTAAAAAAAAGGGAACATCGTAATGCAATTAAAAATTTATTTTAATGACAAAAAAAAACAAAAATAGGTCTCAATCTTTAAGAATTCCGAGGATTATTTTACTTATTTGTGGCTTTTTAGCTTTTATTTCGACAAAATTAGTAACACTATTTGCAGCAAAATTATTTACAACTCCCATAAAACATAAGCTTCCCAAAAGAGAATTGGAAATGAATAGCAAAAGCATTCAAAACTTAATTCGGATTCCAGCAATACACAAATCGGTTATGGTGTATGAATATGGCAACTCCAACCGAAAAATTTTATTGGTGCATGGTTGGTCAGGAAGAGGCACCCAATTGTTTAAAATTGCCGATGCGCTATTGGCTAAAGGCTATTCTACAATTAGTTTTGATGCACCCGCACACGGAAAATCGCCTGGGAGCACCACCATAATGGTCGATTTCATTGCCGCAATTATAGAAATTGACCAGCAATATGGGCCATTTGAAGCAGTCATTGGGCATTCGTTAGGCGGTATGGCAGTTTTGAATGCTTTGAAAAAAGGACTCAAAGTCAATAAAGCAATCGTCATAGGAAGTGGCGATATTGTACAAGATATTTTGGATGATTTTATTGCTAAATTAGAATTGAAGCCCAATATTGCCACTGAATTAAAGCTGCATTTTGAAAAAAAATACAACGAAAAAATGGATGATTTTTCAGCATATAAAGCTGCGGCAATGCTTTCTATTCCAGTACTAGTGCTACACGACACTACAGATGACGAAGTTCCCGTAAAAGCTGGAATTCACATTCACAAGCACTTAAAAAACGGTCAATTAGTACTCACTGATGGATTGGGTCATCGCAAAATTTTGGGTGATACCACCGTTATAAACAAAGTAATTTCGTTTCTAAAAGAAGCTTAAAACTATACTTTTTTCCTTTTTAAAAATTTTTAAATTACATAAAAAAACAAATGTTATGACTTATCCGTTACAAAAAAACGAGCAAGAATGGCTAGAACAATTGGGAACAGAACGATACCGAATTCTACGTCAAAAAGGAACCGAATACCCGCATACAGGAAAATACAATTTGCATTTTGAAAAAGGAACCTACTGCTGTGGCGCCTGCAATGAACCTCTGTTTGACAGTAAAGCCAAGTTCGATGCCCATTGTGGTTGGCCATCGTTTGATGAATCTATTCCTGGCAAAGTCAGTTACATAACCGATTCAACACACGGAATGCAACGCACCGAAATCCTCTGTGCCAATTGTGGCAGCCATTTAGGGCATGTATTCAATGATGGATCAACCCAAACAGGACAGCGGTATTGTGTCAATTCGGTATCGGTAGATTTTAAAGAATAGCGCAATGGACTTGTTTGGAAACACCCCCAATTGGGAAAGTAATTTAGCACCAATTCTTGAAAAATACAGCCGAAAAAAACATCCATTAGCGTATCAAAACCGATACCAACTTATGGTAATGGTACTTTTATCGGCGCAAGACTCTGATGCGAATATCAATTCGCTTGCCTCCCTATTATTTCAAAATTTTCCGAGTATAGAAAGTCTTTCTGTTGCTAAAAAAACAGCTCTAATTCCTTATATTGCCAATGTCAAAAACGTTGAGACCAAAGCCAACTGGTTATTAGAAATAGCTAAAACCATCTCAAAAAACGAAAATATTCCCTTAACGATGGAGGGTTTAACCGCATTAAAAGGCATTGGCCGAAAATCAGCCAATGTCATTTTAAGAGAAGCCAATCAACCCGCAGTGGGAATTATAGTCGATTTACTTCAGTACATGACAAAAAGCATATTTCATTGAAAACCAACAAAATAAGATGTTAAAAATTAGGATAAAAGACTGATA